>CAWEZY010000014.1:0-26705 GCA_963813755.1 uncultured Gammaproteobacteria bacterium | reverse complement strand
ATCGATAAGACCCTGTCGCGCACTCCGGGCATGATGACCTTGCTGCGCAACGCGGTCGCGGCCCTGCCGCAATTGGTGGAGCAGCTGGAAACCGGCAGACCCAAATGCGCGCCGCTCGATGCGATCATGGCGCGCGCGTTCGCGTACGCCGACGGCCGCGAGGCCGAGCAGGTGGGTAGCGGCGCTCGCGCCCGAGGATCGTGCCCGCCGAAGCGCGAGCGCCCGAGCGGCCATGGACCCGCAGCTGCACGAGATCTACAGCAAGGAAACCTCGAGCCATCTGGCGGAGATCCGCGACTACCTGCGCAAGCGCACCGGCCAGCCGGCGCCGCATGATCTGCCGGAGTCCGTATACCGCGCCATCCATACCTTGAGCGGCAGTTCGAAGATGGCGGAGGCGCGCCATGGCATTCGCATCACCGAGCCGCTCAACCACTTCATGCGCAAGGTCTTCGACAGCGGCCGCGGATTGTCGGACGCCGGCCTCGCGACCTTGGCAGATGCGGTACGCGCCATCGAGAATGTCGTGTCCCATATCAACGAGTCGACCGCCTTCTTCGCCGAGCAGCCGGCGTTGCTGGGGCGCTGCCGAGCTCGAAACCGAACTCGATGCGGATCGCGCGCGCCGCCAACGATACCAGCGCTTCGGCGATGGTTCCGAAGCTGCCGGATTCGGCCGCCGCCGCGGCCGCGCACGCCGGCGGCTGCCAGCCGCCGCCGCCGTCGCTGCGCCCGCGGCGCATGGCGACTCCCGCGGCCGAGCCAGCCGCGGAAGAGTTCGATCACGAAATCGCGAATATCTACAGCGAGGAGGCGACCGAGCTGCTGGAGGCCGCAGAGATCTCGCTGACGGCTTGGAATCGCGATCGCAAGGACAAGCAGCGGGTCGCCGAGCTGCAGCGTCAACTGCATACGCTCAAGGGCGGCGCGCGCATGGCGGGCATCACTGCCATGGGCGACTTGAGCCATGAGCTCGAGACCTTGGTGATCCAAATCGACGGCGGCGCGGTGGCGGGCGACGACCATGCTCACGCGGTCATGCAGGCGAGCCTCGATGAGCTCGCGCGCATGCGCGATCTGGTCAGCACGGGCACCTGCCGGGCGGCCACGGAATTGCTGGCGCAAATCCGCGGCCTTGAGTTCGGGCAGGCGCCGCCGGCAGCCGGCGCCCGCCGCCGCGCCCGCGCCGCCGCCGACCGCGCACGGCACCCGCCGCCGCCGCGCCGGCCGCTGCCGCAGCCACCGCGCCCCGCGTCCGCCCGCCGCGCCGTGCGCCGCGAGGAGTCGGCGTCGCTCGCGATTGCCGAGGATTCGGTCTCCAGTCTCGAAATAAGCAGCGCGCCCATCTTGCCGGGACGCGAGACCCTGCCGGCGGAACGGGTGGAAATGGCGCGCGTCGATGCCGATCTGCTCGATACCATGCTCAACAATGCCGGCGAAGTGAGCATTTTCCGCGCGCGCCTCGACCAGCAGGTCAATTCCATCGATTTCAATCTGGCGGAGCTTGCGCGCACCGTCACGCGCCTGAAGGAACAGCTGCGCGGACTGGAAATCGAGACCGAGGCGCAGGTACTGCATCGGCATCAGGACGAGGAGCCCGCGCCGCGACGATTTCGATCCGCTCGAACTCGACCGCTACTCGGCGCTTGCAGCAGTTCTCACGCGCGCTTGCGGAAACTTCGGGCGACGTCGCCAGCATCCAAGGCCTGCTCGAGACCTTGACGCGCGAGGCGCAGAACTTGCTGACGCAGCAGGCGCGCATCATCACCGAACTGCAGAACAGCCTGATGCGCACGCGCATGGTGCCGTTCCAGCGCCATGTGCAGCGGCTGACGCGTCTGGTGCGGCAGGCGGCGAACGATACCGGCAAACGGGCGGAACTCGTGGTGCAAGGCGCGGCCGCGGAACTCGATCGGCAGATGCTGGAGCGCATGGTTGCGCCGCTCGAGCATATGCTGCGCAACGCCGTCGTGCACGGCATCGAGCCGCCGGACAGCGCGCGGCGCTCGGCAAGCCGGATGTCGGGCGCATTTCGGTCAGCCTGACGCGCGACGGCGCGGAGGTCGTCATCGTGGTGGCCGATGACGGCGGCGGCATCAACGTCAAGCTGATCCGCGAGAAGGCCGTCGCGCTCGGCCTCACCGACGGCCAGTCGAAGCTCACGGACGAGGAGGCCATGCAGCTCATCCTGGAGCCGGGCTTCAGCACCGCCGGCCACGTCACGCAGGCGGCAGGCCGCGGCGTCGGCATGGATGTCGTCGCGACCGAAGTCAAAAAGCTCGGCGGCGGCCTGTTCATCGATTCGACCGCCGGCAAGGGATCGCGCTTCACGATTCGTCTGCCGTTCACGCTCGCCATCAGCCAGGCGCTGATCGTGCGCGTCGCGGAGGAAGTCTATGCACTGCCGCTGGCGACCGTGGAAGGCGTGGTACGCCTGCCGCGCAACATCGTCGCCCGGCATCTGGGCAAGGACGCGCCGCTGTTCGAGTACGGCGGCCAGAAATACCGCTTTCAACAGCTGGGTTCCTTCGTCGGCTTCGGCGCCACGCGCCTGCCCGAAGCGGACGTATCGATGTCCGTGGTGCTGATCCGTGCCGGCGAGCATTCGACGGCGCTGGTGACCGATGAGCTGGTCGGCAGCCGCGAAATCGTGGTCAAGTCCTTAGGGCCGCAGATCTCCGGGATCCGCGGCATCGCGGGCGCCACCATCCTGGGCGACGGCCGCATCGTCCTGATTCTCGACATGGGTTCGCTGGTGCGCTCGGAGTGGCGCGCGCGCCCCACCGAGACCGCGGTGCTCGATCAGCGCGACCGGCGCACCTTCGCACTGGTCGTGGACGATTCGATCACCGTGCGCCGCGTGACGCAGCGCCTGCTCGAGCGCAATGGCATGCGCGTGTTGACGGCGAAGGACGGCGTCGACGCCGTATCGCTGCTGCAGGAGAACCTGCCCGACATCATCCTGCTGGATATCGAAATGCCGCGCATGGACGGCTACGAGGTCGCCGCGCATGTGCGCAACGATCCGCGCCTGAAGCACATTCCGATCGTCATGATCACCTCGAGGGTCAGCGAGAAGCACCGCGCGCGCGCGATCGAGCTCGGCGTGGACGATTATCTCGGCAAGCCGTATCAGGAAAGCCAGCTGCTCGATGCGATCGAGCCGCTGGTCAATCGCCGCAGCGCCGTCGCGCGGTAAGGAATCCATGTCCGAATTGCGCGACGAGCTCTACAGCTTGCTGGTGCCCCTGGCGGGGGAGCGACTGATCGTGCCGCGCGCCTGCGTCGCCGAGGTCATCGGCTATCAAGCGCCCGCGGAAATGACCAATGCGCCGCCCTGGTACGTGGGCCTGGTGAGCTGGGGCGGGCGCAGCGTGCCGGTGGTGTCCTTCGAAGGCGCGTTCGGACAGCCGCTGCCGAGCGTTTCGAGCCGCACGCAGAATCGTGATTTTCCATGCCTCCAGCGGCCAGCTGCCGGGCGGCTATTTCGGCATGCTGACTCAAGGATTCCCGCAGCTGGTGCGCGTCAATGCCGATGTGGTGCGGCCGGATCCGTCGCGCAGTTTTGCGGAGCGTGCGCCGGTGATTTGCCAGGTCCGCATGGTCAACGAGACGCCGCTGATACCCGACCTTGAGCGTCTCGAGCAAATGATTGCCGAGGAAACCTCGGTGATGCCTTGATCGCCGGTCACAGCCTTGAGATCGCCGAAACGGCTCTGCAGCCAAGCGAGCGCCGCGATCGCGGCCGTCTCGGTGCGCAGGATCGCGGGGTCCCAGTCTCACCGCGCCGAAGCCCGACACGCGAAATGCCTCGAGTTCTTCGGCGGCGAAGCCGCCCTCCGGTCCGACCGCGACCTCCACCTTCGCGCCGACCTCGGGGCGGCCGGCCGCGCGATTCGAGTTCCGGCTCGAGCAGCAGCCGCGGGCCCGCGGCCGGCGAATCTCCCAGTAGCGGATCAACTGCCGCGGAGCGTCGATGACCGGCAGGCGATTGCGGCCGCATTGTTCGCAGGCGTTGACGGCGATCGCACGCCAATGCGCGGCCTTGGATTCCGCCTGCGGCTCGTCGAGACGCACCACGCTGCGCCGGCTCAAGACCGGAACGATGCGCGCGACGCCGAGTTCGGTGGCTTTTTGCACGATGAAATCCATGCGATCGCCGCGCGGTATGCATTGCACGAGCGTGACCGCGAGCGGCGACTCGCGGTCGACTTCGCCGGCCTTCGCCCACCGCCGCGGTCACCCGCGAGCCGCGCACGCTCTCGACGGTGGCGGCGAACTCGCGGCCATCGCCGGCGAACAGCACGAGCTCATCGCCGCTGCGCGCGCGCAGCACCTTGGCGAGATGCGCGGCGGCGGCGGATGGCAGCTCGATCACGCTGCCGGGGCTCAAGTGCGGCGTCCACGTAGACTCGGGTCAGCCGCACGCGCGTAACTCTCGGTTCATATGCGGCTGATTGTCGCATATGCTATCGGCCGGGTTGGTCCATGAGGATGCGCAAGTGCAGGTCGACCCTGAGAGCGGACTGCTGCGCGGCGTGCGGCAAGTCGCTTCCCCGAATTGCGACTCGAGGCCGGCGGGTGTCGAGCCGGATCTGATCGTCGTGCATGGCATCAGCCTGCCGCCCGGAGAATTCGGCGGTCCGTGGATCGACCGGCTGTTCACCAACGCGCTGCCGGCCGACGCGCATCCCTATTTCGCGCGAGGTGGCCCGCTGCGCGTCTCCTCGCACCTTGTCATCCGGCCGCGACGGCACGATCACGCAATATGTGAGCTTCACGAGCGCGCCTGGCACGCGGGACAATCCAGCTACAACGGCCGCGAGGCCTGCAACGATTTCTCGATCGGCATGGAGCTCGAAGGCACCGATACGCTTGCCTACGAGGCCGCGCAATATCAAGCACTTGCCGATGTCGTCGCGGCGCTGTGCGCGGCCTATCCCGACGCTCGCGCCCGCGCGCCTGGTCGGCCACAGCGATATCTCGCCGGGGCGCAAGACCGATCCCGGTCCGGCCTTCGATTGGCCGCTGGCCCGCCGCCTGATCGCCGCCGCCTGCGCGGCGCCGCGCCGTGCTTGAGCTCAAGCGGTCGTTCGGCGCCAGAGCACTTCGCTGCCCGACTCGTGACGCGCAAGCACACGCGCGAGCACGAACAACAGGTCGGATAGGCGATTCAAGTATTTGAGTGAATCGGGTGCGACCGCCTCCACACGCGCCAGCGCCCAGCAGCGGCGCTCCGCGCGGCGGCAAACGGTGCGGGCGACATGGCATCCCGCGGCGGCGGGGCCGCCGCCAGGCAGGATGAACTCCTTGAGCGGCGGCAGCGACTCGTTAAATCCGTCGAGGGCGGCTTCCAGCCGATCGACGTGCGCCGGTGTGATCATGCGAGTGGCCCGGAATGCACAATTCCCCGCCGAGATCGAAAAGATCGTGCTGGATCTCGGTGAGGCAGCCGGCGATCGGCGCCGGCAGCCCGGCGACGGCCAATACGACGCCGATGGCGCTGTTGGCCTCGTCGACCGTTCCGTACGCTTCGACCCGCAGGCTCTCCTTGGGCACGCGCGTGCCGTCGCCGAGACCGGTGGTCCCGTCATCGCCGGTGCGGGTATAAATCTTGCTTAGGCGGTTGCCCATGACGCGCGTCACTCCTCTCGAGGATGCGACGGTAGCACAAGGTTTGTTAAGGTGGCGCAAACCCCCGGTATAAAATCGCCCATGCAACACCCGATGAACCCTTCCCCGGAACTCAAGGCCGCCCTCGACGCCGCGGAGCAGGCCGCCATCATTGCGCGCTCGCTGTACCAGCACAACGTCGAAGTGCGCATCAAAGCCGACAAATCGCCGGTCACCGAAGCGGACGTGCGCTGCGAGATCGCGATTCGAGAGATTCTCGAATCCCGCTTTCCGGCCCATGGATTCTACGGCGAGGAAACGGGCGCGCGCGACCAAGACGCCGAGAGCCTGTGGCTGGTCGACCCGATCGACGGCACCAAGGCGTTCGTGCGCGAGTACCCGATGTTCTCCACGCAAATCGCGCTGATGCGCCGCGGTGAAATCATTCTCGGCGTATCGAGCGCGCCGGTTTACGGGGAACTTGCCTATGCAGAGCGCGGCTGCGGCGCTTATCTGAACGGCAAGGCCATTGGAGTGAGCCAGGTATCGACGCTCGAGTCGGCGGCGCTGTCCTCGGGAAACATGAAATCGCTCGCGATCGGGCCGCAATGGACGCGCTATGGCCAGCTGATCGCCGCGCGTGAGCCGCATCCGCGGCTATGGGGATTTTTTGCATTACCACTTGCTCGCGGCCGGCAAAATCGACGCGGTGATCGAGACCGATGTGAATATTCTCGACATCGCCGCGTGCGTCGCGATCGTGACCGAGGCGGGAGGCCGCTTTACGGAACTTGGCGGAGCACCCATCACGCTGAGCTCGAACTCGGTGCTGGCGAGCAACGGGGTGCTGCACTCCGCGGTGCTGCGGGCGCTCGGTTGACAGTGAGACGGCCTCGGCCGACGGCGCGGCGCCGCGGTTCAATCGGCGTGCTGCGGCCAGCGGATTTCGAGCGCAGTGGCCGGTCCGATGACGACCTGGTCCAGGCTATCCGGCTGCTCCCACCGGTCGGGCGAGAGCATTCGTCGGCCGGCCATCACTTCGGCGAACAATTGCGGGTACAGCGGAACCTGCCGCGGGTCGCCGTAGCCGTCGGGAAAGCGCGGCGCGTCGTTCGCCGGGTTGTATTTGTCGGTCGCGCCCAGCGTATGCAGTATTTCATGCGCCATCACGACGTTGTTCGCACCGTTCATCTCGGGACTCGCGAACGCGTATACCACGCCGATGAGTCCCTTGGTGAGGCCGAGCGAGTGCGGGACTTGGGGCGTGTTGAGCGGGTCGTGGAACAGCACGAACAGGCGAATGTCCTCGGGTTCCGGCACATGGCCGCTCGCCCGCCAGGCCCAATATCGCAGCCGCAGGCTCCACATCGCGGTCGCCAATATTCCGGCGTTCGCCGCCCGCTCCGGCGGACGCTCCTGCAGTTCCGCCCGCAGCCGCGTCCTGACGGGCTCCAGGGTGTGCAGATGGTAGCGCAGGGCCTCGCGGGCGAAGAATCGATCGATGGGCTTGAATCGCTCGGCATCGAGTCCCGCCACGTACGAGCGGGTGACCGGGCTGTCGTCGGCGGCGATCGGGTAGATCGCGACATACAGGGGCTCGCGCCAACGGGTGCTGCGGCAGCTTTCCCGCCAGGTCGTCAGCGCAACCGCGAGCAACACCAGCAGCAGGAACAATATACGCAGTTGCCGGAACATGCCGCCGGGCCGAGCGGCGCTTAGTCCAGGCGGCATCAATCGGCGGATTCGATCGTGAGTTCATCGATTTCGCCGTCGCGGGCGCGATACGACACCCATATCGGTCTGCAGCAAACCGGACAGTCTTCGACGTACGACTGTTCGGGCACGGATAAATCGAGGGTGAGTTGGATGGTCTCCCAGCAGTGCGGGCAGGTGGCATCGTGAACTTGCAGCAGATTCATGGCCTCAGAACGTGTAGCCGAGCGACGTCACGACATTCCAGTCGTTGGTGCGCGCCGTCTCCGCCGGCCGATTGTCGTAGCTCTCGTTGAAAGTGATCTGCAGGAAAAGATCGCTGATCAGCTCGTGCCGCAGCTTGAGCGAGGCTTGGCCGAGCACCCGGCCTCCCTCGTTGAGCGCCGGGTACGACGGCCAGATTCGCGGCAATATTGGTTTTCGGATGATCCCAATGAAATATGTACAGGTCCGTGGTGAGCGGCACCCAGAGGGCCTGCCGCTTTTCGCCGTTGGATCCGGTTTCGGTGGAATGCGCAACTCCGGCGCCGGCACGCCACTCGAATCCCTGGCGCTGCACGAAATAGCGGCCGAAGGTCTGGGCGATCAGGCTCCGCAGGTCGAGACCGAGCTCCTCGTTGCGCTCGAACTGGATTGCGGACTGACGATAGTAGCGATCGGGGAGAAAGTCATCGTAAGCCAGGAGCCAACGAGTCGCGCTGGGTGGAGGGGGCCGTATCCTGGTGGGTCGTCTTCCATGTCGAGCGACGCCTTCCACTCGCGCTTCGAGTTACGGGTGCCGACATTGCCGGAAATATCCGCCGTCTGTACGCCGTTCGCCGAGGTATAGCTGTAGCCGGCGCTCACGTCACCGTCCAAGCGGCGATACCACACGTCGCCGGCGGTGATCCGCCGCAAATCGGCGACATCGGCTATCGGCACCTCGACCGGCGCCGGCGCCTGGCCGGGCTGTTCGCTCAGGAGCCGTATCGTCCCGGCATCCGACGCGCGCGTCCGGGGCCGCACCGTGCAGCCGCTTGCCGTCGAGAAGTTCGATGTTCAGCCGTTGCGTGGTCGTGAGCGAGACGATATGCGTCCAATCGATGTACAGCGTGCCCAGGTGGTCGGTCTTGAATTTCAGCTGGCCCGAGCTCAATTCCAGCACTTCGCCGGTGATCCGGTCGCCGTTGTCCAGCACCACGACGTCGGTCCGCTCGGCAAGCGCCGGGGTCGGCCAGAAGGCCGCATGCCAGCGCCGCGGCGCGCAACCGCAGCGAGCCCCGCGTGCTCATGGTCGCCGTCTGTGCGTCCATGGTGGGCAATCGGCGCCGCCGCTCAGGGCTGCAAGCGGCTCACCGACCAGGTGGTCGCTGCATCGACGTCTTGCTTGAGGTCGGCGCGTTCGCGTCCAGCGCGCGCGGTCGTGAATGCGAAATTCCCCCTCCACCCACAATTCCACGGCGTCCACGCGCAGGCGATAGCCGCCCCAATGGGAGGGGCGGGGCACCTCGGCACTGACGTCCTGGGGCTCCTCCGTTCCCGGCCCGCCATAAGGAATCCCGAAGCGGCGGGCCGCGCGGCGACCGATGCGGCGAGCACTGCGCGCGATTGCACCGGCTCGCTCTGCTGGCTGGCCCAGGCGCCGATGCGGCTTTGCCAGGGCCGGGTGCGAAAGTAGGCATCGTTTTCGGCATCCGAGAGCTGTTCGACCCGGCCTTCGGCGCGCACCTGCCGGTGGCGGTGATCCCAATGAAATACCACCGCGGCCCGCGGATTCATCTTGAGTTCGCGGCCCTTGCGTGATTGATAGTTGGTGTAGAACAGTATAAAGCCCGCTGGGGCGTCGATTTCCTTGCAGAGCACCACGCGGGCCGACGGGATGGCCGCGGCGTCGACCGTGGCCAGGATCATGGAATCGGGATTGGGCTGCGCGGCATCGCTCCGCGCTTGAGCCAGCCATTGCGCGGCCAGCGCCAGCGGATTGGCGGGCAGCGGATCGGGCAAGGTTTCCGTCCAAGAAGGCTTTATGCTCGAGTCTCATAAACGAATGTTAGCCGTGCCGCTCGACTTGCGATAGTCGTGCACGGCCAGTAAAAGGGATGCGGGTATGACGACGAGCATGGGATTTATCTTAAAATGAATTTGGACGAATTACGCGCGGCACTGACCGACCTGGACGGCCAATTGCTGGAACTGGTCGCCCGGCGCCAGGCGCTCAGCCAGCAAGTGGCTGCCGTCAAACGCGCCACCGGGCGGGCCACGCGCGACTTTGGGCGGGAGCGCGAGGTCATTCTGCGCGGCCGCAACACCGCGCAGCGCCTGGGGATTCTCGCCCGACCTGGCCGAATCGCTGCTGCGACAACTCATCCAGTCGTCGCTGGCGACGCAGGAGCAGGCGCGGGTTGCGGCGCAGGGGCAGGGCAGCGGCAAGCGCGCACTGGTCATCGGCGGCCACGGCAAGATGGGCAGCTGGTTTGCGGAATTCCTGGCCTCGCAGGGATTTCGGCGTCGCCATCGCCGATCCCACGGGTGCGCTGCCCGGATATGAACACCTCGCCGACTGGCGGACCACCCGTTGGATTGCGATCTCATCGTGCTGGCCACCCCCTTGAGCGCCACGGCGCAGCTGCTGCAGCAGCTGGCGCAGCGCGCGCCGCGCGGCTTGATCTTCGATTTGGGGTCCTTGAAGACGCCGCTGCGCGCCGGGCTCGAGGCGCTGGTGAAAGCCGGCTGCCGGGTTACCTCGCTGCATCCCATGTTCGGACCGGATACCGAGTTGCTCTCCGGCCGGCACGTGATTTTCATCGATCTGGGGGACAAGGCGGCGCTGCAGGAGGCGCAGGAGCTGTTTGCGCCTACCATGGCGGAGCGGGTCGTCATGGGTCTGGACGAGCACGACCGCCTGATCGCCTACGTGCTGGGGCTGTCGCACGCTCTCAATATCGCGTTCTTCACGGCGCTGGCCGAGAGCGGCGAAGCCGCGCCGCGCTTGGCGCAGCTTTCGAGCACCACCTTCGATTCGCAGATGGAAGTTGCGAGCCGCGTCGCGGCCGAAAGCCCGGAACTGTATTTCGAAATCCAAAGCTTGAACGAGTACGGCGAGGAGTCGCTGCTGGCGCTACAGCAGGCCGTGGAGCGGCTGGTCGCGGCGGTCAAGACCAAGGATGCCGCCGCGTTCACCGCACTCATGAACCGAGGCCGCGCCTACTTCGATGTGCGCGCGCCAGGCGCGGGCGCGTCAGGACGGGCATCCTGGGATTGCACGACATCAGTCGGGAAAACGAGGCGCTCAAGAAGCGCCTTGAGGAATTGACGGCCGAGGCGGCCAACAACGAAACCATCCTGAAGCGCACCCAGGCGCGCGAGCTGACGCTTGCTGCGCGCCGACAGCCTGGCGCAATTGCTGCGCGCCATGGTCGACGGCTTGCGCGAGTCCTATTCGCTCGATGCCGTCAGCGTGGTGCTGCTCGAT
Source organism: uncultured Gammaproteobacteria bacterium (assembly GCA_963813755.1). Taxonomy (GTDB): domain Bacteria; phylum Pseudomonadota; class Gammaproteobacteria; order Steroidobacterales; family Steroidobacteraceae; genus Bog-1198. Next base: position 15,928 of record CAWEZY010000014.1, on the reverse strand, counting down.
CCGCAGCACGAGATTCGTCATTTGCTGGTCGCGGGCGGCGATCGGCCGGAAGAATTCAAGCAAATTTTCTTCGTCGATTCGCTGGTCAGCTTGGCGCCGCAGCTGGCCGCCCTGCACAAGCCGTGGCTCGGTCCCTTCGTCGGTGCGGATCATCATCTGCTGTTTCCTGGCATCGCGAATCTCAAGAGCGTGGCCTTGCTGCCGCTGCCCCGCAAGGATCTCGCCACCGGCGCATTGTGCTTCGGCAGCCGGGATCCGACGCGCTTCACCCGCCATCACGGCACGGATTTTCTGGCGCATCTGGGCGCGGTCGCCGCAGTCTGCATGGAGAACGCCGTCAACCGGGCGCGGCTGATGCGCGCCGGAATCACGGATTTTCTTACCGGGTGGCACAATCGGCGCTATTTGCAGCAGCGCTTGAAAGAGGAATTGGCGCGCGCGCAGCGCGCGCGACGGCACGATCGCGTGCCTGATGATCGACATCGATCGCTTCAAGAGCATCAATGACGGCTACGGGCATCTCGCGGGCGACAACGCGCTGAAGGAGATTGCGCATCGCGTGGAGTCGCAGATTCGCAGCATGGATACCGCGGCGCGCTTCGGCGGCGACGAGCTGGCCATTCTGCTGCCCGAAGCCAGCGCCGCCGAGGCGGCCAAACTCGCCGAGCGCATTCGCGAGGTCATCGCGGCGATGCCGTTTGCGCTCACTGCGCAAATCGAGCGCACCTTGACGGTCTCGGTGGGCGTCGCCGCGGTCTGCCCCGGGACGCGCATGAAGCGGATCTGAAGGCCGTTGCGGACCGGCTGATGGCGGACGCCGATGCGGCCCTGTACCGGGCCAAGGCGCTGGGCCGCAATCGCGTTCAATTGGGGCGGGATGAGCGGCTCACTCGGATTACTCGGATAGGCTCCCAATATGGAACAATTGGCGCCATGTCCGTTCAGCATGCCAACGACTACATCGACCGGGACGGATTCCGCGCAAATGTCGGAATCGTCCTGATGCGCGACTCGGGAGAATTGTTCCTGGGCGGCCGCGTCGGCGGCCGCGGCTGGCAATTTCCGCAGGGCGGCGTCAACCGCGGCGAGCCGGTCGAGGAGGCGCTGTTTCGCGAACTCAAGGAGGAAATCGGCCTCGGCCGCCAGGATGTGGAGATTCTGGGTTCGACTCGCGGATGGCTGCGCTATCGGCTGCCGCGCCAGTACGTGCGCGATCGTTGCATCGGACAGAAGCAGCGCTGGTATTCTGCTTGAGGCTCATCGTGCCGACGAAGCCAAATTGCGCTTCGACAGCACCGGCCAGCCGGAATTCGAGCGCTGGCGCTGGGTCGATTACTGGACGCCGGTGCGCGAGGTCGTGTATTTCAAGCGGCGGGTGTACGTGCGGGCGCTGCACGACCTGGGCAAGTTGATTTTTCCGAATGGCCTGCCGCCCTACCCGGACTGGTGGCCTTTGCCCGATACGCCTTCGGAAAGGCTGCCGGCGCGCTACAGGCTCCTACGGCTTGACGACGGCCAGTATGACGATGCCGATCAACAGCAGCGAGGGCAGTTCGTTGAAGCCGCGATACCACTTGGCGCGTGGGCGTTGCGGTTGTGCGGCGAAATCCAGCATGAACTTATAGCAATACAGATGATAGACAATGAGCAGGGCGACCAGCACCAGCTTGCGCGCGCAGCCAACCCATGGCCAGATACGCCGGCGCGACCGCGAGCATGGCGATGCCGAATAACAGAGTGGCGCCGGCGCCGATGGTCATGATCGCGAACAGCCGGCGTTCCATGATTCGAAACGTTGCGCGCCGATCGAATCCTGGGCGTCCGCGTGGTACACGAACAGCCGCGGCAGATAGAACAGTCCGGCGAACCAGGTGACCATGGCGATGACGTGCAGGGCTTTGAGCCAGAGCAAAAGTCGTTCCTTGCGCGCAAAGGCGGATCATAGCGTACCCTCATTGGGAACTGCGGGGGATTGAATTGATGGCGGATTTTTTCGGCAAATGGGTCGTCCGATCGTACGCGCCGAAGCGCCGCGCGGTGCTTTGGGGAGCGGCGGCGCTGCTCGCCGATCAGCCTGTTGTACGCGGCCTTCGAGTTGGGCCGGTACGATGCAGGCTTTCGCGTGGTCGACTCGGTGCGCGGCGCCCTGGCCGCGAGTTCGCGCATCCGCGCGTTGGAGGCCGACAATGCGCGTCAACGCACCCAACTGGAGGCGGCGGACGTGGCGCGCCGCGTCGATCGCGAAGGCTACAAACAGGTCGAGCGCAGCCTCGGCGACATGCAAAGCCAGATCGCCCGACTCAATCAGGATCTGTCGTTCTACCGCGGTCTGGTGCAGCCCGAGTCGTTGATTCACGTCAAGGTGCAGCAGATGCAGATCGTGCCGGAGGCAGCCGGTCAATTTCGGCTGAAGTTCGTGCTGATGCAGACCGGCAAGCCGGACGAGGTGGTGGCGGGCAACGCCGCGATCGTGGTCGACGGATTGCTGGGCGGCAAGCCGCGGACCTTGAGCTTCGCGGAACTGTCGCCTGATCGACGCGTCAGCCTGGCATACTCGTTCCGGTACTTTCAGGACTATGACGAGACTCATGCGATTGCCGGCGGGATTCGAGCCGACGCGCGTGGGGGTCGAAATTCACAGCGGCAGAGACTCGAGCCACGGTTTTCGACAGGCATTCGTCTGGAAGGCGCAGGGGATGTCGGTCGAAACCGAAGCAAACGGCGACATCCTGCCTAAGGGTGGTGCGGATGTTCAAGCGCAAACCGAATAAGACGCGCAAAGATCGACACCCTGATCGGCGCGAAAACGCGCATCAACGGCGACGTGGAATTTGCCGGCGGATTCCATCTCGACGGCTACATCAACGGCAATGTCACGGGGAATTGGGCAGCGGGCACGGTCTTGTCGGTGAGCGAGCAGGGATGCGTCGAGGGATCGGTCGTCGCGCCGAATGTGCTGCTGAACGGCACCGTCAAAGGCGATATCGACGCCAAGGATCGAGTGGAACTTGGCTCGAAAGCGCGGGTGCTCGGCAACGTTCACTACACGGTCATTGAAACCGCCGTGGGCGCCCAAATCAATGGGAAATTGATCCATCGGGAGGCTCCCGGCGGACCGGAAGCGAGAAGCAGGTCCGCAATAGAGGCGCTCATGGCTTTGATCGGCCGGGATTCGAAGGGTAAACTATCGTATGAGCACTACTTCCGAATCCATCTGCCGACGCCGATTTGGCCCCAGCAGCCGGCCAATTGCTGGTTTTCACAGACGCCGCTGCCGGCAAGGTGGGTGAGTTGATCCGCGAGGAGGCCAACCCGAAGCTAAAACTGCGGGTATTCGTCTCCGGCGGCGGCTGTTCGGGCTTTCAATACGGCTTCACGTTCGACGAGAACATCGAGGATGGCGATTTTTGCGTGGAAAACCAAGGCGTGCAGCTGCTGATCGATCCCATGAGCGCGCAATACCTCATGGGCGCGGAAATCGACTACAAGGAAGATCTGCAGGGCGCCCAGTTCGTCATTCGTAACCCAAACGCGAAAACTACCTGCGGTTGCGGGTCTTCATTCTCGGCATAAGAATGTTGAACGCTTAGATGAGCGGCGGCCGCGTGGTTCCCGACGTCCTTGCCGCCGTCGATCTCGGCTCCAACAGCTTTCACATGGTCGTCGCGAGGTATTCGCACGGCCAGCTCGTCATCTTGGACCGCCTGCGCGAAATGGTGCGCCTCGCGGCCGGCATGGGCGACGGCGGGCGGCTGGATGAGGCGGCCACCGACCGCGCGCTGCGCTGCCTCGAACGTTTCGGCCAGCGGCTGCGCGCCATGCACGCGGACAGCGTGCGCGTGGTCGGCACCAATGCGCTGCGGCGCGCAAAGCGCAAGCGCTGGTTTCTGGAACAGGGCGCGGGCCGCTCTGGGCCACCCCATCGAAATCATCTCCGGGCTCGAAGAGGCGCGTTTGATCTACTCCGGCGTCGCGCACACCAGCCCCATGAGTCCGGACAAGCGGCTGGTCATCGACATCGGCGGCGGATCGACCGAGGTCGATCATCGGCGAGGGATTCGATCCGCTGCTGCTCGAGAGCCTTGTCGGTCGGCTGCGTCGGCTTGAGCGCCGCTTTTTCGAGGACGGCAGAATATCCGAGAAGCGCTTCGAGCGGGCCCGCACGGCGGTCAGGCTCGAACTGGAGCCCATTCAGGAAGCCTACCGAAAGCTCGGATGGCTGCAGGCCTTCGGCAGTTCCGGCACGGTGCGCGTCATCGGCGATGTCGTGCGCCGGCTCAATCCGGATTCGCCGCGCATCACCCTCGATGAATCTGCGCGCCCTGGCGCGAGCGCGTGATCGCCGCGGGGCACGTGGACGATCTCGATCTCGAGGACGTCGATGCGGAGCGTGCGCCGGTTTTTCCGGCCGGTCTCGCCATCCTGCTGGAGGTGGTCGAGAACTTCGGCATCGATCGCGTACGGGTCGCCGAGGGAGCGATGCGCGAGGGACTGCTTTACGATCTGTTGGGCCGCTTCACCGACGAGGATGCGCGCGTGCGCAGCGTGCGGGCCATGGAGAAGCGCTACCACGTCGATGTCGCTGCAGGCGGACCGCGTCGAGGCCACGGCGGCCATCTGCTCGCGCAGGTGGAGTACGAATGGGGGCTGGAAGATCCGCTGGCGGAGCTGGTACTGCGCTGGGCGGCTCGCTTGCACGAGGCCGGCCTCGACATCGCGCACTCGAAGTACCATCGCCACAGCGCCTATCTTCTCGAGCACGCCGACATGCCGGGGTTTCCGCGCGAGGAGCAGTTGCTGCTTTCGGCGCTGGTGGGCGGCCACCGCCGGCAATTGTCCTTCGAGACTCTCGAGGATCTGGTGCCGCCGTGGGATCGGCATGCGGAATTTCTGATCGTGCTGCTGCGCCTGGCGGTGCTGCTGCATCGCGGGCGCAGTCCGCAGCCGCTTCCGGAGGTGCGGCTGCAGGTCAAGGGCCGCACCATGAATTTGGAATTGCCGCAGAGCTGGATGAAGGAACACCCGCTCACGCTCGAGGATTTGGAGCAGGAGCGCGTCTACCTGAAGGACGCGGGCTTTCGTCTCAACTCTGAGCCGGGCAGCGCCCGAAGCGGCCGTCAAGACTCAATGAGCGCAACGCGCTCATCGTACATATGCAACAAGCGTGCTTGCGCCGAAACGCCGCGGGCGCCGTCGGCCCTGGAGTATTCGCCGTTCGGGTGCAGATCCCAGGCCTGGGAGTCATCCTCGAGGTAAAGGTTCAACTCCTCGCCGACGCGCGCCTGAAGCTCGGCGGACTCGACCGGAAACGCCACCTCGATGCGGCGAAATAGATTTCGATCCATCCAGTCGGCGCTGGCGCAATACACCTCGCGCATGCCCGCGTTCTCAAAGTCATAAACTCGCGAATGCTCGAGAAATCGCCCGACGATGGAGCGCACCCTGATGCGCTCGGAAATGCCGGGCACGCCGGGGCGCAGGCAGCAGACGCCGCGGACGATGAGATCGATCTCGACGCCGGCGCGCGATGCGCGGTACAGGGCTTGAATGATGGTCGGCTCGGTGAGCGCGTTCAGCTTGGCGATGATGCGCGCCGGTTTGCCGGCGAGGGCGTGCTGCGTCTCGCGTGCGATTTTCTCGATCAGCGCGTGATGCAGCGTGAATGGCGCGTGCAGGAGCTTGCGCAGTTGGGGGACCCGGGTCAGTCCCGTGAGCTGCAGGAATATTTCATGTATGTCTTCGCCGATGGCTTCATCGGCGGTCAATAGGCCGTAGTCGGTATAGAGCCGGGCGGTTTTGGCGTGGTAATTGCCGGTGCCGAGGTGGCAGTAACGGCGCAAGCCCCTTTCCTCGCGACGCACCACCATCACCAGCTTGGCATGGGTCTTGAAGCCGAATACGCCGTACATGACGTGCGCACCCGCCTCCTGCAGCTTGTTGGCGAGTTCGATGTTGGCTTCCTCATCGAAACGTGCCCGCAGCTCGATGATCACCGTCACGTCCTTGCCGGTCTGCGCCGCCTCGATCAGGGCGCCTACTATCGCGGAATCGGTTCCGGCGCGGTACAGCGTCTGCTTGATGGCGAGAACGTGCGGGTCGCTCGCCGCCTGCTTGATGAAATCCATGACGGGCCCGAATCCTTGGAACGGATGGTGCAGCAGCACCTCGCCGGCTCGAAGGGTGGCGAACACATCGTTGCCGGCGCGCAGCCGTTCAGGAATGCTCGGGCCGAATGCGGGGTACTTGAGCTCGGCCCGATCGACCAGATCGTAAAGCGCCATCAGACGGTTCAAGTTCACCGGTCCGGACACTTTGTACAGATCATCGCCGGTGAGTGCGAATTGACCGAGCAGGTAACTCAAGATCTCGTGCGGACAGTCGCGCGCGGTTTCCAATCGCACTGCATCGCCGTAGCGGCGCGACGCCAACTCGCCTTCGACGGCGCGCAACAGGTCGTCCACTTCCTCTTGTTCGACGAATAAATCGCTGTTTCGAGTGACCCGAAACTGATAGCAGCCGCGCACGCGCATGCCGTCGAAAAGCCTCGACACGAAGGCCTCGACGATCGTCCCGAGGAACACGAAATGGCGGCTGCCGAGCTCGTCGGGAAGCCGAATGAGGCGCGGCAGCGAGCGCGGCGTCTGCACGACCGCCAGGCCGCTGTTGCGTCCGAATCCATCCTCGCCCTCGACCACCACGGCGAAATTCAGGCTCTTGTTGAGGATCTTGGGGAACGGCCGCGCGGGATCGAGCGCCAGCGGGCTGAGTACGGGCTCGACTTCGCGCTCGAAATAATCGGTCAGCCAGGCCGCTTGAGCCTCCGTCCAGCAGTCCGCCGAGAGGAACACCAGGCCGTTTTGCGCGAGTTCCGGTATGAGCACATCGTTGAGCAGCTGATACTGCTCATCGACCAGGTGTACGCAGCGGGCGCGGATCGCCTTCAGCTGATCGGGAACCGACAGTCCGTCGGGGCCGCCCTGCACTGCGCCCGCCTCCAGGAGTTCCTTGAGACTCGCCACACGGATCTCGAAGAATTCGTCGAGATTCGCGCAGCAGATGCACAGGAATTTCACGCGCTCCAGGAGCGGAATCCGGCGATCCTTGGCCTGCTCCAGCACCCGTTGATTGAACTCCAGAAACGACAGTTCCCGATTGATATAAAGCGCGGGCGCGTGCAGGTCGGTGTCGTTCATGCGGGCAAGTGTGTATCTTCGGTTATCATAGTTCAATGAACCCAAGGCGCGCGCGCCAGCGGCGCGGCGCACGGCGCTCAGGCGTGCCGGTACACGCCGCCCAGGATGCGCGCGCCCTCGGCGCCGGTGACGCTGCCCGCGCTGGAAGGCAGGCCCGCGAGCGTGCGGCGGGCAAACCAGGCAAATGCCACCGCTTCCACATAGTCCGGGTCCAAACCCAAGGCGGCGGTGGTCGCGACTCGATTCGGCGCCGCCAATTGCGTGAGCGCCGCGAGCAGCATCGCATTGTGGGCGCCGCCGCCGCAGACGTAGAGAGCCGCACCGGGCGCGTAACGGCGCGCCGCCGCCTCGATGGTTGCCGCGGTGTACTCGAGCAGCGTCGCCTGCACGTCTTCGGGCCGGCGCGCCTGCGGGCCGAGCTGATTCTGCAGCCAGGTCATATTGAACAGCTCGCGGCCGGTGCTCTTTGGCGGCGCGAGCGCCAGGTACGGCTCATTCGTTAATTGCCGCATCAGCGCGGCATCGCTCCGGCCGGTGCCGGCCCAGACGCCGCCGGCGTCGAAATTCACGCCCCGATGGCGCGAGATCCAGGCGTCGAGCAGGCGATTGCCGGGGCCGGTATCGAAGCCGAATACCGGCGCGCCGCGGCGCAATATCGTTACGTTCGCCATACCGCCCACATTGACGATGACGCGGTCTTCGTCGGCGCTGCGAAACACCTGATCGTGGAATACGGGCAGCAGCGGCGCGCCTTGGCCTCCGGCCGCGACGTCGCGGCGGCGAAAGTCGCTCACCACCGTGATGCCGGTCATTTCGACCAGCGTATTCGGGTCGCCAATCTGCCACGTGAACGGCACCGACAGGTCCGGGCGATGCCGCAGCGTCTGCCCGTGGCTGCCGATGGCCGCCACACTATCGGCGCCGACGCCCGAGTCGCGCAGGAGGCGAATGGCGGCTTGCGCGAACGCCTGCGCCACGGCGACGTCGATCTGGCCGATTTCGTCGAGCGATACGCGGTCCGCGGAATCCATGATGGAGGCGACTCTGCTCTTCAGCGCAGGCTCGAAGGCGGTCGCGCTGGCCGCGACGATCGACAGCGGCGTGACGTCGAAATCGACCAGCGCGGCGTCGATCGCATCCATGCTGGTGCCTGACATCAGACCGAGGTACAGACCCATTGGGCTTCGAGTCCGTTGATTTGGGCTAAGGGTCAGTTGACTACGCGGCGCTGGCCGCCGCGGCATACGGCGCGACAGCGGCCGTTAACCGGCTGAATTGTCGGGCGAATTTTAGGACGGCGAAGCGGGCGCGGTGCACGAGTCGATTCCTCGAGGGAGACAAGCACGCAGGCTAGCGGGCGCCCACTGCTCGGTCAATCGCAGGTGCGCTGTTTGTGAGGGATGGCGCAATAATGGCTGGCCGTCCACGGGCCGCGCCCGTAGAGTAGCGCCGCGATTCGAGGGTAACCAGGGGATTGAAGGGCTTTGAGCACCAATTTGGACCAGCAGCTGCGCGAATTGAAGCGGGGTGCCGTGGACCTTATTCAAGAGGCGGATCTAATCAAGAGGATACAGCGCGGCAATCCGCTGCGCGTGAAAGCGGGATTCGATCCGACCGCGCCGGACCTGCATCTCGGGCATACCGTCCTCATCAACAAGTTGCGCCAATTCCAGCGATTCGGCCATGACGTCATCTTCTTGATCGGCGATTTCACGGGAATGATCGGCGATCCGAGCGGCAAGAACGCCACTCGGCCGCGATTGACCGCCGTGGAAATCGCCGAAAATGCGCGAACCTACCAGGAGCAGATCTTCAGGATCCTGGACCCCGAGCGAACGCTGATCGAATTCAACTCGACCTGGATGCGTGCGATGGACGCGGCCGGGCTCATCGAACTGGCGGCCAAGCACACGGTCGCGCGGATGCTCGAGCGCGACGATTTTGCGCGGCGCTACAAGAGCGGGCAGCCCATCGCCATTCACGAGTTCCTGTATCCGCTGATCCAAGGCTACGATTCTGTTGCGCTGCGGGCCGATGTCGAGCTCGGAGGCACGGATCAGAAATTCAACCTGCTGGTCGGCCGGCAAATGCAGGAAGCATACGGCCAGGAACCGCAGATCGTGCTGACCACGCCGCTGCTCGAAGGGCTCGATGGGGTCCAAAAGATGTCCAAATCGCTCGGCAACACTGTCGCCATTCAGGATGCGCCGGACATCATGTTCGGCAAACTGATGTCCATTTCCGACGCGCTGATGTGGCGCTATTTCGAGCTGCTCAGCTTTCGACCATTGCCTGCGATCGAGGCGTTGCGCTGGGACGTCGAGCAAGGCAGGAATCCCCGGGACGTGAAATTCGAATTGGCGCGGGAAATCGTCGCGCGCTTTCATTCGAGCGCGGCCGCCGAACATGCCCACCGCGATTGGGCGACGCGGGTGCAGGCCGGCGCGGTGCCCACGGACTTGGAGGAGCGAACGATCGAAATCGATGCCCCCGGCGCACGCCTGACCGGTATTTTGAAGGATTTGGGGTTTGTCTCGAGCAGCTCCGAGGCGACCCGCAAAATCGAGGAAGGCGCGGTGCGTGTGAATCAGGAGAAGATCACCAGCCATCGGCACGAATTGCCCGCGGGAAACACCTATATCGTTTCGGTTGGCAAGCGATTTTTCGCCAAGATCAAGCTGGTAAAATCAGCCTGAAACCGCGGTTCCGCAAAGATTTGTGACAAGCGGTTGACAGAGCCTTGGCCGGGGCTATACTGCGCGCCCTTTCAAGCGAAAGGCGGATTTTGAGGATTTGTCGCGGATTGACGGACCTCGAATCTCAGCTATACTTGAGAGTCTTTCCCCGGGCCTTTGTCGCCCGGGTTATTCTTTAAAAATTCGAACAGGTAACTTGTGTGGGGACTCGCGTCATTTGCACCTTTGGTGCGATAGATACGAGTACCAAACGACCAGTTGTTCATTCGTGCCTAAAATCACGTTATGAATGGGTGAGAGTTTGGGATCGTGATTGCTTCAGTGAAAAAGTGTTATTAACTGAAGAGTTTGATCCTGGCTCAGATTGAACGCTGGCGGCGTGCCTAACACATGCAAGTCGAGCGGTAACAGGTGTAGCAATACATGCTGACGAGCGGCGAACGGGTGAGTAATGCTTTGGAATCTTCCTAGTAGTGGGGAATAACCAGGCGAAAGATTGGCTAATACCGCATACGTCTGTAAAGGGAAAGCGGGGGATCGTAAGACCTCGCGCTATTGGATGAGCCAAAGTCGGATTAGCTAGTTGGTGGGGTAATGGCCTACCAAGGCGACGATCCGTAGCTGGTCTGAGAGGACGACCAGCCACACCGGAACTGAGACACGGTCCGGACTCCTACGGGAGGCAGCAGTGGGGAATATTGGACAATGGGGGAAACCCTGATCCAGCGATGCCGCGTGTGTGAAGAAGGCCTGCGGGTTGTAAAGCACTTTTAGTGGGGACAAAAAGCCACGGATTAATACCTCGTGGTCTTGATTTAACCCAAAGAAAAAGCACCGGCTAACTCTGTGCCAGCAGCCGCGGTAATACAGAGGGTGCGAGCGTTAATCGGAATTACTGGGCGTAAAGCGCGCGTAGGCGGTTTTGTAAGTCAGATGTGAAATCCCTGGGCTTAACCTGGGAACTGCATTTGAAACTGCATGGCTAGAGTATGGAAGAGGGAAGTGGAATTTCCGGTGTAGCGGTGAAATGCGTAGATATCGGAAGGAACACCAGTGGCGAAAGCGACTTCCTGGTCCAATACTGACGCTGATGTGCGAAAGCGTGGGGAGCAAACAGGATTAGATACCCTGGTAGTCCACGCCGTAAACGATGACAACTAGATGTTGGGAGGGTCTGCCTCTCGGTGTCGCAGCTAACGCGTTAAGTTGTCCGCCTGGGGAGTACGGCCGCAAGGTTGAAACTCAAAGGAATTGACGGGGACCCGCACAAGCGGTGGAGCATGTGGTTTAATTCGATGCAACGCGAAGAACCTTACCTGGTCTTGACATCCCAGGAACCCTGTAGAGATACGGGGGTGCCTTCGGGAACCTGGAGACAGGTGCTGCATGGCTGTCGTCAGCTCGTGTCGTGAGATGTTGGGTTAAGTCCCGCAACGAGCGCAACCCTTGTCCTTAGTTGCCATCATTTAGTTGGGAACTCTAAGGAGACCGCCGGTGACAAACCGGAGGAAGGTGGGGATGACGTCAAGTCATCATGGCCCTTATGACCAGGGCTACACACGTGCTACAATGGTAGGTACAAAGGGTTGCTAAGCCGCAAGGTGGAGCCAATCCCATAAAGCCTATCGTAGTCCGGATCGGAGTCTGCAACTCGACTCCGTGAAGTCGGAATCGCTAGTAATCGTAGATCAGCATTGCTACGGTGAATACGTTCCCGGGTCTTGTACACACCGCCCGTCACACCATGGGAGTTGATTGCACCAGAAGCAGGTAGCCTAACCGCAAGGGGGGCGCCTACCACGGTGTGTTCAATGACTGGGGTGAAGTCGTAACAAGGTAGCCGTACGGGAACGTGCGGCTGGATCACCTCCTTTAAAGAGACAGCGCCAAAGAATGCTTTGCCGCGAGCCTCCCTTCACAAGTTACCTGTTCCAATGGTTAGTTGGTTTGATCGTTTGGGCCCGATTGAGGGCACCCGACACTGGCCCCCGGGTCTGTAGCTCAGTTGGTTAGAGCGCACCCCTGATAAGGGTGAGGTCGGAGGTTCAACTCCTCCCAGACCCACCAAATCAGCCACAAGCTTGTGGGGCTTAAGGCTAGAGGTTCGCCAGAAAAATTGGCAAGGGGCCATAGCTCAGCTGGGAGAGCGTCTGGTTTGCAACCAGAAGGTCGCCGGTTCGATCCCGGCTGGCTCCACCAGACCAAACCAACTATCACAGCGTGTCATGAATCATGCGCAGATGATCCGCGCATGATTCATGGCATGCGGGTATGGACCCGTATGTGTTCTTTAAAAATTCGGCAATTTGTTTTGACGCTCAAAGTTAAGCGGCGACGTGTGCCGTCTCGCTTAAGCTTTGAATGTCGCATTCGAGAACCAGTTGATTAAGTTGTATGACTCCAAATCGCTTGGGGTTATATGGTCAAGTGAATAAGCGCACATGGTGGATGCCTTGGCGACAGAAGGCGATGAAGGACGTGGTAGCCTGCGATAAGCTTCGGGGAGCCGGCAAATATGCTTTGATCCGAAGATTTCCGAATGGGGAAACCCACCGCTTCGGCGGTACTCGTGACTGAATACATAGGTTACGAGAGCGAACCCGGGGAATTGAAACATCTCAGTAACCGGAGGAATAGAAATCAACCGAGATTCCGTTAGTAGTGGCGAGCGAAAGCGGAACAGCCCAGTGCTCATAATTGCGTAAGTCTTAGTGGAACAGTCTGGAAAGTCTGGCCATAGCGGGTGATAGCCCCGTACATGAAAAGGCAAGCGCATGGAGCACGAAGAGTAGGGCGGGACACGTGCAATCCTGCCTGAACATAGGGGGACCATCCTCCAAGGCTAAATACTCTCTATCGACCGATAGTGAACCAGTACCGTGAGGGAAAGGCGAAAAGAACCCCGGAGAGGGGAGTGAAATAGAACCTGAAACCGTGTGCGTACAAGCAGTGGGAGCCCCGCAAGGGGGTGACTGCGTACCTTTTGTATAATGGGTCAGCGAGTTACTTTCAGTGGCAAGGCTAACCGAATAGGGGAGCCGTAGGGAAACCGAGTCTTAAAAGGGCGTTTCAGTCGCTGGGAGTAGACCCGAAGCCAGTCGATCTATCCATGGCCAGGGTGAAAGTAGGGTAACACCTACCGGAGGCCCGAACGAACCACTGTTGCAATAGTGCGTCGATGAGGTGTGGATAGGAGTGAAAGGCTAATCAAGGCTGGCGATAGCTGGTTCTCCCCGAAAGCTATTTAGGTAGTGCCTCGTGTCATTCACCCTTGGGGGTAGAGCACTGTTTAGGCTAGGGGAACATCCCGTTCTACCAAATCTATGCAAACTCCGAATACCAAGGAGTGTTATCACGGGAGACACACGGCGGGTGCTAACGTCCGTCGTGAAGAGGGAAACAACCCAGACCATCAGCTAAGGTCCCAAAGTTTCGGCTAAGTGGTAAACGATGTGGGAAGGCTAAAACAGCTAGGAGGTTGGCTTAGAAGCAGCCATCCTTTAAAGAAAGCGTAATAGCTCACTAGTCTAGTCGGCCTGCGCGGAAGATTTAACGGGGCTTAAGCCGAGCACCGAAGCTATGGGTGTGATTATCTTCGGATAGTCACGCGGTAGGGGAGCGTTCTGTAAGCCTGCGAAGGTGAACTGCGAGGTTTGCTGGAGGTATCAGAAGTGCGAATGCTGACATGAGTAACGTTAATGCGGGTGAAAAACCCGCACGCCGAAAACCCAAGGTTTCCTGCGCTATGTTAATCAGCGGAGGGTGAGTCGGATCCTAAGGCGAGACCGAAAGGTGTAGTCGATGGAAAGCAGGTTAATATTCCTGCACCGATTATTACTGCGATGGGGTGACGGAGAAGGCTAAACGATCCGGGGTTGGTTCCCGGTTCAAGGTGGTAGGGAGAGTCTCCAGGTAAATCCGGAGACTCGTTAATCCCGAGAACTGAGTACGAGGACTCTTCGGAGTTCGAAGTCGTTGATGCCACGCTTCCAGGAAAAGCCTCTAAGCTTCAGGTAATAGTCGTCCGTACCGCAAACCGACACTGGTGGGTGAGGAGAAAATCCTAAGGCGCTTGAGAGAACTCGGGTTAAGGAACTCTGCAATTTGACACCGTAACTTCGGGAGAAGGTGTGCCTTTGTTGGTGAGGGGATTTACTCCCTGAGCTGATAGAGGTCTCAGATAATCGGGGGCTGCGACTGTTTACCAAAAACACAGGACTCTGCGAACACGAAAGTGGATGTATAGGGTCTGACGCCTGCCCGGTGCCGGAAGGTTAATTGATGGGGTCAGCCGCAAGGCGAAGCTCTTGATCGAAGCCCCGGTAAACGGCGGCCGTAACTATAGGCAGATGGGAAAACAGTCGAATATTGTAGAGTTCGTGGAAAGGACCAAGAAAGTTGTAGTTACGTAAATAAACTTGGCCATATGCTGGAATAACCGTGAATCCTCGGGTACTCGTCGCGCAAGCGACAGTGACAATCCTTGAGGTGCGGTCAATCAGCAGGAAAGACCTGACTCTAAGTCAGGAATCCTCAGAGACTTTACGCCAGGCTTCAGAAGGCTCTCTTTTGAAGATGATAAAGTCCGATCTGCATGGCGACATGCAGGCAGTTTTACGCAAGGGTAAAACTCCACAAACGCGATGCAAATGCGCGTTGTGTAACAAGATGAACGGTCCTAAGGTAGCGAAATTCCTTGTCGGGTAAGTAACATTGCCCGGGGCGGTGGCAACACCGTTCCAGATAACCGGCTCAAATCGGTGGAACCCTAACGACGGTTGTACAGGTACGTCGAGGGCAATACCGAGGGTAAGATTCGAGGCAACCCTCGTTTCCCCGTAACGACTCAGGGGTTGAGATCCCTGGATGGCTGACATCTAGTCCATAACACGCCGGCCCTGATCTTTAGTTTATGGATATCGATTCATACATTTCTGGTTTCGTAGATGGCGAAGGCTGTTTCTGCGTTTCGTTCCAACCAAGCAGTAGACACTGCTTGGGTTGGGAGGTTAGACCGAGTTTCTCGGTCAGCCAAAACGCCGATGAGCTCAGTCTCTATTGATCAAAGAGAAATGGGAATGCGGTTCCATACGACCGGATCGATCAGATAAAACTCTTAAAGTTTGAAGTGAGAAACGTTCGAGAGTCTGGTATCAACAGTGATACCGCATTTCGAAGCGTTCCCACTGATGTCTTCGAAGCAAATGGACTTCGACAGATTTGCGAAAATCTGCCGGTTCATTAGCGACGAGTCGGCATCGAGAACTCGAGGGTTTTAGAGAGATCGTCAGGTTGTCGATGGAGATGAATCCATCGGGCAAACGAAAATACTTCGGCATCGAGATACTCAGCTCGCTGCGATCAGGTGAACGTATAGTCTATGCCGCGAGTAATCGTGGAAATCATGAAGTTCCGACCTGCACGAATGGCGTAACGCTGGCCCCACTGTCTCGACCCGAGACTCAGTGAACTTGAAATCGCTGTGAAGATGCGGCGTAGCTGCGGAAAGACGGAAAGACCCCGTGAACCTTTACTATAGCTTTACACTGAACTTTGAATTTGTTTGTGTAGGATAGCTGGGAGCCTACGAAGTGGGGACGCTAGTTCTCATGGAGGCAACCTTGAAATACCAGCCTGACAACTTCGCAGTTCTAACCTTGGCCCGTAATCCGGGTTGGGGACAGTGTATGGTGGGTAGTTTGACTGGGGCGGTCTCCTCCCAAAGAGTAACGGAGGAGTGCAAAGGTACCCTCAGCGCGGTCGGTCATCGCGCATAGAGTGCAATCGCATAAGGGTGCTTAACTGTGAGACGGACATGTCGAACAGGTACGAAAGTAGGTGATAGTGATCCGGTGGTTCTGTATGGAAGGGCCATCGCTCAACGGATAAAAGGTACTCCGGGGATAACAGGCTTATTCCTCCCAAGAGTCCACATCGACGGAGGAGTTTGGCACCTCGATGTCGGCTCATCACATCCTGGGGCTGTAGCAGGTCCCAAGGGTATGGCTGTTCGCCATTTAAAGTGGTACGCGAGCTGGG
>CAWEZY010000013.1:0-57869 GCA_963813755.1 uncultured Gammaproteobacteria bacterium | reverse complement strand
CGGTCCCCGGGGAGCGCCCATTCCGCCTGAAAGAACCGGCGGGGGTGGAGTTGCGCCAGGAGCTGCGGGAGGTTGTTGCGCAGGTTACCTCCTGGATTTGGCGCCGCAGGGGCTGACCTCCGGCTGGTCCGGGAGGCCCAGGAGCTGGCGGCGGCGAGCAGCTGGCGAAGATCGCGGAGGCAATATTCAAGGCCGAAAAAGATTAACCGCGGGGAGAGTGGCAATATCACCGGGATCGGGCATCACCACCTGCTGCGTGCCGTAGGTAGATAGTGGTTTGTCCTACCTATACGGAGTCTTCTGCGGCGCGGAAAATATAACAAAGGTGGGCGATTGCTCGAAGAACGGTGAGTTGGGGCGGGAGACATTATCCATGATGCTGACCTTCCTCGGGTAATTCTTATGGTCAACACATAACATCGTGACTGTTGCTTACGGATACTTACGACTAATCTCGCGCACCATGGAGCTTGAGACAGTTATCTTCGATGTCGATGGCACGCTGGCGGACACCGAACGCGACGGCCATCGGCCCGCGTTCAACGCTGCTTTTGCCGAAGTCGGACTTGAATGGCACTGGACCGACGTTCTATACGGCGAACTGCTTGCCATCACGGGCAGCAAGGAGCGCATTAGGGCTTTCGCCCGGTTGCATGACACCGATTTTTTGGCGCGGCCCGGCGTGGAGGACGCGATTCGGGATATTCAGGCCCGCAAGACACGTCATTATCTGGCGCAACTCGAAGGCGGCGGTATTCCCCTCAGGCCCGGAATCGCCCGGCTACTCGCCGTGGCTCGGCAAAGAGGGCTGCGCCTGGCGATCGCCACCACGACCACCGCGGACAACGTGATCGGGCTGCTCCGCGCCAATCTCGGCCCGAACGCCGATGGCTGGTTCGAGGTGATGGGAGCGGGCGACGTGGTGGCTAGCAAGCAGCCCGCTCCGGATATTTATCACTGGGTGCTCGAGCGTCTCGAGCTGGGCCCAGGGGCCTGCGTTGCTCTGGAGGATTCCGCCAACGGCCTGGCAGCGAGCCTTGGCGCCGGTATAGTCACCGTGGTCTTAGTGAACGAATATACCCGCAATCAAGCATTCTCCGCTGCCGTCGCGGTATTATTCGACCTCGGTGAAGCGGGGACACCATGTCGCGTTCTGGCGGGCGACGCCGGCGAGCATCGTCTCGTCGACGTCGATCTGCTGCGTCGCTGGCACCATCTAGGATCGATTCCAGCTTCTGGTGGCTGCAATTAAGAAACCGTGAAAGCTATTTATAGACCCGGCCGCGTAGCATTCGCCTGCAATTCCGAATCTGCCTAGCCGATACCCTCAGCAAAAGAAAGTCAGGAGACCTATATGGACCAATCAAACCGCTACGCCAATCTCAACTTGAAGGAAGCCGACCTTATCGCCGGAGGGCGCCACATCCTCGTCGCGTACACGATGAAGCCCAAGGCCGGCGTTGGCTATCTGGAAGGCGCCGCGCACTTTGCCGCCGAGTCTTCCACCGGCACGAACGTCGAGGTCTCGACGACGGACGATTTCACGAAGGGCGTGGACGCGCTCGTGTACTACATCGATGAAGCCGCCGAAGATATGCGAATCGCGTATCCACTGGAACTTTTCGACCGAAACGTTACTGATGGCCGCTTCATGCTGGTGTCCTTTTTGACCCTGGCCATCGGAAACAATCAGGGCATGGGCGACATCGAGTATGCCAAGATGATCGACTTCTACGTGCCCGAACGCGTCGTGCAAATGTTCGATGGTCCGGCCAAGGACATCTCCGACCTGTGGCGAATTCTCGGTCGGCCCATCAAGGATGGCGGCTATATCTCAGGCACCATCATCAAACCCAAGCTTGGGCTGCGTCCCGAGCCGTTCGCCCATGCTGCCTACCAATTCTGGCTGGGCGGCGACTTCATCAAGAACGACGAACCGCAGGGGAATCAAACGTTCTGCCCGCTCAAGAAAGTGCTGCCGCTCGTATACGGCTCGTTGAAGCGCGCGCAGGATGAAACAGGACAAGCCAAACTGTTCTCGATGAACATCACCGCCGATGACCATTTTGAAATGTGTGCGCGCGCGGATTATGCGCTCGAAGTGTTTGGCCCCGACGCCGACAAGCTGGCGTTCCTGGTCGACGGCTACGTCGGTGGTCCCGGCATGGTGACCACTGCCCGTCGCCAGTACCCCGGTCAGTACCTGCACTATCATCGCGCCGGTCACGGCGCCGTCACATCGCCCAACTCCAAGCGCGGCTACACCGCGTTCGTCCTGGCCAAGATGTCCCGTCTGCAGGGCGCCTCGGGAATCCACGTGGGAACCATGGGCTATGGCAAGATGGAAGGGGAGGGCGACGATAAGATCATCGCCTACATGATCGAGCGCGACGAATGCCAAGGTCCTGTCTATTACCAGAAGTGGTACGGCATGAAACCGACGACGCCGATCATTTCGGGTGGGATGAATGCGCTGCGCCTACCCGGGTTCTTCGAGAATCTCGGCCATGGCAACGTCATCAACACCGCCGGCGGAGGCGCCTACGGTCACATTGACAGCCCTGCCTCCGGTGCCATCTCCCTGCGGCAGTCCTACGAGTGCTGGAAGGCCGGCGCCGATCCCATCCAGTTTGCCAAGGAGCACAAGGAGTTCGCCCGCGCCTTCGAGTCCTTCCCGAAGGACGCCGACAAGCTATATCCCGGCTGGCGCGAGAAGTTGGGCGTGCACAGATAGGTCCTGGCGCCCCCCGGACTAAGCCCTGCCTGGCAGGGCTTTTTTTTGGACTTTCAAGTACTCCTGATTACCATATTATTGGGGAGCACTTCGGGCTCTGCTTGGTCTCCATGGATCAGGTCCAGCGACTTGCGTGCCAGCAATCTGCCATCATCGCGCAATTTTGGTGCACGGTGGTCAGTGGGGGAACGAATGCTGCCAGCAGCGTGTCGTCATAGCCGATCACCGATATGTCTTCGGGCACCCGATGTCCTTGCTCGGCGAGCGCACGAATGGTGAAAGTCGACAGGGCGCGCGGTCGCGGGGAACGCCTCGCGGCATTAAGTTTCGCCTGCATTCGATCCTATTCCTCTTACATCACCATTTCCTCTTACATCACAATTCAAAAAGCCCTGCAAAAATAGGTATCTACAGCGATACTTGGAGCGACCGACGACAAACATCTCCATCTGTCGGCAGTTACCGTCGGGGAGATTAAGGCGGGCATCGAACTGACGCGGGGGCAAGATCCCACGAAGGCCGACCGAGATTGAGGCGTGGGCCGACCAACTCGCTGGATCTTACAACGTCTTATCGATGGATGGCCTGCCACACCGCGACAAGAGGATTCGAACCCCTGACCCACGCATTACGAATTCGCAGGCCCTTAGCACGGACCTTATTAATCAATATCTTGCACACGCCGAACGCGGTTTTTGTCGGGGAAAAGCCTGGAAACGCCGCTTGTGCCGGTACAAAAGTGCCTACAGTAAACCCGCGTCAGGCGCCGCATGATGAGGGCCCGTTCCTTCATGACGGCGCTGCCCACTCGGTACGTGCGTCATGCGTATTGTGGCTCACCTCCCTTGCACCACAGCTCATTCTTTTCGACTGCCAGCGCAGGGGTACCTATCGAGCATCCGCAGGGCCCGCGAGTTGATAAGTCATCTAGATTTTATACCCTGGGAACCACCCACACGATGAGCGCGACGAGGAGTATCGTTCCGAGAAGACCGCCGGTTGCCGTCTCGACGCTATCGTACCCAACAGTATGGCGCGCCGGTCAAGTCGTCGAACCGGCAGGTTCTCCGAGGATCAACCGTATGCGGTGCACGTTGCCGTCATCGACCAATGGGATGCGCGTCTGCAAACTCGTGGCCAGCGCCTCGCCATCCAACTCGGCGCGCGTGACGCCGCAACTGAAGCCGAGAGGATTGTCGATCAGAATTTCGTAGCGCGATGAACGATACTTGAACACGATCTCGAAGCGCGGCCATTTTTTGGGGATGCATGGAGTCAGGAACAAACTTGTTCCCCGTACCCGAAATCCCAGGATCCCCTCGAGACCGGCCCGGTACATCCAACCGGCGGAGCCCGTGTACCAGGTCCAACCGCCACGCCCGACGTGCGGAGCGACCGAATACACGTCCGCGGCAACGACATAGGGTTCCACCTTGTAGCGATGCACATCGGCGCGCGTGCTCGTATGATTGATGGGGTTAAGGAGCGAGAACAACTCCCAGGCATTATCTCCCTGGCCGAGCAGAGCGTACGCGATCACGGACCACGCGGCCGCGTGTGTGTACTGACCGCCGTTTTCGCGAATCCCGGGCGGATAGCCCTTGATATAGCCGGGGTCGTGCAGGCTCCGATCGAAGGGCGGCGTGAACAGCAATGCCAGACCCGCGTCGCGCCGGATGAGATGCCTATCCACGGCGGCCATCGCACGCGAGGCGCGGGTCGAATCGCCGGCCCCCGAGATGACGCTCCAGGATTGCGCGATGGAATCGATCCGACATTCGCTATCGGTGGCCGATCCGAGCGGCGTCCCATCGTCATAATAGCCCCGCCGGTACCATTCTCCATCCCAGGCCTCCTGCTCCAGTGATTTCTGCAGCGCCGCCGCGTGGGTGAGCCACAGCGTCACGCGAGCGCGCTGATCGCGCGCGCGCGCCAGGGGTGCGAACGCCACGAGCGCGGCATGCAACAGCCATCCGAGCCACACGCTCTCACCCCGCCCCATCTCGCCAACCCGGTTCATACCGTCGTTCCAATCGCCCGTGCCGATTAATGGCAGGCCGTGTGCTCCGACGGATAGGCTCTGCTCCAGCGCACGCGCACAGTGCTCGAACAGCGGAGCGCTGTCGTCGGAGATCAGCGGCTGAAAGTACGCGTCGTGCTCATCCGGTCGCAGCACTTGACCCTCCAGAAACGGCACCGATTCATCCAAGATCGCGGTGTCCCCGGTCGTCTCGACGTAGTGGGCGGTGGCGTACGCCAGCCAAACCCGATCGTCCGTAATGCGCGTACGAACGCCGGGGCCGGCCGACCGCTCCTCAACCGACGGCAGCCACCAATGCTGAACGTCGCCCTCGATGAACTGTCGGCTGGCCGCTCGCAGCAAATGCTCGCGTGTCAGAGTGGGCTTGGACAGAGCCAACGCCATGCCATCCTGAAGCTGATCGCGGAACCCGTATGCGCCGCTCGCTTGATACAGAGCCGATCGCGCCCACATGCGGCAGACGAGCGTCTGATAGAGCATCCAGCGATTGAGGATGACATCCAGGGACCGGTCCGGCGTCTTCACTTGAACCATGCCGAGCACGTCGTCCCAGTATTCCATCACCGCGCGCAAGACCGCATCGAGATCGACCGATCGGTAACGGAGCAGCAGGGATTGCGCGTCGGTCGCGCTCGCGGCTTGGCCAAGGAAAAAAACGATCTCCACCGTCTCGTCCACGGCGATTTCCACGAAGGTTTGCAGGGCGCAGCAGGGATCGAGGCCGGCACCCACGCGCCGGGACAAAAGCGCCCGTCCGGTAAGCGCTGCCGGCCTGTCGAGCGTGCCATGTCGTCCGAGAAACTCGCGCCGGTCGGCGGTCCAATGCGTTTGAGATCCGGCGAGATCGGCGAACGCCACGCGCGAACCGAACGCCGTGCTCCACGGGTTGTGCGCGAACATCGCGCCCGTACCAGAGTCGATCGTCGTCACAACAAACGGCGCCGTGGCAGCCCGCGAGGGCCCCAGCACCCATTCGACATAGGCCGTGACGGAAAGTCTTCGCGTCCTTTGCGAGGTGTTGCGGATCTTCAGGCGCGAGATCTTGATCGGATCGTCCATCGGCACGTACACCGTGAGATCGAGGTCGATACCGCGTGAGGTGTGCTCGAACCGGCTATATCCCTGCCCGTGCCGGGCGCTATAGCGCGCGCCGTGATCCCGGATCGGCGACGCCGTCGGCCCCCACAGCTCACCGCTCTCCTCGTCGCGCACATACAGCGCCTCGCCCGGACGATCGGTAACCGGATCGTTGGACCACGGCGTCAGCTGGTTCTCACGACTGTTCAGCGCCCATGTGAATCCGCCTCCCTCCGCCGCGACTTGGAAGCCGAATCCGGGATTGGCGATGACATTGATCCACGGAGCGGGCGTCGTTTGCCCCGGACCCAAGAGCGTGATGTATTCGCGTCCGCCAGCGGCGAATCCGCCAAGTCCGTTGAAGAATTCGAGATCGGGCGGCGCGGGAGCCGTCGTCTCCGCCTCTAGATGTGGGCTGCTCGCCTGCCGCCGCGTAGCGAGCGCGGCGGGTGCTCGCAGACGATCGAGTTGATCGGCTAGGTTGCCGCGTTGCCCGACCAAAACCACGCGCGCAACGGACGAGAGCCGCGCGCGCGCCTCTTCCGAGATCAAATCCGTACGCAGCAAAAATACCGAACCGCGGATGTGGTCCGCGCCGATCGGCGGCTGCGACTGGCTCATTCGAAGCTGTGTCTCCAGGGCGAACTGCAGGTCTTGGAGATAGGAAGTTGTTCGTTCGTTCAGAATGACGAGATCGACGGCAAGCTGCTTCATCCGCCAGTATTCATGAGCGCGCAATAGCTGGCGCGCGATGGCAATGTCTTCGACATCGTCGATTCGCAGAAGCACGATCGGCAGATCCCCGGAAATGCCATGAGCCCACAATGCCGCCGGGCCGCCGCTGCCTCGGCGTATGGCATCGGAGGACGGCCGCATCGACGCGTCGGCATAAAGCACGTAGCCCGCGAGACGCTGAAAGAGGCTGGCCTCCGCGGCGTCGATACCGAGATGCCGAAGTTGGATCTGCGCCTGCGTCCACGCCAAGGTGGCCGCACGCACGAAAGCGTTGGGCTCATGGTGCTTATCGAAGAGACCCAGAACGCTTTCACGAGAACCGGCAACGCCGTCCAGAATGCGATGCGCACCGTGGCGCCCGCCGGTATGCGCAGTCGATACCGAAGCGCAAACACCGCATCGAGGACAGTGCCAACCGTATTGGACAAACGCCGTCCGTCCATCATGGCAATGGGCGCCAGAATGTCGCGCCCGCGGCCAAGGAACCGGGCTCGGTCAGTTTCGAGCTCCGGCTTGCCCAACGCCTCGCCTTCAATGACGGCATGATGAGCCGCCCAGATTTCCGGGTCGGCGGGTGAACGCCGCCGTCGCGTCGCCAGGATGGCGCCCACCTTCGCCACGTACTCGGTTTGCACGAAGAGCTTGGAGAATGCCGGATGTGCCGCATCGGCCGCCGGGGGCGCGAGCATGAGCTCTGCGTAGGATGTGACCTCCAGGTCGCGCGTTCGATTGCCGGTATTTACGATCGACAGGCGACGGACTTCGGCGTCGTCCTCCGGAGAAACAACCACTTCCAGGATCGTGGCGATCGAGGCATCGCTGCGAATGAATTCCGCTCGATCTTCGGTGAAGTTTACTTCGTAGCTGTGGGGCTCGACGCCGCTCGGTTGATAGCCGCCGGACCACACAGCGCCGCTTTCGATGTCGCGCAGAAAGATATAGCTACCGGCATCGTCGCGTGTGAGATCTTCGCGCCAACGCGTGATGCCAAGATCGCACCAGCGACTGAAGCCGGAGCCGGCGCTCGTGAGCATCACCGAATAGCGCCCGTTCGAGAGCAGATGGGTTTGCGGCGTCGATTCGCGCGGCGCATGAAGTCGCCGCGTTTCCGGAACTTGTACATCGCTGACGCGCGCCGCGGTCGCCGACTTCTTCGGCCCGGGGTAGCGCCACCGAGACGTCGCGCGGTGTGCGCTCCTGCAACAGCAGCTCGGTCGCCTGTATGCTCGGTTGCGCATGAAACCGTTCGCGCATCCTCCCGTTGAACAAAACGTTGGCGATGGCAACCACGGTCATGCCCTGATGATGCGCCATGAATGCGCGAACGATCGCAACCCGGGATCCCTCCGGCAGTCGGCTGCGAGTGTAATCGAGCGCCTCGTAGAAGCCGTAGCGGCCACGCGCGCCGAGTGCAACCAGTCGCGCAAAATTGAGCACGGCGCATTTGGGATCGACCATCACGGCAAGGGCCGTCGCGTACGGCGCGATCACGACGTTTTCGCTCAAGCCCCGCTTCAGCCCCAGACCCGGCACGCCGAAGTTCGAATACTGATAGGTGAGCTCCAGATCGCGCGCATTGTAGGCGGATTCCGACACGCCCCAGGGAATGCCGAGCTCAACACCGTAACGAATTTGCCGCTGGACGATCAGGCGATTGGTTTGTTCCAATAGACTCCCGGATGGCGCACGCATGACGAGCGACGGCATCAGATATTCGAACATCGACCCCGACCAGGAAATCAGCGCCGCCCCATGGGCCGACCGGTGTGACCGTGCGTCCGAGCCGAAACCAGTGGCGGGCCGGCACGTCGTTCTTGGCGATGGCCACGAAGCTCGCCAGACGCGCCTCGGACGCGAGTAAATCGTAACAGCTCGGATCAAGCGTACCCTCCGCCGCGCGGTAACCGATCGAGAGCAGCCGGCGCTCGGGATCGAGCAGGAATCCGAACTGCATCGCTTGGGACATTCCCTGCGCCGTCGACGCGATGACTGCCAATCGTTGCCGCAGCTCGCCGATGCCCTCATCCGTCAGACTGAGATCCCGCTGCCAGCTCTTGACCGACCTTTGCGCCGCTTCCGCCCAGTAGAGCGTCTCGCCGCCCGCCTCATCGCCCATCTCGTTGGTCAACGCCCGCGCAATGTCTGCAAGGGTCGCCGCCAGAGGCGCGATCCGGGCCAAGCGCCACGCGATGTCCTCCGAGTTCGACTCATCGTCGCCAAGCGCGGCGGCGAGCGCAGCGAGGGCGTGTTCAAGCTGCGTGACGGCGTTGGTGTGCGTTCTAAGCTCGTCGGGCAGCTCATCAAGGGCTTCGCGCGCGAGCTGCATGGCGTCTGCGACGCCGATACATGGCAAACGGCCGGGCGCAGGTAAATCCACCCATTCGCGGCACGCATTCGCGAGTGCAATGAGGTGCGCCGCAAGGTTGCCGCTGTCCACGGAAGAGACGTATCGCGGATCCAGAGGGCGCAGATCCCGTGTGTCGTACCAGTTGTAAAAATGGCCGCGATACTGCTGCAGGCGGCTCATCGTCGCCAGCGTCGCTTCCAACCGATCGACGGTCTCGATCGTCCCTGCCCATCCGAAGTCGCGAGCGCTGACGGCGGACAGGAGATACAGACCCATGTTGGTGGGCGATGTTCGGTGCGCCAGGACCGGCCGCGGATCCTCCTGGAAGTTGTCGGGCGGCAGCATATGGTCGTCCGCCGTCACAAAGGTCTCGAAGTAGCGCCAGGTGCGGCGCGCGATCAGTCGCAATGCCCGGGCGTCCGCGTCCGCGACTGCCAGATGCCCTGCGACGGATGGGGAGAGGCTGATCCATACGGCGATGGCGGGAGAGGCGATCCAGAGGATCACGAACGGCGCCGCCAAGACCCAGGCGTCCGGTCGAAGGTACCCGATCAGCGCCGCGGCGACCATCGCGATGGCTACGCCTCCGGCCATGCGCCGGTAGGCGCTGTAGAGATCGAGCTGGGAACTGAGGTTCGCCTGGGCGGCAGTGACCCACTGGAGGAGGTTCCGCCGGCTAACGAACAGTCGAAACAGGGTTCGACTGATCGCGTCGATCATCAGCCATGCCTGGTATGCAAGGAAGATGATCTGCAAGGCGCTTTGCGAAGCCGCAAGCCAGATGTCCTTCCGCAGGGCGCGAAAGTGGCTGCGCATCTTGACGCCGGAGCGGTGCGGCACGATGGCGGCGAAAATCGGCAGTAGCGCCGGCAAGCCAATCGTCGATAAGATAAAGGCGCTCCAGACCAGCGAGCCGTTGCGGGGCAATGCCCATCCGGCCGAGCAGCGCCGCGACGCTCGCGGGCGCCGATAGCGTCCGCCGCAGATTGTCCAGCATTTTCCACAGACCGATCAGCGGCAAGCGGCGGCTGCCCCGCATGGTGCCCGCGGCATCGCCCCTTCCGAAGATCCAAGGCAGCAGTTGCCAGTCGCCGCGCGCCCAGCGATGCTGGCGCGCGGCGGCGACGTCGTACCTCGAGGGAAATTCCTCGACGACCTCGATATCGGAAACCAGCCCCGCGCGCGCAAAAATCCCCTCGAACAGATCATGACTGAGCAGCGTTCCGTCGGCTACACGACCGGCCAGCGCGGCTTCGAAGGCATCGACATCGTAGATGCCCTTGCCGGCGTACGAGCCTTCGCCGAAGAGGTCCTGGTAGACATCCGACACGGCGGCGGCATACGGATCGATACCGCTCGCGCTCGAGAAGACGCGCTGAAAGATCGAGCCTTCGCGACCGACGGGCAGGGAGGGCGCGACCCGCGGTTGCAGCACCGCGTATCCCTCGACCACGCGCCCGGTTTCGGCGTCGAACCGGGGGTGGTTCAGCGGGTGCGCCATCTTGCCGACCAGGCGGCGTGCCGTTTCCCGCGGCAGCCTGGTGTCGGCATCGAGCGTAATGACGTAGCGGACACCCGCCGGAGCCGCAGGGATCCGCCGATCGACGTCATGGAAATTCGTATCGGTCGCTCCGCGCAGCAGCCGATTCAACTCGTGCAGCTTCCCGCGTTTGCGTTCCCATCCCATCCAGCGCCTCTGCACCTCGCTCCAGACTCGGCGACGATGCAACAGGAGGAAGCGGTCG
The DNA here is from genome assembly GCA_963813755.1 of uncultured Gammaproteobacteria bacterium. Taxonomy (GTDB): domain Bacteria; phylum Pseudomonadota; class Gammaproteobacteria; order Steroidobacterales; family Steroidobacteraceae; genus Bog-1198. The sequence continues at coordinate 47,190 of CAWEZY010000013.1, read as the reverse complement.
CCTGCCGAGCCCTTGCCGTGAACTCGGTTCAGTCGCGCAATGGCCTCGCCCGCCATCGCGAGCAGCGCCTCGTCTCCGGTGTCGATTTCGGTCAGTGCGTCCGTCCAATCCGAAAGCAACGCAAAGTACAGCTCGCCTTGCGGCGAGGCCAGATAGTGAATCTCGAGGCGCTCGATCTGCTCTTCGAGTGCGGCGGCAGTGGTGAGCAATGTGGGTACCACCACCATCGTTCGCAGATGCGCCGGAACGCCGTCGCGCAGCGCAAGACCGGGCAGGATCGTTGCGCCGAACCCCCTCATGACGGCGCGATTCACCAGTGCGATAGCCGCATCGAGCGCAGGAACGAACCCAAAAAAAGCGAGCAATGCCAAATAGGCAACCGAGATACCCCACGTCTTTAGCACAAACAACGGTAGCGACAAAGCGACGGTCGCTATCAGGACGATGGCCGCCACGTAGCAACCAACTCTGCTCGCCCGTCCGCAGCGGCGGGCCCAGCTGAAGAGTGGCTTTCGATAACCGATGGCCGCTTCGAGGGTATCCTGGCCGTTTGCGATCAGGTAATAGCCGGGATCATGGCCGCGGCGAGCGCCGGGCTCGTTGTCCGTTGCGACAGATGCATTGGCAGCCGCCAGTGCAGCGGCCGTGATTTCAAGTTCAGTCAGTTTCGAGCCTTGCGCAAAACGCTCGATGGCCCGCCGGTACAGGTCGCGCGTGGAAAAATCCATGGCGGCGAAGTCGCTGCCGGCGCGCAGCAGGTCGTCGACCAAGCTGACGCTCTCGAAGAACTCCGGCCAATCGACATCCGAGAGCAGCCGCATGCTCGTGATGATGTTCCGTACGGTCACGTTCGAGGCGCCCTGACGCTGATGCTCGTCGCGCACCGCCTCGTCCGAGGTGGTTCCTTGCGCGACCAAACGTTCCTCGAGCCAGTGCAGGGCCGGCGTCACTTTCGGGTCCTGATCCCGCAGGCGCTGGACGAGCTGGACTGCAAATGCCGGCGAGAAGGATTCGCGATCGCCGTCCAGGCCGATCAGCGCGTCAGGCTCGGCGGCATGCCCGTTGACACCCAACAGTCGATCGGCAAGGGCGTCAGCTTGCTGGCGCGCGGCACGACTGCTCACGATGCGTGCGGCGGCGCGGCGCAGATTCTCCACCAGCACGATCCGCAGCGTGATCGCGACCGCCCAAAGCTCGCCGATGGTCAGTGGTTGAACGCGCTGATAGGCGCGCACGAAACAGCGCAGCGTTTCAGGATCGAATCGGCTGTCGGTGTGGGCAACGAATGCCCAGGCCACGCCGAGTACCCGCGGATATCCGTCTAACGGACCATCCCCCAACTTGGGCAGCAGCCGATAGAAGCTCGGGGGGAGATCATCGCGGATTTCCCGTATCTGCTCTTCGACGATGTGATAATTGTCGAGGAGCCACTCGGCGGCCGGCGATATTGCGCGGCCTTCGCCCGTCGCTGCGGCGATATCCCGATAGGCTGCGAGTAAAACCGCCTCGTTGTCCCGCAGCCGCGCGCGCAGAGTGCGGCGCGCTATACGGCGTTTCGTGACCCGTTGCGCGGCGGCGAGACTTGCTGCGTGCTGCTCCAGGCGCTCGATGCTGAACAGCTCCGCGCGCAGGAGCTCATCGCTGTCCCAAGGCGAAGCTGGCGAATGGCGTCTGAGGGCGCGACCGACGAGTGATATCAATTTGGCCCAATCATCGAGTCGCAGTCTCCTTGGCGTAGGGGGTCATCCTGCGCCGAAATAGCGGCACGGTCGGTAACTCTGACGCACACAGACGCCGGCGGATGTGACAGTTTATACTCAAAGGGCCGGCATTATCGGCGAAAGGCACGCGATATGTTCGCCAACGAACGGAATTCCCCGCTGCAACCTCGACAATGACCGGTTCAAGGATTTCTATCAAAAACACCTATGATCTGCGTCGCGCCTTTCGCACGCTTCGTGATCGCGGAAAATGACGACTCGCGGCAACCGGAGGCGAAGGTCGTGCTGCGCGATGCTTTCGCCAAGGCCTACTTACGGCGGAATGGGATGGTGCCGCAAAGAGGATTCGAACCCCTGACCCACGCATTACGAAATCGCAGGTCTTTGGCACGACCCACATCAATCAATAGCTTGCGAGCCCCGAACGCCGTTGATGTCGCCAAAAAGCGTGGAGAATCGGTCTGTGCTGGTACAAAAGTGGCTACAGCAAACGCCTCGCGCGCGGCACGACAGGACCGGTCCTGCACTCACGATGCCCACTCGGTACATGCGGCATGCGTCTTGTGTTTCCCGGTCTGAAGTTGGATCACCCATTCATGAGGTGCATTTTTCGTCCGCCATCAACTCACCTCACTGACCGGACGAAAATCGCTGCCAAGCGCGCGTAAAGATGCGCATTTCATCCATCGAATAAACTTGCCCGGTTTCAAAGCGCGCACGAACCTCCGCGGGCGGGTAGACGATGCCATTGCCGCGCAGCGATGGTTCGAGATAGGGGATCGCGGCGCCGTTGCCCGATGCAAAGCCGATAAATCGAGTGACTTCCGCGGAGATCTCCGGGCGCATCATAAAATTGATGAATTTCAACGCTCCGGTATAGTTCGGCGAGTCGGCAGGAATGACCATACTATCCACGTAGAGGGGCACGGCGCCACCCGGAAAGGCGTAATCGACCTGCACCTTCGTATTCCCCTCTTTCGCCATTCGGCGAGCAATCATGGCATCGCCCGAATAACCGATTGCAAGACACAATTCGCCATCGGCAAGCTGCTCATAGTAACCAGCGGTGGCTATTCGCCGCAGAAACGGACGGATTTCTTGCAATTTCTTGACGACCGCACCCAGTTGCGCCGGCTCGGCCGAGAGTTGAGGTTGACCGAGATAGCGTGCCACCATGGGCATAATGTCTTGCCATGAATCCAAAATACTGATTCCGCATCGCGCGAATTTCTCCACGATCTCCTTTTTGAAGATCATGTCGAGGCTGTTCGCCGGATTTGCCCCCGCCAATGCCTTGGCTTTTTCGGCATTGTAAATAATGCCCGTCGTCCCCCACATCCAAGGTACGGCGTAGGTATTACCTGGATCCACCTGTTCCATGAGGTGCAGTATCTGCGGATCCGCATTGCTCGCATTGGGAATCTGCGTTTTGTCGAGCTTCCTCCAAAAACCGTGCGGTATCTCCCGGACCAAGTGGGGCACTGCGTTCATGGTAACGATGTCGTAGTTCGAGCTGCCAACCGAAAGCGCCGTCTCTGCCGCATCGGGCGAATCGAAGACTGCGTAGTTGACATGGATTCCTGTTTCAGTCTGGAACTTCTGTAGGACCGATTGCGGAAAGTAATCCGCCCACGCATAAATGTTGAGGATGTTTTGACGGCTCTGATCTGCCTGTACCGACGATGCGAGACCCATGACGAGCACGGCGATGGTATTCAGATACTTGCGATAGAAGGAGATGGTCATCGTCGGGTCTCCGCCGGTCGGCTATCGCCGTCCAGGGAGAACAGTGCGCCGTATAGATCAGGCCGCCGATCTCGGAAGCAGCCCCAACTCTGCCGATAAGCACCGCAGCGCTCGAGATCGAAGACCTGCACCAGCACCTGTTCGGAAGTGCGATCCGCCGCGACCGCGAGCGCCCCGAGGTGATCGGCGATGAATGAGGAGCCGTAGAATGTCATGGACACGCCCTCGGTCGTTTCCAGGCCGATACGGTTGGCGGCGACCACCGGCACCATATTGGCGCCGGCATGTCCGCGCATGACGATCCGCCAATGCTCCATGGAATCGAGGCTCGAGTCATTCGGTTCCGTGCCGATCGCCGTCGGGTACATCAGGAACTCTGCACCCTGCAGCACCAGCGCTCGCGCGGCTTCGGGGAACCACTGATCCCAGCAGATGGCCAGGCCCAGCTTGCCGTAAGCCGTTACAAAGGGTTTGAAGCCGGTGTCGCCCGGCGAGAAGTAGTACTTTTCCTCATACCCAGGCGCTTGCGGGATGTGGCTCTTGCGGTAATGGCCGACCACCTTGCCGTCCGCATCGATCACCACGGCTGAATTGAACAAGGCCATGCCCGCGCGCTCATAGACGGAGACGGCGATGACCGTGCCGAGGTCCGCCGCAAGGCGGCGAAAATGCTCCACGGTGGGGTGGCCACTCAATGGATGGGCCAGATCGTAGTAATCGCTGTTCTGCACGGCGCAAAAATAAGGCGTCTCGAACAACTCCGGCAGCAGCACGACCTGCGCTCCCTGCCGGGCGGCTTGTCGAATTAGCCGATCGGCTTTCGCGATATTGTCGTCCCGAGTCCAGCTACAGCTGAACTGAAGTGCAGCAAGTGACACAGTGCGCATCGGAGATTCTCCCTTGGTACTTGATCAGACCCCGGTCCGTGCGCCAGGCTCCTGCTGCGTGATGCAGTGAATGCCGCCGCCGCCGCGAAACAGATTCCGGAGTGCGACCGGCACAACCGCTCGATCCGGATATGCATGGCGCAGCGTGTCGAGCACCAACGCGTCTTCGGCAATCCCGTAGGCCGGAGCAATGAGGCCGCCGTTGGCGATGTAGAAGTTGACGTAGGAGCGGCAGTAGCCTTCCTCCCCGGCCGGCACGGCCGATCGCGGCGCCTCGGCAATCGGCAGCAGCTCGAAGCGGCGGCCCCGCGCGTCCGTTTCCGTCTCCAGAACCTTCCGATTCTCCGCCATGATCGGATACCTCGGGTCCGCCGGATCGGCGACCACTTCGAGCAGCACGGTGGCAGGCTTGACATACGCCACATAGCCGTCGACATGCCCGTCCGTCTCGGTGTCCATGACGTCGCCGGGAAGCCAGATGACTTTCTGCACGCCAAGCATAGCGCGAAGCTCGGCCTCGGCTCGCGCTTTGCTCCAGCCGGGATTGCGGTTGGGGTTCAGCACGCAGGTTTCGGCGGTGATCAAGGTTCCTTCGCCGTCCGACAGAAACCCGCCGCCCTCGACGACGAGATCGGATCGATAGACCGGAAGCGCCGCAAGCGCGCCGATGCGCTCGCCCAGGGCCGCATCCTTGTCGTAGGGATGGTACTTGGCGCCCCAGGCGTTAAATGTAAACGCAGCGGCTGCGCGCTTGCCGGCCGGATCAACGATGAAGGTCGGGGCGGCGTCGCGCAGCCATGAGTCGTCGATCGGCATCGGCACGACTTTGATCGAGGGAGCACACCGCCTGCGCGCCTCGGCCACCTGGTCCGGATTCGCAATCATCGTCACGGGCTCAAACCGCGCAATGGCCTCGGCAACGCGTACGTAGTCCTCGCGCGCCGCATCGAGGTGCTCGCCCCAGAGTTCGGCCCGCTGCGGCCACGCCACCCAGCAGCCCGCGTGCCGGGACCACTCGGCGGGCATCGTATATCCAAGATCTGCTGGCCTCATTTCAACTCCTGTTCGGTTTACGGGCATACGATTCATCGTGCTCAGACTTCCGCGACCGCGTTGTGCGCGACGGACTGGGTTCTGCATCGTGGCGCAATCTCTTGAAGAGAATCCTCCAGTCGATTGAGCAGTTCGCGCAGCAGCTCCATCGGGATCCCCAAGGGCGGCTCGATCCGAATGGTTCGCGCTTTGGAATACGTCCCCGCGACCAGGACCCCGCGCCGGAACAGCGCGCCGGCACACTGGTAGCCGACCGCGTCCGATGGGAACTCTAGTCCAATGAGCAACCCCTTGCCGCGCACGCCGCGCAGAACGCTCGGATATTTCCTTTGCAGGGCGCCGAGTTCGCGCAGCAACAGCTCTCCCTTGGCCGCGGCTTGACCGGGCAGGTCCTCATCGAGCGTGACGTCGATGGCCGCGATTCCCGCGGCACAGGCAATCGGGTTTCCGCCGAAGGTGGTCGAGTGGATGATCGGGTTCGGCACGAGTACTTCCCAAATCTGCGGAGTCGAAATGAACACCGATAGCGGCATGACTCCGCCGCCGACGGATTTACCCAGGCACATGATGTCCGGCACCACGTTCCAGTGGTCGACCCCCCACAGCTTTCCGGTCCGTCCCATGCCGGTCTGAATCTCATCGGCGATCAGCAGCGCCCCGTACCGGGTGCACAGCTCGCGGGCCCGCGGCAGGTAATCCTCCGGAGGCACCACGGCGCCCGCCTCCCCCTGCACCGGTTCGACCACGAAGGCGGCGATCGGCGTGCCCACCGCCTCGGCCTTCGCCAATTCATGCTCCAATGCAACCGCATCGCCATAGGGCGCAAAGCGCACATCCTGCAACCCGCCGATGAAAGGCTCCCGAAATGACGCCTTCCCCATCAGCGACAGCGATCCCATCGACTTGCCGTGAAACCCGCCGAGCGTCGAGAGAAACGTATTGCGCTTGGTATAAAGACGCGCCAGCTTGATCGCCCCTTCGATGGCATCGGTGCCGTTGTTGATGAAAAAACAGCACCCCAACTCTCCCGGTGTCACCGCCGCGAGCAGGCGCGCGAGTCCCGCTCGCCACGGCTCGAGGAGCTCCTGACTGTTGAGCGCCATGCGCCCCATCTGGTCCTGGACAGCTTTCACGATGCGCGGATGATTGATGCCTGCGCTGAAGATCCCGTAGCCCCCGAGGCAGTCGATGTACTCGCGGCCGAGCAGATCCTGCAGCAAGGAGCCATGACCGGACCATTCAAGCGCTGCAAACTGACCGGCTTCGGTGACGGACTTTCGATAGGAGATGAAGCCACGGTTGACGCGCTTCTCGTATGCCTCGACCGTCTCGGCGATGAACGCCTGCTTCTCGCCGAGGGACATCTGCTGCCCCCCGATCAGATCAAGGTATCGGCGACTGAGCTGCTGGGCTTCTGGTATTGACTTTCGCATGGTCGTCTCCGGAGCACTCACGATGCCCGTTGTAGGTCCCCAATCTGGGCCGCATTGTCACGCCCGACTTTCATCCGGCAGATCGGTCAGCGGCGATAGGTCGCCGTGATCCCGATGGTGCGGGGCCGGACCGTATGATCGAAGAACAACCCCGAGCCGTTCGTGTCTTCGCGTATGCGAGAGCACGGGATGTGAATCCGTCAGATTCTGCGCGAACAGCGACAGATCGATGCCCGCCCAGCGCAGGCCGGCTCGAAGCGACAAATTCCTGGTTACCGGCAGCCCGGTATAGGTGGTATCGGAAACCCCGTTATTCGGATCCTGGATGGGCTGCAGCGCCGTTTGGGCCGTTGTGTATTGATAGTCGATCCGCAGGTACGGCTTGTCGGTTCGCGATGGCCGGAAAACCGTACTCCGCCGAGGCGAGAAATGTCCATGGCGCAGCCCGGCAGTCGATCGCCCTCCGTCACGACCGGCTGCGCCGGCGGATTGGCTCCGGTGCACGCGGTCGGACCTGCGCACACCGTGTGCGTATATTTCGCATCGACGTGGGCGACGGAAAGGTCCAACAGGAGAGCCTGCGACAGGGCGCATCTGCACCTCGAGTTCGCCGCCGACGCTGCGCACCTTGCCGAGATTCTCGACGAAATTCTGACCGCAGCCCGGGAGATAGACCGCTTGCTGGATATTGTTCCAATCGATGACGAATGCGCTGGCATTGACCTGCATGCGCCCATCCAAGAACGAATTCTTCGCGCCCAACTCGTAGCTCCACAGCGAGTCGGACGCGTAGATCCCGGGTCCGGCGGACAGACCGATGGAGGCGAGATTTGGTCCGCACAGGGAGGACAATTCGCCGTTGATTCCGCCGGGCCGGTAGCCCTTGGCGGCGCTCGCGTAAAAGAGATTGTCCGGGATCCGGCTGATAGGCGAGCACCGCTTTCGGCGTGATCGGGTTTTCACTGTTCGAACCGGTGTCAACGAGTGGCGTCAGCGGCCCTGTGGTCGGCGACAGGAAGGGGCCGTAGTACACCAGGTCCCCGCTGTAGCTGATGTGGGAGGCGCGAACGCCTGCGGTCAATTTCCAGGCGCTCGACGATTCTTGAACGTGCATCACCGAACAGCGCGTACTGCGTGTCGATGATCTTGGAGACGGGCTGTGTCAGAATCTCGCCGTTCGGGCACGGCGCTTGAGGCGTGCACAGCGGGACACCGTACGCGGCATTGTATTCGCCGTCGAGAGTCGGATCGAAGACGGTCTCGGTCGTGTTTTCATTCAGATGCGAGTAGAAAAGGCCCGTGGTCCACACGAGCGGTCGCCGCGGGATCGATCGACTGCAGCCTGAACTCCTGATAGAAATTGTTCTGGGTGTCCGCATCATGCGAGGTGCCGACGTCGCCCGGCGGCGGCGGCAGCGTCAGTGCGAACAGCGCTCGATCGAACTGAGTGTAGTCCGAAATCGAATGCTGGTTGCGCGAATAAAATGACGTGTTCGATGTCATGTTGCGCGAACCCGGCATCCCAGTCGACCTTGACCGCAATCAGGTAAAACGGATCAGTGCTGGTATTTCGCTGGGCGTTGCCGTTCTCGAAGTTCGACGCGCTCGGATTGGACAGCGACGGCCAATAGGCCGACGTGTCGCCCAGCCTCAGTTCTTGATAATAGGCGGACGGGGTTATCGACAACGAATCGGTGATCGCCCACTTCAATGCGCCGCGTACGACGACGGTATCCTGGTAGTTGGAATTCGCGATAGGTTACCGCCTGATTGCCAGTAATTGACATGATTGACCCAGCCGCCGTCTTCGCGGAAGGAAGCGCTGAAACGAAAACCGAGCTTGTCATCGATGATCGGGCCACCGACCGCGGCGCCAAGTTCGTACGTCGTTCCGCCGCTGTGGGTTGTCGCGACTTCCGATCGCACATACATCGAGTCCGCCTGCAGATCGGGCGACGGCTGGATGAAGCGCACCGTTCCGCCCTCCGATCCCGCACCGAACAGCGTGCCCTGCGGCCCGCGCAGCACCTCGACGCGTTCGAGATCGAACAAGGCCGGAAAGGCATTGAAGGACGTGAAGGAGATGTGCCGCCCCTGAATCGGCGTATCGTCGATGTAGATTCCGACGGTGGATGTGCCGGCTGTGGAATCGATGCCACGAATGTTGATGTCCGAATCTTCGTCGTTGAAGTTGCCGGCAGACGTGGTGGCATCGCGCTGAAAGGTGACGCCGGGAGTAAGACGGGTTAAATCGTCGATGCTGCGCAGACCCTGAACGTCGAGTTTCTCTTGAGTAAACGCCGTCGCACTGACTGCGATGTCCTGCAGCCGTTCCGCGCGTCGCGTCGCGGTGACGACGATCTCCTCGAGGGCGGTGGCGCCGGGCGCCGCATCGCTGTCGGCTCCCAAGGCGGCATCGAGAAGCACTACCTGCCCCACGATCCCAAAGCCAAGCGCCATGGCGGATATCCGCAACGACCATCCACATCCACAACGATTCGATGGCATGAAGCACCTCCCGTTCCTGCACCAGAGCCCAGAGCGGTCTCTCTCTTAAGCAAAACACTGGACGATCCAGGACACAAACGACGAATTCTTGACAATTCGGCTAAATTAATTCATCAATGAGGCATGGCAAGACCTTCTGTAACCTTGAGCACGCTGCGCGGGTTCGAGGCTGCGGCGCGGCTTGCCAGCTTTGCGTTAGCGGCCAATGAGCTGCATCTTTCCCATTCCGCGGTGAGTCATCAGATCAAACTGCTCGAAGAGGAGCTTGGTCAGCCGCTCTTCCGCCGAGTCGGCAGATCCGTCGTGCTCACCGATGCCGGCAACGACTTTGCGCGCAGTGTCCGGGATATTCTGCGGCGGCTGGAGGATGGGGTCGCGCGGCTTGCTCCCTACCAGAAACCGGGTGGGGTCATTCTCTACACGACCATGGCGTTCGCGCGAGGCTTCATCCTTCAGAGGATGGCGCAGCTGAGCGCAGAGCTGCCGGACGTCGATCTTTGGCTGGACACCAGCGAACGCAAAGTCGACTTCAAGAACGATGAAGTCGATATTCTGATTACGCAGGCCGAGGGCGTTGCCGCGCATGGCGCCATCGACGCACACTTGATCGAGGACCAGCGAGTCCCTCTGGCATCGCCCGGATTGATCGAGCGGATGGGCGGGTTACCGCCAGAGTGTTCCGCGATCGCCGGCTGGCCCTTGCTGCATGACGAGGGTCAGGTTACCTGGCGCGAGTGGTTCGCGCGCGTTGGTCGGCCGGATGTGGACACGATCAGCGGCGCTAATTTTTCCGACCACGCCCTGATGATCGAAGCGGCTGCCGCGGGCCATGGCGTCGCACTTGGCAGCTTGATCTGTGCCGATCCGTATCTGCGCACCGGTGCGCTTAAGGTCCTGGAAGGGCCGTCGTTCCCTCAGGCCGCCTATCGCATCTATTGCGATCTGCGAAGCTACGACGATGAGCAGGTACGCCGGGTCTACGACTGGTTCATTCACGAAACCATCGCCGTCGCGCCGCCGGCCGCAAAAGCCGCTGGCTAGAATCATTCATCGATTCGGTGAATTTATGTCCTTTGTTCTCCAACCAAGGACAAAATATCCTAAGCCGGTCGATTTAATCGGGCGAGTGGCGAAGGGATTGATCCATGAATGATTTCCCAAAAACATCCGAACTCAAGGCGCCGGACTGCGGTGCGCTCATGCTGAAGACGCCGGCCGAGTCGGGCTATCGCATGCCGGCCGAGTGGGTGCCGCATGAATGCTGCTGGATGGCGTGGCCGAGCCGGGCCGATCAATGGCCCGACGGGCTTGCCGGGGCTCAAGAAACTTATGCCGCCATTGCACAGACGATACGACGCTTCGAACCCCTGCGCATGGTCGTTGAGCCGGACTGCATCGACGAAGCCCGCGCATACTGCGGCCCAACAATCGAACTCATTCCCTTCCCGATCGACGATCCCTGGATGCGCGATAGCGGACCCACTTTCCTGACTCGTGGCGACGGCGCGCGGGCCGGAACCGCCTGGCGCTTCAACGCCTGGGGCGGCAAGTCTCCCGACTACGGCGACAACGCACGCCTGGCGAGACGCGTGTTGAGCTCAGCAGCAGCTCCGGTGTATCAATCCAGTCTGTGCCTGGAAGGAGGAGGCATACACACCGACGGTCAAGGTACCGTGATCACGACGGAATCCGTCGTTCTGAACGCCAATCGGAATCCGGGAATCAGCAAGGGCGCGGCTGAACGTGAACTATGCGATGCTCTGGGGGCCACCAAGGTGATCTGGCTGCCGGGCGATCCGGAGTCGATCTACGTCGACATCACCGACGGACATGTGGACGGCTTATTGTCATTCGTCAAGCCCGGGGTGGTCATTTACGAAAGCGATCCGAGCGCAACGGGATCGGCGCTGCGGCTTGCGGCGGACAACCGGCGCGCCCTGGAGACCGCCATCGATGCGTCAGGGCGCCGGCTGCAGATCATATCGATGGATGACGCTTACGAGGTCGAGACGCCTCACCGCATGTTCAGCCGATCCTACGTGAATTTCTATATCGCCAATGGCGGTATCGTCATGCCGAGCTTCGGCGTTGCCGGCGACGTCCGGGCCCGCGCCGTGGTCCAGGCCGCTTTTCCGGACCGCGAGGTGGTCCAAATCGATATCACCAAGCTGGCCAGCGGCGGCGGTGGGATTCACTGCATTACTCAACAACAGCCGGATCCAAAACGATCATGAAAACCAAAGTTCTCCGCTGGTCGTGCATGGCGCCTTTGCTCGTGGCTGGACTGGCTGCGTGCCATCCGAACCCCGGCCCCGGCACGGCGAACATCGAGGCCGAATCGCGATCAATTCAATCGGAGGCGAATGCTTGGTTCGAGGCCATTGCCAAAAAAGACCTCGAGAAGACTTTGTCCTTTTATGCGGCGGATGCCCAGTACCTGTCCGCGGGGCGCCCCGCAGCCTCCACGGCGAATGAGCGACGCAGGCTTTGGGTGGAGGATTTCGCTACCCTCGGTTTTTCCTCCGACGAGTCGACGACCAAGATCGAAGTGGCCGGTTCCGGCGACTTGGCATACCAGCGCGGCACATATGTGCTCGGCGCCGAGGACGGCCAAGGAAAGCCGACCAAATCGACCGGCAAGTTCGTGGTCATTTGGAAGAAACAGAGCGACGGAAAGTGGAAGGCGATCGTGGATATCGATAACGCCGATCAGTAGCCGTCGGCCATGTGACTGCGGGGCACCAGATGGCGCCTGGGTTGGTACGCGGTTTTATATTCAAATGGCGCCGCAAAGAGGATTCGAACAAGCGGCGTAAGCCATTGTTTCTGGCGCCTCTTTTGAAATACATAAATTCCATGTACCCCGAAACTTACCCCCGCGAACGTGGGATGTCAGTTGCACGAACTCACGCCATCGGCGCCACAGCCTCGATCGGCAGGAGCATGACTCGATCGCCGAGGGGGCAATGAAGAAATCCATGATGCTGGTAAAAGCGAACCGCATCATCATCAATGGCGTGAGTAATGATAGCTCGCACCCCAGCAATCTCTGACACCTCAAGGCACCGTCTTATGCTGTCGGACAAGAGATCCGCTCCCAGGCCTTTGCCTTGGTAGTGTCGATCGATGGCAAACCGACCGATCAACAAGAGAGGCACCTGATCGGGCATAGCCCGCCGCAGTTTGGCATTCGGCAAGGAAATACGCTGTTCCATGGCCGTCGATATCGCGTAGTAGCCCACGACGCGCTGCGGCGCATCGCGCGCACAAACAACATAGGTCCGGGCAGACATTCCTTCGCTCGCAAGCGCCCGATTCTTAAGCCATGCGTCCAGCGAAGGATGCTTTCCATTGTCGAAGTGCGAGACATCGTGTTGCGCGTGCAGCCGCTCAGGCGCCAGGATGAGATTCTGACCCATACGGGGCGCTCAGCGAAAAATGCGGCCGCGTCGCATTCACTTTTCCCAAACTGGCTGGCGGGCCATTAATGCCTTGAGATGCTTACTCGGCTTGGTCGGTGCGTCGAGCAACGCTAGAAATTTCTCGTGCGCTTTAACATCCAGAAAGAAAATTCGCTGATCCAGGATTGCCTCTTCCGCCTGACGCCGGGCACTGTCTAGCATGAATTCCGAAAGCTTCTGGCCACGCAGCGCTGCCGCCCGGTTTAAAACCGCCTTTGTCTCAGCGGACGCCCGAATCTGGATGACATCGTCTTTTCGTACCGGTCGCGCCATAGATATCCCTCATAACGGAAGCTACACCCGTGTATAGACATTGTCAATACATTGAAGAAGTCCTGACCTCCTGATTCGAAGCTCGACAATCAGTGGCCATCGTACCCAGAGGCGACCACCGCCGCATCCACATCACTCGATTCGGTGGTAAGCGGGGAATGGTTTCCTTGGGGTCATCCCTGGCTCTGTCCGCCACTGTAAACAGGCGCGACGATTGGACGCCGGCCGGCGTCGCAATGCATTGAACGGAATGGGCCTGCAGGCAGAACTTCTGGTCAAATCTGCATGCCTGTTTACAACTGGTGCCGCAAAGAGGATTCGAACCCCTGACCCACGCATTACGAATGCGTTGCTCTACCAACTGAGCTATTGCGGCATGCAAGCCAAAAGGGCCGGCATTCTAACCCGTGTGGCTATCCGACGAAAGGCTGCCGACCCGCTTCGTGACATCGCGCAGCGTCCTCGGCACCGCGAATATGACGTGTTCTTCACGCCCCTTGAGCTCCTCGACCACCTCGCCGCCCCATTGGCGCAGCTGGGCGACCACGCCCTTGACCAAAATCTCGGGAGCGGAGGCGCCGGCCGTCACCCCGACGGTCTTTACCCCGTCGAACCACTCGCGATGCAGTTGCTCCGGCCCATCGACCAAATACCCCGGTATGCCGGCTTTGTCCGCCATCTCCCGTAAGCGATTCGAATTCGAACTCGACTTTGATCCGACCACCACCAACCGGTCGCAACGCCCGATCAGGTCTTTGACCGCGTCCTGGCGATTCTGGGTGGCATAGCAGATATCCTCCTTCACCGGTGCCTTGAGGAGCGGAAACCGGCCGCGCAGCGCCGACACGATCGATGCGGTGTCATCCACCGACAGGGTCGTTTGCGTCACGAACGCCAGGTGCCCGGGATCGCGCACCGTGGCGTTCGCCACGTCCTCGGGTGTCTCGACCAGGTAAATGCTGCCTCCGAACGAGGTGTCGAACTGACCGATCGTGCCCTCGACTTCCGGATGCCCGGCGTGGCCGATCAGAAACACCTCGCGCGCCTCGCGAGCGAATCGTGTGACCTCCATGTGCACCTTCGTCACCAAGGGACAGGTCGCATCAAACACCTTGAGTGCACGCTGCGCGGCTTCCTTCTGAATCGCGCGCGAAACCCCGTGGGCGCTGAAAATCACCGTGGCCCCGTCGGGCACTTCGCGCAGCTCCTCGACGAACACGGCGCCGATGGTGCGCAGCCGGTCCACCACGTATTTGTTGTGCACCACTTCATGGCGCACGTAGATCGGCGCGCCGAGCAGATCGACGGCGCGCTCGACGATGTCGATGGCGCGATCGACGCCGGCGCAAAATCCGCGGGGGTTGGCTAACAGGATGTGCATCGGTTCTATGCCTTCGCCTTAGTGCGTTTCGATTCGAGCAGCGCGTCTAATAATAGGCACGCCGCCCCGACCGTGATCGCCGAATCCGCCACGTTGAAGGCGGGAAAATAGGCGCGATCCCAGTGAAAGTGGATGAAATCGACCACGGCCCCTAGCCGGATGCGGTCGATGACGTTGCCGATGGCGCCGCCGAGCACCAGGGCAAGCCCGCCCGCAAGCAGGCCGTGTCCCTTGCGGGGCATGAGGCACAACCACGCCGTGATCCCGATGCTCACACTCACGGCAAGCCCGATGAACAGCCAGCGCTGCCATCCCGAGGCGTTGGCGAGAAAGCTGAAGGCCGCGCCGACATTGTGCATGCGGGTGATGTCCAGAACCGGCAATATGCTGATGAACTCGAATTCGCCGAAATGCGCCGATATGTAGCTCTTGCTGAGCTGATCCACGATGACGATGAAGGCGGACAGCAGCAGCCAGCGGGCGCCGCGGCCGCGATTGTCGCTCGCTGTCATGCGAATCTTCGCTCCTCACCGGGTCCCTCGACGTTGATGATACAACGGGCGCAAAGTTCCGGATGGCGCGGATCGGCCCCGACGTCGCTGCGCAAGTGCCAGCAGCGCACGCACTTCGGCTGCGCGGTCGGTTTGACTTCGATCCACACGCCTTCAGCCTGAGTTTGCACCGCATCCGCGGGCGGCGCATCCGTTTCAACAACACGGGCTTGGCTGGTGATCAGCAGGAACCGCAGTTCGTCGTGCAATGCCGCATAGCGCTCTGCCTGCCCGGGCGGCGCGAAAACCGCCACCTCAGCCTCGAGCGGCGCGCCGATCTGCCCCGCCGATCGCAACCGCTCCAGTTCGCGCGCCACATCCGCCTTCAATGCGATGAGCGCCGGCCAGTCGATATCGGCGGTGCGCTCCGCTCCGGCCGGAAAGCGGTGCCAATCGTTCAAGAACACCGATTCGTTGCGGGCGCCGGGGATGAAGCTCCAGACCTCCTCGGCGGTGAAACTCAAAATCGGCGCAAGCCAGCGCACCATGGCTTCGGCCACGTGGTACATGGCGGTTTGCGCGGAGCGCCGCGGCAGGCTTTCGGCGCCGGTGGTGTAAAGTCGGTCCTTTATGATGTCGAGATAAAAGCCGCCGAGTTCGACCACGCAAAAATTGTGCACCTTCTGGTAGATGTCGTGGAACTCGTAATTTCGAAACGCCGTCACCACGTCGTTTTGCAGCGCAAACGACTTGCCGATCGCCCATTGGTCGATCGCCACCAGCGAGTGCCAGGCAACCGCACGCCGCTCCGGATCGAAACCATGGAGGTTCCCGAGAAGGAACCTGAGCGTGTTGCGCATGCGCCGGTACGAATCCGCCATGCGCTTCAAGATTTCAGCCGACACGCTGATCTCGTTGGCGTAGTCGGTTGCGGCGATCCACAGGCGCAGCACATCCGCGCCCAAGGTACTCGTCAATTTCTGCGGCACCAGGATGTTGCCGAGGGACTTGGACATCTTGCGGCCCTTCTCGTCCACCGTGAACCCGTGCGTGAGCACCGCGCGATACGGCGCACGACCGTGCATCGCCACCGAGGTCAAGAGCGAGCTGTGGAACCAGCCGCGGTGTTGATCGGATCCTTCCAGATACAGATCCGCCGGCGCCGCGATCTCGGGGCGCAACTGCGCGACACAATGATGCGCCACCCCGGAATCGAACCAGACATCCATGACGTCGCTCGACTTCTCGTATTGCGCGGCCTCGGCGCCCAACAGGCTTTCTGCATCGAGGTCGAACCAGGCGTCTATCCCCTTGCGTTCGACCCGCTTGGCAACTTCCTCGATCAACTCGGCGGTTCTTGGATGCAACTCGCCCGACACCTTGTCGACGAACAGCGGGATCGGCACGCCCCAGGTGCGCTGGCGCGAGACGCACCAATCCGGGCGGCCCGCGATCATGCCGGCGATGCGCTGCTCGCCCCAGGCGGGCATCCAGTCGACGTGTGAAATCGCCTCGAGCGCGCCCTTGCGCAAACCCGCCTGATCCATGCTGATGAACCACTGCGGCGTGGCGCGAAATATCAACGGGGTCTTGTGGCGCCAGCAATGCGGATAGGAATGATGATACGGCTCGCCCTTCAAAAGCCGGCCGTGCTCGCCCAGGACTTCGATCACGTGGGCATTCGCATCGAACACCTGCTCGCCGGCAAACAGCGGCGTCCCCGGTAGAAAGCAGCCGTCGCCGCCCACCGGATTATCGATTTCCAGATTGTAGCGGCGGCCCACGTTGTAGTCGTCGAGCCCATGCCCCGGCGCGGTGTGCACGGCGCCCGTGCCGGCATCGAGCGTGACGTGATCGCCCAAAATTACCGGCACCTCGCGATCGTAAAGTGGGTGCTTGAGGCGCAGATGCTCGAGAGCCGCACCCTTGATCTCGGCGAGCAGGCTCCAATCGGCGATACCGAGCGTGTGCATGATGGATTTAACGAGTTCGTTCGCCACCAGCAGCCGTTCGCGCACGTGGTCCAATTCGAACTCCACCAGCGCGTAGTCGAATTGCGGATGTACCGCGACCGCACGGTTCGCCGGCAGCGTCCAGGGGGTCGTGGTCCAGATGGCGACCGAGGTCGGGACATCTGCCAACAGATCGTTTTGGTCCGTGAGCGCATCAGCGAAGCGCAGCGCCAGATCGGCGCGGTCGATCACCTCGAAGCGCACGTAGACGCTCGGCGAGGTCTTGTCCTCATACTCGACCTCCGCCTCGGCGAGCGCCGAGCGGCAATTCAAGCACCAATGCACCGGCTTGTAGCCCTTGTACACGTGCCCGTTCTTGATGATGACGGCGAAGGCGCGCAGCTGTTCGGCTTCGTAGCGCGGCATCATCGTGAGGTACGGATGATCCCAGTCGCCGAGGACCCCCAGCCGCTTGAAATCGGTGCGCTGCCCATCCACCTGCTTGTGGGCGTAATCACGGCATGCGGCGCGAAACGCCTTGGGCTGGATCTTCTGCCCCACCCGGCCGTGGGTTTTCTCCACCTGCATCTCGATGGGCAGTCCGTGGCAATCCCACCCGGGCACATAGGGCGCATCGTAGCCGTCGAGCGTGCGCGACTTGACGATGATGTCCTTGAGAACCTTGTTGACCGCGTGGCCCAAGTGGATCGCGCCGTTCGCGTACGGAGGTCCGTCGGTCAGTATGAACGGCGGCCGGCCTTTGGAGGCCGCGCGAATCTTTTCATAGACGCCGATCTCCTCCCACTGCGCCAGCATCTTCGGCTCACGGTTCGCCAGATCCGCCTTCATTGGAAAACCGGTGTTCGGCAAATTGATCGTGTTTTTGTAATCAGCCACTATCCACCTTCGACAACAGCTCGCGCGCCACTTCGGCGTCGATCCTCATTTGCACGACCATCGCATCCACGGAATCGAACTTGACCTCATCGCGCAACTTGGCGATGAACTCAACCTCGATCAGGCGTCCATACAGATCGCCGGAAAAATCGAACACATGCACCTCGAGCAGCGGCTCAACGCCATGCACCGTCGGCCGCGTGCCCAGACTAGCGACGCCGCCTAGCGGCTCGGAGCCGATGCCGTGCACTCGCACCGCCAGCACTCCCCACATCGGGGACTTGCGGCGCATGAGCCGCAAATTCGCAGTGGGGAACCCCAAGGTTCGCCCCAGCCGCGTGCCCTGGGCGACACGGCCGGTCATTCGATAGCGGCGCCCTAGAAGGCGTGCGGCGCCGAAGTAATCCGCGCGCTCCAAGCGCTCGCGCACCGCGGTGCTGCTCACCCGAACGCCCTTGATTTCGAACGGTGCAATCTCTTCCACGCCGAAACCACGCGCTCGCCCCGCCGCGCGCAGAGTCTCGATCGTACCGCCGGCATTGCTGCCGTAGCGAAAATCATGCCCCACCACCACGTGCCGGGCCCCCAAGCCGCCGACGATGAGCTCATCGACGAAGGATTCCGGGGTCATTGCACGCATCTGCTCATCGAATCGCAGGGTCACCAGGCGGTCAACCCCGAGCGTCGCGAGGACATTGAATTTCTCGCGCCACCTTGTAAGTCGCGGCGGCGCGGAGTCGGGATCAATGAATTCCTTGGAACTCGGTTCGAATACCAGCACCGTTGCAGGTGCGTTCAACTGGAGTGCGCGACGCTTCAGCGCACCGATTATTTGTTGGTGGCCCAAGTGCACGCCATCGTAATTGCCCACGGTCAGTACGCAGCCGCGGGCAGCTTTCGATATATTTTGCAGACCTCGCACTAATTCCATGGCGAAAGTTTTAAATTATACTCAACTCGCCGGTCCCGGCTGACGCATTGACAAGGACGCACCCAATCCCCACACTATGCGGTTCTTTTTAGGAGTCCTCGCTTGGCGAATACGAAATCTGCTGAAAAAGCTGCCCGACAGTCGAGCGCGCATCGCGCCCGTAACGATGCCCTGACCTCGCACCTGCGCAGCGCGATCCGCAAGGCCACCTTGGCGCTCAAAGCGGGCAAGCAGGACGCCGCCGCGGCCGCGCTCGCCGCCGCGACACCAATCATCGACAGCATGGTCAACAAGGGCATCATTCATCGCAACAAGGCCGCGCGGCACAAGAGCCGCCTGGCCAAACAGGTGCGAACGCTCGCGAGGTAATTCATGCGCTGCCGGCGCCGGCGCCTTCGGAGGCGCGCCGCGGATGCCCTTCCAGGTAATTCATCACGGCTTGCTTGAGTTCGTTGGTGCCCGCGCCGGTGGCGCCGGAAATCATGAAGACCGGCCCCTTCCATCGCAATCGCCGCACGATGTCCTTGGTTCGCCGCTCGGCTTCCTTCGGTTCCAGCAGATCGATTTTATTGATGAGCAGCCAACGCTCCTTGGCGGCAAGATCCGCCGCGAATTTCTTTAATTCCGCAACGATGGTGCGCGCGTCCCTCACCGGCTCGGCTTGCGGGTCCGGCGGAGCGATGTCGATGAGATGCATCAGCACCCGAGTGCGCTGCAAGTGCTTCAGAAACCGGATGCCGAGGCCCGCGCCCTCGGCGGCGCCCTCGATCAGACCGGGAATATCGGCCATGACGAAGCTGCGGCCGGGACCTGCGGTCACAACGCCTAGATTCGGATGCAGGGTGGTGAACGGATAGTCGGCCACTTTGGGCCGCGCGGCCGATACGGCACGGATCAGGGTGGACTTGCCGGCATTGGGTAGACCGAGCAGCCCCACGTCCGCGATCAGTTTCAATTCGAGCGCAAGTTCGCGCTTCTCCCCCGGCAGCCCGAGACCGGCCTTGCGCGGGGTCCGATTGGTGCTCGATTTGAAGCGCGTGTTGCCCCAGCCGCCCTTGCCACCCTTGGCGACCAGCAAAACCTGGCCTTCCGCGGTCAAATCGCCCAATTGTTCGCCCGTATCCAGGTCGGAAACCACCGTGCCCGCGGGCACCGGCACATAGACATCATCGCCGCCGTGCCCGGTGCAATCGTTGCCGCTGCCGCCCTCTCCGTTCTGGCCTTTATAGGTGCGTGAGATCCGATAATCCGCCAGCGTGTTCATGCCCTCGACCGCCTTCAAGTAAACGCTCCCGCCGAGCCCCCCATCGCCTCCATCCGGCCCGCCGAAGGGCACGAACTTTTCGCGCCGGAAACTCACGCAGCCTCGACCGCCGTTACCCCCCTGCACTTTCAGTCTGGCTTCATCGATGAATTTCATTGGAGGCGAGACCCGTAAATTAAAAAGGGGGCCAGGTGTCGCCTGTCCCCCTTCGCTTTAAGCGGCGGCGAGCGTGAGCGCTCGCATCGCTTGTCTATTTGGAAATTACGTTGACGTAGGTATGCTTCTTCGCGCCCTTGACGCGAAACTCAACCACCCCGTGGGCGGTTGCGAACAGGGTGTGGTCGGTCCCGATGCCGACGTTGACGCCGGGGCGATACACGGTGCCGCGCTGGCGAATCAGGATATTCCCCGCGAGCACATCTTCACCGCCGAACTTCTTGACGCCCAATCGCTTCGAGTGCGAATCGCGGCCGTTGCGCGTGCTGCCGCCCGCCTTTTTGTGTGCCATCTCAGTATCTCCTGCGAACCTTAAGCAACGATCTGCGTGATCTTCACATCGGTATACGGTTGCCGATGCGTCTTCTCACGCTTGTAGTGCTTGCGTCGGCGAAATTTGACGATGCGAACCTTGTCGCCCTTGCCGTGGCTCTCGACGGTCCCGACCACCTTGGCCTGGCCGACGTAGGGCGCGCCAATGGTCACAGAGGAGCCGGCGCCCACCAAAAGGACCTGATTGAATTCGACACTGGCGCCTTGGTCTGCGTCGAGCTTCTCGATACGCACCACGGCACCTTCTTGGACTCGGTACTGTTTACCGCCCGTGGCAATCACGGCATACATGTTTGACAGCTCCAGCTAGGCGGACCCATAAGGGCCCGCAAAAGAGCCGCGGATTGTACGGCGCCGGGGCAAACAGGTCAAACCGGCCCACAAGCGCCAAATACAGACTTACCACCGGGGGGACGGGTGCCGCCCCAGCCAGCGCATTCTTAGGTACCATGACCCATTCGGCTGGGCGCTTCATGACACTAGAACAGATTCGCGAGTTGGTAACCGCTGATTTCGAGGCCGTCGACCGGGTCGTCAAACGCCGTTTGCACAGCCAGGTGACCCTGGTCGACCAGGTCGCCACGTATATCATCCACGCTGGCGGGAAGCGATTACGCCCCCTTTTGGTGCTGCTGGCCGCGCGCGCCTGCGGCCATCGGGGCGAACAGCACATCGAGGCTGCCGCCATCGTCGAGTTCATTCACACCGCCACGCTCCTGCATGACGACGTGGTGGACGGCTCCTCGCTGCGCCGCGGGCGCGACACGGCCAACGAGGTGTTCGGTAACGCCACCAGCGTCCTCGTAGGCGATTTCCTGTACTCGCGCGCCTTTCAGATGATGGTAGCGCTCGACCGCATGCCCATCATGCAAATAATGGCCGATGCGACCAACGCCATCGCTGAGGGCGAGGTGCTGCAGCTCATGAACGCGCACGACCCGAGCACCAGCGAGGAGCGCTATATCGACGTGATTCGCCGCAAAACCGCCCGGCTGTTTCAGGCGGGCGCCCAAATCGGCGCGGTGCTTGGCGATGCGCCGCCGGCGCTCGAAGACTCCCTCGCCCGCTACGGCAAGCACATCGGCACCGCGTTTCAGTTGGTTGACGATGCGCTCGACTACCAGGCCGACGAGGCCAGCCTCGGCAAACACTTGGGCGACGATTTGGCGGAGGGCAAACCTACTCTACCGCTGATCTACGCAATGCAGCACGGTAACGAAAATCAACGCAGAATGATCCGGCACGCCATCGAAGAGGGCGGCCAGGGCAATCTCGACGAAATCACCCGCGCCGTTGCAAGCCTGGGAGGGCTTGCGTACACTGCGCGCCTCGCTCAAAGCGAGGTAGATCACGCGCTTGCCGCGCTGGCCCCCCTTCCCGAAAGCGTTTTCAAAGAAGGTTTAAGCGAATTGGCCAAGTTCGCCGTGGCGCGCAGACACTGATTTTCAGCGACCAATTCGGGGTGTAGCTCAGCCTGGTAGAGCACTACGTTCGGGACGTAGGAGTCGCAGGTTCAAATCCTGTCACCCCGACCATTGATTTCATTAGAGTTTTTTCACCATCCTCCGCCTACGGTTCCAGGTCCAAAAGGCTCACGGTTCCAAAAACGGTTCCAGTTTCGGCGCGAAAAAATCACGCGAGATTTCGGCTGTCCCTGGATGCCACCGGACGAAATGAATTGATGGCAGTTCGGTATGACGAGATTCTCTTCGACGCGGGCCGTGATCGCGAAGACTAAGTAGTCTTGCTCGCGCGACATGCTGGGCCGGTCCTTTGTCGGAAACATTCGGCGGGCGTCTTCGTCATCATCGAATCGCGCCAAAAGCTATGATCTGGCACCCACTGCTCCTGACACGGTCGGCATTGCCATGAAATCCAAGAACCCCAGAATGTTCTCCGGAACTGCGCGCTATAACAAGTTCGATGTGGGCGTGGGCCAAATTGAGACTGCGATCAAGCTATTTATCACGGATGGCTGCGATATGTTTTCGGCAATCACTTTGGCTGGGTGCGCCGGTGAAATATTTCACCACCTTGTCGTTCGTGCCGGGAAGAAACCGTTCGTCGATAACATCGCTAAGATCGAACAGAAACACAATCCAAGCCATGCGCCAAGTCGATCAAAGATCATCAAGCACATCAACGCCACGCTTTTCATCAACGAGGTGAAGCACTTTGATGACCGGAACGACGAATTCATTGAATTTGACGCCGAGGAGTGTGCAACGGGCGCGATCCTGAAGGCGATCGCTGACTACAAAACGCTAACTGGTGAGGAATCGGCAGCTATGAAGGCGTTCTTGGGCTGGACCTACAGAAATCTCGATGCCGAGTCGATCATGGAGCGCGGCAAGCGGCTCGAGAAGGAATTTGGCGAGTAGTCGCGGAAATTTCGGCGCGGTTTGCCGAATGGTAGGCCGTGTACCCACCGAATCCGAACTCTAATCCATTGTTTATACCGCCTTTTTAGTGGCGCCCAGTAGAAAATGCTCCCAATAGTGCCACCACCTGGATGTGGAGGTATCCGAACAACAGTGGATCCCTCTGGAAAGTTTGCTGCGATCTTTTCGCGTGGCCAGATGAGCTCCGCGTGCGTGTAGCCCCGTCTCGAAACTTGGCGACCTGCTTGCAATATTTCATGGCGCCTAGGGAAGTCGTATTCGGTAACGCTTCGCACGCTCCATGAATGCTCGGTCGCCGCCTTCCAAAATATCGCATACGCACCGACGAATATTCGCATTCTCAAGTGATCCGCTTACATATGAGATTGTGGGCATGCCCACACTGGTAGACGGCGTCGCCCGTGCCACAATGACCTGATCCGCATCCGTGTTGATGACTAGGTTAGCGTTGTGAGTGACGATGATCACCTGCCGGCGGCTACGTGCCTCCAAAAAGTGCGGCACGAGTTCGGAGAAGACCGATTGCGGATCGAGATTCTCCTCCGGTTGATCGATGATGATGGGTCGCCGATCAGCGCGATCGAGAACGAGGTACAACAACAAAAGCACGATCCCGCGAGTGCCGGGTGAGAGCTTCTCGATCGCCAGATTGTCGTATCGCACAGAGTAATGCACCTGGATGTGCGAGGTATCGAACAGCCAGGTCGCGAGCGATTGCTCCCATTCGCGACGCCGGTTGCGGTCGGTGGACGGTGGCATGGCATTCAAGAATTCGCTTCGAAATTCCTCGTAAAAATCATAGATGGCAGCCGCGACGGATTCAGCCGTACCGCTTGCCCAGATGCTCGATAGACGCTCGTTCGCGATCTCCAATAGCGAGCCCTCGCCGCGAAAACGGGATGTCTTGCGAAGATCGAGCAACCGCTCGCCTTTCTCCGCCCACCGCGCGGTGTCCACATGTCGCCCGACGACAAGCTTCAATTTCGCGAGTGCCCCTTGTCCGCTGGTCAGCTGTGTCGCAAGCGGTGCATACAGCCCGCGCAGAACATCCTCTTCCCGTAACAGCGTCTCGAGCACTTCTTGATACTCTACTCGTCTGCGCTGTACCAGGGCATCTCGCCGCGCCGGCGCGCCTTCTCCGGAGGCGATGGTCTCCTGGAGATTGCGCCGTGTGGCTTCCATCTGCGCGATCTGGCGTTGCAGGGCGTCGTAGCGCTTCAGCATCTCGGCATCGATGCCGACGTCCATCTTAACCGCATCGCGTTCTGCGGTCACGACTTCGAGCGGCCAAGCCTTCAGAGGGACGGTTTGCTTGTCGATGGGCGTGCCATCGCCGCGTACTGCAGTAGCAATCGCTGTCTCGACCCACGCTGCCTCGCGAGTGAGAATCGCGTCGACATCTTGGCCGTAGCTAAGCGCAAATTTGTTCCACTCTGCCGGGGTCAGCTCGATGATCTTGAATCGCTCCCGCAGCCGCGCGAGCACGGCGGGCCCGGAGACCTCCCGATTCTGCTTTACCTCAAGCCTCAGGTCCTCTACGCTTTTTCGACGCCGGCGCAGACCCTCCACGCGTAGGCTCACTTCACTTAAGGCAGACTCCAGAGCCGCCAGTCGCGCGGCTCGCTCGTCAGAGCCTTTCGGAATCAGTTGCTTTAGGTCGTGCTGCGCGCTTTCGATCGCCTTGGCTTGGGCGTCTCGATCCTGCTTGTTCTTCGGTAGAGCATCGATGGCCAGGCTCTCCTGCACGATCGCGTCGCTGGTCTGCAACAGCTGATCGCGTAGCTCCGCACGCGCGTGCTCGATGGGCTCGAGCAGTATCTGCGCAAGCTCGGCGAACGACTCGGCCCTCATGCGCTGCGTCGGGTCTGTGGCGTCGAACACGACGCGCTCAAGCTCGGAGCGCAATTCGGTAGCCAGTCCGGTGGCCGAGCACAGCCGCTCGACGAAATGTTGCGACAGATATCGTACGCCCGGGGAAACCAGATCGAGGTTCGTGTTTGAAGATTGGAGAAAGACCGACGGAAGTATCGTGCCATCGGCCCAGGAGACTTGGGCGGTCGAGCCTACCAAATGCTCGGTGGCGCGGTAGAGGAACGACGACTTAGAGACCCAGCCGGTGGCCCCAGAGCCGTGCGCAATCATCTCCACGAGCGCCGTTTTGCCCGAACCTCTCGATCCAATGACAGCGGTCAACCCGGTGTTGATGGGCACGGTCGGTGTCGAAAGCCAGGGGGCGTTCCGGATCTGAAGGCGAACGATCGACTCGCCGCCGCCGCCATCGGGCGGTGGGGCCTCACCAATCCACACGCGCCGCTCGGGTTCGATGACGGCTTGGCGGAGCGAATCAAAGGTCAGATCGCCCCGGATCCAACAGAAGCGGTTCTGAGCGGGATTGCCGTCGCTTCGTCGCTGTGAGCGTCCGAACCGTGCAAGCATGGTTTGAGAAAGCCATAGGTCGCTTCGATGGCATGCCGGTCGGCCGCCGGCGACCTGCCGAGCCAGAAGGCGCGCTGCGCGGGAGTACTCGCAAAGATAATGTGTGCGAACGTCTCGATCGTTCGCCGGGTCAGGGCGTACGAATCGTCGTGTTGCAGCCCAGCGGTGCCATCAATATTACTGCCGGCCACCGCAATGAGGCAGTTGTCGCGAAACCATCGGTCGGTGGAGTACAGATCCAGCAACTGCTGGAAGGCGGCCTTGAACTGATTCGCCCCGTGGCGGAAGGCAGCCTCCTGTCCGCGAGGGCGGAGTTGGCGAAGCGGCCGAGGGCGATAAGCTCGCTGCGCGTGCACGCAAAATCGCGGGTGCCGATGCTGAATCGCAACCGACTCAGAAGCCTTTCGATCTCCGTTTCGTGTTGGGGGTCATCCGGGGAAAACAGCAGGTGCAGGTTGATGGCCTTCTTCTTTTCCGTTTTGATATCGAGCCGCATCTCGACATTTGGGAACAGCAATCCGACAGCCGGCAACTCTCCCGCCAGCCATCGGGCTCTGGCGGCTTTATATGTCTGAATGCAGAAATAGTCAGTAACGCCGAGGGCCCGCACCTTCGGAACGGCCTCGTTGATCTTGCTGAGGTAGCTAGCCCAGTCGCCGCCGAATTGATCGTTAAGAAGTGTACCGGGCGCATGCAGATGAGGATCCCACCGGTGCCAGACGGACCCGACCGCGCTTGGACTAACGCCCGCGGTCATCATGCGCGACGATCTGGTAAGCACATCGAGTCCGACGCTCTGGTTTTCGCCATTGCTCACTCCCTTGGGTCATGAGGCTCGGGGTTGCCTTGTCAAGTTGGAGGTCCGCGGAGGGTTCAGAATCCGTCATCGATCTACCTCTCAAAGAACTCCAGCCGTTGTCGGAGTCGCAATGAACGTGATATCTACCAACTCAGAGGAATCGACCTCCCAAGCCCGCTCTTCCGGATCAATGATATCGAGGTAGGTTCTATCGTTGACGCGCAATGGGTATACGCACCACCTGTCAATGCAGGTCATCACCAGAAAGACCTCATCGGCGCGATTGCTGATTTCCTTTTCAGCGACCAATAGGACGTCTGTAACGTTGTGCGCATTGGTCAACTGTATATCGTTCTGCTCGAAAATTAGTACCGTACGTGCGCCGTGCTCGGCCTTCCAGCCGGCAAGTTTGGGGCACTTGTCAGCGAGCGCCTTGCGGAGCCGATCAAGGCGGCGGGTCTCAACGTCACTGACTACTAGGTTGACTTGCAGCTTGTTCTGCAGGCCAATTGGAGTCATGCGGTGAAACCGAACGGGAAATGGCACGCCTGGCACGTATGCGCTCGGCGTAGGAACATACCGGCCGATGGGTGCTATGGGAAGCGTAGGCGCGACCTGCAGCATCCACTCTGCCAGCGCGCGATGCACATTGTCGAGCTTCTTACCACGTAGGGCGATTAGCTCATCAAACGGCACCTGCAACTCAAATTCCTCCGTCTGAGGCAATAGCGCATGCAGTCGTTCCACCAGCCGTCCAATGCGACGCTGAGCTTCGGCATCAACCTGCATATGCCCCGAAAATGGTTCGATACCGGTATGCTCTAGCGCGTACAGCTGCCTATTGATGAGGCAGACTAGTTCTACCCGATGCTTGCGATCTTCAAGCTCTGGGAAGCGCAGGTTTTGCCTCACCCCGCCCTCCCGCGTCTCAAGGAAGCGTAGAACAGCGTCACAAGCAGGTCCTTCATTAAAGCGGAGGGTCAAGTTCAACTCACCCAGACGAAAACCAAGCAGCATCGGGCCGATATTACCAATGATAACGCCGGCAACCGACGTTGCGGGACAGCACCAGGACCAAGCCGGTAAGGGGCGAGGATCAGAGCCGAGAGCCCAAGGATTCGTCGTATCGTCGAAACGATGCCCGCTCGATGTAGCGTCATCCGCGTAGAATACACACAAAGAAGGCCGGGTGACGCCCACCGACAAGTGTCAGTCGAGCTAGATTCGGAGTCAGCGAGAGTCTGTCGCCAAACTGCGCGGGGATTGGCAAGTCAGGCTCGCTCGATATTCCCGCATAGGGAGTTACGTTGAGGTATCACACGATGTGCACATACATGTGTCCATCACCGGTGACTGCCAGGAATTGGGCTTGTATGAGATTTCGGAAGCGTCCAGCCTTCGCGCACATCTGGGTCATGTCATGAATCAGCCAAGCATATTCGACCCGAATCTCTGGACGCATCGCATAAGCGTGCACGCGATGTACTTTAAAATCGCGACCGAGCAGGCAAGACGCTACCACGAGCGCGACGTCGAACACGCAAGGCTGGAGACGGATATGGTGAACGCTGAGGAACTAGCCGACATCCCTCAACGCCTGGAACAATGTTACGAGGACCGGGAACAGAGCGCGGTCGTTGCTATTACGTTTGCCAGCATGGGGCTAGAAGCTTTTTTCTACGATTACGCGGCAGAGCGTCTGGGGGATACCTTTGTGGCGCAGCACCTCGATAAGCTCGATTTGCCGTCGAAATTTCTTGTGTATCCACGTCTGATCTGTGGAAAGTCTCCCGATAAATCAGCGTCGGCGTACGGAAGTTTGAAAAAGCTTGTACGTCTGCGCAATGATCTTGTTCATTTCAAATCCCAACCGTTTAAGGTGGAAGAACTGGATCAAGCATCTGACTTTCACGATCGACTCAATGAACGACTGAGTCGAGTGACGGTGCGATCGAATCGGTTCGTTTGGTATTGACTGAATTAGGCACGCTGCACGGAGATCGGTCACTCTTCGTTCAGCGAATGAACTGGTCGGTAGGCCAGAAATAGCACTCATCATAAGCCAGCGCGCCCAGATTGGACGATGACGCGAATCATTTCAGCGGCAAAGCTTGGACATCACATGTCTGGCTATGAAGGGTTCGGTTGCGTACTCGGTCCGGGCCGCAAGATGTGCGATGACGTTCTCGGCGATCTTACTACATCAGACGCCTCCGGCAGCACTTCGATGTCAATTCGTCGTGGAGATCGCTACCTTGGTAGCGGGGCGTGATTCGGAATTCTAGGAACCTGATTTATCACGAGATATTTTTTTGATCGTGTGCCGCGAAGGCTATGTGATTCACCGACCAAAGCCTCGACCTCGACATTATGAGTGCCACTGCAAGCCAGGCAGGCACCCGGTTGGTCGATTTACCCGGTCTAGGTGGGTCATTTTGGGGGTGCGTTGGGCATGAAAAGAGCATACCGGGCTCCGGCTTCTCGCCGGCTTGTGCCGGATAGACGGTTTGTCGAATACGTACTAACCATAGGCAGTTGAATCTATGTTTGCGGCGCGGGCGCGATACACATGAGCACTTGCGCTTAGGGCCGCCGCAGTAACCACAGAACTTCTCACTCGTGTCGTACAACCCCCCCCCCGCCACCTTCCCACTCTGGACGTAGTCTTTGGTGAGATGGAGTCGGCACACGCGACAGTAGTTGTGGCCCTGGCTTCTGTAGTCCTCGCATCGACTGCATGGCTCCCGGTTAATCATATGTTCCTTGTCCTGGGTCTCAGCTAACTATATCGCCTAGTTCGTTCTCCGCCCAGAACTGGACGGCCCTGCCATCTGCGTGACGGCTCGTGTGCTTACCGT
The DNA here is from genome assembly GCA_963813755.1 of uncultured Gammaproteobacteria bacterium. Classification (GTDB taxonomy): domain Bacteria; phylum Pseudomonadota; class Gammaproteobacteria; order Steroidobacterales; family Steroidobacteraceae; genus Bog-1198. Next base: position 18,148 of record CAWEZY010000013.1, on the reverse strand, counting down.
CATTGTCTCTAGTGATATTGAATCCCCGCCCGCGCTGAAGGTGGATAAGGGCGTTCATCGCGTACAGCGCCTCGTCCAGGGAAGGATACTTGCGCGGCTCGCCCCGCACAGCGCTTGTTTTTAAATAGTGATAATCGACTTCTCGGATTCCCATGCGCCGCCACCTCTCTGGTTTATCAAGCGTGCGGCAAGATGCAGCTTTCTATCCGCCCCCGTATATCGACTTGCTATCGCCGCAGCGCAAATCGGCGTTAACAGTTCACGCTTTGCGACAAACCCTGCGGGTACTGAGTCCGCTGCGCCCTACCCTCAATCAAGGCAAGGACGTGCGCCGTATCGGTCTGGCAGCGGTCAGTCAACGGGATGCCGTCCTCCTTGAACCCAAGCTGATTCGCCATGATGTCGGCGAAGGTAGCCAGCGCAAGCCGCACGATCCTTGCCTTGTTGTTGGTTAGTTGGGTGCCGTTGACTGTGATGTCGGCTTCCTGCTGCATCATGACCCCTTACTGGTTCGTCACGTGGTTGCAAGGGCTACGCGGTGGTCAAAGTACTCGTTGATGTCCCGCTGCGGTGCTCAAAGTGCGGCGAGCGGAAATGCGCAGCCAAAGCGCTACCCCAGATATCACCACGCGGCTACACGAGCCACTCAACATATGCCGTCACGCCCGTCGTCGGTGATCGCTGAAATGCGCAAGCAAAGAGGATTCGAAAAAAGCGCTCCAAGTGGCTGTAATCACGGATTTTTTGTGACATGAGAATTTGCAATGCCCCAAACATGCCCCTACGCTGCGGCTGCTGGGTCTGCGCAAGACGCCCAGGCGTGCCTCGGCGTGAAAATTATCACATCGTTAACCACGGGGCTGTAGTAATTGCGCCCGCTCTAATCAGGCCGAGGGCCGGCTGCCGTTACGCGCGTGACGCGATTGGTGTAAACCGGCGCGCAATATTGATCTCTTGAAGGCTGCCGCCGTTGTGATTCAATGCGTTGCAGTGCCGACCGGCGTCCGACGCAGACGCCTGTTCACATTTGTCCTTCGCGAATCGGCAATACTTCCCGGTGGGGAACGTCTACCATGAAAATGAGTTTCACCATACAGGGCCCGCGACCTAGGGCGCTTCCGCCATGAAACCCATTCGATCTTTTTTGTTCGTACCCGGCAACAAGCCGACCTGGATCGAGAGGTCCATCAGCTCGAAAGCCGACGCGCTGATTCTCGATCTCGAAGACAGCGTGCCGCCGGATCTTAAAGTCGAGGCACGCGGGATCGTACAGTCCAAACTCGCATGGCTCGCCGAGAAGCAGCAGCGCACCTTCGTGCGTATCAACCGCAGCCCGCATCTATATAACTTCGAAGATATCCTCGCGGTGGTCGGGCCGCACGTCGAAGGCATCGTGATCCCCAAGCCCATCGGCCCGGAGGACATCGATTGCGTGTCGATGATGCTGTCGGAAGCCGAGTTCCGCAACGGGGCGCCGCTCGGCTCGACCCGCGTGATCCCGCTGCTCGAAACCGCACGCTCGCTGCAATTCGCCTACGAAATCGCGCTGCGCGAGCGGGTGGCCGCGCTCTGCGGCGCCACGGCCAAGAATGCGGATGTCGCGCGCGCCCTCGGATACGTCTGGTCGCCATGCGGGCGTGAGAGCCAGTACCTGAAGTCTCGCACCGTAATGGCCGCCCGCGCGGCGGGTAAGTTGCCGATCGGGGGCGTATGGCAACAGGTGCACGACCTCCAAGGGCTGGAGAAAGCGGCGGAGTTGGACCGCGCCCTGGGAATGACCGGCGAGCTGCTGCTGCATCCGTCCAATGTTGCCACCATCAATCAAATCTACAGCCCGTCCGCCGAAGAGATCGCCTTCTACAAAGGCATGATCGCCGCGCTCGAAATGGCCCAGGCCGAGGGGCGCGCCGCGACGATTTACGACGGCGAGCACATCGATATTGCCCATGCCAAGACTGCCCGGGAGATCATCGCACTGGCGGAAGCCTACGGCGGCTGATGTCCACCACCACAACCCACCAACTGTCAGAGTACATCTTATGCCTGGTTTGTACTTCGAAGACTGCCGCGAAGGACTCGTGATCGATCACGCCGTCCGACGCACCATCACGGAAACCGACAACGTCCTGTTCAGCGTGATGTCGCTGAATCTGCAACCGCTGCATCTCGATGCCGAATTCAGCAAGAACTCCATTTACGGGCACGGCTCGTGAACAGCATCTTCGTGCTGGGACTGGTCGCCGGCATCAGCGTCCCGGATACCACCCTCGGGACGACGCTCGGCAATCTGGGGTTCGAGAAGATCACCTTCCCGAAGCCGGTGTTCCACGGTGACACCATTCACGTGCGCACGAAGGTTCTGGCGTCGCGGCTCTCCAAGAGCCGCAAGGACTCCGGTATCGTCACCTTTCATCACGTTGGCCTCAACCAGCGGGACGAAGTCGTCTGCGACGCCACCCGGGCCGGGCTGATGCTGCTACGCAGATTATGAAACGGGGGTTCGGCGGTTCGGCGCGCGACGGCACCAAATAAGCCGGGACCCGATATGAGAAGCCAAATCGCCGCGGGCAAAGGGACCGAGGATAGATTGAGTTGCCCGATATAGTTGCCGCCGCTCGAACCGTCCGCGGTGCCGGCCACATCGAGAAAATATGTACCCGATTGCACGCTCGAGAAATTGGCCTGGATCGCAGTTCCATCCGATGGGCCCGACGTGCCCATCCATTTTGTAACAATCGTACTGACGGTTGGAATCGAAAGACCAGATTGCTACTGCTAGAGGGAACTTCGTAGAGGCGGAATGGCAGGTCGGAAATATTGTAACGGGCTGCTGCGCCTGATCCTAGGTTGAGAGAAACGGTGAGAAGGTCGCCGCTCGCGGATGTGGCGAATGAAAATTTGTAGGTATCCTGGAAGGCGTAGGTTTCGACGGTACTGTTGCTATGGGCCTCTTCTCATGGGGATTGCGCGATTGTGAAGTCCTTGTATCACTGTGCCGCGGATGTTATCGACTCTTGTCACTCGTGTTCATCGTTCGCTGCTTTCATGATGGTGGGTGTAAGCAGCGCGAGCAGCACACTGATCTTAAGGCTCCCTCCCCTCCGGACGTTGCCGGGGCGGTAGCCGTTACGGTTACCGATTGAGCGGCGAAGCCGCCGGGTCCGGTGCAAGTCAATGTCAGTGTTTCCGTGATACTGACGGTGACGGAGAAGGTGCCACTAGTCATTTGACTGCCCGTCCAACGCCGCTGGCCGTGCAGGCGGTTGCATCCTGGCTGCTTGTGGTCCGCATTTATACGATCGCGATGGCCCATGCTCCGGCAAAGCCGATATGGCATCATAAATCTGTGATTGCGCTATTCCAGATCGTTCTACAACTGTTGACTGATTTGCTCGCGCTGACCGCTCTCGCCGTCCGGCGGCGGCGGTACGGCCGCCGAGATCTTGGTTCTGCGCGCGTCAAATTGCCCTCTACCAAGAGCGGGGAATCAAGCCGCGCCGAATTGACGCGGTAACTCGAGTCTCTCTGGCGCTTCTCGCACGACTGTTCAACTGGCGGGACGCTCTGGTGGAAGTGCGCCCCGAGACGATGATCCGCTGGCACCGAGCGGGATGGAAATTATTCTGGCGGTTAAAGTCCCGACCCGGCCGACCGCCTATTCCGCTTGAGATTCGAGCCCTGATCCGCCGGATGGCGAACGAGAATCCCGCGTGGGGCGAGGAACGCATTGCCGATGAGTTCCTCGCGAAACTGGGTATTCGGCTATCTCCGCGGACGGTGAGCAAGTACCTGTCGCGACGTCCGCCTGGCCGACCGAGAGGCGACCTGCGCTGGTCAACATTCCTGCATCTTCACGCTCGGGAAATCATTGCCTGCGACTTCCTGGTTGCCGTCACCGCCACGTTCCGGTTGTTGTACGTGTTCGTGGTGATCGAGCACCACAGCCGGCGCCTGATCCATTGTAACGTCACCGCCCACCCAAGTGCCTCTTGGACGCTGCAACAGCTGCGCCAGGCCATCGGGTTCGAAGAGCGATGCGAATGCCTGCTTCATGATCGCGATAGTATTTTTGCAAAACATCTCGACGAGTCAATAGGACGGCTCGGAGTCAAAGTGTTGAAATCACCGCCACGCAGCCCAAAGGCGAATGCGATCTGCGAACGCGTTATCGGCACCATTCGTCGCGAGTGCCTGGACTGGCTGATTCCCCTGTCTGAAGGTCATCTACGGTGCATCTTAAAATCGTGGATTACTCATTACAATACGGGGCGCCCGCACATGGTGCTGGGTCCCGGTGTGCCCGATCCGCCGCGCACCAAACTCTATTACACAAATCCAAATTCGCGCCATCGCCGCCGAGAATCATATGCCGTCCGTGCCAATCCGATCCTTGGCGGGCTGCATCACGAATACTTCCTCGCGCCCAACTGTGCTATCTGTTTAGGATGAATAGCTGCTTTGGCCGAGAAGCCACCTCTGGCCGCTTCCTCCGCCTCAGCGGCAAGTTCATCTCTCAGTTACTCAGATTTGTGTTTACCGCATCTATCGCAAAGACCCCCGCTGCGGTCGCGGCCAACAGGCAAAGATCGCGTGCCAAATTGAGGAACGGACCGATAGGTTCCTCCGACATTGCGGGCTTGAGACGCCAATATCAGCAGAAAGATCCGCAGCACTCCACATCAATCCGCTCAGCCGTGGAAGATGCCACGACGCGAACTGAGGCAGCGATAGAACCGATGCCGCTGTTTCGGTCGAAATCGCGATGATGCGTGTACTTCCTCGAACTCGACCGAGGCACACCTCCGCCGCGGCCAACCAATCTGAGACGCGCAGGACGTCGTCTGGACCACGTCATTTGGGAACAACTTTACCGTCCGGGCCGGCCGGGAGCACGGCCGCCAAATCATCGAGCGTCAGCCCCGTTGCCAGGCGGTTCGCCCGCACCCACCACTCTGGTTCGCAGGCCGTGCAACCCGAAGCTGTTGTGCCGTTGTGACCCTCGCGGTGGATTTCGCGTCCGGCGCTACTCCAAATCGAAGATAAGAACGTCGGCACCGCAGCTGGGCGCGTTCACAAGCTTTTGGGCGTCATCCCCTGGTACGAACAGCTACGAGCGCATCGCGACTACCTCGAGCCACGCCTTTTGACATCATGAGCCTTCCGGTCAGCACGCGGCGCAACACGACGCGCACCCTCATGAACCTCAGCAGTCCGGGGATCTTGCCCGGACGACAATTCAACTCGTTTCACGGCACCAAGCGTGAACAGATCGAACCATCTCGCAGCGATGAGGGCAGGCGAAGCGGCCCCAGTCTGATACCACTCCAAGGACCAATTGAGAGCTTCGAGAATCGCCAGCCGTAAGGAGGATGGGTCAACACCCTCGCGCAGCAAACCAGATTCGGCAATTGCATCCACCAACTCGCGCCACCGTACATCGTACGTTGAACGCACTTTCTGCGCCTCGGCACGGACTTCTGCGGGAACATAGCTGAACATCCGTATGTGCGCCGACGTAAATACGGACTCTTCCAACAGCGCCGATAGATGAGTTCTCATTGCGACATCGAGTCTGGCCAGTGGGCCCGCAGATACTGGCAGCGCATCGAGTGCGCTCTCGACCGCTTCGGAGGACCACGCGGATGCCCTCTTTGAGAACTTCGATGGCGATCAGATCTTTCGAAGGAAAATGATAATAGATGCTGCCGGCTTTAATTCCGACCGTGGCGGCGATGTCGCGCAGGCTCGTGGCCGCATATCCATGTTCTCGGAAAAGCGACGCAGCTGCGTGTAGGATGACGGGCCGCAGATCGGCATTCGAAGGTCTCGACATCATTGGATCTTGGTCCGCGCGATTTTCCGACACCTTCTCTACCCTAGTGACCGCTTGCCGCGGTTGGCAAAGCTGTCAAGCGCGTGGCCGAGGCGCGCAACGCCTTCTGCAATTATGTGTGGTGGTGTTAATGAGTAACTTAGCCGGAAGCTGGTGGACCGCCGACCATCTGCATAGAACGCATCAGCACCGGGCACGAAAACAACTCGCGCCTCATCGCTTGCCCGCTGCAGAAACGCTCGTGCATCTATGGCTTCCGGTAACGTTACCCAAGTAAACAATCCTCCCCCAGGATGTGTCCAGCAAGCACCGTCAGGCATGTGAGCTGCGAGCGCCTTCAAGGCAGCAACGCGACGCTCCTGGTACATATCGCGTGTACGGGCAACTTGGCGCTCGAAAATCTCGGGCAGAACGATTATGAGCGCCATTTGTGCAAGCATTCCGGTATGCACGTCAGCGCCTTGCTTCGACAACACTACACGTTCCGCGACGTCTCGCCGTGGCACGAGCCAGCCGACCCGCAGTCCTGGCACGATGGTTTTTGAGATCGTGCCACAGTAGATTACTCTGCCCTTGTCGATTGAACGCGAGCGTTTAATATGGAGTGCAAGAAGTGGTGGCGCCGCGTGAGCGCACCTTAATGCTTCGTACGGGGCATCCTCGATGACGGGGACGCCGAGCTGGTCCGCGAGCGAAAGGAAGCTTTCCCGCTGTTCTAGCCGGAGTGTAGATCCATCCGGGTTGTGAAATTCAGGTGCGGCGTAGAGAAAAGTCGGCCGTCGATCGTTGACGCGCCACTGATTGTTATGCCAAATCAATTCCGAGACTTCCGCCTCCAGACCACAGAATGTGTGCAGTGCGCCAAGATAGGCGGGCGTTGGCAATTCCACCGTCGCACCGGGATCAAGAACACTCGACCAAGAAGATCAAGGGCCTGCTTGCCACCCGCTGTGATGACCACATTCTCGGGTCGGCACGTCACACCACGTCGGGAGGCAAGATCGTCGACAATCCAGGCTTTGAGTTCTGGCAACCCATCCGTCGCCCCATATTGCAGAGCGCGACGCCAACGCTTTCGATCCGAGAAGATCTGCGCGTGCGCCTCGACCATGGCGGCCACTGGAAAAAAACTTGGCTCCGGTATGGCGCCGGCAAACGATATTACGTCCGGAGCGTCGACAATCTTAAGGATTTCCCAAATATCATTCGGCCGTAAGCGTGCAGCACGGCGGGCATAACTTGGGTGCCACATTGCAGAATTCGCGTCGAAATCAATGCCGGAAGCCGGAACACTATCGGAAGAGAATACGTGGGTCATGCCACTTTCCGGTCCGGTAATGGAAAGTCAGGCCACCGGCCAAGTAGTTCCTTTTGCCGGGCAACAGCACGTTCGATGCAGGCGGCCTTCACATGTCCAAACCCACGGATGTCGAGCGGCAGTGACGCAAGTTCCACCGCGATCGCGAAATTGTCGGGGTGTAAAGATGCCAATATTCGCGCAACTAGTGTTTCGTAGTCAGAGATCAAACGGCGCTCTATTCGCCGTTCCGCAGTCCAACCGAATGGATCGAAGGCTCTACCCCGCAAGCCTTTCATTAAGGCGAGGGTGCGGAAAATTGGCAGTACCCACCCCCCGAACTGCATCTTTCTCGGGTGGCCAGACAAAGGATCGCGACGCGCCAGAAGAGGTGGCGCCAAGTGAAAAGCAAACCGGCCGGCTGCAACACGTCGGAGCTTATCGATGAACTGCGGTTGCGAGAGCAGCCGCGCAACCTTGTACTCATCCTTGATCGCCAGAAGTTTGTGGTACGAACGCGCCACCGCTTTAGCGAGTGTCGTAGAATGACTCGAGACTAGTTGCTCAGCGGCTGCCGTACGCGAGACGAGGTTCCGAAAGCGCATCGCCAGTCGTTCATCCTGGTAGACAACGAGGTGCTGCACGCGCCGCTCAACGGCCGCCTCCAGTGTGTCGTCGACAGGCGCAGGAACACGTTCTCCGGTGCGATCAACCGCACTCGGATCGTGCGCGAACGCGCGTCCCCAAGCGAAGGCCGCTTTGTTTATTTCAACTGAAACGTTGTTCAGTTCGATCGCTCGCAGGATCGCGCGCGCGGATATTGGTATGCGGCCGAGCTGCCAAGCCATCCCGAGCGCCATCATGTTCGCGCCGACGGCATCGCCGAGCAATCGTGTCGCGATCGCACTCAAATCAGCGAAAGAGGCACTCGAGCGCGCGGCGATCGCACGCGACATGCGCTCTTGCGGGTACGCCAGATCCGGCTGCCTCGGAAAGTCCCCGGTCGGAACGATATGCGTATTCACAATTGCCACAGCGCCTTCTGGCACCAAAAGATCGAGGGTCCTCAAATCGCTTGCAACTACGAGGTCGCAACTGATGAGGGTATCAGCCTCCGCCTGAGCGATGCGCACAGGCGTCTGCACTTCGTCGTTTAGCGGCATCAGGCGCACCTGACTCGTCACCTCGCCGCCTTTCTGTGCCAGACCAACTTGGTCTAGCACCGAAACTCCACACCCATCGAGGTGCCCCGCCATTCCGAGCACCGCGCCGATCGTAACGATGCCGGTCCCACCGATGCCCGCGATGACGAGAGCGGTCGGTGCTGAGAGAATCTGTTTAGGCGGCGGTGATACGGGCGGTGGTTCCTGAGCCGATACCGGAGCGCCTCCTTCTATGGTCACGAAGCTCGGGCAGAAGCCTTCGAGACAACTGGCGTCTTGGTTGCAGGAGGTTTGATCTATCTGGCGCTTTCGACCGAACGGTGTTTCCAGCGGAAACACCGCGATACAGTTCGACACTTTGCCGCAGTCACCGCAACCCTCGCAGACATCCTCGTTGATGACGATGCGACGGCCGGCATCTGCGAGTCGGCCGCGCTTACGGCGTCGCCGCTTCTCCGCCGCGCACACCTGGTCATAAATCAATACTGTAACGCCCGGAAGGGAGCGCAACTCCCGCTGCACCGCCTCGAGTTCCTGACGCGGCCGCACCGTGACCCCAAGCGGCAGCGACTCGCCGGCGTAGCGCTGCGGCTCTTCGGCAATGACTCGGATGACGGCGACCCCCTCCGCACTCAGCTGGGCGACGATCTGCGGCACAGTAAATGCGCCCTCGACAGGCTGGCCGCCGGTCATCGCGACTGCGTCGTTGTAAAGTATCTTATACGTGATAGTGACGCCGGCCGCGACCGCCGCACGGATCGCGAGCAACCCTGAATGAGCATAAGTGCCGTCGCCAAGATTGACAAATACATGCCTCGTATCAGTGAACAGAGCCTGCCCAATCCAGGCAGCCCCTTCGCCCCCCATCTGGCTGAAGGCAGCCGTCTCACGATCCATCCACTGGGCCATGAAATGGCACCCGATGCCAGCGAGCGCGCGCGAACCATCGGGAACGACAGTCGAGCGGTTGTGTGGGCAACCAGGACAAAAGGTCGGTATTCGCTTGAGATTGCCCCTATTCTCATTGGTTGGCTCAGGGTTGATGATTTTGGCCAATTGCGTTGAGATAGCCTCGTCCGGGCCGAATGCAAGCAGGCGATGCGCGATAACGTGCGCCAGCTGTCGGGCCGAGAAAGCACCCTTAGCTGTCAGCAAGGCTCGACCCATCTCATCAATTTTGCCGATGAGCCGAGGTCGCATGAACGCCGGCAGGTTGAAGAGCGCGCGAGCTAGCTGATCCTCGACCAAGGGGCGCTTTTCCTCTACGACGAGAAGCTCTTGGGATCTGCCTGCGACGGCAGCGGCGAATTGCGGGTCGAGCGGCCACGGCATGCCGACGACGGCGAGGCCGATGCCTCTGGCGCGCAATGCCCCATTGTCCCGCAATCCGAGCATGGCGAGCGCTTGACGGACATCGGGCGCCGATTTGCCGACTGCCACGATCATGAGTCGGCAGCCGCCGGCAGGAGCATTGATGAGAATCCGGTTCAGGCCATTGGCCCGTCCGAAGTGAATCGCGGCTGGTAGTCTAATATCGAAAAGACGGCGTTCTTGCTCGAGCGGCGCATCGGGCCAGCGGATCGAGACCTCGCCGGCGCTTGGAAGCCCCTCGGGAAACACGATCTGTGGTTCTGTGGACTCAACGTCGATTGACGCCGCTGAATCCATGGTATCGGCGAGCGCCTTCATCCCAACCCATAGTCCCGTGCGCCGCGACATTGCCCAGCCAATCAATCCGAATCGTATGACCTCAGCGACGTTTGCGGGCTGTAGAACGGGAATCGAGGCGTCAAGCAAAGCATAATCGGACTGGGAGGGTAATGACGCCGATTTGCAGGCGTGATCATCACCGGCGATGGCGAGCACGCCACCATGCTGAGCCGTACCTGCCGCGTTGGCATGCTTGAGCGCATCACCCGATCGATCGACGCCCGGCGCCTTCGCGTACCAAAGCGCGAACACCCCATCATGCCTGGCCCCTGGGAATAGACCAACCTGCTGTGTTCCCCATACGCTCGTGGCTGCGAGATCCTCGTTCAGACCTGGTTGAAATGTAATGTCCTGCGCTTTTAAATGGGTCTTCGCGGCCCACAGCTCTCGGTCATACGTGCCGAGCGGCGACCCACGATATCCAGATATGAAACCAGCCGATTCAATTCCGGTCTTCCGGTCACGTTGCCGTTGCATGAGCGGCAGCCGGACAAGCGCTTGGACCCCTGACAAGTAAATTCGTCCGCTCGTCCGCAGGTACTTATCATCGAGCGTTATACGTTCGCTCTCCAAAGCCACGGCGTTCATGGGTCGTTCACCCGCGCTGGGGTTGGCGATACTCTGCTCACAGGCGTTTCGCGACCTCGTCGAGCATAACCTCAGTTGCGCCACCGCCTATCGCCTGGATTCGCACGTCACGGCTCATGCGCTCGACGGCGGTATCGCGCATGTAGCCCGCACCGCCATGGAACTGCAGGCAGGCGTAAAGGACCTCATTCACGAGTTCCCCGCAGTAGGCTTTGATCATTGCGACCTCGCGGGACATATCCTGTCCCCGGGCCGTGCGCCAAGCAGTCGCGTATACGAGCTGACGGCCCGCCTCGACTTTGGCGGAAAGCATGGAAAGACGCTGACGGATCACCTGTTTCTCCCAGAGTGGTGCCCCAAACGCGACGCGCTGCCTCACATAGTCGAGTGTGAGTTCGAGAGCGGCCTGCGCCTCGCCCATCGCCATTGCCCCCAGTACCAGCCGCTCGTTCTGAAAGTTACGCATGATGGCATAGAACCCCCGCCCCTCTTCGCCGAGCCGATTGGTGGCCGGAATTCGACAGTCTTCGAATACGAGCTCGGCGGTGTCGGAGGAACGCCAACCCTGCTTGTCGAAGGCGCGGCTGACACGGAACCCCGGCGTGCCTTTCTCAATGAGGAACATGGTGATCGATCGACTGGCAGGTTCCTCGGTACCTGTTTTAGCGGCAACACAGTACAGATCGGCGTGTACACCATTTGTGATGAAGACCTTGGTCCCGTTGAGGACGTAGTCGCCAGCGTCCCGGTGCGCTCGCGTGCGAATGCGTTTCACGTCCGAGCCCGCGTCCGATTCGGTAATGGCCACGGCAGTGATCACCTCACCGGACACCACGCCCGGCATCCAGCGCGCCTTCTGAGCATCGGACCCCGCGTTGTTCAAATGGACAGATGCCATGTCGGTGTGCACGAGCACGGTGATCGCGAATCCCGAGAACGTGGACCGGCCAAGCTGCTCGGCCAATACCACGGTAGCGAGCTCGTCCATCTCGGAGCCCCCATAACAGCCGGGGTAGCGAATACCCAGGAAACCGAGCGCCCCCATTCGGCGCAAGACATCGCGCGGCACCATGCCTTGCTCCTCCCATCCCGCCGCAATCGGCTTTATTTCGTTATCCACGAAGCGGCGTATTTGATCGCGCAAGATCTCGTGCTCCGGCAAAAAGAAGGGTGAAAGCGGTGCAGTTGTTGGCTCGACGCGTGCCAGGGAGGCCAGAGACGTCATTATCTATACTCCAAGAGGGACTTGACCTACCAAACGTTAGACAGAGACAATGGCATTGTCAACATGTGAGGTCATCTTGGACGCGCTATCCTCCCCCGCCGCCTCTGTTTCCCCCCTCTTCGCCAAACTCGTCGCCGGGCTGCGCGCGCGCCAGAGCGTCGCGCTGCGCGGCGGCGGCGATGCGCTCGTTGCACGGCACCATGCCCGCGGCAAAATGCTGGTCCGCGACCGTGTGGATCTATTGCTCGATTTAGGCAGCCCGTTTTTGGAACTCTCGCCGCTTGCCGCCTGGGGGCTCTATGCGGGGGAAGTGCCGGCCGCAGGCATCGTGACTGGGATAGGCCTGGTGCACGAAACGCCTTGCATGATCATCGCAAACGATGCGACCGTAAAAGGCGGTTCCTTCTTTGCCGAGACGGTGCGCAAACACCTTCGAGCTCAGGAGATCGCCGAAGAAAACCGCCTGCCATGCCTTTTATCTGGTCGATTGCGGGGGCGCCTACCTTCCAGAACAGGACCGGGTCTTCCCGGATCGGGACCATTTCGGAGGCACCTTTTACCGCCAGTGCCGTATGTCGGCGGCCGGAATCCCGCACTCTCCGCGGTCTTCGGCGGCTGTACCGCGGGCGGCGCCTACATTCCGGCACTTTCTGACGAAGTGGTGATGGTGCGGGGTAGCGCCCGGATTCACTTGGGCGGCCCTTCCATCGTCAAGGCCGCCATCAAGGAAATAGTGGATGGCGAGACCCTGGGCGGCGCCGACATGCACACGGCGATCTCGGGCGTCTCCGACCACGTCGCGGCCGATGAGCGCGAAGCCTGGCCGCCCTGCGATCCATGGTGGCGGCATGCGGCGCACTGCGCCGCATGCCGCCACCGCCGTTCCAACCCGTGTCGCCTGCCTGCGATCCGGACGAGCTCGTGAACCTGGTGCCGGTCGATCTCAAACAGCCTTATGACGTGCACGAGGTCATACACCGTATCGTGGACAAGGGTACCGCGCACGAATTCAAGCCGGCGTATGGTGCTTCACTCATCTGCACATTCGCTCACATCTGCGGTTACCCGGTCGGAGTCCTTGCCAATAACGGGGTGCTTTTCTCCGAGTCGTCGCTAAAGGGCGCTCACTTCATCGAACTCGCCGATCAGCGTCATGTGCCATTGTTATTTTTGCAGAACATCACCGGCTTTATGGTCGGCACCGAAGCGGAGCGAGGTGGAATCGCCAAGCACTCGGCGAAGCTTGTCATGCGGTCGCCAATGCCCGAGTCGCGAAACTCACAGTGATCATAGGCGGCTCGTATGGGGCGGGGAACTACGGCATGTGCGGACGCGGGTTTCGACCCCGCTTCCTATTCGCCTGGCCCAATAGCCGCATCGCCACGATGAGCCCGGACGTAGCAGCCACCGTGGTCACTGAGTTGAACGCCAGAGCCTTAAAGCAGATGCGTACGAGACCGGTATCGCGGAGTTGGACGCAAAGACGCGTGTTCAATTCGACACGCAAAGCGATCCCTATTACGCGACGGCACGCCTCTGGGACGACGGTCTGATTGCGCCCAACGAGACTCGCGACGTCCTGGCGTTATGCCTTGCTCTCAGTCACGGTGAAGCGATCGACACGGCGCCTCGCCCCGTCTATCGCATGTGAGCGCATGATGTTCGACAGTATCCTCATTGCAAATCGGGGCGAGATTGCGCGACGCATCATTCGCACCTGCGTTCGCCTCGGCATACGCAGCGTCGCCGTGTACTCGTCTGCCGACCGCGACGAGCCGTTTGTGCGGGAAGCCGACGAGGCGATTCACATCGGCGCATCGCCCGCATGGGATAGCTATCTTCGGGTAGACGCAATCATCAGAGCGGCACGTCAGGGGCGTGTCCGGGCGATCCATCCGGGCTACGGCTTTTATCTGAAAACCCGGAGCTCCCGCGCGCTGTGAGGCGGCGCATATCGCATTCATTGGACCGACCGCGGACGTGATCGAAAGCATGGGGTCCAAGATTGCTGCCAAACGCCTGGCAGCTGCCGTCGGTGTCCCCATCGTGCCTGGTTTTGATGGCGGCGATGGCGCAAATGAGACGCTCCTGCGCGCTTCGACATTGTCGGCTTCCCGCTGCTCATCAAGGCATCCGCCGGCGGCGGCGGGAAGGGCATTCGGCGCGTGGACTCGGCTGATGAACTCGAGAACGCGATCCAAACCGCGCGTCTCGAGGCTAAAGCCGCGTTCGGCAATGACCACCTGCTGCTCGAGCGGCTGATCTTGAAGGCTCGCCACGTCGAAGTCCAAATTGCCGCGGATCACCACGGCAACATAGTCCATCTGTTTGAACGTGACTGTTCTGTCCAACGCAAGAACCAGAAGGTGTTCGAGGAGGCGCCTGCGCCCAGACTGTCGCCCGCGATCCGCGCTCGTCTGACGCAAGATGCGGTACGGCTCGCAACGTCAATACACTACCGCAATCTGGGAACGGTGGAGTTCCTGCTCGATGTCGACCGACAGGAGCATTTTTTCCTCGAGACCAACACCCGTCTGCAGGTCGAGCATCCGGTAACGGAGGCAATTACTGGCCTTGACGTCGTGGAGTGGCAACTGCGCATTGCGGCCGGTGAACGGTTGCCATTGACGCAGAACGAAATCACCAGCCGCGGCCATGCTGTGGAAGCGCGATTGACCGCTGAACGCCCCGAAGCGGGCTATCTGCCCGCGACAGGACGAATCGTGCTCTGGCAACCGCCCCCACCCAGCGAAGGATTGCGCATCGATTCCGCCGTTGAGACCGGATCCGAAGTCACCGTTTATTATGATTCCATGATTGCGAAGGTGATTGCGCATGGCGCGAACCGCGAGGATGCACGGCGAAAACTCCTGCATGCGCTTGATCAGCTGATCGTCATGGGTCCTATGACTAATCGTGCATTTCTGATTGATGCGGCAAGCCAGGGACCATTCGCCGACGGCACTGCTACGACAGCCACGCTCGGCGACCTGTTCCCGACTGGCTGGAAACGTTCGACAGCGGAATCGGCCCAAGCAGCCGGGATAGCCGCCGCTGCTGTCATTTTCGCGGCGATACAACGTCGACCGAATGTGGCCGCGTCGCCGTGGCAGGCGCTGGCGGGCTTTCGGCTGCTCGCAGCGGCCGGACGACCGGCAATTTACCGCCTTATGGTTGAACTGGGCGAAACGTTGATCGAGAGCCCGGTGCAATTGTGCAATGGAGCGCTGTCGCTCGCGCTTGGCGCCGGCGCCACCAGGATCGATTTCCAGGAAGTGGAGAATCACCTCCGCTTTCGGCTCGGCGACAACTCGGTCGAAGGTGTTGCCTGCATTCACGGTAAGCAGGTGTACGTGCGAGACGGTGCGAGCGAATGGAGCGCGCGAGTCTTCGGCCCGCTCGAATCGTATGTAAAGAAGGAAAATGGTGCTGGCCAGAACACCGACGTGGTGTCAGCGGCTATGCCAGGGATCATCGCCGAACTGACTGTCACCGCCGGGCAAGAGGTGGTCGAGGATGAACCATTGCTCACGCTTGAGTCGATGAAGCTGTTCATTATTTATCGCGCTCCCCGATCGGGCACAATTCGCACAGTACTCGTAATGGCGGGAGATACGGTGGCCGCGGGTACGCGCCTCATCGAATTAGTGCCGCTCGACCAGAGTGCCCGGACAGTTCCCCCGCAGTGACACCTTAGGAGCAACACGGAGATGTCAGGACTATATTTTGAAGAATTCGAAGTTGGACAGGTGTTCAACCACCCGGTCACTCGTACGGTCACCGAGATGGACAACGTTTTGTTCTCCACGCTGACGATGAATCCGCAGCCTTTGCACATTGATTTTCATTTTGCGTCCAAGACGGAGTTTGCACGACCGCTGGTCAACTCCTTGTTCACGCTCGGTCTAATGATCGGTATGTCCGTCTACGATACGACCCTCGGCACCACTATCGCTAATTTGGGTATGACGGACGTTCGCTTCCCTGCCCCGGTCTTCCATGGCGACACAATCCATGTGCGCACTGTGGTAAAAGCGCTCCGCGCCAGCGCTTCGCGGCCAAACGCGGGAATTGTGACCTTTGAACACTACGCAACGAATCAGGACGGAATAGATGTTGCAATCTGCAGCCGAGCCGCCCTCATGCGACGGGCACCGGCCGAGGGGTCGGCGTGAGTACTGGGGTCCTTGCCGGTGTTCGCGTGCTCGAATTCGACGCGATCGGCCCCGCTCCTTTCTGTGGGATGATGTTGGCGGACCATGGAGCATCGGTCATCCGGCTTGGTTGACCAGGAGGCCAACCCAACGGCGTAGATGTCGGCGTCAATGATGTGCTGTTGCGCGGCCGTCCGACCGTCGCCGTACATCTAAAGACGGCTGCAGGACGGGAAGCGGCACTCGATTTGGCTGGCGCGGCCGACATCCTCATAGAGGGGTACCGCCCAGGAGTCATGGAACGGCTAGGCCTTGGGCCGGACGTTTGTCTCGCGCGCAATCCCCGACTCGTCTATGGACGGATTACAGGTTATGGGCAGCACGGGCCGCTCGCACTGAATCCTGGTCACGACATCAACTACATCGCACTCACCGGCGTGCTTGCGGCAATCGGCGATGCAGAGCGGCCGCCGCCGCCGCCGCTATCGCTCATAGGTGATTTCGGAGGTGGTGGCATGATGCTCTCCTTTGGCGTACTGGCCGGGTACTTGAATGCTCAGCGGACTGGGCGAGGTCATGTGGTAGATGCCGCCATGGTAGACGGAGCAAACCTGCTCATGGCTCTAATTTATGGCTGGCGTAATGCCGGCCAATGGTCTACGAGGCGGCAGTCCAACCTATTAGACGGCGGCGCACCTTTCTATCGCACCTACAAGACGGCAGATGACAAGTACCTTGCGGTCGGTGCAATTGAACCGCGGTTCTACGCGGCGTTTCGCGCCGCACTCGGTCTTGACGACCCATTCTTTGATGCGCAGATGAACCGAACGCGTTGGCCGGAGATGGGCGATCGAATCGCCGCACGGATTGCTAGCCGCCCCCTCTCCGGCTGGCAACAGGCAATCGAGCAAGCTGATGCGTGCCTGTCTCCGGTACTCTCGATGGACGAGGTTCCTATACACACGCATATGAAAGCGCGGCAGGCCCTCGTGCGTCACGACCGAATGGAACCTGCGCCGGCACCTCGATTCCTCGGCGAGTCGACTACCTTCCCTCAGAGCCCAGGTCAGTGTTTGATCGACGAAGCCTTGCACGGCTGGTCGATATCCCCTGCGACCCGCGCCACACTTACGACGGCGTCTGGACGGTCGAGTTCGGCGTAACTGCATTGGGGACACCGAAATTGCCAATCGTCGCGCGGTGCGTTCTCAGCGATCTACCTCTCAGAATCGCGCCATAATTGAGAGTCCGAATGTCCGTCCCGGTGCATATACGAGATCAACGGGCTGTCCGGCGGCGTCCGCTGTGGCCTTTGGAACAGCCAGGGATTCAAGTGCTTCGGACAATCTATGCTCATTCCCCACGTTTAAAAGTAATAGCTCCGAGCAATCGATCACGACCAAGGTCACGGTACGTGCCGCCGAGGCGGGATGAGTCAGCTCGAGTCGGGCGGTTTGCCGCGGGCGAAGTCGTGCGGCAGCAGTCCCAGCAGCTCGTGACTCTTCGAGCCGGCGCCGGGCGCGGGTTGCGGCAAAGCTCGGCGCGATCCGGCTGCCGAATTTCGTCAGCGCCAGAATCAAAAAAACCGCATAGGTGGCATCAGGAAGATCGACACCCACTTGAAGAGTCGTTCCACCGAAGTGTTGCCGAAGGCGGCAAAGAGGGCAATTCCGGCCATGAGGCACAACGTGCCGTAGAGTCTGGGCCAACCGAACTCCGCCAGGATCAGCACGCTGTACGGAAAATACGACAGCTCGAAGAGCACGGCGAACGGACCCAGCAGATGCCTGAAGAAGGTGCGATAGTCGAGCGAGTGGACGGTGCGCGCGAAGACGAAAGTCATCGCACAGATCGCGCTCCAAATGACCATCGCCAGCAGCATGCCGGCGAACCCGCCCCAGGGCCCGCTCTGCAGGAAGAACTCCGCCAGCTCGCGTCCCGTCGCGTAGCCGCCGCCGATGACCACCGCTTTAGAGGCGAACCCCGGCAACACGAAGCGTTGAAATCGGGAACGCCGTGCGCCCGTCATCGCGCTGGTTCCGGTGCTCCCCACAGCCGCTCAGGGCAGGAAATCATTCCATCCTCGGACTGAACGTGTAACGCCCGATCGCTGCTGAGAAACACCGGGCCGTCCAAATCCACGATATTGCACAACTGTCCCACCAAGTAGGACGGCGC
>CAWEZY010000012.1:0-36961 GCA_963813755.1 uncultured Gammaproteobacteria bacterium | reverse complement strand
CGACTGCGGCGCTCAACGACGCAGGTGAGCGCCTCTCAAGATTCTTCGCCTCGCAGTTGGCGGTCAATCTGGCCTTCGCGGTGATAATTACAGTGGTGTTGAGCGTCCTGCGCGTTCCGCAGGCAATTCTCTGCGGCACGCTAGCGGGAGTGATGCGTTTTGTACCTTATGTGGGTGTGGGAATTGCAGCGCTCTTTGCAACTGCGCTTGCCTTTGCCGTCGATCCGGGATGGCCGCTGGCGCTGAGCACACTGGGTATCTTCATTCTGCTCGACATCGTCGCGGCTCAATTGCTGGAACCACATCTTTATGGTCATACCACCGGACTTTCGCCGCTCTCGGTGGTGGTTGCGGCCATCTTCTGGAGCGCCCTCTGGGGTCCCGTCGGCCTGATACTGTCCACCCCGCTCACCTTGTGCCTGTTCGTCGCCGGACGCCACGTGAAGGCGCTCAATATCCTGGAACTCGTCTTGGGTGATGTCCAGCCGCTGTCGCTCCCCCAGAACTTCTACCAACGGGCGCTGTCCGCAGACCCCCACGAAATCATCGCCAATGCGCGAGCATTCCTGAAACGGGACTCTCTTGCGACGTATTGCGATCGCGTCCTGCTTCCGGCACTGCACCTTGCACACCTCGATGCCGAACCCGGTGCGACCACCGAGAATCAGCAGATGAAGATCCGCCGGGTGATCGTCGATGTCCTTACAGCCGTGGGCAGCGACAGCCTCAAACTCCCGCGACGGCGACATCGAGGCTCGGTGCTTGAGGACATTAGTGCCGGGCGCTGGCTGCGTCAGGAGCGCGAGCGATTGAGCGGGAGATGGCAAGGCCCACTCGGCGTGCCTGCCGGATCCGTGGTGGTCTGCTCCGGAGTGGGGTCATCCTTCGATGATCTTGCGGCCGAGCTGCTGGTACGGATGCTGAGAACCCAGGCTATAGATGCTCGGCATTTCTCTTCCGCAGACATCAATCTCGGGCTGCCGCCGGGGGCAGATCCTGATGGCGTCGCCATCGTGTATTTGGTGAGCGCCTTTCCCAGCGCGGAGCGCGCGCGCGCCGATTCGCTCAGTCAGCAAGTTCGCGAGCTACTGCCTCGCGCCTACATAGTGAGAGTCTTTTGTCCCGGAGTCACAGCTCTATCCGAGTCGGACAACGGCGCCGGCAATACCGACCCGACCGTGAATTCTCTCGGGCAGGCGATCGAAATCTGCGCCTCCTGGCACGAGGTGCGCAACACGCACGACCCGACGCCGGATCTTACCTCGCTGATGTCGCGGCAGCTGCGTAGTGCTTTGCAGCATTCTGAAGGACCCCGTCGCGGTCGCGGGCAAACCGAGGAGGTGCTCCAGTAACCCAGTAACGCTGCTGGCAACTACTGCATTGCTACCGGACGGGCGCGAATGCTGCGGCAAAGATGAGATAACCCGGGAGTGCGGGGGCTGAGTACTTGCCGATCCCGGAAATGAAGCGGTTACCCATAACAATACGTATTTGGCCGGTCGCCACCGACTGGCAACATTGCACGTCGACGTCGGAATTGCACAACTCACAACATCGGGGGTGAATTATGAACGGCATCATCGCACATCTCGCTTCCACTCTGGCACGAAGCTGGTGGCTCATGCTGCTGCGCGCCGTGGCAGCCATCGCATTCGGGGTGTTGACATTCGTGTGGCCGGGAATATCCCTGGCGTCCCTGGTGCTGGTGTTCGGCGCCTATTGCATGGCGGACGGGATTCTCACGGTGTGGACCGCGGTTTCCGGCTCGAAGGATCACGAGTACTGGTGGCTGCTGCTTTTGGAAGGCCTGCTGGGAATCGGCGTGGGCGTGCTGACCATGTTCGCACCGGCCGTAACGGCACTCGCATTGCTCTTCTATATCGCGGTGTGGGCGATTGCCACGGGCGTCCTTGAGATCGCCGCCGCTATCCGGTTGCGCAAGGAGATCCAGGGCGAATGGCTGCTGCTGCTCGCGGGTCTCGCCTCGGTGGTATTCGGAGCTCTTCTCATCTGGCATCCGGGCGCAGGAGCACTGACCGTGCTGTGGCTGATCGGCTCGTATGCCATCGTGTTCGGCGTGCTGCTGATGATCCTGGCCTTCAAGATCCGCGGCTTCGTTGCCAAGATCACGTAGCGGTTCCGGACTCCTGCCGAGCACGGACTGAACCACGACATGGCCGCCGTAATTCCATTGCGTGATGCATCCCGCCGGCCGACTCGAGTCCCATGGGTCACGGCGGCCATCATCGCGCTCAACGTGTTGGTCTTCGTGCTCGAGCTTTCGGGTGGCGATGAGTTCATCATGCGCTGGGCACTCATCCCGGCGGTCGCGGCCGTGCCCCCCTTGACCGTTCCCATGCTGGGAGCCAGCGGCGCGATTGCCGCGGTCATGGGTGCATTCATCGTGACGTACCCCCGTGACAGGATTCGATCCCTCCTGATCATCCTGGTGTTCGTGAGCGTCACCTATATCCCCGCGGTGCTCCTGATCGGCATCTGGTTTCTGATGCAGTTCCTTAACCTCGGCGCGGTCACCTCGGAAGCGGGCGGAGCGGCCTACGCGGCGCATGTCGGGGGGTCCATTTTCGGGGCGGTGAGCGCGCGGCTGTTCGAGCGTTCGTCGTGATTCAGTCCAGTGCCGCCTTTGTCGCCCGAGGCCGCTCGCTGGATCGACAGCGCTCGACTATTATTGATCGCCCAGCGCGCTAAGATTGTGGAGGATTGCTGCCACGGCGCGCTTGCCTTCCTCGATGGCCTCCTTGGCTCGGTGAAAATCGAGCATCTGGAGATGGGCCAGCCGGGGTGACACAATGAAATCGGGTGGTTCCCCCGCCATTCGACTGCGCGTGATCCGATCCTGCATGATATCGATGCTTGAGAACAGCACATCCTGCATGGATGGCGGCCTGTATTGGTCGGATGGGTGTGCAGGGAAGAGCCCTCCCAGATTCTCTTGCAGCTTGCGTATCCATTCGCCGATTGCACTGTCCGGCGCCTCGACCTGAACATTCGCGCTCAGGCGACGCCCCAGCCTGTCCGAGCTGAGATCGACAGCGATCACTTTATCGGCGCCCATCGCGCGCGCCAGCGATACCGGCACCGGATTGACAAGCCCGCCGTCCACCAGGACGATGCCATCACGCAGCACCGGTGTAAGAAAGGCGGGCAACGCGATGGACGCCCGCACCGCCTCAACAGTGGAGCCGTCGCGCAGCCACACCTCAGCGCCAGTCTGTAGCGCCGTGGCGACTACCGCGAAGGGCATGGTCAACTTTTCGATGGGACGATCCACGAAGTTGCGCCGAAAGAACTCCATCACTCGCTCACCCTTGAGCAACCCACCCGCCAGGCTTACATCCATGAACCCGATCACATCCTTTATTCGCATCCCGAGCACCCATTGTTCGAATCGATCCAGTTCGCCAGCCGCGTAGGCTGCGCCTACCAGCGATCCGACCGAGGTTCCGCAAACCAGATCTGGGTGTATCCCGGCCTCCTCAAGCGCGCGAATGACTCCCACGTGCGCCCAGCCGCGCGCTGCTCCGCCACCTAACGCGAGTCCTATTCGCATCTTGCGCGGCGCGCTCATAGGCGTGCACCCGGACCCGCGCCCGTTACGTAGTCAGCGAGCTGCAGAACGCGCATCCCGGCAATTTTGGGTATGCGACGGTCGTTGGTCACAAAGGCACTGCAGCCGGATGCCATAGCTGCAGCGAGCTGCAGCGCGTCGGGAGTTTTGACTCCGATCGCGGCGCGTAGTTGGGCAGCATATCGCAACTGATCACGCGAGAGATCGCAAACCAGAATACCCCGACTGCGCGTGAGGAGTTGCTGGTACCGATCCGCTAGCGAACGATCGCCGGCCCGGTATGGAACCACCAAGACCTCGAGCAACGTGAGAGCGGACG
Organism: uncultured Gammaproteobacteria bacterium; assembly: GCA_963813755.1. Classification (GTDB taxonomy): domain Bacteria; phylum Pseudomonadota; class Gammaproteobacteria; order Steroidobacterales; family Steroidobacteraceae; genus Bog-1198. The sequence goes on along the minus strand of CAWEZY010000012.1, from coordinate 33,053 downwards.
TTATCAACTCACGCGCCCCTGCGTCGGCCTCTGCGAACAGCGGCTCAACAAGGGGCAGGAAGCGCGGATCCTCCTCCATGAAATAGATGAAAAGCGAGGTATCGACAGCAGTCCGTCCACTGCCGATATCCGCGATCAATCCCACGCGGCGCGTTCCTTTTCGACGTGCTTCGCCGCATCGATGTCACGCCAATGCCCCTTGCCGAGACCCTTGAGATCGAGGATCGACAGCCGCTTGGGAGAGTCGAGCGCCCCGGTCAGCAGTCGCGTAATTTCCTGGGCAACCGAGCGCCGCTCGCGCTTGGCTTGCACCTGCAATTTCTTATACAAGGCGTCCGGGAAATTCTTAACGTTGAGCGTGGCCATTCATTGATCCTCCATAATACCTCCATTATGGAGGCGCTCCCAGTCATTATCAAGTGCGTGCTATCGGCCTCTCAAGGCTGTAACACGGGTTCGAATCCCGTAGGGAGCGCCATTAATCAATAACTTACAGCTAATGGACCCAGCCATGTCCACTTAATGTCCGCTATTTTCGAAGGTCTCGCCGCCGTGTAATTAACACCGAGACGTTCTCCGGGATCGAGTCTCTTTCTTGACCGGGAGCAGTCGCGCATCGAAGGTGTAGGCATCAGGGCCGGTATTGGCCGGCGGTGAGTTCCAAGTGCCAATCATCGAGCAGCTGCTTTTGCTCATCCGTGCGTCCGATGCGCTCACCCTCATCGGTCTCGATCTCCAGCGCTCCTCGGCGGCTGATGTACGCGAAGTGAGCCGCAACCGCACCCCTCGATCGGCGCTCTCAGCGCTTCGTATGCGGTCGGATTTTGCCCGGAGCCAAAATATCTGCCGCCCACGCGGCAGAGCGCGCACTCGTCTAAATCTCTAGATGGAAACCCAGGACCAAAAGCTTTGAACATTAACCACAACACGCTAAATACACACCCAATTAGGTGCCATTCCACCGCACCGAAATGTTCCTGGGTTGCCAATGGCGAGGGAATCTACGAACATAGCGACACGGCAAGGGGGCTCGCATGGCCGAAGGTCTGCTCAGCGGAACACTTGTAGGCCAGGACGACAGGCCGGAAGCCGAGCCTCGAGAAGCACTAGCCGGCGCCAGCCGGTTCGAGAATCGCGGGCTGGAGCGCACCGGCCACACGCGCTGGATCAGGGTCTGCCACTGGACCATGGCCGTAAGCGTCCTGACGCTCGCGTTCAGCGGCTTCTTCATTCTCATGGCCCACCCGAGACTCTACTGGGGCGCGATTGGCAATGATCTGACGCCGGCCCTACTCGAGCTGCCCATCAGCAGAAACTACCAGCACGGCGGATGGGAACCGAGCATTCCGTTTTTCGCGAATGCGGGCTCTCCCGTCAGCGCCGTTCGCACCTATGACATTCTGAACGAGAACAGCTGGGGGCGAAGCCTGCACTTCCTGGCGGCCTGGTTCCTCGTTGTGACCACGGCAGTCTATGTGCTCTGCGGGATATTCACTGGCCACGCCCGACGTGATCTGGTGCCGCGCATCAATGAATTGACGCCGCGGCTGTTGTGGCAGGACTTGGTCGGCCATTTGCGGCTGCACATCCAGCCCACGAGGGGCGGGCCGCCATACGGCGTTTTGCAGAAATGCGCCTACTTCGGCGTTGTCTTCGTCGCACTGCCGCTGATGATCTTCACCGGGCTGGCGCTGTCGCCTGCTATTGCCGCTGCCTACCCGATCCTGCGGGATGTGTTCGGCGAGACCCAATCGCTTCGCACTATTCACTTCTTCGCATTTGCCGCGCTGATCCTCTTTCTCGTCGTCCACGTCGTGATGGCGATCATGTCAGGGTTCAAGAGCCAATTGCGCGCCATGACCTTCGGGAACTGACATGAACAAAAAGCAAATGATCACAAGTCGTCGCACATTCATCACCGGGCTCACGTCCGCCGGTGGCCTGCTGCTGGCCGGATGCTCAAAGACACTGCCTCCCACCTATGGCAATATCCTGCGGATGGGTGATGTCCTAACCTACAAGGCACATCGCCTGCTGCTCCCTGCACACTCGCTGGTGAAGGAATACACTCACCGCGAGATCTCCTCGATTGTCGCCATCGGCACGACCGATCCGGCCGATCCGCGGCAGCCTGCCTTCAACGCTTCCAACGGGGCTATCTACGACCGCCTTCGGAGAGGTGGATTTTCCGACTGGCGCCTGTCGGTCGAGGGCCGTGTAGCCCGGCCGGGCAGCTACTCGCTGGCGGACCTGAAGCGTTTCCCCTCCCGCACCCAGATCACCAAACATACCTGCGAGGAAGGCTGGTCCGCCATCGCCGAATGGACGGGCGTGCCGCTGCGCACGGTGCTCGAAGCGGTGGGCATCCTGCCGACCGCTCGCTTCGTTAATTTCCACCCATTCGATGATGCTCCTGACGGCATCGACATGCTCGACGCTCTGCACCCGCAGACGATCCTGGCCTATGGCATGAACGGCCGCGACCTGCCCGTTCCTCATGGAGCGCCCGTGCGGGTCAGAGTGGAAACGCAAATGGGATACAAGAGCCTGAAGTACCTGCAGCGTATCGTCGTTGCCGATGAATTCGACGATTTGGGCAAATTCGGTAACCTGCAGAACGGGTGGTCGTGGTACGCAGGCATCTGAGCGCATTCATGCCGCCGAAAACGAGGTGCACGGGGTGAGTGTGGCCGGCCTCAGAGTGCGGACATTCGCGATCGGCGGCTCCAGGTGTGCGCCGATCCCGGCGGTACAGTCGCCGTGCGTATAGTACATTGGTACCATGGTACCAGTGCCGCATGCTCAGCCCATCGCTCGCAACGCGGGGCCTTGCACTTTCGTACTCTCATCCGTCCGGAATGCCTCCGCTATGTCGGCACCGCCCCTCACACAGATTCGCAGCTTCCATCTCGATGCACCGCGTTCACAGGTATTTCCCCTATTTACCGCTCGCGGCGAACGCGAATGGGCGCCGGGCTGGAATCCTGAGATGTTGAGCGGTGCGGAGGAACGGGGCAGCGCCTTTCGCACGCAAAACGAACACGGCCAGGAAACCATTTGGGTGGTCACGGTATATAGGCCACTGGAGGGGCGGGTCAGCTACGCGCGCGCGGCGCTCGGGTCGAACATCGGCTTGGTTGACGTGGTTTGCACGGAATCGGCGCGCGGCGGCACCGACGTCAGCGTGCGCTACACGCTCACTGCTCTGAACGAGACGGGGCGCACGTTTGTCAGCAATTTCCTAGAGACCGGGCACTATTCCAAGATGATCGATGAGTGGCGCCTGGCGACGGCTGAGGCGCTTGCGAGACCACCAGCCACCAAATGACGATGGCTCCTCGCGATGCTCAGCGCGTTCAGCGATGGACTGCGAGCGCCTTGGCGACCGGCTCTAGTCGACCTTGGCGCGGCGTGTCGGCCGCGCAATTGCGGCAGCGGCTCGCATCATTGCAGTGCCGGATCTCGGATCACGAAGACAATCTTGCCAGAGCCGAGCGAGAAGCAAGGGCCGATTTAGTGCGGGTGCCCCGCTCAGGCCGACAGGCGTACCGGTGCGCGATGCGGTCCCCAGTCGCCGGGCCTGGCCGTGAAAACGCCGGCGCAGGCGCTGCCGCATTCCCTGCATCGCCCGTCCGGCGACAGAGTCCATTCGCCGATCGCATAGCCGTCGCGTCTGATCAACGGGGCCCCACACGCGTGGCACCAGGTGCTGCCGCCTTCGGCGTCGCGCACGTTGCCTGTGTACACGTAACGCAGGCCATGCCGTACCGCAATCTGACGCGCGCGCCTGAGAGTGGTCAGCGGTGTCGCCGGCACATCACGCATCTTCCAGTCCGGGTGAAACGCCGTGAAGTGCAGCGGCACGTCCGGGCCGAGGTGTTCGACGAACCAAGTGCACAGCGCTTCTAATTCGGCATCGGAGTCGTTGAGTCGTGGAATCAGCAGCGTCGTGACCTCGAGCCAGACGCGGGTCTCGTGATGCACGTACTCGAGTGTCTCGAGAACCGCCGCAAGCTCAGCCCCGCAGACCTTGCGGTAGAAGTCCGCGGTAAAGCCCTTGAGGTCAATGTTGGCCGCGTCCATGTGCTTGAAGAACTCTGCACGCGGTTCCGGGCACATGTAGCCGGCGGTGACCGCAACGCTACGCACGCCGCGGGTGCGGGCCGCCTTGGCGACATCGATCGCATACTCCATGAAAACGGTCGGATCGTTGTAGGTATACGCGATGCTGGCACATCCGAGCCGTTCGGCCGCGGCTGCGAGCTCGCTCGGACTGGCACGGTCGGCGAGCGTATCCATCTCGCGCGATTTGCTCATGTCCCAGTTCTGGCAGAACTTGCAGGCCAAGTTACAGCCCGCCGTCCCAAACGAGAGGACCGCGCTGCCCGGCAGAAAATGGTTGAGTGGTTTCTTCTCGATCGGATCGACACAAAAGCCACTGGAGCGTCCGTACGTGAAGAGCTTGACGCGCCCGTCCTCGACCCCGCGCACAAAGCACAACCCGCGCTGACCTTCACGCATCCGGCAGGCCCGTGGGCATACGTCGCACTGCACCCGGCCGTCGGGCCGCGCGTGCCAATAACGCGTGTCGATCACCGTCTCCTGATGCTGTCTATTGGACTGGTTCACCATTACCTCAAGCTCCAATCATTGTGGGAGCATTGAATAACTCCCCGCATAGCGCAATATTGAGTCCATGGGAAATGAATTCAATGAAGGGGCGGCGTTAAGAACCTCGCGATCAGCAGTCCGGCCGGCGGCGGTGGCGGGTGCATTTTACCCGCGGGATCCGCAGGAGCTCCGCGCCACTGTGGCGGCTCTGCTCGCCGGGCAGCATGGACCGGATCGGCCGCCAAAGGCGCTCATCGTACCTCACGCGGGGTATGTCTACTCCGGGAACGTCGCAGCGCAAGCCTACGCCTCGCTCGGTTCCGCTGCGCGTGCGCTGCGGCGGGTTCTGCTGCTGGGCCCGAGCCATCGGGAGTGGTTTCGCGGCCTCGCGGTTCCGACCGCGCAGGCGTTCGCGACGCCGCTCGGCCAGGTGCGGGTTGATACGGCCGCGGTGAGCAGACTGTGTGCGCTGCCCGCGGTGGTGAGGTTGGATGCGGCGCACGCGCTTGAGCACAGCCTCGAGGTGCAGCTGCCCTTCCTGCAGCACCTCGCGCCCACGGCCGAGATCGCGCCGGTAGTCGCCGGCGATGCGTCTGCCGCTGAAGTCGCGGCAGTCATCGAGGAGCTCTGGGATGGAGCGGAAACGCTGATCATCGTTAGCTCGGACCTCAGCCACTATCATTCGTATCATACGGCCCAGGTGCTCGACGGCGCGACCGCGCAGGCGATCGTTGGGGGGCGCTCGGATCTCTTGGGCGAGCAGGCCTGCGGCTGCGTGCTTGTCAATGGACTTACGCTGGCAGCGCGCGCTCATGGGCTGCGCGCTGCAGTACTCGACCTACGCAATTCGGGCGACACGGCGGGCAACAAACTGCGGGTCGTGGGCTATGGTGCATTTGGGTTCTTCGAAGCTTGAGTGCACTGTCACCAGTAGTATCTGGTGAGGAATCTAAATGCCTGCTGGGGGAAGCCCGTTTAGGACCAATTCCAAGACTTTGCTGGCCTGCCTGACAGCAGACGTTGCCGGCCGTCGCATAGGGGTCGACCTGAGACCCTCGGGCATTTGACGCTCCGTCGCCGGGCGGGAAGCAGCTGACTGCAGGTGGTGAATTGCAGTCCGAAGCCTCAGCAGGGCATTCTGCGCATGACGACGCCGGGAAGCCTGGGGAGGCGCAATGTCTGACGAAACACCCGCCCGAGGTGCGGGCCGGCACCAACGTCGTCCTCGCGGTTGCGGCCAAGCTATTTCCCCGGCCGTGGAGCTACATGGCCGTGATCGCGGTCATGCTGAGCACAATCGGCACGCTCGAAACGTCCTTTCTGGCGTTCACGCGGACGATGTACGCCAAGGCTCGCGGCGGCGCGCTGCACCACCGCTATGCGCGCCTACACCGAACCTGGCAGACCCCGTGGATCGCGACCGCCGTGCTCACGGTGCTCGGGCTGGTGCTGCTGTTCCTGTCGTCACTGCTGCCGACCGTCAACCAGATCATAAAAGACTCGGTGAACGCCATTGGTTTCCAGGTGGCATTCTATTACGGGCTGGCGAGTTTCGCCTGCGCTTGGAACACGCGCCGGACAGCCCTCAGCAGCCCGATGACCCTGGTCGCGCTCGTGCTCTGGCCGCTGACAAGCGCGCTTTTCTTGACCTTCGTAGCAATCTACAGCATCCCGAGTTTCGATCTCGTGACCAACATCATGGGCCTCGGCGGTATCGTGATCGGCGTCGTCCCACTGTCTCTAAACCACTTGCGGCTTGCGCGGAAAGGGTGCGGCGCGCGCCGGCGACGCCTGATCCGCGAGGGTGTGCCGGCAAGCCGCGACCGCCGGGCGCCGGCGCGTTTGCCGCTGCTGGAATTCTTGATCGCCCCCGCCGCGTCCATTGTGCTCATGCTCGGGTGGTTAACGCCGGGGGACCGTCGGGCGCTTTAACGCACAGCTCGGACCCATGATCAAGACTGCGGCGAAGGCGTATGATCGCTCGACAATGACCGCCGCAAACCGGCGGCCGTGGGTGCGCACCGACAGCGCTTACGGAGTACCCAATGATCTTCGAAACTGTTGCGACCGGCGGCTGCCGCTCCTACCTCATCGGCTGCGAGGAGACTTGCGCCGCCGCCTTGATCGATCCCGAACTCAGCCAGATCGACCGCTACATCACGCTTGCCGCGCGCGACGGTCTGCGGATCCACTACCTCGTCGACACTCACACGCATGCGGATCACTTCTCGGCAACCCAGCATCTCGCGCACCAGTTCGGCGCGCCGGTGGTGATGCATACCGCGAGTCCGGCACCCTTTGTCAATCTACGCTTGCAGGGCGGTGAGCAGCTGGCCATTGGCCGGCTGCGGCTGCAAGCGCTGCATACGCCGGGCCACACGCGCGATTCCATGTGCCTGTGCATCGAGGATCGGATATTTACCGGCGATACGCTGCTCATCGGGGCAACCGGGCGCACCGACCTGCCAAGCGGCGATGCGGGCGCGCTTTACGAGAGTCTGTTCGATGGAGTGCTCAAGCTCGATCCGGCGCTTAAGGTCTTTCCGGCGCATGAGTACAAGGGACGCTCTCACTCGACCATCGGGCAGGAGCTCGCTGAAAATCCCCGGCTGCAGATACGCGACCGCGGCGCCTTCATCGAGATGATGCAAAATTTAAATCTCGCGATGCCCACGCACGTCACCGAGGCGCTGCGCACGAATATGACCGGCGGCAAGACGGTGGCGCAAATGCTCTCCGAAGCCGCGGCGACCGTGCCATTCATGTCGCTCGGTGAGTTAAATGCGCGTCTCGAATCCGGCAAGGACGACTTAATCGTGCTGGACGTTCGCGAGCGCGAGAGCTTCGAAGAAGGCCATATCAAGGGGGCACGGCTGCTGCCGCGCGGTCAGCTGGAGCTGCGCGTCAATCAGGAACTGCCCGATCCGACCAAACGAATTCTGGTCTGCTGCGAGTTCGGCCGCGTCTCGACGCTGGCCACCGCCACGCTGCGTCAATTGGGCTTTCACGGCGCGGTGGCGCTGGACGGCGGCATGAAGGCCTGGCGGGAAGCGGGTTACCCCGTGAACGTGGGCAAAGTGCCATAAGCGGCGGCACAGCCTCTAAGTATCTTCCGTCGGCTGAAGCGCAAATCCCCGAATAGTGCTGGGCGCCGCGAGCGCGTAAGGTCATGCGCGGCGTAGGAGCATACGCAAGAGAAAGGACCAAGAAAATGAAAGCGCTTGCAAGAGTTACAATCGCGGCCACGATTGCGTCCGCGTTGATCAGCGGCCTCGTGTTTGCTCAGAACATGGAAGAAATCACAGTCCAGGGTACGCGAGTCCTCGACGAAAAGAGCGCCGGCCGCAGCAGCACGGGCATCCCGATTCGCGATGTGTCCCTGAGCTACGGAATCAGCATCGCCGACCTTAATCTCGCCTCTCAGTACGGCCCTATCGAACTCGAGAAGCGCGTGCATGACGCGGCCAAGGCGGCGTGTGAGGAGATCGGTCGACGATATCCTCTATCGACTCCGAGCAACGAGGTCTGCACCAAGGTGGCGACGGACAAGGCGATGGTCAAAGTGCACGAACTGGTCGCCGCGGCACGGCAAAAGTTGCCTCAGTAATGGGCGATCGGCTCGACGCCGCGGGGTCAGCGGCGGATCAGCCACCTTAGTACGCGCTGCGCGCGTGCCCCATACGGCGGTCGCAAACCGATGAGCCCGGCAAGGTCGAGTTGCGTCTGATAAAACACCGATCGCGCGTGGCTGAAGCGCAAGAAGCCGTGTTCGCCGTGGTAGGCCCCCATGCCGCTCGCGCCAACCCCTCCGAAGGGCAACTCCTCCGAGAGGAAATGCATGGCGACGTCGTTCACCGTGACGCCTCCCGATATCGTGTGTTCGAGAACCCGCTGCATTTCGGCCCGCTCGGCGCCGAAGTAATACAGCGCAAGTGGACGCGGCCGCGAATTAACCTCCGCGATCGATTCGTCGATTCGCCGGTAGGTTCGAAGCGGTAGCAGCGGGCCGAATATTTCCTCCTGCATCACCCGCATCTCGTCGGTGACGCCGAGAATGAGCATCGGAGAAATGACCCGGGCGGGCGCGGAGCCCCTATCGCCGTGAGGGTCCAAGGCGATTACTCGGGCACCCTTCGCGACCGCATCGGCCAATAGCGCCCGCATCCGCTCGGCATGCCGATCGCTCACCATGCTGGTGTAGTCGGGATTGGAGGCGGTCGCGGGATATGCGCGCTCGACCCAGGAGCGGGCCTGCTCCACGAAACCGTCGAGCAGTTCATCCGGCAGGAACACATAATCAGGCGCAATGCACATTTGACCGGCGTTGCCGAGCTTGCCGAGCATGATGCGATCGACGGCGCGCTTGAGGTCCGCCGAGCGACCGATCAATGCCGGACACTTTCCGCCGAGCTCCAAGGTCACCGGGACCAGGTTTTCGGCCGCGGCGGCCATCACACGACGACCCACCGGTGTGGAGCCCGTGAACAGCAAATGATCAAACGGCAGTCGGGAGAAGGCTTCCGCCACTCTGGCATCGCCCGTCACCACGGCCACCTCCCGTGGTTCGAAGTACTTGCGCATCAATTGCTGCATGAGAGCGCTCGCGGCCGGCGTCAATTCGGACGGCTTGATCAAACAGCGATTACCCGCGGCGAGGATCCCCGCCAATGGGCCGAAGGTGAGCGTAATCGGAAAGTTCCATGGGCTTATGACCCCGACCACTCCGAGGGGTTGGTGCACGATCTCGGCGCGAACACCGGGCGCTCCCGCCGGCAAGCTGATCCGCTGGCGTTGCGGGCGCATCCAGCGACGCAGGTGGCGGCGTGCATGTTTGAGCGCCATTACCGGCGGCAATACATCCGCGAACCGCGTCAGCGTCGCGGGCCGGCGGGTGAAGTCGCCGCCAATCGCGTCGCAAATTTCCGCCTGATGTGTGACCAGCAGGTCGAGCGCGCGATTCAGGCGATCTCTACGCACCCGCAAGCTGGCGATGCCTTCGGCCCGGAACGCGGCCCGCTGGGTCTCGAGCAGCGCCCGGGCGTCGTCGGGTTCATTCATTGCGCAGTACCGCTCCGCGTGCCGCTTCAGAAGGCCGCTGGATAAGCTCCTCCGTCGAGCAGGATGTTCTGGCCGGTGATGTAGCCGGCATGCACGCTGCACAAGAACGCGCAGGTCTGCCCAAACTCCGATGGCGTACCGAAGCGCTTCGCGGGAATCGCCTCCTGCGCCCGCCGAGCGAGCTCGGATTCCGAGATGGCGCCGCGCTTGGCCGCCGCGAGCAGGCCGCCACGCAAGCGCGCCGTGTCGAAGCTGCCTGGCAGCAGGTTGTTGATCGTGACGTTCTTGTCGGCGACCCCGCGAGCGACGCCGGCCGAGAATGCCGTAAGCCCGGCCCGGGCGGCGCTCGACAAATCTAGCCCCGCCAGCGGCATCTTGACGCTTATCGACGTGATATTCACGATTCTGCCGAATCCGCGCGTCGCCATCCCATCGATCACCCGCTGCATGAGCTCAATCGGCGTCACCATGTTCATCGTCACGCCGGTCAGCAGAGCCTGCCGATCCAGTTCGCGAAAATCACGGAACGGCGGGCCGCCATTGTTGTTGATGAGGATATCCGGCGCCGGGCACGCGGCTAAAAGAGCATCCTGCCCTTCCCGCGTGGAAACGTCCGCGACCACCGGCCTGACCTCCACCGAGGTCGCTCGCCGGATTTCCTCGGCCGTTCGATCGAGCAGCTGGCGATTGCGCCCGTTGATCACCAGCGAAACGCCGGCCTCAGCCAGCGCGCGCGCGCAACCCTTGCCGAGACCCTGGCTCGATGCGCAAACAATCGCTTTGCGACCGCGAATTCCCAAATCCATACGAGCCTTCGCGCCTAGGGAGCGCCCCTGATTTACTGCTTATCGAACACGGCGGCGAGTATACGCGCGCAGCGCGATGATGTCTTTTTCACCGCGCCGCATGCCGCGCGATTACTTGCGCCACCGCGGCGGTGAGGCGCTTCGCATAATCAATGTGCAGAAATTCGTTCGGCCCGTGCGCATTGGAGTGCGGGCCGAGCACTCCGGTTACCAGAAATTGCGTGCTCGGGAAGCGCTCCCCGAGCATGGCCATGAACGGAATTGTCCCGCCGACGCCCATCGACACCCCTTCGCGGCCGAAAACGTCGAGTGAAGCCGCCTGCACGGCCTGCTCCAGCCAGGGATCGAGCGGCGGGGCGTTCCAGCCGGCGCTGAGCGCGCCCGATGTGAAGTTGACCCGAGCCTTGAAGGGCGGCTCTGCCTCGATGGTGCGGCGAATGGCCGCGGCGGCGCTGCCGGGGTGAGCGGTCGGCGGCAGACGGAATGACAGTTTGACGCTGAGCCTCGGCGCCAGCACGTTGCCGGCATCGCGCACATTCGGCAGTCCGTCGATTCCCGTCACCGTGAGCGTCGGCTTCCAAGTGGAGTTTCGCAGCAGCTCGACCGGGTCGCTGGAGATCGGCTGGACCCCGGCAGCGAAAGGCATGCTCGCGGCTACCGCATCGCCGAGTATCCGGGCCGTGGCGGCGATTTCCCGGCATCTATCCGGCGGAATCTCGACATTGAGCTCGGCAAGCTTGAGTTCGCCCGTGGCCTCGTCGCCGAGGCGCGAGAGCAGCTGCCTGAGCACATCGAAACAGGACGCGGCTATCCCGCTGCCCAACCCCGAATGCACCCCCTCCGTCAGCACCTGAATATCCAGCGTGCCTACCACGTTGCCGCGCAGCGAGGTGCTGAGCCAAAAGCGCTCGTAGTCGCCCGCCTCGGCATCGAGGCACACCACGAGGCTGGGCGTGCCGATGCGCGCGGCGAGCGCCTGCACGTGCGCCGGCAGATCGGGGCTGCCGCTCTCCTCGCACGCTTCGATCAGCACCACGCAGCGTGCATGGGGAATCCGCTGCGCCTCAAGCCCCGCGATCGCGGTCAGCGCAGAGAACACCGCATAACCGTCGTCGGCAGCGCCTCTCCCATAAAGCCGGCCTTCGCGGATCACCGGTTCCCAGGGACCCAGTCCCGCGTGCCAGCCGGTGAATTCAGGCTGCTTGTCGAGGTGGCCGTACAGGAGCACGGTATCCCCGCTTCCGGGGACATCGATGAAGATCAGCGGCGTGCGGCCCGGCAGGCGTGCAATCTCGAGCGCCAGCCCCGCGATGGGTTGGCGGCGGCACCAGTCCGCCAACAGCTGCACCGCCCGTTCCATGTGGCCATGCCGCTCCCACTGCGGATCAAAGAGCGGCGACAAATTCGGAATGCGCACGTAATTGCAAAGTTCCGGAACGATGGAATTGTCCCAGGTGGAATCGACGAAGCGCCGCAATTCCGAGCTATTGACGACTTTGCTCATGGGCCGTTACTCCTGATGCGGAACCGTGCTCATGCCCATCGCCGCCCTCGATGAGCCGCTCCCGCCACCAATCGATCGTATTGGCGATTCCCTGATCGAGCGTCAATCTCGGCGTCCATCCCACCTCCTCTCGCAGCCGCGCGATATCGGGCAGGAGAACGTCCGGCTCGGATGGCAGCGGACGCCGAGCGCCGAGCTTGAGCAAATCGGGATGTCCGATGGTGCGCGCGATGCGTCCGAGCAGCTCCGCGATCGAAATTCGCTCGCCCGATCCGATGTTCACCGGGCCTTCGATGTCGCTGTCCAAGAGGGCGGCAAAAGCGCGGCCGACGTCGGCCACGTGCAGAAAACTGCGAATCTGACGTCCGTGGGAACACAACGCCTCGCGGCCCGACAAGAGATCGATGATCACGGATGCCACCAACCGCTGCGGATGCTCGCCGGGCCCGAACTGAAAGAAAATCCGGCCCCATGCGGCGGAAAGATCATGCGCGCGTCCAAACTCCTCGAGGGCCCGCTGCATGGCTAATTTGCATTTGGCATAGGCACCGACGGCTGTGCCGGAAGCATCCGCCAGCGGGCTGCTGCGCTCACGGCAGATATCGACCCGCGACCAGTCGTATTCCGCACAGCTGCCGGCCATGACGGCGCGCATGCCGCCGCCATCCTTAAAGGATCGCAGCAAGTGTTGGCTCGCATCGAGCCAGCGAAGATTCTCGGCGCTGTTCCAATAAAGCCCCGGCGTGGCGATCCAGGCGAAATGCAGCAAATGAGTGGGGCGAACCGCCCGGATGAGCGAATTGATTGCATCCGGGTCGAGCAATTCGGCGCGGTGCATGTGCGCGTGGGAAGTCTCGTTCGCGCCAAGCGCCTTATTCGAAAATGCGGCATGCACTTCGTAGCCCGCGGCGCGCAGCGGCTCGAGGCTGTGGCGGCCGATGAATCCGCCCGCTCCCGTGACCAAGACGCGCTTCTTCGCGCTCAAGCGGCCGCCGATGCGCCAAGCAGTGGAAGGGCTGCGTCTTGCGCGGATATGATCACGGGTTCAATCGGCCACCGGATGGCGAGAGCGGGATCGTTCCAGCGCACGCCGCGCCCGGAGCCCGGCGCATAAGGCACCGAGATCATGTACAAGAGTTCCGTATCGTCGCGCAAGGTGATGAAGCCGTGCGCAAAGCCCTTCGGAATGAAAATGGCGCGGCGATTTTCGGCCGTCAGCTCCATTCCGAGCCAGCGGCGCTGCGTCGGCGAATCGCTTCGCAAATCGACGATCACGTCGAAGATTGCCCCCGCGGTGCACCGCACCAGCTTGTCCTCGCCGTGGGGAGGCGCTTGATAATGCAAGCCGCGCAGGGTGCCCTTGCGCACATTGTAGGACACACTGCTCTGCGGCATCTCGGTGGGCAAGCCGCGCGCTGCGAATTCCTCGGCGCTGAAACTGCGGGCAAAGAAGCCGCGTTCGTCTTGCCCTCGAACCATGTCGATCGTAAACGCGCCCGGCAAGCTCGATTCGGTGAATATCATGGCTGAATCTTCACCACCGGCACCGGCGTCACGAACCGGCCGCCCCAGGCCCTGATGCCGGCGAGTTGGCGCATGATCTCGTCCCGCAAATTCCACGGCAGCACCAGGACGTAGTCCGGCTCCGCTCGCATCAGCTCCTCGGGTGACACCACCGGGATGTGCGAGCCCGGCAGTAGTTTCGATTGCTTGTGCGGATTGCGGTCGGCAACCATCGAAATGTCGGCGCTCGTCACCCCGCAAAAATTGAGCAGGGTATTGCCTTTGGCGGCGGCGCCGTAGGCCGCCACGACCTTGCCCTCGCGCTTCGCCTGCGCAAAAAATGCGAGCACGGAGCGTCTACAGGCCTCGATGCGTTCCGCGAAGCGCGTATATGTGTCGAGATCGGCCAAACCGGCCGCGGCCTCCTGCGCCCGCAGCGACAGCAAGGTCGCGCTGTCCCACAGGTCGGCGCGGCCAGAATGCGAGGCGAAGATACGCAGCGAGCCGCCGTGCGTCGGCAATTCCTCGGCGTCGCGAATCCGCAATCCGTGCCGGCCGAACACCTGCTCGACGGCGTACAGCGAAATGTACGAATAGTGTTCGTGATATATCGTGTCGAATTCGACCTGCTCGATCAGCTTCAGGAGATGGGGAAATTCGATCGTCGCCGTGCCTTCGGGCTTAAGCAGCACCGCGATCCCCGCCACGAAGTCGTTCAACCGCGGCACATGCGCAAGCACGTTGTTGGCGATGATCAAATCGGCCTGCCGGCCGCCGCGCTTGAGCTCCTTCGCCAAGCGCTCGCCGAAGAACTCCACCAAAGTCGGCACGCCGATCTTTTCCGCCGCCGCGGCGACCGTGTCCGACGGGTCGATCCCGAGCACCGGTATGCCCGCTTGCAGGAAATTCTTCAGCAAGTATCCGTCGTTGCTTGCAAGCTCCACCACCAGGCTGCGCGAGTCGAGCGCGAATCGGCGGCGCGCCATCTCGCAATAGGCTTTCGCGTGCGCCAGCCATTCGTCGGAATACGATGAGAAGTACACGTAGTTGCTGAACAATTCCTCGGGCGCCACGTCGAAATCGACCTGCACCAACTTGCACGACTCGCAAACCTTGGCACGCAGCGGATAGCGCTTCTCGTCCTTGGCGTCGGCCGTCGATGCCAGAAATGCGTTCGACGGAGGCTGCATCCCCAGATCCACCATCGTCACTGTCAAGCGTCCGCCGCAGGCGCGACAACTCGTAACGGACCCTACCATCGCGCGCCTATCCCTGCCAAAGCTTCCACGGCGCCGCGCCGCTGTCCCATAGCGCATTGAGGTGCTGTTTGTCGCGCAGCGTATCCATCGGCTGCCAGAAGCCGCGGTGAATCCATGCGGCCAGCTGCCGGTCGGCCACCAGGTTTTCCATTGGCTCCTTCTCCCACACGGTCTGCGTGCCGTCGATCAACTCGATCACGCTCGGCTCGAGCACGAAGAAGCCGCCGTTGATCAACCCGCCCTCCGCCTGCGGTTTCTCCTCGAAGGAAATCGCTTGAGTGCCCTCGATCGCGATGCGGCCGAACCGAGCCGGCGGCCGCACGCAGGCCACCGTCGCCTTGCAGCCGCGCTGCGCGTGGAAGGCGATCTCCGCGGCGATGTCGATGTTGGCCAACCCGTCGCCGTAGGTCATGCAAAACGGTTCGCCTGCGTTCAGGTATCTGACCACTTGCAGGAGCCGCCCGCCCGTCATGGTGTCGTCGCCCGTGTCCACAAGCGTGACCTTCCAGGGTTCACTGCGGCAGTCATGGTATTCGACGCGATTTGCCGACATGTCGAAGGTCACGTCGGCTTGGTGCAGGAAGTAATTTGCGAAGTACTCCTTGACCATGTAGCCCTTGTATCCGAGGCAGACGACGAATTCCCTGATTCCGAACGTGGCGTACAATTTCATAATATGCCACAGGATCGGCCGCCCGCCGATTTCCAGCATGGGTTTCGGCCGGGTGCTCGATTCCTCGGCGATCCGCGTGCCCTTGCCGCCGGCGAGAATGACGCACTTCATCCACGGCCCCTCAAGGAGCGATACCGCGCAATTTGCGTCTCCGAATACCGCAACATGTCCTCCCCCGCCGCGTGCGCCCGATACCAATCCGCGGTCCACGCCAGCGATTCGCCGATAGTCAGACAGGGTCGCCATCCGAGAGCGCGTTCGGCCAGCCCCGACGATAAGGTCAAGGCCTGCGCTTCGGGCGGTTGCGTCGCAGTATCGCGCTCCCAACCCGGCTTGCCCGCGAAGCGGGCGCTGAACTCATCGACAACCTCGCGCACCGCGCAAAAGGATGCCGGATCCGGCCCGAAATTAACAGCGCGCGGCGCGTTCTCCGGCGCCTCTACCGACGCCTGCGCCAGCGCCAGATATCCCGACAGCGGCTCGAGCACGTGTTGCCATGGTCTGACGGCCTCAGGATAGCGCAACGTAACCGGTCTGCCCGCCTCGAGCGCACGGACGCAGTCGGGAATCAGGCGGTCGACGGACCAATCGCCGCCGCCAATGACGTTGCCCGCACGCACCGACGCAATCGGCGGCCCGTTGCTGAAAAAGCTCCGGCGAAAAGCCGCGGTCAACAGCTCGGCGCACGCCTTGCTGTTGCTGTAAGGATCTTCGCCGCCGAGCCGATCGCTCTCCGCGAATACTCGGCCCGCGCCGTGATTCTCATAGACCTTGTCGCTGGTGACGATCAGCACGCATTGCAGATCCTCGAGCTCGCGGCAGGCTTGCAGCAGCGCGCCGGTGCCGAGGACATTGGTCGCATAGGTTCCGAGCGGATCGCGGTATGACTCCCGCACCAACGCCTGCGCCGCCATGTGAATGACGATTTGAGGATCCGCAGCCACCACCGCCTCGCGCACTCGGGCGGCATTGCGAATGTCGGCGATCACCGAGCGGACTCCTCCCCCGACGATCTCCCACAAGTTCGGCACGCTCGCCGGCGCCAGTGCATACCCACTGAGTTTCGCCCCCAGCGCCCGCAGCCACAGACAGAGCCATGCGCCCTTGAATCCGGTGTGCCCGGTGATCAATACGCGGCGCTCGCGCCAAAAATCCGCCGACATGGTTCGCTGCACAGACACGAACGCTGCCTTTCGCTCAGCGCTCGCCCGGCTGCCAATAGGATCTGAGCGCGCGCAGCGACGGCGGCACGCTGCGCAGCCCCAATCGACCGCCGAGCCTGATTTGTAGATTCAAGAATTTGCGCAGATTCCTCACCAGCAAGAACACGTCTTTGTATTGACCCCGCCCTTCGGTGGCATAGGCGATCTTGAGCGCATCGCAGACAATGGCCACAGGCAGTTTGTAGATCCGCGCCCGCGCGGCGAACGGATCGCGCACTCGCGCGACGAAACTTCGATCGCGGGTCAGGATCCAGGTGGCCACGCGCTCCATGATGAATATCTTCATCTGCACGTTCCCCTGCCCCCGGTACGAAGTCGGCGTTCTTAATTCCTTGCCCAAGGGGTCCTCACCGGATTCGGCGATCGCAAACAGCTGCTCGTTGATCCCAAGCCATGCCCGCCAGAATCGCGGCTTCGCGATGAAATAATTCGAATGCACCGTATTTCTCGAATCCGACACCAGCTCATCGAGCTTCACGGCCGGATCGATGCGCTCGAACAGCCGCGCCGCAATGCGCGCGAGCCCCGGATGCTCGGAATCGCCGTGTTCGAACACGTTGAGAAAGTAGGCGCTGTTGTGAATGCTCGGACTGAAGAGAAACACGTCCGTCGCGTGCGCCGCTCGGCCGATGAAATCGCGGACCTGCGCGGCGCTCAAGTTGGTTTTTTGCCGAAATCGAGGCGACAAAAACCCGTAAAACGCATCCTCGTTCAAGGATTCGTCGAGCAGAAATCTTCTGATGGGCCAGTACTCGAACCAGTCGGGACGCTCGTTGGCAGAATTGTCCAGCACGTCAAAACCGGGATCCAGGTCTTGCCTCGAGGTGTAATGGTTCAGAATCTGGTAGATATGGAGCGGATGCATGCCCGGAAGCATACCGGCTTCTTCAACCGGCAGCGAGGCGCGTCAGCAATGCCAGATATTTGTCCCGGTAGGCGCTAAGGGCATAACGCTCGGCCACGTGACGCCGGCCGTTGGCGCCGAATTGCGCGCGCAATTGCGCCGAAGCGATCAGCCGCTCCAAATTGCGCTCCCACTCCTCGAGACTCGTCGCGTGAAAGCCGTTAAAGCCGTCGATGACGGCCTCGGCGTTCGCACCGACCGGCGAGGCGACGCAGGGCAGCGAGGCGGCCATGTATTGCAGCAATTTGAAAGCGCATTTGCCCCTCGCCCACGCGTCGTCCGACAGCGGCATCACACCGATGTGGGCCGCGGCCAGCGAGGCGGCTTCGGTGGCCGCACTCCACGGCACCCGTTCGACCTGGATTTCCGGCCAATCCGGGAACGACGAACAGATCACCTTGACTTTGAGCGACGGGTGGCGCGCGGCGAGCCGCGCCAGAGCCGGGCGGATCATTTCCAAGTAAGTCAGATTCTCGGGGCTGCCGATCCACCCGATGGTGGCCGCACCATCCGCACCGGCGGCGGCGGCCTCATAGCCAGAGGTATCGATCGAGGTCGGCAGGATGACGACTTCCCGCGCCGCGGCGCGCGCCACACTCGCCAGCACCTCGTTCCCCGCCACGACCACGTCCACCGAGCGGCACGTGGCGGCGAATTTCCTGCGGCGCCAAACGGAGTCGTCCGCGGATTCGCCGAGTCGGCGCGGCTTGCGCACATAGATGGCGTCGTCCACGTCGAACACGCGGCGCCTGCTCAAAGCGGCAACCAAACGCGCTTCGATGCCGCTCAACTTGATTTGGTGGAGCACCACGACGTGCGCCCAACGAAAGGAATCACGACGTTCCCAACTGCGCAGACCGTAACGCCGCTTCGGAAAGCGCTCCGTTCGCACCTGCCAACCGGCTGCTTCCAAGGCCGCGACCAGGC
This sequence comes from uncultured Gammaproteobacteria bacterium, assembly GCA_963813755.1. Taxonomy (GTDB): domain Bacteria; phylum Pseudomonadota; class Gammaproteobacteria; order Steroidobacterales; family Steroidobacteraceae; genus Bog-1198. The sequence continues at coordinate 14,585 of CAWEZY010000012.1, read as the reverse complement.
TCTGCATGCGATGCCGAAACGACGGTTGATTCGGATCGTAGCCCAGCAACACGATATTCGGCATGGGGCTCTCTTATGCCTCGCTATGGGATTCGATCAGATTGGCGAGCGCATGCGCCGCAATATCGGCCCCGTCGGCCAGCTCGAGACCGGCCGCGCGCCGCGCCAATTGCGCCCTGGCCCGCTCATCGCCCAACAACGCGGTTGCCCTTGCCGCGATCTGGTGGGCATCGAGCGGGGCCTCGACCGCGACGCCCAAATCCACGCAACGCCGGATGCGCATGGCCTGATCGCGCGCGATGGGCACCGCAATGCAGGCCGCGCCGCATGCCAAGGCCTGCAGCAGCGTCGAACCGCCGTTCACGACGACCAGGCACGCATGGCGCATGAGCTCCAACAAATCCTGCTGCGGAAGTGCGCCCAGCTGTCGCAAATTCGATTCGACCGGCGATTCGGTCGCACGTGAGTCCGTGGGACCCACGAACGCGGTCACTATGCCGCTCCCCGCAAGCTCGCGGCACGCGTCGAGAAATTGCGCCGGCGCGCCCAGCGCGCCCGGATGCCCGGTACCTCCTCCAGGAACCACCAGCACGAAGCGCTGCGCCTCCAAACCCGCCCGCGACAAGACCGCCGCCCGGCCCACCGGGGCGCGCGAAAAAATCACATCCAGATAGCGCACGCGGGGGCCGCGCAACAGCTTGAGCTTGAATCGTTCCAAAAAATGCAACTTGCCGGCAAGGAACTGCGGGTAGGCGATCCAGTGCTCGTCGATCAACGGCATCCAGCGCCAGCGAAACGCCTTGCGCCGCTGGCGTTGCCGCGCGCTGATGTAGATGACGTGCGCACCCGAGCGTCGCGCCGCCTTCAGCTGAGCGGTGCGGCCGGAATTATCGAATATCACCACGTGCGGCTGCCATGCGCGAATCATATCGGCGACAGCCGCGGAATGAAACGTGGGCGATGATGGCAACAGGGTGGCGGGGAATGGCGCTTGGGCGGCGTACGGCGCCGCGCGACTCAGGACGAAACGTATGTCCGCGCTTATCCAGCGCTGCCGCGCGGCGCGCGCGATCGCCAATGAGCGCGCATACTCCCCCATGCCGTACGGCCCCGACACCGGCACGAATAAAATACGCGGATTGCAGCTCACTCAAAGGCGGTGAACCAGCGATCGAGCACCAGAAGCGACCAGGCTCTGCGAAACTCGCTGCCCACTCGACGCTTGAGAACGCCGCGCGCCATCAGCCGCCCCACCGCGTCCTGCAATAGCTGGGGATGACGCCTGAGCCAGCGATGCAACGGCAGCCCAAACCCCGACTTGGGCCGATCCAGGTGTCCCGCCGGCAGCCGCGGCCCCATGAGCTTACGCACCAGGAGCTTGCCGCGGCGCCCGCGCTCATCGACAAGCAGCGCAGGGTCCACGCTCAGCATGAACTCGACCAGGCGGTGATCGAGCAGCGGCGGGCGCACCTCGAGCGAGTGCGCCATGCTGGTCCGATCGACCTTGGTCAACAGTCCTTCGGCCAGATCCGTATTGAGGTCCAACCACCGCAGCTGCACCAAAGGACTCAAATCCTCGCGCCAAAACTGCCGATAAAACCACAGATAATCGTAGTCGGGTTCGCGCCACCGGCTCGCCAGCAAAGCGTCGATCTGAATGGCCGTCATGCCGCCGAGCGCCGCGGCGAACGCGGGCAGCCCGACATAGGCGTAACGCTGCATCGACGAGGCAAAGCGCGACAGCGGCGGCAAAAGCCGCGCAAGCGACCTGTTCAAGCCATTCGATCGCGCACCGACGCTCGACCAATAGCGCGGATAACCGCAAAAAATTTCATCACCGCCCTCGCCGCTGAGTGCCACCGTGACCTCGCGGCGCGCGCATTGCGCGATCAAGTAATTCGACCATGCGCCGCTGTCGCCGAACGGCTCGTCGAACAGCCCGGGTAGCGCATCGAGCGCTTGCGCAAAATTCGCCGCCTGCGCGGTCATTTCGGTATGCACGGTGTTCAAGTGGGTCGCCGCCCGGCGCGCGGCATCGAGCTCTGATCGATCCCGCGCCTCGAATCCTAGACTATAGGTCCGCGGCGCATCCAGATAGTACGCGGTGAGCGCCGAATCCATGCCGCCGCTCAAGAAAACGCCCACCGGCACGTCTGACAGCGTGTGGGCGGGTATGACCTCGCGCAATATGTCGTCGAGCTGCCGCAGCGTGTCGTCCGCCGTCCTGACCTCGATGGCGGTCGACGGCCGCCAATACCGTTCGATTTGCACGCGCCCATCCTGCCAAGCCAGAGTGTGTCCGGCAGGCAGCTTGGCGATTCCTCGATAGATCGTCTTCGGGGCGGGAACATAGCCGTGAAACAGGAAATCGCGCACTGCGCTAGGGTCAATCGGCGGCTTGCCCAGCACTAACAGCGCCTTAAGTTCGGAGGCGAACGCTATGCCGTCCGGCAAGATCTGGTAATACAAGGGCTTGATGCCGAGCCGGTCCCGCGCCAGCAACAGGCGCCGCGAATTCGAATCCCAGCTCGCGAACGCGAACATGCCGACGAGCCGTTCGAGACAGGCGCTGCCGCGCCGGGCGAGAAGATGCAGCAGCACTTCCGTATCGCCGCTCGAGCGCCACGGCCCGGGCAATTCGCCGCGCAGCCGTTCGTGGTTGTACATCTCGCCGTTGTACGTCAGCACCTGCGGGCCGAGCACCATCGGCTGACGCCCCGCCGGCGAGAGATCCAATATGGCCAATCGGCGATGGCCCAAAACCGCGCCGGGCTCGCTCCACACGCCTTCCCCGTCCGGCCCCCGATGCCGCAGGCGCTGCGTCATGAGATTGACGGCGTCAACGCTGGCTCGCGAACCAATGATCCCGGCGATTCCGCACATGACCGGCAGTCTAACGCGACCTTAAGGGGCGAGGTACCGCTAGCCATCGGCCGGCGGTTCGTTTAGGGTGCAGCCTGGAACTCGACCCATGGCCACACCCGCCGACCAACGCCTGCTGGAGCTATTGGAAAAGTGGCTCAATAGCCTTGAGCTGCACTTGAGGTATTCGTCCCTCGACGCCGATAGCTACGCGAAGATTCAGCCCTGGCCGGAGCATCAGCGCCCGAGCCGGTGGATCATCGAACTGGCCATGCAAAAGGCCCTCGCCCTGCGCGCCCAGGTGCAGGAGCGAATCAAGATGGGCGACGTGAAGTTTTCGGACTCGCTGGAGCTCATGACGTTTCTCGCGAATCTGATCGGCTCGGAACATATCGAGCGCTTCATTCCATTGGCCGATCCCGCGAACGAACGAGCGCTCGTGCCCGCGGCGGAAGCCGCGCCCACTGCCGCAACGGCCACGCGCGAAATGCCGCAATTCGTCGCGAACAAACGTCAAGCGCCGGTGGCCAACGAGCAAGTCGCTCGCACGGAGCGCAAACCGAGCGCCGCCAAACCGGCGCCCAGAACCGCGCCCAGGCAACCTGCTAAACTCCACGCGCCCGCAAGGCACGCCGCCGCCAAGCCGACCGCACATCCCAAGGAAGCGGATGCCCAAGGCGCACCGGCCGACGCCGCGCGCGAGCAGGTCATCGCCGATGCGGTGCGCTTGGTGCAATGGGGGCGCAAGTGGTTCGAACTCGCCGAACTCATCGCACGCATGGCCGATCGGCCGCCACTGCCCGAAGTGCGACGCATACTAAAGGACTACAAGACCGCCATCGAGAAGAAGGCCGGACGCAGCTGACCGGTGAAACGGGCGCCATCCGATGAGCCGGCCGACGGCTCGCGGTTGAGAATGCCGGCCGTTCGCGGTCAATATTTATGGAACCTCTTTCGCTCAAGTTCGCTCAAAGGCGACCATGATAACGACGAAGAACCTGTCAAAGCGCTATGGCGAGATACTCGCCGTGGACGACCTCACCTTCTCGGTCTCACCCGGCGAGGTACTGGGGTTTTTGGGCGCCAACGGCGCGGGAAAATCCACCACCATGCGCATGATCGCCGGATTCGTCGCGCCGTCCGCCGGATCGGTCACGGTGTGCGGTCACGACATCGAGCAAGCGCCGGTTGCGGCCAAGTCCTGCATGGGGTATCTGCCCGAGGGCGCCCCGAGCTACGGCGAAATGACGGTCGGCGAATTTCTGGATTTCATCGCCGATATCCGCGGTCTGACCGGGGCGCGGCGCCGCGAAAGACGCGGCATCGTGGTCGAACGGCTCGCGCTCGCTCCGGTCATCGAGCAAGTGATCGAAACGCTCTCCAAGGGATTCAGGCGCCGCGTCGGCCTGGCCCAGGCGCTTATCCACGACCCCCAGGTCCTGATCCTGGATGAGCCGACCGATGGACTCGACCCCAATCAGAAGCACGAAGTGCGCCGGCTCATCAACGAGCTCAGCAAAGACAAACTGGTCATCGTCTCCACCCACATTCTGGAAGAGGTCCACGAGGTGTGCACCCGCGCCATCATCATCGCCGACGGCCGCATCGTGGCGGACGAGACGCCGAGCGCGCTCGAGTCGCGCTCGCGATACCATCATGCCGTCAGCCTGCGTTTCGAAAGACCCGAACAGCTCGCCGAGGCGCGGCACGAAATCGCGGCCTTGGCCGAAGTGGCGGAAGTCGAATTGGATGAGCGCGAGCTGCGGCTCACCGCGGTCCCGCGCTCGGGGATGAACGCATTGCCCGGTGTGAGCGCAATCATCGTCGGACACGACTGGCAGGTGCCCGAACTGCATCTCGAATCGGGACGCCTGGATGAGGTGTTTCGCACATTGACGCAGCCGGCGGGGCGCGCCGCCGCGAACATCGGGGGGACGCCGACTTGAGCAAAACCATGGTGGTATTCCGCCGCGAGCTAAGGAGCTACTTCGCGACGCCGTTGGCGTACGTGTTCATTGTGATTTTCCTGGTTTTGGCGGCCGTATTCACTTTTCAGCTCGGTGGGCTGTTGGAGCGCGGCCAAGCCGATCTGCAGCCGTTCTTTCGCTGGCATCCCTGGCTTTACCTGGTGCTCATCCCCGCGATTTCGATGCGGCTGTGGGCGGAGGAGCGCAACAGCGGCAGTATCGAGCTGCTGATGACGCTGCCGATCACCCTGTGGCAGGCGGTGGTCGGCAAATTTCTGGCCGCCTGGTGCTTCGCCGGCGTGGCCCTGGCTTTGACGTTCCCGATCTGGATCACGGTCAACTATCTGGGCAAGCCGGACAACGGCGTGATCGTCGCCGCCTATGTGGGTAGCTCTCTGATGGCGGGCGGATTTCTCTCGATCGGCATGTGCCTCTCGGCGGCCACCCGAAATCAAGTCATTGCCTTCATCACCGCCGCGCTGGTCGGATTCGTGTTCCTGCTCGCCGGATTTCCGCTGGTGCTGGATTTCGTGCGCGGCGTGCTGCCGCAGGCCGTGGTCGATGGGATCGCTTCGCTGAGCTTCTTTACCCACTTCGAGGCGATCTCAAAGGGCGTCATCGATCTGCGCGACCTGGTGTATTTCGCGGCCTTGATGGGCTTTTGGCTGACCGCAACGGCCCTGGTGCTCGACATGAAAAAGGCGGAATAGGTGAACGCCAATCGATGGGAAAGAACCGGCTTTGGCTTGGGCGGCCTGGCGGCGCTCGCCGTGCTCTTTTTGGGAATCGTCATGCTGTCGAATCTCGGGCTGCGCGGCATGCGCCTCGATTTGACGCAAAACCGTTTGTATACCTTGAGCCCGGGCACGCAGCAGGTTCTCGCCGAGTTGAAGGAACCGGTCAATCTGTATTTCTATTTCTCGCGCGACGCGGCTGCGAAGCAGGCGCCGCTGATCATGCCGTATGCGTCCCGCGTGCGTGAATTTCTCGAGGAGGTGGCGGCGCGCTCCGGCGGTAAGATTCTCTTACGAGTCATCGATCCGCAGCCGTTCACGGAGGACGAGGATCGTGCGGCGGAGGCCGGATTGCAGGCACTCCCGGCCGGCGCCGGCGCAGATACCATCTACTTCGGATTGGCCGGCACCAATTCGACCGACGGCCGCGCGGTAATCCCGAGCTTTCAGCCCGACCGGGAGGAATTCCTGGAATACGACGTGGCGAAACTCATTCACGAGCTGGCGATGCCCAAAAAGCCGGTCATCGGCCTGCTGAGTTCGCTGCCCATGCAGGGTCAATTCAACCCGATGACCGGACAGATGGGTGAACAGTGGCCGATCTTGTCGCAGATCGAGCAGCTGTTCACGCTGCGCACTCTGACCACCGACGTCGATCACATCGACAAGGACGTGGATGTGCTGATGGTGGTGCATCCGAAACAGCTGCCGCCGAAGACCCTGTACGCCATCGACCAATTCGTCATGCGCGGCGGCAGAATGCTGCTGTTCGTCGATCCGGACAGCGGTGCCGACACCAGCGGACAGGACCCATCGAATCCGTTCGCGGGTGCGATGGCGAGCCATTCCTCGAATTTGCAGCCGCTGCTGTCAGCATGGGGCATCGACTACGATCCGACCAAGGTGGTCGGCGATCTGGCCCTCGGGCTCGAAGTGCGCTCCAGCATGCAAGCGGCGCCCACCCGCCACATCGGCATTCTCGGCTTGCGCCGCGAGGACATGGATCCGAAGGACGTCGTTACCTCCTCCCTCGACGTGATCGACGTAGCCACCGCCGGATTCTTGTCGGCGCGCCCCGGCACCAAGGCCACGATCGAGCCGCTGCTGCGAAGTTCCGCGAGCGCCGCACCGATTCCCGCCCAACGCTTCAATGCACTGAGCGACCCTTCGAGCCTGCGCGACGGGTTCAAGCCAACGGGTACCCGATATGCGCTCGCGGTGCGGCTGACCGGGCCTCTGCCGTCGGCGTTCCCGCAAGGCGCGCCGCCCGATCAAAAGCCGGCCGCGGGTCCGCCGGCGCCTCATTTATCCCAGTCGGCGGTGCCCGCCAATATCGTCGTCGTCGCCGACACCGACATTCTGATGGATTACATGTGGGTGCAGACGCGCGAACTGATGGGACAGAGGATTGCCCAGGCATTCGCCAATAACGGCGATTTCGTCGCCAATGTGCTCGACAATCTGAGCGGCAGCAGCGCCTTGATCAGCATACGAGGCAGGGCCACTTTCGCGCGCCCGTTCGAGCGCGTGGAAGCGCTCAAGCGCAGGGCCGATGACCGATTGCGCGCCAAGGCGCTCGAGCTGCAGTCCGAGCTGCAGCAAACCGAGGCGAAACTCACGGAATTGCAAAGCAAGAGAAACGATCAGGCCTCGCTCATGCTGACGCCGGAACAAGAACAGGAACTCAAGCGCTTCACCACCGAGAAGGCCCGCGTGCGCAAGGAATTGCGTGAAACGCAGCGCGGACTCGATGTCGACATCAATCGATTGGGCACATGGTTGAAGGTGCTCAACATTGCCGTTGCCCCTCTCGCGGTCGCCGTCGCCGGCGTCATCATCTTGTCGCTGCGGCGTCGACGCAAATCGAGCGGATCGGGATCGACATGACTCACCGGCGCTTCACCTCGTTGCTGATCGGGGCGCTCGCCGTCATTGCGGGCGCGCTGTATTTGAACTCCAATCGCAATGCGCCGTCTCCCGATGGGCGCGGTATGCCATTGCTCCCCACGCTCGCCGGCGAGCTCGACACCGTGACGGCACTTAGCGTGCGCAAGGGCGGCACCGCGCCGGTCGTGACCGTGCACAAGGTCGCGGGCCAGTGGACGGTGGCCGAGCGCGATGACTATCCGGCGGATGTCGCGAAACTGCGCAAATTGCTGCTCGCGCTCGGCGATGCCAGGATCGTCGAGGAAAAGACCTCGAGTCCCGCCAACTTCTCGATCATCGGCGTCGAGGATCCCACCCAACCCGGCGCCATGAGCGCGCAGGTCAGCCTGACCGCTCGCGACGGCGAGCACTCGGTGATCGTCGGCAAACCCTCCGGGCCGGGCTACTTCGCGCGCCGCGGAGGCGAGAATCAGAGCTACCTCGTGGAGCCGCCGATATCGTTGGAAACCGAACCCAAGTATTGGATCGATTCACGGCTGATCGATGTGCCGGCGAAATCGATCCAAAGCGTGGCGATCAAGCCCGCGACCGGCGCAGGATATGTCATTCACCGCCTCAAGGCCGACGAGGACGGATTTGCTCTCGACAAGACGCCGGCGGGCCGCAAAGCCGTCGATGCGCGCGCCCTGGCGCCCTCGGCGACCGTGCTCGGCGGCCTCAATGCCGAGGATGTGGCGGCGGCGAGCAGCATGGATTTCAGTAATGCAACCCGGGCGATCTTCACCTTGTCGGGCGGCGATGTGATTACCCTGGCCGGCGTTTCGATCGCCGATAAGCGTTGGATTGAAGTGACGGCAGGCAAGGACGCCGCTCTCGCCGCCAAGGCGAAGGGTCGCGCCTTTGAAGTGGCGAGTTACCGCTACGATGCCATTTTCCGTCCGCTGGAACAGCTGCTGGTGCCGAAGGAGGCCAAAGCCCCCGGCAAGGCGTCGGCCCCGGCCCACGGCGCCAAACCCCCGCCCGAGCGCAAGCCCGCGCCTGCCCCAGGGCCGTGATCAGCGGGACCAGCGCCGGGTTCGGTCGTCGCCTTGCGGCGCTGCTCTACGACAGTCTGTTGCTCGCGGCACTGCTCGCCATTTACACCGCGGCCTGGGTGTTCGCACGGCGCGGCGCGCTCACCGAGCAGAGCGCCGGCGCCTGGTGGTATGCATACCGGGCCGGGGAACTCGTGCTGATCGGCGCCTACTACGTGCTCAATTTGACGCGCGGCGGCCAGACCTTGGGGATGCGTGCGTGGCGTTTGCGCGCGGTCAGCGATTCTGGCAGGCCCCTCGACTTCGCATCGGCGCTGCTGCGATTTGCCTGCGGCTTGCTCGCGTGGGCGCCGGCGGCGCTCGGCGTGCTGTGGCTCTACATCGATTCCGAACATCTGGCCTTGCACGACCGGCTGTCCAAGACTCGCATGCTGCACCTAACGGGTTCTTGAGATCGCGAAAGCCGTGCACAAGCCGACCACCGCGGTCGGCAGCCAACCGACCAGCGCCGGATTCAAGCCGAAGAGCTGCCCGCCGTTCTCGATGGTGCGCGTCACGAGAAAAAACATGACGCCCAGCATCACACCGAGCACCGTCCGTGTGCCCGCGCCGGTGGTGCGCAGCGGCCCGAACACGAACGGCAGCGACAACAGCGTGACCACAATGACCGCAAACAGGCGCGCGATACGCGACCAATAACCGATTTCATAGGATTCCGTTCCCAGATGGTTGCGGCGAAGATGGTCGATATAGGCCTTGAGGCCGCGCAACGTCAGCAAATCCGGATCGGTCGCCGCCAAACTCAAAAAGTCCGGATTGACCGTCGAGCGCATGTCGACTTGCGGGAGTATCTCGCTGTCGATGTGATCCGTGCCAAAGCGCGTGGTCGCGACATTTTGCATGCGCCAGTGACCGGGCTCGGCCACCGATATGCGCTCGGCCCGTTGGATCGAACGCAGTCGGTTGGGGCCATCAAGCTCGAAAAGCGACACGCCGCCGAACACCTGGTCGACTTCACCCGTCTGCACCCGCAGGATGCGGTTGCCGTCCTTCACCCACGCGCCGCTCGTACCGGCAAAGCTGACGTCCGACAGCTTGCTCGTGGTCTTTTCGCGCTTGGCGAAGTGCGCGAGCGGCGGCGCCACGTATTCGCCGATCGCGTACATGAGCACGGCGAGAGTGAGGCCCGCGAGAGCCACCGGCCAGGCAATGCGCCACACCGACACTCCCGAGGCCCGCGTCACCACCAATTCGCTTCCCGCCGCGAGATTACCAAGCCCCATCAGCGCGCCGATCATGGCGCCGATCGGCAGCAACTCGAAGGCCTGCTGCGGAAGGTTCATGAACGTGAATACAAATGCGTCGACCGCACCGTAGTCGCCGACCCCGATATCGCTCTGCTGGCTGATGAACAAGAAGAGGCCGCCGAGCGTGAGCAGCACTCCCATTGCCATCAAGGTGTACACGATCACCGTGCGGTACAAGTAACGATCGAGCAAGTTCACGCGGTGCGTGCCTCCCGAAATACCAGATACAGGCCGAGCGCCAATATGCCGATGTGCACCCACCAGGGGCCGATCGCCGGCGCCAGATCGCCCTTCTCCACCCAAACTTTGGCCGCAGAGAGCAGATTCGCGTACACGAAGTACACGACGATGGCGAACCCGACTCGCGCGTATCGGCCTTGCCGCGGGCGCAGGCGGCTCAAGGGAACCGCGACCAGGGTCAATATGAGCGCCATGATCGGGCTCGATGCCCTGGACTGCAGCTGAGCGATGTCGGAAGGATCGCTCGAGCCGAATAATGCACGGCTAGGCTTGGTGTCCGGATCCTGAGTGCTGCCGGCCGTATCGTCCGGCGCGGCGATCGGGATGCCGTGCTCGGCAAACTCGATGATGCGAAAGTCGCGTTGTCCCGGCGTCCCTTCGTAGCGCCGGCCGTTGAACAGCGTGACGAAATGCCCGCCGTTCGAGGCGTCTTTCACATAGGCCGCCGTGTCGGCGACCACCACCTCGATGCGATCCGCTGACTCGCGTCGCACGAACACATTGTGCAGCAGCCCTTCTTCATCGACGCGCTCCGCATAAAATACCCCGTTGCCGCCGCCGCTCATAAACGAGCGAAAACGGCCCGCGTCGAGTTGTCCGAACTGCGCCTCTTTTTGCGCCGATTGGCGCAGGAGCTGCGCCTGCAGGTCCGCTCGCGGCACCTGGACGAACGCAAGCCATCCCAATCCGAGCGCGATCATCGCGGCGAAGCAAAACAGCGGCGCAAGCAGGCGCGCGGGCGCGAAACCGCAGGCAAGCAGCGCCGCCATCTCGCTGTCGTGGTAAAGCCGGCCGAGCGCGAGCACGATGGCGAGCAACAGGCCGACGGGCACGATCACCGAGAGGTTCATGACGGCACCGAGCGCAATCAGGTCGAATACCACGTGCCGCCCGTAATTGTCGGCCGCCGCTCGGCCGAGAACCCGGGACAGCTGATTCGAGACCAAAATGGCCACCAGTACCCCGGTGACGGCAAGCCAGGTCTGGATCACCTCGCGCAGCACATACCGCTGTATGGTCCATTTCATGCCATCGAGCTTAGAGCCTTGGCGTTAATCTAGTAAACTAATTAATTCGGCGGAGCGGGCAGCTCGTTAGAACAAGAACGGAGTGCGCGATATGGAATTCAAGGCGATCATCGATCCCAAAACGCGCGCACCCTCCGATTGCGCGGTCGTCGGCGTCTACGAGAACGGCGATCTGGGCGCCGCCGCCCGGAATATCGACGCGCAAACCGGCGGCTTGATCAAGCAGCTGCATACCGGGGGAGATTTCGCCGCCAAGACGGGCGATACCTTGTTGTTGCCGCGGCCGGCCGGGGCGGCATCGGCCAGGGTGCTGCTGGTGGGATTGGGTACGCGTGCCGGCTTCGATCGAAAGCAGTACCGCAAGGCGTTGCTCTCGAGCGCTCAAGCGCTCGCTAAGACCGGTGCCGGCAACTCCGTGGTGTACTTGCCGCTGGAAGGAATCGCCGGCCTCGACGTGCAATACCGCACCCGCATGGTGGCCGAAATCTTCTGCGCGCAGGGCTACAAGATTCCCGACCTGAAATCCGGGGCGAAACCGAAGCCGCCCAAGCTTTCGATCGTCAGCGTGGCCGCGGAGAACGCGCGTGCGGTGAAGGCGGCCGCCACCGGCCTTAAGATCGGCGCCGCAATCGGCAGCGCGATGGCCATGTCGCGCGATTTGGCGAACCTGCCGCCCAACATCTGTACGCCCACCTTTATCGGGCAGCGCGCCGAAAGTCTCGCCAAGGAGCGGCCGCGCATCAAGACCAAGGTAATCGACGAGGGCGGCATCAAGGCCTTGAAAATGGGTGCATTTCTCGCCGTCGCGCAGGGCTCCGCACAGCCACCGCGGCTGATCGTCTGTGAATATCGCGGGCGCCAGGAAGGCGAGCGCGCCGATCTGCCTGGTGGGCAAGGGGATTACTTTCGATTCGGGCGGGATTTCACTCAAAGAGCCTCCCTCCATGGACGAAATGAAGTTCGACATGAGCGGCGCAGCCACCGTGCTTGGCGCGCTGCGCGCGGCCGCCGAGCTCGCGCTGCCCATCAACCTGGTGGTCATCATCGCCGCCTGCGAAAATATGCCGAGCGGCGCCGCGATCAAGCCCTCGGACATCGTCACTACCATGTCCGGGCAGACGGTGGAGATTCTCAACACCGATGCGGAGGGCCGCCTGGTCCTGTGCGATGCGATCACCTATGGCCGGCGCTTCAAGCCGGCCGCGGTGATTGACGTGGCCACCTTGACGGGCGCCTGTGTGGTTGCGCTCGGCCACCACCTGAGCGGCTTGATGAGCAACGACGAAGCGCTGGCCGGCGAACTCGCCGCGGCGGGCATCCGCGCCGACGATCGCGCTTGGCGCATGCCGATCGCCGATGAGTACGTCGATCAGCTGAAGAGCAATTTCGCCGATCTGGCCAATGTCGGCGGACGCGAGGGCGGCGCCTGCACCGCGGCCTCGTTCTTGTCGAAATTCGCCGCCAATCTCGCCTGGGCCCATCTCGATGTCGCCGGCACGGCATGGCTCGGCGGCTCGCAAAAAGGCAGCACCGGCAGACCGATACCCTTGCTGGTCGAATTCTTGCTCAATCGCGCCCGATCGAGGTGAGCGCCGCTCGATATGACCGACCGCGTTGATTTCTACGTGTTGAACAGCCCGACGCCGAAAGAGCGCCTCACTTTCGCTTGCCGGCTCATCGAAAAGGCATATTTGCGAGGTCTGCGGGTCATCGTCTTGAGCGCAAGCGCCGCCGATGCGACCGCGCTCGATGACTTGCTGTGGACCTTCAATGACCGATCCTTCGTACCGCACCGATTGTCCCGCGATCAGGAGTCCATGAGCGCGGACACGCCGGTGCACGTATCCACCGCCTTGGATGCCGCCCGTTCGGCCGATCTGCTCGTCAATCTGAGCGACCGGCTGCCCACCGGATTGGAGCGCTTCGCGCGCATAGCCGAAATCATCGACGGCGATCTCGAGCGGCGGCGCCTGGGGCGCGAGCGATTCAAGTCCTACCGCGAGCACAAGCTCGCGCCCAAGACGCACCAGATGGACGGCGGCGGGGATAATTGATTTATGTCATCCGAATCGCATGACCCCCGCGAAATTCCGGTCCTGACGCAATCTATCGGAGCAGGCGCCGATGCCGCGGCGGCGCCACTGGATCTCGAAACCGCGCATGCGGCCATCTTGGCCGAAACGCTCAAATTGTCCGAATCGCTCCTGCGCCAGGCGGCCCGGGAAATCGAAGCGAAGCGGTTCGAGAGCCTGTTCGACCGCCTGCGCAGCGAGCTTCCGGCGCTGGTGGACCGGGTGATGCAAGAACAGATCGCCGCCCCCGGTGAGCCTGAAAAAGTGCGCGATTGAACACGGGTCCGGCACGCCGCGCAGCGCTTTAGTCACCGCCCGCTATAATCCATCGCCATGGACAAGGCCTTCTCCCCCGCCGAGATCGAATCGCGCATCTATGCGCACTGGGAAGTTTGCGGCTATTTCGCACCGAGCGGAACCGGACCCGCCTATTCGATCGTCATCCCGCCGCCCAACGTCACCGGCACGCTGCACATGGGACACGCGTTCCAGGACACCATCATGGATGCGCTCATTCGCCATCGGCGAATGATGGGCTTCGACACGCTATGGCAGCCCGGCATGGATCATGCCGGCATCGCCACGCAGATGGTGGTCGAGAGGCAGCTGAACGCCGCCGGACTGAGCCGCACCGACCTCGGGCGCGAGGCGTTCGTCGATCGAGTCTGGCAATGGAAGAACGCGTCGGGCGGGTCGATCGCCCGCCAATTGCGCCGTCTGGGCGCATCGGTCGACTGGCAGCGCGACAAGTTCACCATGGATCCGCAGCTCTCGCAGGCGGTGACCGAAGCTTTTGTGCGGCTATACCGCGAAGGGCTGATCTATCGCGGCAAGCGGCTGGTGAATTGGGATCCGGTGCTCAAGACCGCTCTGTCGGATTTGGAAGTGGTCGCCGAAGAGGAATTGGGCAACCTGTGGCATCTGCGCTACCCGCTGGGCGACGGCGATGGCTACCTCGTCGTCGCGACCACCCGGCCGGAGACCATGCTGGGCGATACCGCAGTCGCTGTTCATCCCGACGACGAGCGCTACCGGCATTTGATCGGCCGGCAAGTACGCTTACCGCTCACGGATCGCGAAATACCCATCATCGGCGACGCCTATGTCGATCCGAAGTTCGGCAGCGGTTGCGTCAAAATCACGCCCGCTCATGATTTTAACGATTACGAAATCGGCCGGCGGCACGGTCTGCCGATGATCAACATCATGACGCCGGACGTCGCGCTGAACGACAACGTTCCGGCCGTCTACCGAGGGCTCGACCGCAGCGTCGCGCGCACCCGCATTCTTGCAGATCTCGATGCCTTGGGTCTCATCGAGCGCATCGAACCTCACAAACTCATGGTGCCGCGCGGCGATCGCACCAATTCGGTGTTGGAGCCGCTGTTGACCGACCAATGGTTCGTCGACATCAAGCTGCTGGCCGCGCCGGCCATTCGCGCGGTCGAGGACGC
>CAWEZY010000011.1:0-297058 GCA_963813755.1 uncultured Gammaproteobacteria bacterium | reverse complement strand
GCTTATGTGGCCGCGTTCAGTTACGTATTGCTATTGGGACGAGCCGGCGGGATAGGGCGCATGCGCATTGCGGTGGTGACGTTGTTTCCGGTGATGATCCGTGAGGCGCTGCAGCACGGCGTGCTCGGGCGGGCGGTGGCGCGCGGAGTTCTCGCGGTCGATTGCATCGACCCTCGCGAGTTCGCGGCCGACGTGCATCGCACCGTGGATGATCGCTCCTACGGCGGCGGTCCCGGCATGGTGCTGAAGGTCGAACCTCTGCGCAGCGCCTTGCGGCTGCGGCGGCGGACATGCCGCCCGGCAGCCGGCGCGTGTACTTGGGCGCCGATGGGCGCAGATTCGAGCAGGCCGTGGCGCGCGAAGCGTGCATTTGGCCCGGTTTGGTGCTGGTGGCCGGTCGCTACGAGGGGGTCGACGAGCGACTGATCGAGAGCGAGACCGACGAGCAGTGGTCGATCGGCGACTATGTGCTTTCGGGCGGCGAGTTGCCGGCGCTGGTGGTGATCGATGCGATTGCGCGGCTGCTGCCGGGAACACTCGGCAGTGCCGAATCGGCGGAACAGGAATCGTTCAGCGATGGATTGGTGGATTGGCCGCATTACACGCGCCCTCCGACAATCGATGGGCTGACGGTGCCTGCGGTGTTGATGTCCGGCGATCACGCGGCCATCCATCGCTGGCGATTGCAGCAGGCGCTGGGCCGCACGTGGCTGCGGCGGCCGGAACTGCTGGAGCGCCGCGGCATGAGTGAAGAAGAGCGGGCTTTATTGGACGAATTCAAGAAGCAGCGTGCCACGGGCACGCTGCGCGTGGAAGACAGTCAAAGGTGAGGACGAATGCTATGAACAAGATCATCCAGGAATTGAACGGCGAGCGCGCCACGCGCAAGCTGCCTGATTTCAACCCGGGCGACACCGTCGTGGTGCAGGTCAAAGTCGTTGAAGGCGATCGCGAGCGGGTTCAAGCCTACGAGGGCGTGGTCATCGCGAAGAAGAATCGCGGCCTGAATTCTTCGTTCACGGTGCGCAAGATCTCCCACGGCGAAGGCGTGGAGCGTGTGTTTCAGACCTTCAGCCCCGCGATCAGCGAGGTCAGCGTGAAACGCCGCGGTGCGGTGCGGCGCGCCAAGCTGTACTACCTGCGTGACCTGTCGGGCAAGGCCGCGCGCATCGACGAGAAAATCTGACCTTAGGGTGTTACATGGGTGTCGGATCCGCTCTGATGGGATTTTTCGCACTGGTCTGGCGAATTCTCGAGGGAATTCGCAAGGTCCTGCACCTGCTGCTGTTGCTGGTGATCTTCGGCTTCATCCTCGCCGCCCTGCACACCTCCATTCCCATCGTGCCGCGGTCGGCGGCACTGGTGATCGCACCCGAGGGAGAGCTGGTCGAACAGCTGGCGAGCGACCCTGTGCGCCGCGCCTTCGGGCAGGCCTCCGGCGGTCCGGCCCCCGAAACCCTGCTCAGAGATGTAACCGACGCCATCGCGGCGGCGAAGACCGACGCGCGCATCAAGCTCATCGTGCTGGATCTGGGCTCCTTGGATGCCTCGGTCTTGTCCAAGCTGCAGGAAATAGGCGCGGGCTTGCGCGATTTTCGCGCGGCCGGTAAGCGCGTGGTGGCCGCCGCCGATTCGCTCGATCAAACCCAGTACTATCTGGCGGCGCAGGCGGGCGAGGTCTATCTCGATCCCATGGGGTTGGTCTATCTCGACGGTTTCAGCTATTACCGCATGTTCTTCAAGGACGCCATCGACAAGCTGGGGGTCGACGTCAATGTGTTCCGCGCCGGGACATTCAAGAGCTATACCGATCAATTCTCCCGCAGCGACATGGCACCGAGCGAACGCGACGAGAGCTGCGTGTGGCTGGCCGCTCTATGGGGCGCCTACAACAGGACGTCACTCGGGCACGCTCATTGCCCGCAGGGGCGCTCAACGAATTCATCGCCGACCAGCCGGCGGCGCTTGCCGCTGTGGCGGCGATGCAGCCAAATTGGCGCTGCAGCGCGGCCTGGTCACGGCGCTGAAGAGTCGCCGGCAAATGGCCGACGAATTGAAAGGACTGGTGGGCGAAGACGAGGAGACCCATTCCTTCAGCTCCATCGGCATGCCGCAGTATCTGGCGCGGTGCGGGCCAACGCGTCCTGAAATCCAAATCCGATCGCGGGTGGGCGTGGTCGTTGCCTCCGGCATGATTCTCGACGGCCGGCAACCGCCGGGAGCATCGGTGGCGAAAGCACCTCGGATCTGTTGCGTCAGGCGCGCTTCGACAATCGGTAAAAGCGGTGGTGCTGCGGGTCGACAGTCCGGGCGGCAGCATGTTCGCCTCCGAGCAAATTCTGCGCGAAGTGCAATCTTTGCGTAATGCCGGCAAGCCCGTGGTGGTCTCCATGAGCACCTACGCCGCGTCCGGTGGCTATTATATTGCAGCGGGGGCGAACCAAATTTCGCCAGTCCCACGACTTTGACCGGTTCCATCGGCGTCTTTTCCGTGGTGCCGACCTTTCAACGCACTTTGGAGAAGCTCGGGGTCAAAGTCGACGGCCTCGGCACGAGCCGCTCGCCGGCGACATGCGATGGACCGGGCGTTCACGCCCGCGACCCGTCAGATTCTGCAGTCTTCAGTCGACCATGCCTATGCGGAATTTCTGCATCGCGTCGGCGATGGCCGGAAAAAACCGTCGAGGAAGTGGATAAGGTGGCGCAGGGCCGCGTCGGGCCGGCGCCGATGCCAACGCATCGGCCTGGTGGATCACATGGGCGGCCTGAAAGACGCCACCTACGCGGCGGCAAAGCTCGCCCATTTGGGCGCCGACTACGACATCGATTACTGGAATCGGAGCTCACTTGAGCAGCAGCTGCTGATGGAGTTGCGCTCCGAGTCCTTGGCCCTGGGCCAGACGGCCGGGCTGATACCGCGCCGCGAAATCGAGCGGGTGCTCGACCCCGTGCTCGAGCAAGCGCGCGCCATCGCCGACTCAACGATCCGCGCGGGCTGTACGCCTATTGCTGGTGCCGCGCGCCGAACATTTCGTTCAGAGCGCTGCCCAGTCCAGGATCACCTTCCCCGATTTGCCGGGTTCATGATCTCGAAGCCCTCGAATAATCGGGGACGGCGAACCGGTGCGTGATGACCGGCCGGACGTTCAGGCCGCTCTGGATCATCTAGCCATCTTGTACCAGGTCTCGAACATCTCGCGGCCGTAGATGCCCTTGAGTCAGAGCCCTTGAAGATCACTTGGTTCCAGTCGATCGCGGTCTCGCCCGGCGGGATTCCGAGCATCGAGATGCTGCCGCCGTGATTCATCGTGCGCAGCATCTCGCGCAGCGCCGATGGCATTGCCCGACATTTCGAAACCGACATCGAAGCCTTCCTCCATACCGAGGTCGCACATCGCCCTCGTCGAGCGATTCGCGCGCGACGTTGAGCGCCCGTGAGGCGCCCATCGCCGCGGCGAGGTGCAGGCGGTAGTCGATTGACGTCGGTGATCACGACGTGGCGCGCGCCGCCATGGCGCGCGATCGCGACCGCCATGATGCCGATCGGGCCCCGGCGCCCGTGATCGGCGCCGTTTCCTTCGCCGACCACGTTGAATGCCAGCGCCGTGTGGGTCGCATTGCCGAACGGATCGAGGATCGCGGCGATCTCGTCGTCGATTGGATCGGCGCCGGCCTGGAGCTTGGGAGGCTTGTTCACCCGGCTGATCCGTCTGGACCGTGGGCCATGGCTGCATGGCGCGGCCTTTTCGGCGGCGGCGTTAGGGCTCGGCGGCCTCGAATCGACGGCGGCCCAACTAAAAGCGCGGGCAAGACGCCCGCGGTCTTGAGCATCCCGCCCGCGCTGCGGCAAGCGTCCCGTGCCTTCGTCGACAGGCGATCCTAAGGCGAACCCTCGTCCTTGAGGAACCGCTCCTGATTGTGGCCGCTGAGGCCGGCCGGCGACAGAGCGCTGTGCGGTGCAAACGCGCAGATTCGACGCGAATGCGCACCGCTCTCCTAGCCGGTACCGCCCACCGTCAGCGCATCGACGCGCAGAGTGGGTTGCCCGACTCCCACAGGCACCGACTGCCCTCCTTGCCGCAGGTCCCGACGCCGGCGTCGAGCCGCATGTCGTTGCCCACCATGCTGACCCGGGTCAGCACATCGGGGCCGTTGCCGATCAGGGTTGCGCCTTTCACCGGCGCGCCGATCTTGCCGTTCTGAATCAGGTAGGCCTCGCTCGCCGAAAACACGAATTTTCCCGACGTGATATCCACCTGGCCGCCGCCGAAATTCACCGCATACAAGCCTTTCTCGACCGATGCGATGATCTCCTGCGGGCGGTGCGAGCCGGCACGCATGTAGGTGTTCGTCATGCGCGGCAAGGTCATGTGCGCAAACGACTCGCGCCGGCCGTTGCCGGTCGGTGCCATGCCCATCAGTCGCGCGTTCAGCTTGTCCTGCAAGTAGCCTCGCAGCACGCCGTTTTCGATCAGCACCGTGCACTGGGTGGGGGTCCCCTCATCGTCCACGTTAAGCGAGCCGCGGCGCCGATCGAGCGTCCCGTCGTCGACCACGGTAATTTCGTCGGCGGCGACTTTTTGACCGATGCGATTCGAGAATGCCGAGGTACCCTTGCGATTGAAATCTCCCTCCAATCCGTGCCCGATGGCCTCGTGCAGCAATATGCCCGGCCATCCGGCATCCCAGCACCACCGTCATCGAGCCGGCCGGCGCCGCCACCGCCTCGAGATTCACCAGCGCCTGGCGTACGGCCTCGCGCGCGAACACGAACGGCTCATCGCCGCGCAGCAGTTCATCCAGACCGAATCGCCCGCCTCCGCCGCTGTAACCCTGCTCGCGCCGGCCATTTTGTTCGACGATGACCGACACGTTGATGCGCACCAGGGGCCGCACGTCGGCCGTCAGCGATGCCGTCGCTCGAGGCGACCAGAACCACCTCGTGCACCGCCGCCAATGAGGCCATAACCTGCTTGACTCGCGGATCGATGCGCCGTGTTTGCGCGTCAATGCGCATCAGCCAATCGACCTTGTCCTCGTCGCGCATCGCATCGAGCGGATCCACCGGCAAGTACAGCCGGTGCGTGAGCGGCCGCTCCCACGCCCTGACCGAACCGCTGCCGCCGCTGCGCGCGATAGCGCGCGCCGCATCGGAGGCCTCCACCAGCGCAGGCAAGAACACCTCGTCCGTGTACGCAAAGCCTGTCTTCTCGCCGCTGATCGCACGCACCCCCACGCCCTGCTCGATGCTGTGGGAGCCTTCCTTGACGATGCCATCCTCGAGCGACCACGATTCCTCGCGTGACAGCTGGAAATACAAATCGGCGTAGTCCACGCCCCGGCTCATCACCTTGCCGAGCACCGAAGACAGGCGGCCTTCGTTCAACCCCGATGGCTCCAGGATCATTTTCTCCGCGACGTCGAACGAGGGTACGGCGCTCATGGTTGCCTGGCCGCGACGTCGGGCAATCCGAGTCGACGATTGTCGAGCGCGGGAAAGCGCGCCCGTGTTTCCGCCAGTTTCGCCCTGTCGATGTCCGCTGTGATCACTCCAGTACCCTTTGGCAGGCGCGCGAGCACCTCGCCCCAATAATCGACGATCAACGTATCGCCATAGGTTTCCCGGCCGCTGGTATGCTTGCCGCTTTGCGCCGGCGCCACCACGTAGCACAAATTTTCGATCGCGCGCGCGCGCAGCAACGTCTCCCAATGCGCGCGTCCCGTCGGCACCGTGAACGCCGCCGGCATCGCCAGCCATTCCGCGCCCTGAGCGACCAGATCCCGGTACAGCTCGGGAAAGCGCATGTCGTAGCACACGGACAACCCCAGCCTTCCGACCGGAGTGTCCGCGACCGCCGCGGCGCGACCCGGCGTCACGTGCGCGGACTCCAGATACCGCTCGTTGCGGCCGGGAATGGTCACGTCGAACAGGTGAATTTTGTCGTAGCGCGCGACGCGCTTACCGTGGGCATCGTACAACAGAGAGGCATTGGCGACTCGATCCGGAGAGTCGCTCTTGAGGACGGCGCTGCCGCCCAGGATCCACAGCTTGAGCTGCCGGGCGGTGTCGCTGAGAAATGCCTGCACCGGCCCGTCGCCGTCGGCTTCGGCCACTTGCAGCTTGTCAGCGTCGCGCAGTCCGATAAAGGAAAAATTCTCCGGCAGGCACGCGATCGCGGCCCCCAGGGCCTTGGCCTCGCGCAGCAACTCGTCCGCGGCCTGCAGATTTTCTGCAACCACGTGACTGGAGGTCATTTGAATGGCAGCTACGATGCTCATTATTTAGGCGCCTCTGCGGTCGCGGCGGCGGCTTCCGCGCTCTTGGCGGCTTCCGCGCTCTTGATTCGTTCGACCGTTGGATTATCCCAAGTTCCCGTTATCCGATAATACCCTCGCGCCAAACCGCTCAGCGGTTGTTTGAACACCTGTGTGAACAGAACCACCGCCGCTCCGATCACCGGCCCGCCCGCAAACCCGGCCAACGACAAGGAACTGCTGCCGAGACTGCCCGTCACCACCGCAGTTTGGTCGTAATCCTCGTTTTTCAAGCCGACTCGGCCAATTAAACCGATTTCGGCGGCCGGCCCTTTCACCAGCACGTTGTCGGTGTACGCGCTGCCGTCGTGCAGGTCGAAATCGCCGCGAATGGTGTCGAACGCCAAGCCCTTGTCGGTCAGATCGCTGAAATCGAGCGCCAATCGCCGCGGCAGCTCCGCCAGGCTCGAGAGACCGAGGACCCGCCCCGCACCGGGCTTCAAACCCACGATTTGGCCCTTGTCGAGCGCCACCTCCACATGCCCCTTGGCCGCTTCGAGCGAGCCGGCCGTCGGCGCGCCGATCCAGTTCATGTCGAAATCCAGGCGTCCGGTCTTGGCCTCTATCACCGCGGCGAAGCCGAGCTGCTTCAGCGTGTCCGCGACGTCGGTACTCGTGATCGCCCCGTCGATGTGGCCCACGCCGCCGTTCTTTCCCAGCCACTCGCCCTTGGCGTGCGCCCCGAAGCTCGAACCGGTCACGGTCAAGTGTTTGAGACGGATACCATCGTCCTGTTTCACAAGCGCCGCACGGACATCGCCCAACTGCCGTTCGCCCCAAATTAACTGCGCCGCGTGAAAATTGATGGCCGGGACCTCGCGCGGATCCGTGGTGCCGGGTTGAGCGTCGGCCGCGGCGGATTCGCGCGGCCCGCTGACGAACTCGAGGCGCTTGAACTCGAGATTCCAGGGCTCGGCCGGGTCCGCAGCGCCCGGCAGGGTAATGGCTCCCACCACGTTCGGCCCGCCCAACGAGATGCGCCACGCGGCATCGCTCTGCACCACGTTCACGGCGATGTCGAGGAACGACAGGCCAAGATAATCGATCTGCCCCACTTCGAACTTGGCGGAGTGCAGAAACGCCGACAGCGCTTTTGCACCCGCGACGGGTGCGCCGAGCCGCAACCAGCCGGCCAGGTCCAATTTCTCGATGTTGCCGCCCACATTCACGATCTGGGTGTCGCTGAATACGGGCTCTGCGGAACCGAAAATAACAGCGGCGCGATCGAGCCTAAGCCCGCTCGACTCCGACTCCAGGTTCAGTGCACCGCGCAGCACCGATCCCAAGGCCACGCGCACCTGCATGCCGCCGCCGGCGGGCCATTGGGTGTCGACCGAAGCCGGCAGGGACACGTCGGCGGGCTTTGCCAACGGCTCGGGGAGCCCGAGATCGATCCCGACGAGCGTGCTCGCGATGCGCAGCGAGCGCTCGCGCACCGGATCCGGTGCCATTTTGAGGACGCCGTGCCAGTCCGCCTGACCGCCGATGGCGACGCTCGCGGGCAACGACAGCGCGTCGCGCAGCGCCTCACCGCTGAAGCTGCCGCGGAACTCCAGTTGAGTGCGGGTCACCGGTCGATTGCGAGGCGCGTGCGCCGTCGTCTGGAACGCGCCGCCAAGTACACGGCCGCGAATGTCCGCGCGGGCCACCTCGGCGCCGTCGATGTCGGCCTCGCCCGTCAATTCGGTCGCGGCGAGCGTCGAGCCCGCACGGCTCAGCGTCACACCGTTCAATTTCACGCGCACCAGCACCCGCCGGTGATCAAAATCCCTGAATGGCAGGAACAGATTCACATCGGCTGCGAGCGCGCCCCTTGCCTGCGCCGTGGAAAAGCCGTGTTCCGCCATCGCATCGAGCGGGGTGGCGCGCAAATACTGCAGCGCACCGCCCGCATCGCCGTGAACGGCCGCGTGCACGCTGAGCTCGCCCTTCCTGAGATCGGCAAAGCGCGCATCCGCCGAATCCAGAACCACCCCGCCGGTGCGCGCTCCGGAGAACCGCGCGGTCATGCCCTCGTTGCGAAATTCGGCCTGGCCGACCAGATTCTCGATGCGTGCCCAACCGTCCTGATAATCAAGGGTCACGCCGGTGACATTGCAGCGCGCCAGAAACAATCCGCTGCCGTCACTAAACGGGAAATGCGACACCGGCCCGTTGAACACCACCTCCGCATGCGGCAGGCGGCCGGCGACGAATGCCCGGTCGAGCCACGCGAGCGCGGACGGCGCGATGAGTCCGTGCGGGAAAAACAGGTGCGCATCGGCCACGTTGCCGTTGTCCAGCGTGCTCGCCAGCGTCAGGATCGGCGAGCTGCCGTCGCTCGGCTGCCGCCAGGTCGCCGTGCCGTGAATGCGCGCGTCGCGAACCACCATCTCGAGATCCTGCGTCGCCACCAGGAACTCCTCCGGGGTGCGCTTCCAATACAATGTGGTTTTGAGTTTGGACAGGTTGATCGGCTGCGGAAACTGGTCCGGCCAGTGGAACTCGGCGGTTTGCGAGTCGATTTCCAGGCGGCCGCTGTTCGCGTCGCCGGCGAGCGTGCCGCTCAATCCGCGCAGACCCGGCGCGTGACCGAGCGGGGCGAAACCCACTTCGCGGAATTTCGCGAAAGTCTGCAGCTGCCAGGGATCGTTGACCGTGCCACGCGCGAGCTGGACGCGCAAATCCATCCACTCGCCCGTGGGGGCAAGATCGCGCAGCCGATCGCGGAGCTCCTTTTGCGGCATCAGCCCGGCGAGCGGCAGCAGCGCCTCGGCGCGCAGGTAGCTCGCCCGGGCCTTGAGTTCCAGCAAGCCCGAGTCGTCGGCGCGCCAATTCACATCGAACTCCGAATCCGGATCGCGGCGGCCCGCGGTGAGCGCGCGCACTTGCCGGCCGCTCACCGTCCAGCGTTCGTTCGCGTGAGTTAGGGTGAAAAGCCCGCCGATCTGCGCGAACCTGGCGCTGGGGCCGTCCGCGAGTTTGGCGACCACGGCTTGCGCGGTGAAATCGAGGTCCGCTCTCCCGAGCGAGGCGCCCCGGCCGCTCGCCTGGATCGCGAAGGCGCCGGTCCCCGCATCGAGGCGCGTCAGGTAATCGGGAAGGAATTCGCGCCAGCCCGGAAAGGACATGCCGCGCGCGCTCGCCTGGATATTCCAGTCCAGCGTGTCCAACCGGCCGGCGCCGCTCGCCGTCCCATCGAAACTCAGCTTGCCGCCGAGCGCGGCAGGCAACTGCGCCGCCAGCTTGAGCTCGATCAGGTCCGAGCCGCGGTGCAAATCTAATTTGACGGAGCGCAGCTCGAGGCGCGGCAAGGCCGCGTTCCAATCCTGGATGGTCACGACGCCCTGACGAACGGCGAGCGTCCCGGCCGGCAAATCGTTCAGCGCGAGCGTGGACCAGAATGAATCATCGCCGCCCAGCACGATCTCCGAGCCCAGCGCAAACGTGTCCGGACCGACGCGTGCGACGAGGATATCGGGCGAGTCGAGTTCGACTCGCAGGGCGAACAGCTTGCCGCCTCGAAGGAACTGCCAGAAGTCGGCGCCGATTCGCCCGCCCGCAGCCCGCGCCAGCACCCGCTGATTGTCCTTCGAGCGCAGCTCCATCTGATCGAAATACAACTCCGGACCGTACCAGCGAAACGCCGGTGACACGTGCGCAAAGTCGATGTTGTATCCGATCCGCTCGTGCACCCATTGCTTGATCTCGGCCTGATTGCGGGGCGCGCTCTCGATCGCGAGTTTGACGGCGAGCATCAGCCCCAGCACCGCAACGAGTGAACCGGCGACGCCGAACAGCAGAATTTTTCCGATTCTACGCGGGCTCATTTACATCAGCACGACGTCGTACTGGTCGACGGCGTAGAGCGCTTCGGTTTGCAGGCGTATGGGCTTGCCGGTGGTCAGTTCGAGTTCGCCGAGCGCGGAGGACTCCTCATCGAGAAGACGCTCGATCACATCCTGGTGCGCCAGGACCATCAGCTGCTGACATTCGAATTGGCGCGCCTGGCGTACGATTTCCCGGAACACCTCGTAGCAAACGGTTTCCGCCGTCTTGACGAAACCGCGCCCCTCGCAGGTCGGACAAGGCTGGCACAACAGATGTTCCAGGCTTTCGCGGGTCCGCTTGCGCGTCATTTCCACCAGGCCGAGCGGCGAAACGGACGATATGTTGGTCTTCACGTGATCGTCGCTCAAGCGCTCGTTCCAACGCCTGAATCACCTGCCGGCGATGCTCGGGCTCCTCCATGTCGATGAAGTCGATGATGATGATGCCGCCGAGATTGCGCAGGCGCAGCTGCCGCGCGATGGTCACCGCCGCCTCCAAATTGGTGCGAAAAATCGTCTCCTCCAGGTTGCGGTGGCCGACGAAGGCGCCGGTATTGACGTCGATCGTGGTCATCGCCTCGGTTTGATCGATGATCAGAGTAGCCGCCCGACTTGAGCGACACCTTGCGGTCGAGGGCTCTTTGGATCTCCTCTTCGACGTTGTGCAGTTCGAATACCGGACGCCCAGCCGCGTACAGTTCGATGCGCGGCAACACGTCCGGCATGAATGTGCCCGCGAACTCCTGCATTTCGCGATACGCGCCCGGATGGTCGATCAGCACTCGATCCACGTCCGGTCGCAACAGGTCGCGCAATATCCGCAGGTGCAGCGGCAAATCGGCGTGCACCAATTGCCCCGGTTCGGTGCGCAGACCCTTTTCGCGTACGAATTCCCACAGCTTGCGCAGATACATCATGTCGGCCCGCAACGCTTCGGGCGGCGCGTCTTCGGCCGCGGTGCGCACGATGTATCCGGCGTTCTCCTCGGGCTCCACACCGGCGCGCACCGCGGCACGCAGGCGCTCGCGCTCGCCTTCATCCTCGATTCGCGCCGACACGCCCACGCCGCGCCCCTGAGGCATGTACACCAGGTAGCGCGACGGCAGCGTGATGTACGTCGTGAGGCGCGCGCCCTTGGTACCCAACGGATCCTTGACGACCTGCACCAGAATTTCGTTGCCCTCGGCAACCAATGTTCGGATGTTCTCGGTGCGCGGCGCCTCGATCCCGGTGCCCTCATGCCGCGGATCGAAGATGTCGGAGGCGTGCAGGAAGGCGGTGCGTTCCAATCCGATCTCGATGAAGGCCGCCTGCATGCCCGGCAGCACCCGCGAGACGCGGCCCTTGTAGATATTGCTGATCAGGCCGCGCCGGCTCGCGCGCTCGAGATACACCTCGTGCAGCACGCCGTTCTCGACCACCGCGGCGCGTGCCTCGTGGATGCTGGCATTGAAGAGGATCTCAGTGCTCATCGCCACCGCCGGCGGCACTGCGATGCCATAGCGCAACGCCGGCCGACCTCAGAAACTCCGCGGTCTCGAACAGCGGCAGCCCCATGACGCCGGAATAGCTGCCGCGCATGTGCGCGACGAACACCGCGCCGTACGCCCTGAATCGCGTATCCGCCCGCCTTGTCGCGTGGCTCCCCGGTAGTCCCAGTAGTCGCGCGCCTCCGCCGCACCGATGTCGCGAAAGGTGACCTCGCTGCGGCTGACGCGAGATGCAGCCCGCTCGGCGTCGCCAGCGCGACGGCGGTCAACACCTCGTGAGTGCGGCCCGAGAGCAGCCGCAGCATGCGCTGCGCATCCTCGCCATCAAGCGGTTTGCCGAGAATCTCGCCGTCGATGACCACGGCGGTGTCCGCGGCGAGAACCGGCCGCGGCCGGAGATCCCCGCGCTTCGCTTTGGCGCAGGCCGGCCTCGGCCTTGGCGGCGGCAAGCCTCGTCACATAGGTGAGCGGCACTCCCGGCGATGCCGACTGACTCATCCACTGTCACGGTAAGTACCTGAAAAGGCACGCCTATTTGCTTAAGGAGCTGGCGCCGGCGAGGCGAGACGGAAGCAAGATACACAAAATCCGGACCCATGCGCTTAAGGATACCGATCTTGCACCGGTTTAGGCGCGGTGATACGGATGGCCCGCCAAGATGCTCATGGCGCGATAGATCTGTTCGGCCACCACCACCCGCACCAGCGCGTGCGGCAGGGTGAGCGGCGAGAGGGACCAACTCTCATCGGCACGCTCCCGGCATTCCGGCGCCAGCCCGTCCGGACCGCCGATCAGCATCGCGAGCGGCCTGGCCTCACGCAGGCGCAGCGACAGCCAGGCGCTCAGACTCCTCGGTCGTCATGCTGGGACCCGTGACTTCCAGCGCGACGACATAGTCCTTCGGACCCACCGCAGCGAGCATATTCGAGCCCTCGCGCGCCATGGCGCGCTGCGGGCCTTCGCCGGCGCGTCGAGCGCCGAGCGGAATCTCCGAAAGTTCCAGAACCAGCGGTGCGCGCAGCCGCTTCTGGTATTCGCGAAACCCCTGATTGACCCATTCGGGCAATCGGGTGCCGGCGGCGATCAACCGGCATTTCATGCGATTTTCGCCGAAGAATTCAGGCGTGAGCCGCACGCTTCGTTGCCCACGTGTCCCACAATTTCTCGAGCCCGTAGAACTCGCGCACGCGCGGCAACATGACGTGCACGATCATCTCGTGCAAATCGATGAGCACCCAATCGCTGTCCTGCTGGCCCTCGACGCCGTGCGGCCGGAAACCCGCCGCCTTGGTCTTCTCGACCACGCGCTGCGCCACGGAGCGCACGTGCCGATCGGAGGTGCCGCTCGCGATCACCATGAAATCCGCGATATCGGTGACGCCCCGCACGTCCAACACCTTGACCTCCAGCGCCTTCATGTCGGCCAAGGCGTCGAGTATCACGGATTTGAGCGAGCCCTTGGCGACGGCGGCCTTCGGTCTTGGCGTCGGCCATCCGGCTTGGCGTCCGGTCTTGCGGCGTTGGCCGCGGCCTTGGGCAGCGCCGGCGGATTGCGGCTTGGCGGCAGGTTTAGGCTTGGCGGCTTGCGCACCGGCCTTGGGCTTCTTGATCGTGGGCTTCGGCTGGCAGGGGTCTTTTCTTGGCTGGCACTACGGCGTCCGTGTTTTGGAGTAACAATGGCTTTCCAGGATCAGTTTACGCACTGAATCCGGCATGAGGAAGCGCGGATCCCGCCCCATCGCGATCAGGTGCCGCACCTCCGTGGAGGAGATCTCGAGCTGCGTCACCGCGTGGATGAAGATGCAGCCGGCGCGCTGTTCGTGCAGGTCGCCGATGCGCCCGGTGCCGCGATCGACCAATAATTCGCCCAGCGGCCCCATCCCGGGCGCCCGCCAACCCGGCCGATGCGCCACCACCAGATGCGCCAGCTGCAGCAAATCGCGCCATTGATGCCATTTGGTCAGGCTCAGGAACGCGTCCATGCCCACGATGAGGCACAGGCTGCGGTCCGGGTACTCGTGGCGCAGTTCGCTCAAGGTCTCGACGGAATAGGAAGGCCCCTGCTTGCGCACCTCGCGATCATCGACCACGAAACCCGGCTGATCGGCGGTCGCCAGCTCCACCATCTTCAGCCGCAACTGCGCATCGGCGACCGGCTGATCGCGGTGCGGCGGGTTGCCGGCGGGCAGAAACCGTATTTCCTTCAGGCGCAACGCCTGCTGCAACTCGAACGCGGTGCGCAGGTGCGCGTAATGGATCGGATCGAAGGTGCCGCCGAAGATGCCCATCGGATTCATGAGGCTACCCTGCCTGAATCCTCGAGACGCTTGCAAAGCGCCGGCCATGGAGGCGGTCAGTCCGATGATCGCGGTCCACGCATCGCCGCGCGCCAGACCCTTGATGATGCGGTCGGTTTGGCCGGCCTGCCGCAGCAGCCGCGCCAGCGGCATCGAGCCGATGCGCGACAGCGCGCGCTCCGACGGTTTGGCCGCCTGATTCCAACCCGCCCCCGCGCCGTGGGAGCGCAGGCGAGCGCGTTCGCGCGCCTGCCACAGCCCGCGCAGCTCGCGCACCAGCGCCCACAAAATCAGCGTCGGCTCCACTCCCTCGCTCTTCAGGCCCATGAGCACGCGCAGCGAGCGCTGCGCGTCGCCCGCCGCCGCCGCCTCGGCGAGCTGAAACACGTCGTAGCGGGCGCTGTCGCCGACCGCCCGCATCACCAGCTCATCGCTCGATCGGTGCGCCGTTGGCGAGCAGCGCCAATTTCTCGAGCTCCTGCTTCGCGGCGAGCAGATTCCCCTCGACGCGATCGACGATGAGCTGCGCGGCGGCCGGCTGCAATTCCACCTTGAGCGATCGGGCACGGCCGCGCAGCCAGGCCGGCAGCGCTGCGCTATCCACCGGCCAAATCGGAATCCACACGCCGTGACGTTCGACGGCGCGCACCCACGGCGCCTCGCTCGTCTTGCGGTCGAGTTTGTCGGTGATGATCAGGCAGACCACGTCCGGCGGCGGGTTGCGTCGCGATTTCGGCCAACTGCGCCGCGCCCTTGTCCGGCTTGCCGCTCGGCATCCGCAATTCGAACAGGCGGCGCTCGGCGAACAAGGACAGCGCCTGGGTCGCGTGACGCAGCTCGTTCCAGTCGAAGCTGCGGTCGATGAAGAACACCGTGCGCTCGAGGTATCCGGATGCCCGCGCAGCCGCTCTGACGGCATCCGCCGTTTCGCCGACCAGCAGCGGCTCATCGCCGGAGACGAGATACACGGGAGCAAGACCGCGGTTCAACGCGGCCGGCAACTGATCGGAGTTCAAGCGCAAGGGCGGCGCCTCATGCTTGAGTACTATGCGGCCGAGGCGCTGTCGAATGTGCGCCTGCGCCGCCCGGTACTCGCCAACCATGCGCTCCACCAGCGCCGCCACCGTCGGCACATCGTGAATGCCGCTGACGCTCTGTCCGGCGCTCCAGATATCCTTCCAGGCCTTGAGCTCGGTATTTCCGCCGGTGCCGAAATTCATCTTCGTCTTGTCGCCTTCGGGCAAATTGTCCGGATCCATTCCGGTCTTCAGGACGCTGCCGCGCAAATAATTGCCGGCAACGCCGCTGAACAATGACGTGTAGACGATGTCCTCGGCCCGGGATTCGATCAGCATCTGCTGGTAGGCCGGGCTCGCATTCGCCTCCTCGGGTGGCGATGAAGCGCGTGCCGAGATACGCCAGATCCGCGCCGAGCGCCTGCGCCGCGAGCACATCGGCGCCGGTGCTCATGGCTCCCGACAAAATGATGGTGCCCGGATAAATCTCGCGGATTTGCTTCACCAGCGCGAACGGGCTCAGCACGCCGGCATGGCCGCCGGCGCCGGCGCACACCGCGATGATGCCGTCGACGCCCTGCGCCGCGGCCTTCTCGGCGTGGCGCAGATTGATGACGTCGTGAAACACGATGCCACCGTAGCCGTGCACGGCGGCGACCACTTCGGCCGGCGGCCGCAGGCTGGTGATGACGATCGGCACCCGGTATTTGACGCACAAACCGACGTCATGCTCCAGCCGATCGTTGCTGGCATGCACGATTTGGTTGACGGCGAACGGCGCGACCGGGACTGTCGGGGTTCGCCCGCCGGTATGTGGCCAGCTCTTCGGTGATCTGGCCAACCACTCGTCGAGTTGCGAGGCCGGCCGGGCATTCAGCGCCGGAAACGAGCCGACGATTCCCGCCTTGCACTGCGCCAGCACCAGGCCGGGCGTGGACACGATGAACATGGGCGCGCCGATGACCGGTAAGCGCAGATGGCCTTTGAGTGCGGCGGGAACGGGCATTTCACAAGCTCGGTAACCGAATGTCGGCTCATTATGACTGACCGCGCCGTGCGGTACACTGGCGGCATCATGGAGTTTGCAACCCTGTTGTTCGAGCGGCGCGAACGCGTCGCCCATGTCACGCTCAACCGGCCCGACCGATTGAACGCGCTCAGCCTGCAGCTGGTCGAGGACTTGCGTGCCGCCGCAGCCGCCATTGAAGCGGACCCGCAGACTCGCGCCGTATTGCTCACGGGTGCGGGGCGGGCATTCAGCTCCGGCGCCGATCTGATGCGGGACGACTTTCTCGAGGCTTCGCAGGGCAGTCTCGGCGAGAATATCGGCGAGGGCATGCGCCGGCACTTCAATCCGATGGTGAGTGCCTGGTACGACTTGTCCGTGCCGGTGGTGGTAGCGGTCAACGGTGTTGCCGCAGGCGCCGGAATGAGCCTCGCGCTGGTCGGCGACATCGTGCTGGCGGCTCGCTCCGCCACGTTTCTGCAGCTGTTTGCGCCCAAACTGGGCTTGATGCCCGATCTCGGCAGCACGTTTTACCTGCCGCGTCTGGTCGGCACGGCGCGCGCGAAAGGCTTGACGCTTCTGGGCGATGCACTCACAGCGGCGGATGCGGCGCAGTGGGGGCTGATTTGGGCGTGCATCGAGGACGACGCGCTGCTCGACCAAGCGCTGATCATGGCACAGCGTTTCGCGGCCGGCCCGACCCAGGCCTTCAAACGCATCAAAAAAATATTCAATCAGCAGCCCGCGCCCACCCTATCCGACCAGCTGGCGCTCGAGACCCTGGCTCAGGCGGAATTGGGCGACACACGGGATTTCGCGGAGGGCGTGCTTGCATTCCGCGGTAAGCGCGCACCGCAATTCTCGGGCGAATGAGCCATCCGAATATTCCTTTGCGCTGCCACGCACTATTCAAGCTCTACGCGACGGTCCTTGTGCTGACGGGTGCGCAATCCTTCGCCACACCCGAGCCGGCGCATTCTGGGATGCGCCGGCTCGTCTTCTCGAGTCGATCAGGGTCCCGGTCTTCATGATCGGCGGCATGCTCGACGCGCGCAGCGACCAACGGCACTTCTATGTGCAATTCAAGCGCGAGCTCCTCGAGAACGGCACGCTCATTCGCAGCAAACAGTGGCAGGCAACCGTACCGTGCGACGACCAGTAGAACCTACTACAATCCCGGTGAGGCTCCGTACCGCGCAATGGCAACGAATTGGATGCGTGTCGGCGCATTATTGGGCCGCCTACGCCTGCAAACTAACGATAGTGCTTCAGTGGATCGGGCAAACGCACAGTGATGGAGAAGATTGTGGCGTGATCAAGTCGTTGCAATGGGGAGGACAGTGACGTGCACATGAATCAAAATCGAACGCTCCGGCAACTGGCCGGGCTCATCCCGCTGTTCCTGGCTGCCACGGTGCTCGCTCAGCAGCCGAAGAATCCGGAAGAGGCCATGAGCTACGACGGTCTTGAGAAGATCAATATAAAGGGCATCGACATGGCTTATGCGCTGCCGGGCGCGACGCTGTCGGGCTACTCGAAGGTGATGATCGGTCCGATCGGCGTCCGCTTCCACAAAGACTGGAAGCCGAAGGTCGCGGGAACCACGCGCAACTTGTCCTCGAGCGATCAGCAGAGGATTCGCCAAGATGTCGCCAAGATTGTTTACGACGCCTTCGTCGAGGAACTGAAGAAGGGAGGCTACTCCATTGTCGCCGAGCCGGGTCGCGACGTACTGCGCGTGCAAGCCGCGATCATCAATCTCTACATCACGGCACCTGACGTGATGACGCCTGGACGAACGAAGGTCTATACGGTGTCGGCCGGTGAAATGACCCTCCTCGCCGAGCTTGCGGATTCCGAGACCGGGGAGGTCATCGCTCGCGTCCTCGACCGTTACCAGGCGCGCTCGACGGCAAATTTCCAGTTGTCCAGCCGCGTCTCCAACGCAAGCGAGGCCCGAAACGCTGCATCGAACTGGGCCAAGATCCTGCGCGGCGAACTCGACAAAGCGAAGACCATCGGCAGTTGACGGCGTCCATCAAGAAACCCACGTGCCGAGCGGGAACGTGCGGTCAGGCACTCACGCCGGATGGAATCATTGTAAACCTGCGGCGGAGAGCCGAATTAGCCGACCTCGCCGCCAGGCAATTCCGCGTCGTAAGATCGGTCTCAGCCGAACTCTGCCCCATGGGCCCATGACGGGCAGGTTCGGCTTGGCCTTGGGGAGTCCGGCCAAACCTGACGTTCGCGGTCGGCAGCTATCGAGCACGCCACCCCACAAAGCCAATACGGTCTCGGTCAACTGGCGACGCGATGATCTTTTGTCGCAAAAGAACCTGCGGCGCGCTATCCTCGGTGCTCGGCGCTTGCGGTGCAGCGCTCAGCCGGACCTGCGCCACCCGCCGCAATCGCTCCTCGTTCAGAATTTGACCCCGCCGTTCGACGACGGCGGCGAGCAGCCGCTCCTGGCTGCCGAAGGTGCTCAAGTGCGAACTTCGGCGAGAATACGCCATGAACGTCGATCCCAGCGATTACTTTTACAACAGCTCCGATGGCCTGAGCTTGTATTGCCGTCTCTACCCCGCGCACCGATCCGGCGGCATACCGGTGCTGTGCTTGCCGGGCCTGACGCGCAACAGCCGTGATTTCAGCGCGCTTGCCATGCACCTGCGCTCCGGGCGCGAGGTGATGACGCCCGATCTGCGCGGCCGCGGCCGTTCGGCCTGGGATCCGGATCCGTCTCACTATCAACTGCCTACCTGCATTCAGGACGCATGGTCGCTGTTGGATGCGCGCGGGGTTGACCGCGTCCTGGTGATAGGCACCTCGCTCGGTGCGCTGATGGGGATGGCGATGACGGCGATGAAGCCGGAGAGGATTGCGGGCGTCGTTCTCAACGACGCCGGCCCTGAATTCGATCCGGCCGGAATGCGCCGCATCGCCGGATACGCGGGCAAACTGCCGCCGGTATCCTCGTGGCCCGAGGCGGCCGCACAGGCCAAGAGCGTCTACGGCTTGGCCTTACCCGGGCTGTCCGACGAGCAATGGCTGGATTTTGCGCGCCGCGGCTACCGCGAGAATGCGGCCGGTGTCCCGATCCCCGACGTGGATCCGAAAATCAGCGAGGCGTTGAAGAATCCTGGCGCCGCGCCGGCCGATCTCTGGCCGCTGTATGCGCGGATCAAAGGAGTCCCCATGCTGGTGATCCGCGGGGCGCTGTCAGATTTGCTGAGCGCGGCCATCGTGGCGCGCATGGCGCGCGAAAAACCCGATCTCAAACAGCTCACCGTGGAGAATCGTGGCCACACACCGCTGCTCGACGAGCCGGAATGCCTGGTCGCCATCGACGCCTTCGTCGCAGATCACGGCAATGCAGCTCAAGGATAAGGTGGCCGTCGTCACCGGCGCGGCCAGTGGCATCGGCTGGGAAATCGCACGCACCTTTGCGCGTGGGACGATCTTACGCGCTGCGGGACCAATTCGCAGAATCGCTGCGTCCGGCTGCGATTGGAAAAGAACGGCGCGCTTGTTCCCTTATGCACCTTCCGGCCCTTCGACTTGCTATTGTCGACCTCCCTGGCACGGTGATGATGAACTCTGACGTACGAGCCGTTCCTTAGCGGCAGGTCACTTCGCCTAGTTGAATAGCACAGCAAGAGAAAAACACACCGTCAAGCCGTTGATTATGGTGCGCCGTGATCGTTTGGGAGTTGCTTAACGTGTTTTCTATTGGGACTCCGGAGCCGTTGAAGCAGTGCTTCGTGCACGATCTAGAAAGGTGTTAATGATCGGGTTCAACCACTGGGACCGACCTGAGAACGTTGCGTGGTCCGTTCCAGGCAGCACGCACAGTTCCGCATCCGGCAGCGCATGAAATATTTTGAGCGTGTGCTCGAGCGTGATTGCATCGCGATCGCCTGAGATCACCAGCACCGGCTGAGTGATTTTTGCCAACAGCCCGAGGTTCAGTTCCGCCTCCGTGGGAGACGTGAGCCACAGGTACGCAAGTTTTTCATCGATCGTCGTTGGCTTGGGGCTCTGGGTCGCGCGCAATTCCTCCAGATCCTCTGGCCTCAGACCCTCGGGAGCAATGTTAACGCCGCTGATGACGAGTCGTCGGACCAACTCAGGATGCCGGATCGCGAGCATCAGTGCCAAAATACCGCCGTCGCTGAATCCCACAACATCGACATGCTGCAGTTTTAGCGTCTTCAGCAGCTCGGCGGTATCTTCCATCATTGCGGTGTAGCTCAGTGGTCCTGGCACGTCCGGCGTACGTCCCTGGCCCACCTGATCTGGTGCCACAATATGGTGATGCTCGGAAAAAACGTCTAGTTGACGCACGAACGAGTGCTCACCCGAGTCACCTCCGCCATGCAAGAAGACCAGCGTCGGGCCGCTGCCGCGCACCGCATAATAGATCTTGTGACCATGAATATTGGCCTTATTCCACTGGGTGGGCTCAGCCACTCCGCCAACTGTGTCGGCCCGTACGCAAGTCAACCAGAGCGCTAGCAAGGCTATCAATCCGCCATTTGCCAATACGCTGTTTCGGAATCCTTGCCGGCCTCTCGTCCAGTTCCTCGCGATCACTGATCTGTTCATGATCTATACACGGCCGCGGTAAAATCGATTTGACGGTGCGTTCTAAATCGCACGACGAAGATAATAACGGCATACTTCGCCCTTCCGGTAAACAGCATGCACTGGCGGCAAGGATCCATTTGGCACTGCCGACAGTTGCCCGGTGCGCTCAATTCTCAATCCCTGGTTTCGGCCCGAAGCCGCCCGTTGCGCGGTCGGCTGCCAACGGGCAGCCCAAATCAACCAAAGCGCGCGGATTGACCCATCTATTGTGAAAATTTGAGTCGGTCCTCAATTGCTCGAAACTCAGGGTTATTCCGCATTGGATCGAACTCCCAGGATGCTTTTGCCCATATCAGTTCCGGATCCGTAGCCCCTCGGCCGTACTCAGCTACTTCAATGCTGCCGTCATTGCAAATCTACATCGAGGACAGCCAATGCTTCGGAACAAACTATTTGCGATGTCGGTGCATTGCGGATGGCGAAGACCCGCTGATGGCGTCGCCGTGGAGGTCAACACCTGCAGGTCGTGATTGTCGCGATGCATCAATCAGGGCGCCAGTTTTGGTAAGAAAAGAACGCGCACCCCTATAATGTGTAATGCATCATTCCGGCCGAAATGATCCCTCACCTGTGTGCCGGTAAACACATTTGGCGCAGCGCCCGCCAGCCAGAAAGATGTCAAAATTCGCAGTTTCATGGAGCCGACAACAATGCGCATCGATCAAATCGCCGTAGGTAGGAAGCCGCCGCATGACGTCAACGTCATCGTCGAGGTGCCCATCGGCGGCGAGCCCATCAAGTACGAGATGGACAAGGCGGCAGGCACTCTGGTGGTCGATCGTTTCCTTTACACTTCGATGCGCTATCCCGGCAACTACGGCTTCATCCCGCACACGCTTTCGGGCGACGGTGATCCGTGCGACGTGCTGATCTGCAATACACGCGCCATTGCCCCTGGGGCCGTTATCAGCGTGCGACCCGTGGGCGTGCTGCTCATGGAGGACAACATGGGAATGGATGAGAAGATCGTCGCCGTACCGTCATCGCACCTCACCCAGCGTTACGACCGGTGCCTCAACTACAGCGATCTGCCGGGCATCACGCTTCAGCAGATCGAGCACTTTTTCCAGCACTACAAGGATCTTGAGCCCAACAAGTGGGCCAAGATCATCGGCTGGGGCGACGCGGCGAAGGCGAAGCAGATGATTCTCGACGGAGTACGGAAGCACAGCGACGCTGCGATGGCGCAGCCGCGCGGAGAGGGTGACCCTAAACCGCGCTTGTGAGCGGCCTTCTCGCTCCGAAGGTTAGCCTCCGCGCGCATTCGATGCCGCAAGTCCCGTTTTGAGCGCTGCGCCGCACGCCGGGTGGCCCGGCCGCGAGCAACGGAACAGCCACCCCTGGAGACATTAAGCACCAGGCTTCTGTCTCGCCGACATCCCTAATCCACGCTCGTCCAGAATGTCCACGGCCAAAATAGTCGTCACGGCGCCTTATCTTCAACGTTTTCGCATCGCCCCGTTGCTGCCGCCGGCGAACGTCCGTCGGGGAGGCCGGCGCGGTTCCCGAACTCAGCGTCCGTGGATTTCCGGTCGCGCAGGCGGCATCACCGACTGCGCGAGGTGACGAGTTTCGACCCGGCATCAATTTAAAGTGTAGGGAAAACCAACAATCCAGGATGCCGATATCTGACTTTCCGTGTCCTAGTACTTGGCCCTCTGCACGTGGCTCTCCTGCCGAAGCCGGTGCACGATGTTATCAACGGTTGCGGTTCTATTTTCCCTAAGGATCGAAGTAATATGTGCCGTATCGAGATCCGTTGCAGTTGCAATATTCTTGATAGCTTCCCTGGTGGCCTGCATCAGCAGCGCCACATCGACCTCTTCGATGACGTGCATTACTTCTTGCAACGGC
This sequence comes from uncultured Gammaproteobacteria bacterium, assembly GCA_963813755.1. Classification (GTDB taxonomy): domain Bacteria; phylum Pseudomonadota; class Gammaproteobacteria; order Steroidobacterales; family Steroidobacteraceae; genus Bog-1198. Next base: position 274,624 of record CAWEZY010000011.1, on the reverse strand, counting down.
AGTTTAGTTATCTTCGCTATCCGCTCTAAGGATTCCTCAACGATGTTGACAAGTTTTTTTACATCTTCGTCTTCGGCAGCCTCTTCTTCGGTAGCACTGAGGTGCGACTGGTAGGATTTGGAATAGGGCATGGTTGGCATCCTTTCATGAGAATGATAAGCGTTTCCCTAAATAACGATATCGAATCTCGACATAACAGGCAAGTCCTTCCTTTTGATAGAATACTCAAGCCCCGCAAATATATGATATATGTGCGTTCCAACTTCGTGCACATGACAACACTGGTCTCCATCGTGGATTCTGGCGGTGAGCCAATCGCGCATCATGGTGCTCATGAGGGCCGCGAATGACGGATCCGCTCTACGGTGGTCTGATTCGCCTGCACCTCCTGCATCACGCTGCCGCACGCCCTTTCTATGGGCTCGCGATGATCGAACAACTCGCCCAACACGGGTACCGATTGAGCCCTGGCACGCTGTACCCGATCCTGCACGGACTGGAGAAGAAGGGATATCTGCGCTCTACCGAGCGACGACGCGGGCGCACGGCTCGACGGATGTACCGGATTACCCCGAGTGGCCGACGCGCACTCGACGGTGCAAAACAAAAGGTGTACGACCTGTTAGGTGAGATGTTCTTCGACGGTAGCAAATCGTGAGCGGCGCCTCCGGTGACGGTATCGATGCGAGTCGCCGCTTTGAGGTGGACATTGCCGCGCACCGTACGACCGCTGTTGGCCGGCAAACGAGCTCTACTGCAACCCAACAACCATCAAACGCAGGCGTGAGACTCTGGGTTGCACTCCGAATTCACGACCGGTCCGCACACGTCCATGCAAACCCGGCCTCTTGAGGACTATTTATGAAACAGATCCCGCAGATTGCTGAAAAATGAGCGAGAACGCATATGTCTTAAGGTCGCGGCCCACTTGTCCTCTGCGAGCAATTTCCGTTGGAGATCTGCTTCTTCTCTTTTCATCAATTCTAAGACTTTTGTGTCCTCGTCATCATCCAGCCAGTAGCCATGTTGGTTCGGACAGAACTCCATCTCCAGATCGTAAAACCTGTACCTGAACCTCTGGAGGAGAGCGGTACATTCTGGGCACTCGTCAGTCGTCGCGGCTGAACTGACAACCAAACTTCCCTTCCAGCGATCGCCGAAGTCAAAGACCTCATCCTCCAATTCTTCGAGTTCATGGTGCTCGAGCCACATTCCTTTACAGGACTGACAGTAGTTGACCTTGATCGTGTGCCGTATCGTTGGCAGTAGGTCCACGCTGCATTTAGGACATTTCACTTGCGCCTCCGCTTCGTTCACTTCCTGACTGAGGTGAGCCGCTATGCTTCCATCAACTTATATGACATCGTGCGGAGGCTCAAGCGAACCGACGACCGGCTTTAAATTCTCGCCCATGAGCGCGAATCGCCCGCACGGTGCGTACGTTCTTATTGGACAAAGCCACCGCCGCAATAGTTGGATGCCGGCGGTTGAGCAGATTCGTCAGCCATCCATGGGTGCTGTCGGCCTTGTTCTTTGCCGCCAGGATGGCCGAGCGCGCCCCGTGGACCAGCAGCGTGCGTAAGTACGCATCGCCGCGTTTACTGATCCCGAGGAGCATGGCTCTGCCGCCGCTGGAGCTTTGGCGTGGAACCGGGCCCAGCAGGCGGAGACTTGCCGGCCGTTGAGGTCAGATGTTGCACCGACGCGGATCGTCAGGTGCTGAGCTTTGGGGCCTGCGACGTGGGCCAGGGGTGCTCGGACTTACCGTTGAAGATCGCCTCCGGCTCCGCGCGCTTGAGAGTCCAGGCGCCGATTGCGATCTCGGCCTCAAGCTGACCCGGTGCCCAGCCGGCGTGGCCGACGAAGATCCGCAGACCGTCCATGGGTTTGTCGCGGCCAAGCAGCTGGAGCAGCAGCTTCCGGTCCGCGCTCAAGTAAACGCCGTCACAAGCCTGGACCGCATGCTCGGGCGGCGTGGCGGAGCGAAACAGAAACCACACCGACCCGATTTCAACGGGTCCGCCGAAGTACACCTTGTCGCGCACCTGCGCGAGACGCTTGAGATCTGGAAAGAGACGCGAGACGGGAATCGGCATCGGTCTGTTGATGATGATGCCGACCGGGGCGGGAGCGAGGTTGTTCATCACGAGCACAACCGAGTCCGCGAAATCGGAATCAGGCAGGTCGTCTCCCGCGATGAGGAGGATTGCCGTTAAAGGCTTCGCGTCGTCGGCGGATGTTGGCCACGACGACTCGGAAATGAGCAGGAAAGCGCAGAGTGCTCCTGTCACGTAACCCTTTAGGTAGAAACCGCTTTTCACTGGCGAGGCTCGCCTCCGGGTCATCGCACGGCGTTCGACCGCTCTCAAAGAATTTTACACCGTCGAGGCTAGCGCTGCGCGTCCGCAAAATTACGCGCGCCAATGTTGTTATTCTGTGCCCCGAAATCGCGCATGACAGCTATCGGGTGAGTCGGAGCACCGGTGCGATCGACCGTTCTGGCCGACTGCAGCCCGATTGATCGTACTGCCGGTGTCGGCCCCATCCGGATGGTCGCGACCGCGGTCCTGGGAATCCAAATTTGTTGACCTGCTTCGCGGGCCTATTCTCCGATCCGGACGCGAATTGGCAGGACGGCCGACTAAGCGGCAACCTGGAGCTCGCACAGCTTCTAAGTTGCGGTCGACGTGCAAGCGGCTGCGTTGGTCATCTCGTGCAGTATTTCGACGTGGCTTCTTGCTGCTGTTGCCGGTACCGATTGCCGTCACACTGGCACAAAGTGGATCTCGTTCTGGGAGGGACCATAACCACCGAACCGCCTACTTGGAGGCAAGATACTCCGCCACAGCGGCGATCTCATCATTGGTTAGGCTGGCAGCGACGCCCTGCATGACGGCGTTTTCGCGCAGCAGAGCGTGGAAGTACTCTAGTTGCAGCATCAGATAGTCTCGATGCTGGCCGGCCAGCCGTGGAAATGCGTTGTCTCCCTGGCCCTCGGCGTTGGGACCGTGGCAGGTACTGCAAGCGATAACGCCATGCTCGGCCACGCCATTTTCGTAGATCGACTTGCCTTTTTGCGCTAAGGCGGGGTTGTGCGACCCCGCGCCTCTCATGGGCGGCTGGCTCGCGAAGTACTGCGCGACACCTCCGATTTGATCATCGGTGAGACCTTTGGCTATGCCCCACATAAAGGCTCGTGCATGCGGATCGCTGCGCGCACGCTCTCGAAAGAGCCTTAATTGAGCCTCGATGTAGCTTTTTTGCTGACCCGCCAGGTCGGGAAAGAGCGGCGAGATACTGATTCCGGCAGCACCGTGACACTTCGAGCACGCGTTGCTGACCAGCATCGTCGTGTCAAAAGCCGATGGATCAGGCGGCACGACGACATCCGCCGCCCGTGCATCACGAACGACTGTGGCTGCGAGCGCGATCACTGCGACGAAGAGCGAGTTGACTGCCAGCTTTCTCATCAGAAGTCCATCCATAGCCCCACCACCCAGGTGTTGTTGTCCGATGCCCTAGGATTGGTCGATCCAGCAAGAAAGAACGGGTTCTGGTTGTTGTTCATGACGTTGTAGAGGTCATACTGCACCAGGAACCTGGTGTTAAACCAGGGCAAGTAGTCGATCTCAAACACCTCGTATTGGTTCGCCGGAGATCCGGTGCCGCCGTTGAAAGGGACGTCGGTGGTGCCGGTGGCGCGCACGAAGCTTATCAGTCCGCCGTACTTGTGATTGTAGTAATACTCTCCAGTCATCTGCAGCTGATTGAGGTGGTCTGTTGAGTTGGCAAAATAGGTGGGAACCAGGCCCGCATCGTTCTCTTGATTTTCATGGGTGTAGTGGCCAAGGAACGTGAAAATATTGTGTTGACCGTTGTATTGGTACTGCCAGTCGAAACTCAAATCGAGGTAACGGTTGACGTTTCCAGGCACTAAGGTTTGTCCAGCGTACACACTCGGCACGAACTTGACGTACATGCCGGAGGTTCCAATCATAGCCGAGTTATAGCCCCAGTCGCGCTCGTAAGCCGCCCGCCAGTAAGGCGCAAAATTGTCGATGGTGCCGCCTCCGACAGGGAGGTTGCTGCTGTCTTCATTGGCGATCGCGCTGCCGGATTTGGCCGAGTGATACTCCGAAAACTCGAGGTAAATGGAATCCTTGTACCAAACGTAGCCACCGAGCCCGGCCGCTAACCCCGGAAACTGCGTAAATATCGGCTTACGCGGACCTGCGTTGCCTAGAGGTTGCGTCGCGCTATAAAGGCTCTGCACCGGAAAGTAGGGGATTCCATACGCTTCGCCCGTGTTCCAGACATCCTGGAAGCTTGGATTGTTGTTGAGGGTTACACCCCACACCCAATCATTGTTGTCCGTATGGTCAGAATATCTGACGTCGTTATTATCGATGCCGAGTGAACCCGTGTTCTGCAGATAGGTGAGTTGCAACCAGGCGCCCATATGATCGGAAATAGCACCCGCGTACATGATGCTCATTTGCTGTGGAAATTGAAAAGTATCAGCCTGCGATTGGGCGCCGGGTACCAGGCTATCCGGTAGCGCCCGGTTCCAATGGTCGTAGGTGGTCTGCAGTAAAATGGAAATTCCCGGTAAGTCGGTGAGATATACCGTGTTGCGCTTGTGGTCGTCGATGTCCGAGACCAGCGGAGGTCTCGTGGTCAGCGTATACGCGTTGAGCTTGAACCGCCGACCGAATGATGTGAGCTCGGGGGGTATGGTATGGCAGACCTCGCAGGCCAACCCGGTCTGTCGGGCGAAGCTCGGAACGGCTTGTGCCGGCGTTGAAACCAGCGTCAACGCCGCCCCGCCGAATAAGATGGCGGTTACCACGCCGAGGCGCAATAACCTCGCAGCAGCCAACCCTGACCTTGACTCAAGACGATCGCGGCTCATTCAGTCTCTCCCCCAATGACTGCTCAAGGCCTCAGTGAGTGCGCGACCATCCCGATGCCGACGTGCCCAAGATGACGCCTACATACTGCATACTGCAAATACGAATGCGAATAATAATGATTTAGTATAGATTAAGCACAGATATTAATTGCGGTCAAGTTAATTTCAACGGAGTCTCGCCTAGGAGTAAATTTATGATGATGTGCGATATCGATTTTCGATATCACTCTCAATAACCTTCACATATCTTTTCCAACTTCGCGCAGTAACGACACCGATGTGCATCGTAGATTGTGGCCGTGAACCAATACCGCGCCGTTGTGCGCACGAGGCCCGCGAATGAGGGACCGGGATCTTTACGGTGGCCTGATTCGCCTGCACTCCTGCATCACGCTGCCGAACGCCCGATCTATGGGTTTTCGATGATCGAAGAACTCGTCCGACACGGATATCCACTGAGCCCGGGCACGCTATACCCGAGCCTGCACGGGCTGGAAAAGCAGGGATATTTGCGCTCTATCGAGCGGCGACCGGGGCGCACGGCCCGACGGACGTAGCGGATAACGCCGAGTGGCCGACGCGCACTCGAGGATGCAAAACGCAAGGTGTACGAGCTCTTCGGCGAGATGTTCTTCGACGGCGCAAAGGCCAATCGTGAGCGGCGCCGGCTACGGTTACCGTACCGCGGCAGCGCATAAGCAAAGGCGCCTTCTCGTTATGCGCGCGCTGGGCTGTTCGTGTTTCTGCCGGAAGGAGTTCAGAAACTGGTTTGGCTATTGAGCGTATCGTATGGCGCGGGAATACGGTATTTCTATGACTAGGTGCATCGTATCTGGGAGCGGGATAATGATTAAGCAAGCCTTTCTTGCGCTTCTCCTGTCTGTCATCGCGGGAATGGTATGTGCCGAACAAACAGACCGGTGTGGCGAAATGACCGGCTTTGCTTTAAGTGAGTGCCGCGGTAATCAGCAGAAGCTGCAAGAGCAGCAGCTCGAGCAGCAGCAACGAGAGCTTCAAAAGCAGCTTCAAGGACAACAGGAGCGGCAGAAGCAGCTAGACGAACAACAACGGCAAATTCAAGACCAGTTGGACAATATGCGAATTCAAAATGAGATTCTTCGTAAGCAATTGGAGCATGAGAAATCAGCGAATCAAGATGCACAGCGGCCGGCGACGGATTATTCGAAGAATCCAGAAATAAAGAGTTGGAAATCCGACAACCCGTGGTTCGGGTCGGACTATGCTAAAACAGAGTTTGCGATGCGCTATGCCAAACAACTTAGTCAAGAACGGCCCGATCTGAGTGGCCGTGCGTATCTTGATGCTATTTCAACGAAGGTGAATGAGACCTTCGGTGCGAAGAAGTAGCCGCTAATTTTGAACAAGCGGCGGAGCGCCGCGGGACTGTCAGAAATTTTGTGTTCTGAGCCGGTTCATTAACGATCGACCTCGAACCGATCGCCGAACACTGATTCTGCCGATGACCCGGGTCGTGCCCCGCTTTTCGCAACCCAATCGGTCCGTGTGGTATCGCCCATGGAAAATTTGTACAGGTGCAGCAACCGCGTGCCCCACGGGCGGCACACTCTTCCTCATGCCTTTTGGCCCGCCGGGCAGCCTCGCCAGCGGCCGGGCGGGCAGGCCTGTCTGCGCTTTGTCTAACTTCGTTCGATTGACTTGGCGAGCTCCGATTGACTTGACGAGCCATTTGCAATTCGGAATTGCCACCGCTTGAGCTGGAAGACCCATAACACTAGAAAAATTGACCACACGGGGCAACTGTGTCAGTCCCATCGACAGGTAAGTGCGGCTTGCGAGAATATTAGCGGGTTAATGAAATCACAGGTGCTAGAGGTATGAAAGCATCCCCCAAAGCAATCAGGAGGCATCGTCATGACCAATGACAGTGATCATGTTTATAAGAAAGTCGAAATCACCGGCACGTCAACCACAAGTTCCGACGATGCCATCAGCCGCGCCGTTGCCAAGGCGTCCTTGAGTGTGCGAAATATCCATTGGTTCGAGGTTGTCGAAACGCGCGGCTTTGTGGAGAGCGGCAAGGTGGCGCGCTGGCAAGTGACGATCAAGGTTGGGTTCACATTAGACGATTGATAATATCGGGTGGTGTCGCATGGCGCCGTGACATCGCCCGCTCAAAGAAGCTGCCAGTCGTGCAAATTAGGTGGAGGCGGCACGCTCGTCGGACTGCTGTTGGAGGTGACCACGCATTTTAGCTGGCACCGGTTCCTCGCAATTCGGATCTGGGTCGTGGTCCTGTTCCTGATTTACACTTTAATATCCACGAACTGAACAGACTGTTCGGCGGCGCCTCAATGACTATTCTCGGCCCTCCGCAGTCACTGACGGCTCTGACTCAGCGTGCCATCGTATTCCTGCGAGATATCGCGGTTGGTGTAGTCCTTGAGCATTGCTGTCGAGATTAAGCTAAGAATTGCACAGAGCAGAATATAGGCAGCAATGGCGTATCCCGATCCATATTGCGCGAACAGCCACGCCGCGATCAACGGGGCCGGACCACCGGCGATTACACAGGCCAGCTGATAGCCCAGAGACGCGCCGCTGTAGCGCAGCCGCCCGGTGAAAGATTCGGCAATTAGCGCAGCCTGCGGCCCGTACATCATATTCTGCGGAATCAGGGACAGAACCACAGCGAGAAAAATCCATCCAGGAATCGCAGTGTCGAGCAGCGCAAAGTAGACGAAACCGAATACGCCAGTCAAAGCGGCGCCGATCATGTACATGCGCTTGCGGCCGATGCGATCCGACAAGTACCCGGAGAACGGGATCGTGAAAAAGGACAGCACCGAGGCGGTCAGAACGGCGGTGAGCAGTAGTTCGCGCGAGACACCCAGAACTTTGGTCCCGTACGTAAATACGAATGCCGTAAAGATGTAGAAGGGCGCCTGCTCCCCCATGCGCGCAACGGCCGAGAGAAGGATTTGTCGCGGTTGTCGCTTGATTACCTCCAGCATCGGAGTGCGCTCGATCTTGTTCTCGGATACCAGGCGCGAGAAGACCGGCGTCTCCAGAATATTGAGTCGAATGTACAGCCCGATTCCGACCAACAAAATGCTGAGTAGAAACGGGATTCGCCATCCCCAAATGAGGAATTGGGCGCCGGAGATCTCGCTGAACGCCAGGACCACCAGGTTAGCAAGAAATAGGCCCGCCGGGACACCGAACTGGGGCCAAGAGGCCACGAAACCGCGATGAGCGTTGGTCTTGGCCCACTCCATCGACATCAGGACCGACCCTCCCCACTCGCCCCCAACCCCGACGCCTTGGACGAAGCGCAAGATGACGAGCAGCTCCGCACCCCGGATCCCGATCTGTTCATAGGTGGGCACGAATGCCACTAGGAATGTCGATATGCCCATCAGCAGCAGTGTGGCAATAAGCGCGGATTTGCGGCCAATACGATCGCCGTAATGCCCGAAGATGGCGGCGCCGACCGGCCGAGCTGCGAAACCGACAGCGTAGATCCCGAATGCTTGCAGCGTTCCCACGACAGGATCGGATTTTGGGAAATACAGCTGGCCGAACACCAACCCCGTTACAGTGCTGTACAGAAAGAAGTCGTACCACTCGATGGTGGTGCCGACGGTACTCGCAATAACCGCGCGCCTAAGCTGTTTGCGGTCGTCGGGTCCCGGTGACAAGGTTGTCACGCTGTCCGCCGCGCCCACTACTTCGCCGCTCTCGTCCATGTCCCCGGGAACTCCGCCGAGCGAACCTTCTGCCATGCCAGTCTCCGTTCTTCTTATTCTCGGGCCATGGTCGTCCAAGCGTCTCGACATGGCAACCAACGGGGAGCCTGGCGTCGCCCAGCGACAGCTTCTGGGTGGGCATTTCACCACGGTGGTGATCGGTAACTAATGGCCGAACTCGGCCGGATTGGGCGAAATTCTCCGGCCCCGATTTCAAGCGTCCGGTGTCGACCGAGCCTACTGCGCGTTCACCAACACCGGCTGGCTACTGTAGAGCTCGGGAAAGGTGCGCTTCAAATTCTCAATCTTAGGTAGATCGAACATTGCAGCGGTCGGATTGCGAATCAAATAATCTTGATGGTAGTCCTCCGCGGGATAAAACCCCGTGTAGGGATCGACCCGCGTGACGATCGTCCGAGGAAATGCATGCGATTGATCTAATTGACTAATGTACGCCTCGGCGATGCGCTTTTGCGTTTCATCCGCGTAGAAAATGACCGACCGGTATTGAGTGCCGACATCAGGTCCCTGGCGGTTGAGCTGCGTCGGGTCAAACACCACCGAAAATGCGATTTGCAATATCTGCCCATACGAAATTTGCGCGGGATCGAACCTGATCTTGACCGACTCGGCATGCCCGGTCCTCCCTGAGCTCACAGTCGCGTATTGTGCTGTCGATTGGTTGCCGCCGGAAAAACCGGCTAGAACGTTTTGAACGCCGCGCACGTGTTCAAAAACCCCCTGCACGCCCCAAAAACAGCCTCCTGCGAGCACTGCAGTCTGCGGAGTTCCGGCAACCTTGGGGTTATCGATCAAGGGCCGTGCAAGGACGACCGGCGATTCCGCTCCATGGAGCGGCGCCCGCAGCCCGACAACGCCGATGATACCTAGCGCCGCCATCGCGATCCATTGCAACGGCCGACTTATCTTGAGGATTGACATCGCTGCTCCTTATATGCAGGCCATACCAGATGAATCAGGATCTGGAACGTGACTCTGTTGCGCTACTCCTGCACCTAAGACCGGTTCCATGCGAGTTAAATTTCAAAGGTGAACTAAATGACCGCCGTCCCGTCTGCCGGGTAAGCTTCACAGTTCGACCGCGTCGGGACACGTGCGCCGTCCGCCGTGCAAGGCGTGTAACACAAGTCCGCCTTCGGCAGTGAATGACGCGGATGTCACCGGAGTATCGAGCGCTGACTCCGCTATTGGCACGGGCCCGAACGACAGCATCAGTGCACCGAATCCCACCTGTGTTACGCCTGTTTTTGACTGGCTCGCGACGTTTGCCGATCATGCGCGGCGCAGTGTCTCAAGTCGAGCCGTTGCTGCCTGTGGCCACTGTCCCCTTTGCGGCACCCTAATGGGCGATCGCCCGATTGTTGGCCGGTAACCTCGCCACGAGCCCTCAAATTCTGCCGTAGGCGCAGCGCCAGCACCACCTTACAAACCTGCCGTTGCACCTGCCGGCTCACCTTAAGTTACTGCCGCTTTTTCGCCGACCGCTTGGGTTTCGCCACCTTCTTTTTCGCTTTGCGGCGCATGCTTATGAGCTCGTCGATCAGGTCATCGACGGGTTTACGCTTCTTTGCCTTGCGCCGCATCCACACGAGCGCATCGAGAAGGTTGTCGAGGGCTTTTCCCTTTATTTTTTTCTTCTTGGTAATTCTTCGTTCGTCCCTGTTGAGAGCCACGAAACCCTAGGCGCGTTCAGTATCAAGCTGATTGTTTTCCTATGACCGATTTGTGACATCGGACTTACAGGCCGTCTTGGTTGGTTCCTTGGCTCCGGTCTGAGCATCGCAGAACCGCCGTAAATTTGTAGCGGTCAAGGCTTGCCCTCCTTCTGGTGTCAGCTTGCACCCGATTGCGGTGGCTGGTCAAAATTTAAGCAGATCAAGCAAGCGACTGAATCATGCTGACGTTTTTGCTTATATACCACTACTGTACACAGGGTTATCCACCGGGATTGGGGATAGCATGCCGAAAACCGCTCAATAAGCTGCTTGACTATTACGAAATGTTGGCGGTGCGGGCCGCCTGCCAGCGATCCGTCTCTGCCGGTCGCGAACGACCGTAGGTGAGTAGCCCAAGGGTGTTGCACCCTCCCCCCATTCGAATAAGCGGTAACTGGCATTTTCACTTTGGCACATCGATGCCGTTTAGGGTGGAGGCGTCCATCCCCTTGCTCTGCGCCATCGAATAATTATGCGTTCGGAGCAATACTCCTAGTACCAAAACCAGTAGTTGATGCCGATCCTAAACATGTTGGCGGTAAAGCTATTGTGAATGCTGTCGAGCGATACACCGGAGAAAGCCGCGCATGCTGAGGCGGTGCCGCTGCAAGTCGTCGCGGAGTTGGATCCATTGCCGAGATTCGCATGCAGATACTCCGCCGAAATCGACCACGGACCGCTCAAAACGAGTTCGACACCACCTCCGGCCACCCAGCCGGTGGAGGTAAAGTTTTTGCCCCCGCTAAATGAGGCGGTGGGTTTGGTCGTTCCCGTTGGAGTGTAGCTGAGCGTGCTGTTGTGTGATCCGCCGGTGATGATAGTACCCAGCCTTAGGTAGGGCAGCCAATGATCGCCCGCGTAACCTATCCGTGGGCCGATGACTCCGAAGCCGCTCGGACTGAGTTTGCCGGAAAAAACATAGGTACCCGGAGGCGGTACCGCACCCGTATATTTCAACGATTGGTTGTGATTCTTAGCACTCCAGTCGTCGAACTCGGCTCCAAATCCCCAGACTAACCGCTTGTATTGAAAGTTGTCGCCAATCTGCACTCCGCCGACAAACGTGCTGTTGCTAGGACAGGTTCGATTGGAAAACGTGGCCGCGATCGTGGGGTCGAATGTGGCGCCGTCCAGCGACCAGCCGTTGCACGTACTATTCGACGCCCCGCCCGCATTCAGGCCACCGTAGAAGCCGTCCCATGAATACTCGCTCTGTGCACACGCCGCCCCTGCAATTGAGATCATCGCAAGAAGTCCCACCCGACGGCGTGCAAGTTTCATCATAGTGTTTCAGCTAAAGCCACTTGTTCGATCTAACGGTTTGGAAATACCATTGATTGCGCGGCGGCAGCATAATCGGGTGACATACGGAGGTCCCGGAGCCAAATCCACCAGCGCCGCTTTTTGATTTTCAATTATCAAATGCGCTGCAATAGCGCGCCGCCGCCTTCTGGATCCACGTTGACGACGAGCTTGCTCCGATACTACCGGAAGCCGCGGTCGGCTGCTTTGGAGCAGCCATTTGGGCGTAGTAATTGACGGGTAATGGCCTATGTTGTTGACAGTGTCGGATAGATCCAATGGCTTTCATGCGATTGACCTCGATTACCTGATTATTCGATTACTCGTAAACGACGAGAAGATCCTTCGCATCGACTTGCAGACCGGGTTTCGCCAAAACCTCCTTGATCACGCCGTCGCGTTCCGCGCGAACCGTGGTTTCCATCTTCATGGCCTCCAGCGTCAACAATACATCGCCGCGGGCCAGGCTGCTGACCGACGTGCACCGGGACCGTACTGATGATTCCGGGCATCGGTGCGCCGACATGCTTCGCGATTGCCCGCCTCTATCTTTCGCGGTGGCGGCCGTTTTGCGACTTGGCTGCGATCCGCCACGCGAATCGGGCGCGGCTGACCGTTCAGCTCGAAGAACACGCTGCGTGTACCGTCGTCATGCGCATCGCTGGTGGTGACGTACCTGACGATCAACGTCTTGCCGCGCTCCAAGTCGATGTTGATTTCCTGACCCGGTTCCATGCCGTAGAAGAATACGCAGGTCGGCAGCGTGCTCACATCGCCGAACGCGGCGCGCTCGGTGGCGTATTCGGCGAACACCTTGGGGTACATGAGATGCGAGGCGAGCTCGAACTCGGTGATCGGCCGGCCGATTCTGGCCTCCGCCGAAGCGCGCTCCGCATTCAAATCGGCGGGCGGCAGCAGTTCTCCCGGGCGCGCGCTGAGCGGCGCCGCTGCCCCCCAGCACTTTTTTCTCCAGCGCCCGCGGGAAAGCCCCCGAGAGGCTGGCCGAGTTCTCCGCGGAATAACTGCACGACGGATTCCGGAAACGCGATGTCGACCGCCGGGTCGAGGACGGCCTCCTTCGTCAGTCCGCTCGTCACCATCATGATGGCCATGTCGCCGACGACCTTGGATGTCGGCGTCACCTTGATGATGTCGCCGAACATCTCGTTGACCTGGATGTAGGCAATGCGCCACCTCGGGCCAGCGATATTCATCGATGCCGAGAGAGCGCACTTGCTCGCGTAAATTGGTGTACTGGCCGCCCGGCATGCCATGTACGTAGACCTCCGAAGTGCCCGCACGAATGTCGCTTTCGAAGGCCACGTAGCCGCGGCGAACTTGTTCCCAATAGCCGGAGATCGATCGCAGCGCATCGGGGTCCAGCAGCGGATCGCGCGGCGCGAACCTCAAGGCTTCGACGATCGACCCCAAATTGGGCTGCGAAGTGAGGCCCGAGAGGGCGTCGATGGCGCCGTCGACCGCGTCGGCGCCGGCCTCGATCGCGGCCAGCACGCTCGCCGCGGCAATCCCGCTGGTATCGTGGGTGTGAAAGTGAATCGGCAGCCCCACTTCGTTCTTCAGCGCGCCCACCAGCGCGGCGGCGGCCCGCGGCTGGCACAGCCCCGCCATGTCCTTGATGGCGATCACATGAGCGCCCATGGCCTTCAATTCCTTGGCCTTCTCGAGGTAGTACTGAAGATCGTATTTCGTCTCCCGCGGGTTCGACAGATTGCCGGTGTAGCAAATCGCCCCTTCGCAAAGCCGCCCGGCCGCTCTGACGGCTTCGATCGCCACCTTCATATTGTCGGTCCAATTCAGGCAGTCGAAAACTCGAAACACGTCGATGCCGGCGGCGCTCGCCTGCGCGACGAAGTGCCGCACCACGTTGTCCGGATAGTTCGTGTATCCGACCGCGTTCGCCGAGCGCAGCAACATTTGCAGCAGCAGATTCGGCATGGCCTCGCGAAAGCTCGCGAGCCGCGCCCATGGATCCTCCTTGAGATACCTCATCGCCACATCGAAGGTCGCGCCGCCCCAGCATTCGACCGAGAACAATTGCGGCAGAAGGCTCGCGTAATAGGGCGCGATCATCGCCATGTCCTGGGTTCTAAAGCGGGTCGCGAGCAGCGACTGGTGCGCGTCGCGCATGCTGGTGTCGGTAATCAGAACGCGTTTTTCCTGCAGCATCCACCCGGCGAATAGCTCCGGCCCGAGCTCGTCGAGCTTTTCTTGGTGCCGGACGGCGGGCGGCGGCAACACGACGCGCGGCACCTTCGGAAACACCGGCATCGGCGGCTTGTTCCCTCGCCCTTTTACCTCCGGATTGCCGTTGACGATCACGTCGCCGATGAAGCTCAACAGGCGGGTCGCGCGGTCGCGCTTGGGCGGGGCACGGAACAGCTCCGGGGTTTGATCGATGAATTGCGTCGTGTAATCCGCCTTGGCGAAGCTCGGATGCATGATCAGTTGATCGAGAAAGCGCAAATTGGTCACCACACCGCGAATGCGAAACTCCCAGAGCGCCCGATGCATGCGCGCAATCGTCTCCTCCGGGGTCGGCGACCATGCGGTGACCTTCACCAACAGGGAGTCGTAGAAACGGGTGATGATGGCGCCCGAGTAAGCGGTTCCCGCATCGAGCCGGATGCCGAAACCGGCGGGGCTGCGGTAGGCGGTCACGCGGCCGTAGTCCGGCACGAAGTTGTTTTCCGGATCCTCGGTGGTGACGCGGCACTGCAGCGCATGGGCGTTCACGCGGATATCCTCTTGGCGAGGCACTCCGCTTTGCGCCGTGCCGATACGCGCGCCGCCGGCAATCCGAATCTGCGCCTTGACCAAGTCGATGCCGGTCACGCACTCCGTGACCGTGTGCTCGACCTGGATCCGCGGATTGACCTCGATGAAATAGAACTTGCCGGTGTCGGCATCCTGCAGGAATTCGACGGTTCCCGCTGCGCGATACCGGACGGCGCGCCCGATCTTGAGGGCCGCATCGCACAAGTCGGCTCTCTGCTCTTCGGTGAGAAACGCCGCCGGAGCGCGCTCCACCACCTTTTGGTTGCGCCGTTGCACGGTGCAGTCGCGCTCATAGCAGATGCACCAGGTCGCCGTACGAATCGCCCATGATCTGCACTTCGACGTGCCGCGCGCGTCTTATGAGCTTTTCGAAGTAGACCTCGTCCTTGCCGAAGGCGGCCTTTGCTTCGCGCTTGGCGGCCGCCACCGTCTCGATGAGGCCGTGCTCGCCCTCGACGATGCGCATGCCGCGGCCGCCGCCGCCCCAGCTCGCCTTGAGCATGAGCGGAAAACCCACGGCGCGGGCCATCGCAATAATCGCGGTCTCGCCCGCAGGCAAAGGCGCGGTGGCGGGCATCACCGGAACGCCGGCCGCCATCGCCAGGTTGCGCGCCTCGATCTTGTTGCCGAGCTTGCGCATGGTGTCGGGCAAGGGCCCTATGAATGCGATGTGCGCCGCCGCGCAAGCCTCCGCGAATTCGGGACTCTCGGACAAAAATCCATAGCCGGGATGGATCGCGTCGACGCGCGCCTCGGTGGCGATGCGAACGATGTCGGCAATGTCCAGATACGCCTCGATCGGTCCCCTGCCGTCGCCGACCAAATAGCTTTCATCGGCTTTGGTTCGGTGCAGCGAAAAGCGATCTTCCCGCGAGTGGATCGCCACGGTGCGAATACCGAGCTCGGTGGCGGCGCGCATGACGCGAATGGCGATTTCGCCGCGGTTTGCGATGAGCAGGCCTTTAATCTTCGTGTCGCTCATTGCATGATCCGGAGCGTTTCTCGCATTGACAGTTAACGGAAGATTACCGCGCTTGGAACAATTGCGTAAGATCCGAGGAACATGAGTGCGGTTCGCCACGTTCCCACGGCCCAAAGTTCGCATCCGGCGGACGCGAGCTCCGAACTGCGCCTGCGCGAAATACCGTACAACTATACCTCGCTCGCCGACCGCGAAATCGTCATCCGCTTGTTGGGAAACGCGGCCTGGGAACTGCTCTCGGAGCTGCGCGACGAACGGCGAACCGGTCGCTCCGCCCGCATGCTGTACGAGGTATTGGGCGACATCTGGGTTGTCGAACGCAATCCGTTCTTGCAGGACGATCTGCTCGCCAACCCGCGGCGGCGCAACCAGCTCATCGAGGCGCTGCACCATCGACTGCACGAAGTGGAACGGCGCCGCGATCCCAAGGACACGATTCGCGACAACAAGGTCGTGCAACTAATTGACGCCGCGCGCGCGGCAGTAGCGCGGTTCGAAACGCGCTTCGCCGAGGTCGCGGCGATGCGCAAGCGTGCCCGGCGTGCGTTGCTGAAAGACACCCGCGAGGACAATATCCGCTTCGACGCGTACTCGCGGGTGACGCATGTCACGGACGCCACCGACTGGCGCGTGGAGTTGCCCTTTCTGGTCCTGGCGCCGGATTCCGAAGCCGAGATCCCCAATTTGGTGCGCGACTGCATCGAACTGGGTCTCACGGTGATACCGCGGGGAGGCGGCACGGGCTATACCGGCGGCGCGGTGCCGCTCACCGCCTGGTCGGCGGTCATCAACACCGAAAAGCTCGATTACCTGGGAGTCGTGGATGTGCGCGCGTTGCCTGGCGGTGCGCCAGCGACCGGAACCGCGAGCCCCGCCGCCAGTATTCTCTGCGGCGCGGGCGTGGTCACCAAGCGGGTGGCGGACGCGGCGGAACGCGCTGGCTTCATCTTCGCGGTCGACCCCACTTCCGCGGATGCCTGCTGCGTGGGCGGCAACATCGCCATGAACGCGGGCGGCAAGAAGGCCGTGCTGTGGGGAACCGCGGTCGACAATCTCGCCTGGTGGCGCATGGTCGACGCGGACGGCAACTGGCTCGAGGTGACCCGCCTCAATCACAATTTCGGGAAGATCCACGATGTGCCGGTCGCGAGCTTCGAACTGCTGTGGAAGGAGGGCAACGCCCTCCCCGATCACGCGAAGGTTCTGCGCCGTGAGCGGCTCGACATCGAGGGCGCTCAATTTCGTCAGCTGGGGCTCGGCAAAGACGTCACAGACAAGTTCTTGGGCGGATTGCCGGGTGTGCAGAAGGAAGGCTGCGACGGCCTGATTACCTCGGCACGCTGGGTGCTGCACCGCATGCCGAAGCACACGCGGACCGTCTGTCTGGAATTCTTCGGTCAGGCGCGAGAGGCCATCCCGAGCATCGTCGAGATCAAGCGCTACCTGGACGGCGACGGCAAGGCGCGCGGCGCCATCCTGGCGGGGCTCGAGCATCTGGATGAGCGGTATCTGCGCGCGGTCGGTTACGCCACCAAGTCCAAGCGCGGCGTCCTGCCGAAAATGGTGCTCCTAGGGGATATCGTCGGCGAGGACGACGCCTCGGTCGCCGCCGCGACCTCGGAAGTGGTTCGTCTCGCCAACGCCCGATCGGGCGAAGGCTTCATCGCCGTCGGCGGCGAAGCGCGCAGGAAGTTCTGGCTGGACCGCGCCAGGACCGCCGCCATCGCCAAACACACCAACGCTTTCAAAATCAACGAGGACGTGGTCATCCCCCTCGATCGGCTCGGCGACTATACCGACGCCATCGAGCGCATCAATATCGAGCTGTCCATTCGCAACAAGATCGAGCTCGCCGACGCCCTGGCGCAATACTTCTCGGACCTCCCCGAGGACGAATCCCTCGATCGGCGCGCGGCGGCGCGCGAACTCATCGAGCGTGTGCGCACGCGCTGGCGCTATCTGCTCGACTCCATGGACATACCGATGCCTGAGGTTCGGCGGGAGCTCGAATCTCTCGGCATCAGCCCGCCGTCGGATGATTCCCGCACCTTGTTCGGTCGGCTTCAGGACCGCAGCATTCGCGTGAGCTGGAAGCGGGAACTGCGTGCGGAACTCGCGCGCATTTTCGTCGGCGCGAGATTCGCTGCGGTGCTTGCGGACTGCGACCGGGAGCACCGGCGATTCCTGCATGCGCCGGGTATTCGTCGCCCTGCACATGCACGCCGGGGACGGCAATGTTCACACCAACATTCCGGTGAATTCCGATAATTATCTCATGCTCAGAACCGCGAATGCCGTGGTCGCGCGCATCATGCGCATTGCGCGGGATCTGAACGGAGCGATTTCCGGCGAGCACGGCATCGGAATCACCAAGCTCGAGTACTTGACGGAGGAGGAACTCGCGGCGTTTCGCGCCTACAAGCGCCGGGTCGGATTCCGGCGGTCATTTTAACAAGGACAAGCTCATGCCGGGCGGGGATCTGCGGCGCGCGTATACGCCGAGTTTCGCTCTCATGGGACATGAATCCCTGATCATGCAGCAATCGGACATCGGTTCGATTGCCGATGCCGTCAAGGACTGCCTGCGTTGCGGGAAATGCAAGCCGGTTTGCGCGACTCACGTCCCGCGCGCCAATTTGCTGTACTCGCCGCGCGACAAGATTCTCGCCACCTCCTTGCTGATCGAGGCATTTCTCTACGAGGAGCAAACGCGCCGCGGCGTATCGATCAGGCATTGGGACGAACTATCGGACGTCGCCGACCATTGCACGATGTGCCACAAGTGTTTGACGCCCTGCCCGGTCGACATCGATTTCGGCTCCGTATCGATGGCCCTTCGCGATTTGTTGCGCCGCACGGGGAAACGGCGCTTCAACCCGGGAACGGCCGCCTCGATGTTCTTCTTGAATGCCACCAACCCGCAGACCATCAAGGCGACGCGCAAGGTCATGATCGACTGGGGCTACAAGGTGCAGCGGCTCGCCAATCGCGCGCTGCACGTTCTCGCCAAGGCGCAGACCAGGCGTCCCGCGGCGACCACGGGAAAGACGCCGGTCAAGGAGCAAGTCATCCACTTCGTCAACAAGCGCATGCCGGGCGGGCTGCCGAAAAGAACCGCGCGCGCCTTGCTCGACATCGAAGACCGTCAATACGTGCCCATCATCCGCGACCCCGCCGCCACCAGCAGCGAGTCGGAGGCCGTTTTCTATTTCCCCGGCTGCGGATCGGAACGCTTGTTCTCGCAGGTCGGTCTCGCCACTCAGGCGCTGCTGTGGAATGTCGGCGTACAGACCGTGCTGCCCCCGGGGTATCTGTGCTGCGGCTACCCGCAGCGCGGTGCCGGGGAATTCGACCGCGCCGACAAGATCATCACCGACAATCGCGTGTTGCTTCATCGCGTCGCCAACACATTGAATTATCTCGACATCAAAACCGTCGTGGTGAGTTGCGGCACCTGCTTCGATCAATTGCAGGGTTATGAATTCGACGAAATATTCCCCGGCTGCAAGATCATCGACATTCATGAATTCCTGATGGAAAAGGGCGTCAAACTCGAGAATGCGACCGGCGCTCGCTATATGTATCACGACCCCTGCCATTCGCCGATGAAGAAACACGATCCGTTGTACGTCGTCAATACGCTGATGAACAGCGAGCGGAACGGTGTGATCGATCAGAGCGAGCGATGCTGCGGCGAATCGGGCACGCTTGCCGTCACGCGACCGGACATCTCAACGCAAGTGCGTTTTCGCAAGGAGCAGGAGGTGCTCATCGGCGTCGATCGGATTCGCGGCGCCGGCCATCGCGGCGAGGTGAAGATCCTCACTTCGTGCCCCTCATGCTTGCAGGGACTGAAGCGCTACAACGATGACGCCGCCGACCTCGATGCGGATTACATCGTGGTCGAGCTCGCCAGAAATCTGCTGGGTTCGGATTGGCTGAGCGAGTACGTACGGCGGGCGAATGCGGGCGGCATAGAGCGCGTGCTCGTCTGATCGAACGCTCGGACCCGCGCCGGCGCCTCAGCCGCGTCTGCCGATCTTTGCCACCGGTACGTGAATCTCGGGCGAGGGCGCCTCGGCGGGCGGTTGATCCGAAGCGCAGCTGCCGCAGCTGCCGCAGCCGCCCGCAGCCTTGACGGCGGCGGCATCGAGGCGGCGCGAAAGCGCGCCCAGCCGCAGGAACGACGGCGCACTCGCGGCAGTGCGCGCGAGAGCCCCCCACAGGCGCATCCGCAGGCTCTTCGGCCCAAGCGATGTCAGTGCATACCAGCCGCTCACCAGCAGCGCCAGCACAACCAGGGAATTATCTAAATATCTGTTCATGATCTTCAGGCGCCCATTAGCCGCCGAGAGCCAGCGCGGTTCGATAAGTGATCCACGACCCCGCGTAGGCCAGCGAGAACAGGTACGCGGCCATCAAAAGCGGATAGCGCCAAGAATTCGTTTCGCGCTTGACGGTGGCGAGAGTCGCCAGGCATTGGGGCGCGAATACATACCAGGCCAGGAGCGACAGCGCCGTCGCCAAGCTCCAAGACTGCGCGATCAACGGTGTCAGCGCTCCGCTCATATCGGTGCCGGTGGCGGACAAGGCATATACGGTGCCGAGGGCGCTCACTGCGACCTCGCGGGCCGCAAGCCCCGGCACCAGTGCGATCGATATCTGCCAATTGAACCCGATGGGCGCGAACAGCACCGCAAGCCAAGCGCCCAAGTGCCCTGCGACACTGTACTGGATGGCCGGGCCGGGAGCGCCCGGCGGCAGCGTCGGAAAAGAGCTCAAGGCCCACAAGATCACCATCAAGGCGAGGATGATCGTGCCGACCCGGCTCAAGAAAATTTCCACGCGCTGCCACAAACCGATCCCGAGATTGCGCAGATTCGGCCAATGGTAAGCCGGCAGCTCCAACATCAGAGCCTGGAAACGCGCGCCGGAACCGAAACATTTGAGCACGTAGCCGACGCCCATGGCGCTCGCGACTCCGGCAACGTAGAGCGCGAACAGTACCAGACCCTGGAGCTGAAAGCCGCCCCAAACGGCGCGCCGCGGAATGAAGGCGCCGATGATCAATGCGTAAACCGGCAGCCGCGCCGAGCATGTCATCAACGGCGCGATCATGATGGTCACCAAGCGATCGCGCGGATTCTGAATGGTGCGCGTCGCCATGATGCCCGGAATCGCGCAGGCGAAGCTCGACAGCAATGGGATGAAGGCG
The DNA here is from genome assembly GCA_963813755.1 of uncultured Gammaproteobacteria bacterium. Lineage (GTDB taxonomy): Bacteria > Pseudomonadota > Gammaproteobacteria > Steroidobacterales > Steroidobacteraceae > Bog-1198. The sequence goes on along the minus strand of CAWEZY010000011.1, from coordinate 253,953 downwards.
CGCCCCGACAATCCGACGCTGCCCATCAGCCGGTCCAGCAAAAACGCGGCGCGCGGCAGATATCCCAGGTCCTCGAGCATCAATATGAAGAAAAACAGAATGAGGATCTGCGGCAGGAACACCAACACGCTGCCGACGCCCGCCAACACGCCGTTCACCAGCAAATCCTTGAAAAGGCTCGCCGGAAGGGATTGGTCCAACCAGCCGCCGAATGCGCCGACGCCGAATTTGATCGCATCCATCGGCACCTGCGCCCAGGCGAATACGGCTTGAAATACCAGGAACAGGATCGAGGCGAGTATCAGCGGTCCCAATACCGGATGCAGCGCGACGGCGTCCACCTTGTCGCTGAAGGTGATGCCGTCGAGCCGGTCGGCGCCGACGGCGCTCAGGATTCTGCGCACTTCGGCTTGATCGCGTTCGATATCGGCGGGCTCCGGAGTGCGCCACGGCGCGGTCGCCTGCGGGTGCGCCGGAACTTCGAGCGAATCCAACACCTTGATCAAGGCGGCGGCTCCGGACGCCTTGACGCCGACAGTCTCGGCCACCGGCACGCCGAGCTCGGCAGCCAGCCGTTGGGCATCGATGATAATGCCTTTGCGGCGTGCGATATCCGTCATGTTCAATGCGACGAGCATCGGCAGGCCCAACCGCTTGAGGGAGAGCACGAGGCGCAGATTCTGGCGAAGATTGGTCGCATCCGTCACGCACACCACGAAGTCGGGCGCGGTCTCCCCGGTGCGCCGCCCGAGCAAGACATCGGCGGTGATCTCTTCGTCGGGCGTCAACGGATCGAGGCTGTAGGCACCCGGCAGATCGAGGATGCGCACACGCCGCCCGGACGGCGTCAGCAACGAGCCTTCCTTGCGTTCGATGGTGACGCCGGCATAGTTGGCGACCTTTTGCCGGCTGCCGGTCAGAACATTGAACAGGGCCGTCTTGCCGCAGTTGGGGTTGCCGACCAATGCGACCAAGGGATTCGGGTACACGCCAGGCAGAACCTTCATAAATCTAACCGAGCGACGGCTGCTCCGGACAGACGCGGATACAGGCCGCTTCGAACAGGCGCAATGCAAAGGTGCCGGTGCCGATGCGCACCGCAATCGGTTCGCGCGCCATCAAGCCGCGGGCGACGATTCGCACCGCTTCGCCAGGCAGAAACCCGAGTTCGGCCAGGCGTCGTCCCATGTCGGGGGCGGCTCCGTCAACCGATACCGAGACGACGCGTGCCGCGGCACCGGTGGCAAGATCGGCAAGCTTGATGCCGGCCGGCGCTGCGGTCCCATTAGCCATTTCGGGTCTCACTGCCATGATCCCAATCCTATATAAGAATCGTTCCCGTTACTATTTATCGACTGCGCCAGCGCAACGCGCCCATTTGGGCCAAATTGATGCGGCGCAGCGTGTCCCTGACGCCATCGGAAACCGAGGCGTCGCCCGCGTTCCTGCTAATCTTAGGGCCCTCGGAACCGTCGGAGGCGTATGAAATGCCTACGCTTTTTGAAAAGATCATCGCCGGAGAGCTACCCGCCACCGTGGTTTTCCGCGATTCGCGGGTGATTGCGTTTCTGGACATTCGCCCCGCTGCCCCGGTACATATATTAATTGTGCCGTATAAACCCATCCCGACAACGGATGATATAGAGGATGACGATGCGGCGCTGATCGGTCACATGGTCATCGTCGCGCGCGATCTTGCGCGCAAACAAGGAATCGCCAAGAGCGGCTATCGCCTCGTCATGAATTGCAATCCCGACAGCGGTCAAGAAGTCTATCACCTGCACTTGCATTTGCTGGGCGGAAAACCGCTGGGGCCGATGGTCCAGCGCGCTTAATTATAGAAACAGAGGAACTGGTCATGAAGAAGAAGAAAAGCGCGCGGCCCCCGGCGACGCGCACCCGGCGCACCCTCGCAAGCTCAGCGAATCGCAGCCCCGCCGCCAAGCGCTCACCGGCGGCCAAACGCAGCAGCACGAAATCGGCGGCGCGCGCGGTGGCGCCGCGCACCTCCGCGAGGATCTCGCAGCCGATGGCCCGCCGTGAGTTGTACCCGGCCATCGAACCGCTCCGGACCGGGCATCTGCGAGTTTCCGAAATCCACGAGATTTATTACGAGGAGTGCGGAAATCCCGCGGGCAAGCCCGCGGTGTTCCTGCACGGCGGTCCCGGTGCGGGTTCGGACAAGCGCGCGCGGCAGTTCTTCGATCCGCATCATTATCGGATCGTGGTGTTCGATCAGCGCGGCTGCGGCCGCAGCCGTCCGAGCGCCAGCCTGATCGAAAACACCACCTGGCACCTGGTGGCCGATCTCGAGCGGCTGCGAAAGCATCTCGGCATCGAACGTTGGCTGGTGTTCGGCGGATCCTGGGGCAGCACGCTCGCTCTCGCCTACGCCGAGGCGCACCCGGAGCGCGTCAGTGAAATCGTGTTGCGCGGCATTTTTCTGCTGCGCTACGCGGAAATCCGCTGGATGTACCAGCATGGGGCCTCGGAAATCTTTCCGGATTGTTGGGAGGCGTATCGCGATGCGATCCCGCCCGACGAACGCGACGATTTCTTGCGCGCCTATCATCAGCGCCTCACCGGCAGCGACCAGCGGGCGGCCCTCGCGGCGGCGCGCGCCTGGTCGGTGTGGGAGGCATCCACCAGTTTCCTGTATAGCAATCCCGAGAACATCCGCAAGTGGAGCGAAGACCAGTTCGCGCTCGCGGTGGCGCGCATAGAATGTCATTATTTCGTGAATCGCGGTTTCCTGCGAAGCGAAACGCAACTGCTCGACGATGTGCAGCGCATACGCCACATTCCGGCGACCATCGTGCAGGGGCGATACGATGTCGTCTGTCCGGCAACCAGTGCCTGGGATCTGCATCGGGCGTGGCCCGAGGCGACCATCCGCATGGTGCCGGATGCCGGGCATTCGGCGTTCGAGGCGGGCAATACCAACGAACTGGTGCTGGCGACGGACCGGTACCGCAGCCGCTGAGCGAGATCGAATGGCCATGATGCGCAACTGAATATGCCGCAACTCGCCACACTCGGCCTCGCGCGTCCGGCCGATTCGCGCGAAATCGCGGAAATGTCGCGAGACTTGATCGAGCAGGGCCTGGACTGGTCGTGGACGCCGGCGCGCGTGCAGCGCTTCATCGCCGGCAGGGAATGCTCGGTCGTCGTTGCGCGGCGCGAGCGCCGGATCGCGGCCTTCGGCATCATGCATTTCGGGGACGAGGTCGCGCATCTCAATCTGCTGGCGGTGGCCGCGGGGCAACGCCGCCACGGGCTCGGCCGCCGGCTGATGGACTGGCTCACCTTGACCGCCGTCGAAGCCGGCGTGTTTCGCATCAATTTGGAATTGCGGGCGCGCAACGACGCCGCGCGGAACTTCTACCAGGCGCTCGGATTCATGGCTCTCGACGTGGTGCCGGGTTACTACCAGGGACGCGAGGCAGCGCTGCGCATGACGCGGCGCCTGGCGCGGGAGCAGCCGGGTTGAGTCGCGCAGCGGTCAGATCCCCTACGCGGGTATTCGGCTCCACCGGCCGCGAGGTGGCCGTAATCGGTCAAGGTTCATGGCGTTCCGAGGAAAGCAGCGTCGACGATGCGATTGCCGCGCTGCGTTGCGGCCTCGATCTCGGCATGACGCACATCGACACCGCGGAAATGTACGGCTCCGGCGCCGCCGAGAGAATCATCGCCGCCGCCATCGAACGGCGGCGCGACGAGGTGTTCCTGGTGTCCAAAGTGCTGCCGACCAATGCTTCCAAGCGCGGCACGATCGCGGCCTGCGAGAAATCGCTCGAGCGCCTCGGAACCGATCGGCTCGACTGCTACCTGCTGCACTGGCGAGGCGCTCATCCGCTCGAGGAGACCATCGACGCATTCGAATCGTTGGTGCGCAAAGGCGCGATACTCTTCTGGGGCGTCAGCAATTTCGACGTCGACGATCTCGATGAGATCGCGGCGATCGCCGGTCCCGGGCACCCGGCGTGCAATCAAGTGCTGTACCATTTGCAGGAGCGCGCGATCGAGCACACGGTGTTGCCGTGGTGCCTCGAGCACGGAACCGCCGTGGTCGCCTACACGCCCTTCGGCGATTCCGCGAGCGCATTCGACCCCGGCACGAAGCACGGCCGCGTCCTCAAGGACATAGCCGCGGCTCATCAGGCCACCGCCCGGCAGGTTGCACTTGCATTTTTGCTGCGTTATCCGAATACCTTTGTGATTCCCAAGGCATCCAAGCTCGAGCACGTGCGCGAGAACGCCGGCGCGGGTTCGCTCAAGCTCAGCGATGCGGAGCTCGCGCGCATCGACGCGGCCTTTGGGCGCGGCAAGCCGCGCCCGCTGCCGACGGCATGAGCCTGGACTGGCGCGTCTACGCCCTCGGATCCGCGCTGTTTGCCGCGCTCACCGCAATCTTCGGCAAGGTCGCGGTATCGGATATCAACTCCGACCTCGCGACGTTTTTACGGACCATCGTCATCTTGATCGTCGCGGCGCTCATCCTGTGGGCGCGAAACGAGTGGCAGCGGCCGGACGCCTTGTCGCCGAAGGGCATTCTGTTCTTAATTCTCTCCGGCATCGCGACTGGATTCTCCTGGCTTTGCTACTACCGCGCGCTGCAATTGGGTCCTGCTTCCCGCGTCGCACCGATCGACAAGCTGAGCGTGGTGTTCGCCGTGCTTTTCGCCATCGCGTTTCTCGGCGAGCGGTTCACCTGGAAAATCGGGATTGGCACCTGCCTGATCGCGGCGGGCGCCGTTCTCATGGTGCTGTGAGGCTCGGCGGGCTAGCCTGGGTCCCTTAGCATGTGCGGCCCCGCGGCCGCCACATTTGGCGTGCCGGTCAGCGCCAAAGTCACGCGCAATTCGTTGCGCATGATGGTGAGGGCCTGGACGACGCCCACTTCGCCGGCGGCCGCGAGCGCGAACAGAAACGACTTGCCGATCAAGCCGGCCCGGGCTCCCAAGGCGAGCGCTTTTGCGATGTCCTGACCCGAGCGGATGCCGCCGTCGAACAGCACTTCGCAGCGCCCCTCGATCGCCCCCACGATTTCCGGCAGCACCGAGATCGTAGAAGGTGCGCCGTCGAGCTGGCGGCCGCCGTGATTGGATACGACCACTGCATCGGCTCCTGCGGCGAGCGCCAGCCGGGCATCATCGGCATCCAATATGCCCTTCAAAATGAGCCGGCCCGGCCATCGGCTTCTCACCCATTCGACGTCACGCCAGGTCGCGGAGGCATCGAACTGCGAGTGCGTCCAATCGGCGAGGTTCAAAACTCCGTTGGCGCCCTTGATGTGTCCGACCAGATTGCCGAAGGTGCGGCGTTTGCCGAACAGCACCTTCATCACCCACGCGGGTTTGGTCGCGATATCCCAGGCATTGCGCAGCGAAAGGCGCGGCGGGATGGACAGGCCGTTGCGCGCATCGCGCCAGCGCTCGCCCAGCAAGGGCAAATCGAGCGTCAGCATCAACGCCGAACATTGCGCCGCGATCGCCCGCTCGATGAGAGCCTGATTGAATCCGCGATCGCGCATGAGGTATTGCTGAAACCAGAACGGCTGGTTTGTCGCCGCGCGTACATCCTCGATCGAGCAGATTGACATGGTGCTGAGGCAGAACGGGATGCCGAACGCCGCGGCGGCCCGCGCGCCCAGGATTTCCCCATCGGCGTGGAACAGCCCCGCGAGCCCGGTCGGCGCGATGGCGAGCGGCATAGCGATCTCGGCGCCGAGCACCATGGTGGCAAGCGAGGTTGAGGAGACATCCACCATGACACGCTGGCGGAAGGTCAAGGCGTCGAGGTCCGCGGCGTTCGCGCGAAGGGTGCGCTCTTGGTACGAGCCGCCGTCGGCATAATCGAAGATGGCCCGCGGTATGCGCCGCCGCGCCACCTTGCGCAAGTCATCGATGCTTTGAATCATGGGGACGACCCGTTCACCCGAGCGTGGGCGGCTCTTCTATTGTCTCGGAATCCACGAGGTGCCGGCCAGTGGAAAGACCGCCATCGCCGCCGCCGATGATCACCACGTCGTAGCCGGGCTCGAGCGAGTCATGCCGGGTGAACAGCCGCAGCTGCGGTTGCTTTCCGGATAGGCCGAAACGAAATAATCGATACGGCATTGGGGTTTTAGCGGATTTCAGCCGATCGAATAACGATTAACAGCACAGGCGCCATGTGCGAATATAAGCATGAACTTTAGATGAGCGCACCAGGGGCGCACCGGTCGAGGACCGCACCCGCGCCGAGGAGCGCGCAATTGGTCCGGACGGTCGAGGGTGTCGAGACGGTGCGCAGCGAGGCGTTTCCGGGCTTTCAGCACCCCGGCATCGAATTCATTCGCGTGCTCTCCGGCATCCTGGGCTACCGCCACGGCCGGCACACATACGTGCCGCGGCCCGGCGACACGCTGACCTTCCGCGGCGATGTGGCTCACGGCCCGGAGCGCTTGGAGAAGATGCCGATACGCATGCTGTCCATCATCATTTACGGCGAGGAAGGCGAGCGGCCATGATGGGCGGTACCGTTCATCGCGGATGTTCGCTAAGCTTTCGATCATCCTTGAGGAGAGCGCCGTTGCCATTCCATTCCCCCGCCCGTGCCGCGGCGCGCATCGCCCGCCGCATTATCGGATGCGCCGCCCTGCTGGCGCCGCTCGCGGCGCTCGCCTCGGGCACCGCATCGAGCGCACCGGGCACGGTCGATGCGGCGCGTCTTCAGGCGGCGGACTCCGAGCCGCAAAACTGGTTCACCGGCGGGCGCGACAAGGACGGCACGTATTATTCGCCCTTGAAGCTGATCGATGCCGAGAACGTCAAGGACTTGGGCTTCGCCTGGCAATACGATCTCGGAGCCCCGCAGCGCGGCCAGGAGGCGACCCCGATCGTGGTCGACGGCGTCCTGTACACCTCGGGCACCTGGGGCTACGTGTACGCGGTCGATGCGTCAACCGGCCGCGGATTGTGGCGCTACGATCCCAAGGCAGACAATGCGGCGGCGAGAAATCCGTGCTGCGACCTCGTCAACCGCGGCGTGGCGGTGTGGCAGGGCAAGGTGTACGTCGCGTCGGTCGATGGGCGCCTGCATGCATTGAACGCCGCAACCGGCGAGAAGCTCTGGTCGGTCGACACCATCACCAACCACAAGCTGCCTTACTCCAGCACCGGCGCGCCGCAGATCGCCGGCGATGTCGTCGTCATCGGCAACAGCGGTTCGGACATGGGGCGCGGCGGCGTGCGCGGCTACGTCGCCGCCTATGATTTACAGACCGGCGCCTTCAAATGGCGGTTCTACACGGTGCCGCCGGCGCCCGGGCAGCCGTTCGAGAGTCCGGAACTCAAAGCCGCCGCGAAGACCTGGGATGCGCACCGCGATCCGAAATATCAGGGCGGTGGTACGGTCTGGGACGGCATGGCCTACGATCGCGCACTGAACCTCGTGTATTTCGGCACCGCCAATGCGGCGCCTTACGATCCGCGACAGCTCGGACCCGCCAGGCTCGACAGCCTCTACACCGCCTCGATCATCGCTTTGCATGCCGACACCGGGCGGCTTGCCTGGTATTACCAGGTGACGCCGCACGATCACTGGGATTTCGATTCGAACCAAAAGATGATTTTCGCGGACCTCGCCATCGACGGGGTCCCGCAGCAGGTTCTCATGCAGGCGTCGAAAAACGGATTCTTCTATATCCTCGATCGCAAGAGCGGGAAGCTCCTGTCGGCAAAAAACTATACCTACATCAATTGGGCCAGCGGCGTCGACATGAAGACCGGGCGGCCGGTTCCGACCGAACAATCCGATTGGTATGCCTCGCCCAAGACCGTGTATCCCTCCTGGGCCGGGGGGCACACCTGGAATCCGATGTCTTTCAGCCCGCTGACAAACCTGGTCTACATTCCGGTGCTCGATGTGCCGAGTGTCTGGGTCGACATGCTGCACAACGGCGGCCCCGTGAAGTTCATCGACGGGTTCTATACGGTCAACGGCATCTTTCCCGACGACACTTACGATGCGGAGGATTTGAAACGGCTGTTCGGACCCCTGCCGGACCTGAAGGAGATCAAGGCGGCGCGCAAGGTCAAACCGGTGCGCGAACTCATTCGCGCCTGGGACCCGGTTGCGCAGAAAACGGTGTGGGAGCACGAGACCTCGAGCGGCATGCGCGGCTACGACGGCGGCGTGATGTCGACCGCCGGGAACCTGGTGCTCCAAGGCCGCGGCAGCGGCGGACTGTGGATCTACGCGGCCGACACCGGCAAGGTGTTGAAGGTGATCGAGACCGGCAGCCACATCATGGCGGCCCCCGCAACCTACGCGGTCAACGGCAAACAGTATGTCGCGGTTCAGACGGGTTATGGCGGCACCGCCATCGCGGAGGGGCCCATTCCGCCGAGCAGCGCCGCGGTGACCTATGAGAACACCAACCGCATCATCGCCTTCAAGCTCGGCGGCGGCGAGGTGCCCACCCCGCCCGCACGGGTGAGCGAACCGTTCGCCAAACCGCCGGCGCAAACCGCCACCGCCGCCGCCATCAATGCCGGCGAAATCAAATTCGTCGAGGAATGCTCGCGTTGCCACACGCTCGGGCTCTCCACCACCCCTGATCTGCGCCGGCTCGATGCGGGGCGGCATGCGGCTTTCAAGGACATCGTGCTGCGCGGCGCCTTGGCTCCGGCGGGCATGGAACGGTTCGACGACATCCTGAGCGAAAAAGACGTCGACCACATTCATGCGTACCTGATCGAACAAAGCTGGATCGCGTATCGGGCCCAGGAAGCGGCGGCGCATCGGTGAGCCTGGTGTCGAACCGCCCCAATTTCCTGATTCTAATGGCCGACCAGCTCACGGCGCGGGCGCTCCCCGCCTACGGAAACCGCATCGCCAGAACCCCGCACATCGACGCACTGGCCGCGGCCGGAGTGGTTTTCGATTCCTTCTATTGCAACAGCCCGTTGTGCGCGCCCTCGCGCTTTTCCTTTCTCGCCGGCCGCCAGGTTTCGGCCATCGGCGCCTACGACAATGCCGCCGAGTTCCCGGCGCAGGTGCCCACCTTCGCTCATTATTTGCGCCGTGCCGGCTACCAGACGGTGTTGAGCGGCAAGATGCATTTTTGCGGCCCGGATCAGCTGCATGGTTTTGAAGAGCGCCTGACCACCGACATCTATCCGGCGGATTTCGGCTGGACGCCGGACTGGGCTCGCCCCGAGCACCGCCCGAGCTGGTACCACAGCATGGATTCGGTGACGCAGGCGGGGCCCTGCGCCCGCACCAACCAGATCGATTTCGACGACGAGGTCATCTTCCAGGCGCGCCGCAAGATCTTCGACATGGCGCGCAGCAAGGATCGCCGTCCGTTCTGCCTGGTCGCCTCGATGACGCATCCGCACGACCCCTACGCGATTGCGCAGCGCTATTGGGATCGCTATGACGGCGTCGACATCGATATGCCGCGCGTGAGCTCGGCGGCGGCCCCGGCGGATTCGCATTCGCTGCGATTGCGCCACGTCTGCGGGCTCGACTCGCAGCCCGTGCACGAGGCGCAGGTGCGCGCCGCACGCCGCGCCTACTATGGCGCCGTGTCGTACGTCGACGACCAGATCGGCGCGCTGCTCGCCGCTCTGGCCGATGCGCGCTTCGCGCAGGACACCATCGTCATGCTGCTCGCCGACCACGGCGACATGCTGGGCGAGCGCGGGTTGTGGTACAAAATGAGTTTCTTCGAACCGGCATGCCGCATACCGCTGATCGTGCACGCGCCGCAGCACTTTGCGGCGCGCCGCGTCGCCGAGTCCGCTTCCCTGGTCGATGTCGCCCCCACCTTGTGCGAACTCGCCGGCGGTGCGGCCGCCGACTACGCGACGCCGCTCGACGGCCGCAGCCTCGCCGCGCAGCTCGCGGGAGCCGCCGGGAGCGGGCAGGTCATCGGCGAGTATTTGGCCGAGGGCGCGATCGCGCCGTTGGTGATGATCAAGCGCGGGCGCCACAAGTTCGTGCATTCGCCCGCCGATCCGGATCAGCTCTACGACTTGCTCGAGGACCCGGACGAGCTTCGCAATCTCGCCCCGGCGCCGTCCTTTGCGGCGCTTGTGCGGGAATTTCGCGCCGAGGTCGGAAAGCGCTGGGATCTCAAGGCGCTGCACGTGGAAGTGGCCGCGAGCCAGCGGCGCCGGCACCTGGTCCACGACGCACTGCGTGCCGGGCGTCAAACGCCCTGGGACTTCCAGCCGCGGCGCGATGCCAGCCGGGAATATGTGCGCAACGATCAGGATCTCGGGGATTTGGAGGCGATGGCGCGCTTTCCGCTTTTCGGCGCCTCAAACGGCAATCCGGGATCTTCGTCGTAGATGATGATCGACGACGTGGACAAGAAAAGACGTAGGGCGGTGGGTTAAGGAGCTCCCAATGCAAACCAAACTCTTGATCAACGGCGTCCTGGCGAAGGGCGAAGGCTCCCTCGAGCGCGTGCTCGACCCGGCGAGCGGCAAGTGTATTGCCGAGGTGCACGAGGCGAGCCGCGCACAGCTCGATGCGGCCGTTGCCGCCGCCGAGGTGGCCGGCCCGGGCTGGGCGCAGACCGTGCCGAAGGACCGGGCGGCGCTATTGTTGCGCTTGGCGGACCGCATCGAAGCCGACGGACTCGGGTTCGCGAAATTGGAATCCGACAATACCGGCAAACCGCTCGCCGCGGCCTTGAGCGACGAGATTCCCGCAATCGCCGATGTGTTCCGCTTCTTCGCGGCGGCCGCGCGCACGCAGCACGGTGCGTTGGCGGGCGAATATCTACCGGGATTCACCAGCATGATACGGCGCGATCCGGTGGGTGTTGTCGCCTCGATCGCGCCCTGGAATTACCCGTTGATGATGGCGGCCTGGAAGTTGGGCCCGGCGCTCGCGGCCGGCAACACGGTAGTGCTCAAGCCTTCGGAGCAGACGCCGCTGACCGCCTTGAAGCTGGCGGAGCTTCTGGCCGAGATCTTTCCCAAGGGGGTGGTGAACATCGTGTGCGGCCGCGGCGAGAGCATCGGCGCGCCCTTGGTCTCGCACCCCCGGGTACGCATGGTGTCGCTCACCGGCGATGTGGCGACGGGGCAGAAAATCCTGAGCGCTGCCGCGGGGAACCTCAAGCGCACGCATCTCGAGCTCGGAGGCAAGGCTCCGGTCATCGTGTTCGACGACGCGGACCTCGAGGCCGTGGTATCGGGTGTGCGGACCTTCGGCTTCTACAACGCCGGACAGGACTGCACCGCCGCGTGCCGCCTGTACGCCGGCGCGAAGGTCTACGAGCGCCTGGTCGCCGACTTGGGCGCCGCCGTGCGCTCCCTCAAGGTGGGCACGCAGAGGGAGGAAGGCGTGGAAATGGGCCCGCTCATCTCCGCCGAGCAACGCGCCCGCGTGGCGGGATTTGTCGAACGGGCGGCCGCTCAGAATCACGTCGAAGTAACCACGGGCGGCAAGGCGCGGGCCGGCGCCGGCTTTTTCTACGAGCCGACCCTCGTCGCCGGCACGCGTCAAACCGACGAGATCGTGCAGCGCGAGGTATTCGGGCCGGTGGTGTCGGTGACCCGCTTCACCGACGCGGACGACGCCGTGGCGTGGGCGAACGATTCCGAATACGGTCTCGCATCCTCGGTGTGGACCAAGGACGTCGGCAAGGCCATGAGCGTCGCGGCGCGCCTGCAATACGGCTGTACCTGGATCAACACGCATTTCATGTTGATCAGCGAGATGCCCCACGGCGGGTTCAAGCGCTCAGGCTACGGCAAGGACCTGTCGGTGTACGCGCTCGAGGACTACAGCGTGCCACGGCACGTCATGGTCAAACTGTAGCGGCAGCCGGCTGCAGCGGGAGCCGTTAGGCGAACGGCGGCGGATCGACGGGTCCGAGAACGCGCTCGAGCGAAAGTCCCAGCGCCAGGAGCTTCCGGTCATCGCCGGGCAGCATGTCGAACTCCAGAGCGACCGGCAGGCCCGCGGCTGTGAGGCCGGCCGGAAGCACCAGCCCCGGCATGCCGCCGCAGCTCGCGTGTACCGTATTGCGCAGCATCGCGGTTCGCACCGTCGTCGCTTCGCCGCGCACCGTAATCGCGTCCTCCACGCCGATGGGCAGCGCGGGAGTCATGGTCGGCGGATAGACCATGGCCGTCAGGAGATGCTCCTGGAAGTACCCTCGGACCGCCGCCTGCAGAACTTTGAGCTGCCTGATGGCCTGTTGATATCGCTCGTGCGTGACGGCGCTCGCGCCGCCCGCGAGGAACAACGTATCGAAACGCTTTCGCAACGGAGCCCCGGCTTGCGCGAGCAGTTGCGCCAAATCGACTCCCGTGGAGTATTCGCGCATATAGGCTTGCTCGGCGGCGACCACTTCGTAGCAAAGAATATCCATGGTGATCGCGAAGTCGGAGTGCAACGGCGCCGGCAGGTCGGCGCGAACCAGCTCGATCCCGGCGTCGTGCAATTTCCGCAGAGCAATCATTGCCACGCGTTCGAGCTCCTCATCGAGGCCGCTCCAAGCGACGCAAGGCACACCCAGCCGTACCTGCCGCAAGGGGATCGGCGTCACCGGCATGGAATTCGGCCGCAGCACGCAGTCGAATAGGATTAAATCCTCGACGCTTCGCGCCATGGGTCCGATGCTGTCGAGCCGCGGCGCGATCGGCATGACGCCGCTCGACGGGTAGCGGCCCGTGCTCGGGCGCAGGCCCGCAATGGCGCACAACGCGGAGGGCACGCGGATCGAGCAGGTGGTGTCCTCCCCGACCGCGAGCGGCGTCATGCGCGCACTCACCGCCACCGCTGAGCCGCCGCTGCTGCCGCCGGGACTGCTGGATGGATCGTACGGATTGCGGCACGCACCGAAGACCGTGTTGTTGCTGGTCACCCCGAGCCCGAGCTCGTGCAAATTGGTTTTGCCGAGCAGGATCGCGCCCTCCGACAAAAGCGCTTGCAGAATGGGGGCGTTCGCTGCGGGGCGGAAATTGCGCAGCGCCGCCGTACCGGACGTGGTCGGGAGATCCGCTGAATTGATGCTGTCTTTCAGCGCAATCGGTATGCCGTGCAGTGCGCCGAGGCGCGCCCCGCCCGCCCTCGCCCGGTCGGCGCCGCGCGCCGCTTCGAGCACCGCGTCCGGCTGTATCGAGATAAACGCATTCAGGGGCTTCGATGCCGCGCAACGGTTGAGCAGCGCGGTCGCATACATCTCGGCGGAGATCTCGCCGAGCCGCATCGCGCCCACGGCGGCCGCCGCGCCGAGCGAACACAGATCGGTCATCGCCCGATGATAAGGCATTTTTCGAGCCGCTCGAGCGCGGCGGAATTTGCGAACTGCGTCACAATTTGACGGCTCCGGTCGGCCGAGGAGCGTCGCCTCGCCGCGACAGATTTGCATGATTGCGATTCTAGGCATAATGAAGTCATAGCTGCGATGGCCGCCCATCGCCGCGTGTTCATGACCCCCGGCGGGGCAAGGAGAAGGTCAACATGTCTTGGCAATCGCGTTTTCTCGGGCTCGATTTAATGCTCGCAGCGGCACTCAGTCTTTCCGTGCTCGGCGGCGCGGCGTTTGCCGGCGACGTGGCCGTGTCGATCAGCGTCGGTCAACCAGGATTCTACGGACAGATCAATATCGGCAACATTCCCCAGCCGCCACTGGTTTATGCCCAGCCGATGGTGGTCCAGCCAGCGCCGGAATTCGTTGCGGCTCCGCCGATCTACCTGCATGTGCCGCCCGGCCATGAAAAGCACTGGAGCAAGCATTGCGCCCAGTACCACGCCTGCGGCCGGCGAGTCTATTTCGTGCGCGATGACTGGTACAACAACGAATACGTGCCGCGATACCGGCACGAGCACGGCGAGCGCGGCCATGACGAGGGCCACGCCCGTGGTGAGGGCCATGAGGGGCACGGCCACGGCGAAGGGCACGATCATCACGAGGAGTGATCAGCTCGACAATTCCTGCAGATACCAGGTGACGAACCGATCCGCGAAGGACTCCTGCAGCGAGTACGGGCCGGGCTCGAAGAAGCGGGAGTTGACGCCGGCCTGATTCATTTCGACGATCTTCTTGTCCTCCGCGCTGGTGGTCTTCCATAGCCACGTCAGCCGCTCGACCTCGTAATCCGTGCCTTCCACCGCGGCCTCATCGACCAGCCACTGCACTTCCATCTCGGTCCGGCCCACCGCTCGCGGAATGAAGCGATAAATGACCCCATGGTCGGGGTACGCCAGAAAATCGCTCAAGGGACCGATGTCGAAATAGGTCGAGTTGCCGTCCGCAGCCGAAAACGACCCCATCAGCCGCCCGAGCGGCCGGCCGTCGTCGGTTGCGCTCAACTGTCCCTCGTAAAGCGCGCTGCGGAACACGGAGATCGACTCCTGGCCGGGGCCGGCCGCACACCCATATCCGTCGATATCGGGCACCACGATGCCGAGCATCTCCGCGCGCCGGCGCCCCGCGCACTCGACCTCGACGTTCATTTCCGGGGGACGCGCATAAACATGGCGTTTCGCGTACTCCGGGTGCGCCGGCTGGCAGTGATAGCACTCCATGTAGTTCTCTACGGCGAGCTTCCAGTTGGCGGCGATCGAGTACAGCTCGCGATGGGCAACCTTGGCGCGAGCCCAGCCGTACACGCCCGCCGAGCTTCTCAACGCCTCTTCGGCCGCCGCGAAGTTGAGCGGCTCATCGGCAAAGGTCGTGAAAATCAAGCCTTCGACGACGCGCACCGGCAGGGTCTTGAGACCCATCTCGGAGCGCCGAAACGATTCGGGCATGAGCCGGGCGGCCAATAAATTACCGTCAAGATCATAGCTCCACGCATGGTAGGGACAGGTCAGGCGTGCCGCGGGCGCTTTGCCGGCGCGGCCGGTGCACAGGCGCGATCCGCGATGCCGGCACACATTGACGAGCGCCCGCACCTGGCCCGTGGGCGTTCGCACCACGATCACCGACTCTTCCCCGAGGTCGATCACCAAGTAATCGCCCGGCCGGGCGATGCTGCTCGCATGGCCCGCGCAGAACCAATGCTTGAGCAACATGCTGCGCATATCGCACTCGAATAGGGCGGGGTCGGTGTAGAAATCGCGCGGCAGCGCGTGGCCCGGCCGGCGGCTTTGAATGAGTGCCTGCAGCGGCGCCGGCGCGGCACCGATGGATTTGCGCATCACGCGTGCTCCTTGGGATCGCTCAAGATCTTTCGGATCGACTATATCGCGCGCCCATCGCGAGGCCCACCAGCAGTGCGAGCGCCGCGCCGCTCAACAGCGCCGGTAAGCCGCCGCGCGGCCATCGGTCCATAGCGATGCCCCCAAGGCTCGGTCCGATCACCCCGCCCAGGCAGTAAACGATGACGAACAGGGTATTTGCCATCGGCAGGTCCGCTTCGGCGAACTCGGCACCCAGGAGTGCAATTCCCTGGCTGTAAAAGGCATACAGCGTGCCGCCCCAGATGAACAACAGCGGCCACAATAAGATCGGCTCACCGAAAAGCGGCTGTAGCAGCAGTGGTCCGAGGAAACTCAGCAGCGCGCAGATCCCGAGCATGAAGCGCCGGCCGAACTGATCGGCGAGCAGCCCGATCGGCACCTGCAGAACCACGTTGCCCGCCATGAATACCGCCAGCAGGAGCAGTGCCGTACGTTCGGGAAACCCCGCCTGCAGCCCATAGAGCGGCAGGAGCGTGAAGTCCGCGGATTCCACCAATCCAGCCACCAACGCGGCCACCATGACGAACGGGGCCCGGCGCACGGCGCCCGCCAGCGCACGCAGCGGCGTGATCACCTGCGAGGCGCCCGGTACGCCGCGCAATAGGGCAAGCGGCATCATCGTCACCGCCAAACCCACGGCCCCTATCACGAAGGGCTGCGAACCGCGGGTGCCGGTGATTTCCAAGAGCGCCGGTCCGGCAATCGTGCCGATCGAGAAAATCGTGCCATAGATGCCCATGACGGTGCCGCGCGACTCGGCGCCGCTCACCATGTTCATCCAGATTTCACTGGCGACCCACGACAGACCGAGCGCGCAACCGCTCAAGAATCTCAAGAACAGCCAGGAGCCCACGCCGGGCCATAGCGGCATGAGCGGCAGGATCAGCGCGGCAATGCCGATACCGGCAATCACGCAGCTCTTCAGCCCCAGGCGGGCAATGACGCGCGGATACAGCGGCCCGAGCAGGATCACGGCGATCAGGCTCGAAGCGATAACGGCCCCGATCTCGAAGCTCGAGAAACCTGACCGGCTCATCGAAAGCGCGATCAGCGGCGGCTGGAATCCGAAGATCAATCCGACGCCCAAGCTCGAGGAGAACACGGCGGTGAGCGTCTGACCTCGCGAGGCTGGCTTCAAGGCAGGCGCAATCGATGCATGAGGTACGCCTCGAGCGCCAATCGAACGGCCGCGCCATCTTTGCGACAGAGCGCGTGGTTCATCGGCTGAATGTTGCGCAATAAACTTGCGTGTGGGCAAACCCTATATTACGGGTCGACCCTGCCGATCACAAGGAAGTCGCCAATAGACGCGGCTCGCAGGAATCGGCTCGGGCCCGGTCCAAGATGTCCCCCCGATACGGCGAGATCTCGCTAGGCTGCCCGTTTGACGGCCCTCCCATTGGGCACCAGCCCGCCGATTTTCGTAATATGGCGCCCACGAGCCTTGCGGACCCGGGATAATCCACGAGACGCAGCCCGCTCAGAAGCCGCGCGATCAATCGAGGGAGGGCAAGCCATTGTGACCCATAATTCCGGCAAGGCGATCGATCAAGACGCCGAACAGCTACGCGCCTTGGGCTATGTATCGCATTTCGACCGCTCGATGTCGAAGTGGGAAAATTTTTCCTTGGGGTTCACTTATCTCTCGCCGGTGGTCGGTGTTTACACCATTTTCGCCAGCGCCTTCGTCGCCGGCGGACCGCCGATGTGGTGGACCTATATCGGCGTGGGAATCGGGCAGCTCATGGTGTGCCTGATCTTCGGCGAAATCGTCTCGCAGTTTCCGATCTCCGGCGGACTGTATCCCTGGGCGCGCCGGCTGGTGGGCAAGCGCTGGGCCTGGATGGCCGGCTGGGTCTATGGCTGGGCCCTGTGCTGCACCATGGCGGGCGTGGCCACCGGCGTCGCGCCCTATCTTGCGCAGCTGTTCGGGCTCCAGAGCACGCCGGTCGCGACCACCGCGATCGCGCTCTTTCTCATTGCCGTGACCACGGCGCTCAATTTGAGCGGCACGCGCCTGTTGGCGAGGGTCGCGATGTTTGGCTTCGTTTGCGAACTGGTGGGCGCCATCGTGGTCGGCGGCTATCTGCTGCTGTTCGCGCGCCAGCAGCCGCTGAAGGTCCTGGTGGACACCTCGTTCGTGCATGCCGAGGGACACTATTGGCCGGCATTTCTCGCCTCCTCGCTCGCTGCCATGTTTTGCTATTACGGCTTCGAGGCCTGCGGCGACGTCGCCGAGGAAACCCCGGACCCGGGCCGCATGATTCCCAAAGCCATGCGCATGACCATCTACATCGGCGGAGCGGCCGCCATCTGGGTGTGTCTCGCCTTCGTGCTGTCGATCTCGGACATCGGGTCCGTGATGTCAGGCAAGGACACCGATCCCATCGTCACCCTGCTGCGGGCCGCGATGGGCGAAATCGGATTTCGCGCCGTGATCGTGGTGGTGCTGGTCTCGTTCATTTCCTGCCTGTTGAGTCTGCAGGCCGCCGCCAGCCGGCTGGTCTTCGCCTACGCGCGCGATCACATGATCTTCGGCAGCAAGTACTTGAGCCGCATGTCCCCGGGCCGCCACGTACCGGCCAACGCGCTCCTCATGATGGGAGCCATACCGGCGGTGATCGCCCTCTCCGCGCTGTGGCTGCAGGACGCGATCGCCACCATCATCAGTTTCGCGGCGGTCGGCATCTACATTGCGTTCCAAATGGTGGTGCTGGGCGCGTTGGTGGCGCGCGCCATGGGATGGCGGCCGTCGGGGTCCTTCAAGCTGGCCGGTTGGGGATGGTTGGTGAACCTGCTGGCGCTCGCCTACGGCGTCGGCGCGATCATCAACATTCTATGGCCGCGCAACCCGAACGACCCGTGGTACGTCAACTACGGCATGTTGGCGACCACCGTGGGCGTCATACTTATCGGCGGCATCTACATGCTCATGGCCAGGCCGTACGAGCACGGCCAGGCGCCGGCGGGGGATGCGCATCGGTTGGGCCCGGGACGGGCGTCGCCGCGCGCGGCCATCGAAACGATCGGGTGAGATGATGTTGCGGCGGCCTGTTACGGGTAGCGACCCGCGGGTGCGCCTCGAGCGCGAGTGACGTACGCTGCGGGTCAACGGCGCGGCGTATGAATGATGAATAACGGCTAAAAAGGCAGACCTGATGGCGCACAGCAACCCCACGACGCCAATGCCCGGCAAGAACGAGCTCAGTCGTTCGCTCAAAGGCCGCCACCTGACGATGATTTCGATCGGCGGAATCATCGGTGCGGGACTGTTCGTGAGCTCGAGCACTTCGATCATCGCCGGCGGTCCCGCGAGTTTCATCAGCTACGCCATTACCGGCCTGCTGATACTGCTGGTGATGCGCATGTTGGGGGAAATGGCCACGGCGCTGCCGAACGTGCGCTCATTCACCGAGTTCGCCCGCGCCGGCTTGGGCGAGGGTGCGGGATTCATCGTCGGCTGGCTATATTGGTATTTTTGGGTGCTGGTGGTGCCCGTCGAGGCCATTGCCGGTGCGAAAATCCTACAGCACTGGCTGCAGCCGCTGTCGCCGCTGCAGATCGGCTTAGGGTTGATGACCATCATGACCTGCGTCAATCTCATGTCCGCGCGCTCCTACGCCGAATTCGAGTTTTGGTTCGCCTCGATCAAGGTGGCCGCCATCCTGGTGTTCATCGCCATCGCCGGCTCGTACGCGTTCGGCTTGGGCGCGCCGCACGGCGCTACCTTCGGCAATCTCGTGAATCACGGCGGCTTTACGCCGCACGGTTGGATCGCTGTGCTCGCCGCCGTGCCCACGGTGTTCTTCGCCATGACGGGCGCGGAAATCACCACTATCGCGGCGGCCGAGTCGGCCCAGCCCGGTCGGGCGGTCGCCCGTATGAGCACCGCGGTGATCTGGCGCATCCTGATTTTCTATGTGGGCTCGGTGTTCTTGATCGTGTCGGTGACCCCCTGGACCACGGTGCGCTCCGGAGAGTCGCCGTTCACCCTGGCGCTCAACACCATGCAAGTTCCCTGGGCGGGAGAGATCATGAGCGTCATCATCCTGACCGCGGTTCTATCCTGTTTGAATTCGGCGTTCTACGTAAGCTCACGGGTGATGTTCATCCTGGCGGATAGAGGCGATGCCCCCCAGTCGCTGGTCAAGTTGAACAAGCGGCGTGTGCCCGTGGCCTCCGTGCTGATGGGCTCGCTGGCGGGCTTTCTCGGCATCATCGCGGCCACCGAGGCGCCGCAAGCCGTCTTCGATTTCCTGGTCAGCTCCTCGGGCGCACTGGTCGTGTTCATCTACATGGCGATCGCGGTGGCGCAGATCAGGCTGCGGATGCGCCGCGAACGAGCCGGGGAACCCGTGCCCGCGGTGACGATGTGGCTCTTTCCCTGGTTGAGCTACGCGGCCATCGCCGGCATGGGCGCCGTGATGATCGCCATGGCGTTCACTCCCGCCCTGCAGCAAGACTTCAAGGCCAGCTGCCTCACCCTGGCGCTGGCGATCGCCGCCTACTTGATCGTCAAGCGCGTGCGCCAGCCGCGCAATGCGCCCTACCCCGCCGCACCGTGAGCCCCAAATTGGCGGTTGCCTCACGGATGCCGGCGATGCGCATCGTTATAAGGAACTATCCTTAGGAATATCCACCGAAGGAAGTGCCATGCTCATTGAACGCCTGCACCCGGGCCCACGAATGTCTCAGGCCGTGATCCACAACAAGACCGTATACCTCGCCGGTCAGGTGGCAACCAGCGCGGCCGGCAAGAGCGTCGCCGAACAGACCAAGGATATCCTGGCGATCATCGATTCTCTGCTGGCCGAGGCGAAAACCGACAAGAGCCGCATTATTTCGGCCACCATTTGGCTCACCGACATGGCGAGCTTCGCGCAAATGAATCAGGTCTGGGACCGCTGGGTGATGCCGGGCGCTGCGCCGGCGCGGGCGACCGTCGAGAGCGCGCGATTGGCGGCGCCCGAGTACAAGATCGAAATAGCGGTGATTGCCGCCCAGCCTTGAGGCTGCAGAGCCATCATCGCGGGCAGATCAGCGGAAAGTCACGCGCATCGAGCCGAGTCCAAGAACTCACGCTCCGAGTACCTGCGGTGCAGTAGTAAGGCTGGTCCTGGTGCCGGGGCCTCAGGGTGCTGTTGCCCGGCGGTTTGACCAGCACGTGATCGTGAAAGAATCGCACGACGCTCGATTTCATCGGGCGCGCAGCCGCTTCGGCGGCGGGGGATTCGAAAATCACACTCCGATTGGGACGACTGATTCTGGCGCGACGGCGCAGCGGCGGATTCGAGATGCGGGCGTAAAATTGATAAAATTCCCACAGGTGCCCAAACCGGAGTAATCGCATGAAACCGCTTATCAACACTATCGTGCTCGCGTTCTGTGTCGGCACGGCCTTGACCTTCGGGGCGATCGCAGTTGGCGCTGAAAAGATCCCTGCTTCTTCGATTCCCGCTGAGTATCTCGTGCAGCCGGCGACTCTCGCCGCAACCCTGAAGTCAAATTCGGGGCCGCGGCCGCTCATCCTGCACGTCGGCTTCCGTAAACTCTTCGATGAAGCCCATATCGTCGCCGCCGAGTACGTTGGCGAAGCCGATGAGAGCGAGGGCCTGGCTGCACTGCGAGCGCGTGTCGCCACGCTGCCCAAGGATTCCGCCATCGTCATCTACTGCGGCTGCTGTCCGTGGAAGAAGTGCCCGAACATGGGTGCCGCCTTCTCGGCGCTGCGGGCGCTCGGATTCAGCAATGTCAAAGCCTTGTACATCGCCAAGGATTTCGGCACTGACTGGGTTGATAAGGGCTATCCGGTGACCTCAGGCGGTTAAGATCATGCCGCCACTGCGGCGTGCCCTCGGAGTGGCTGGGGTCTGCGCTTGCCTGTCGATGCCGATATGGGCCTCCGGTAAGGCGGCCGAACCGGCCGGCCGGTTGAACACCGTCGCACCGGATTTCACGCGCAACGACCTGTCCGGCCAGCCGCTGCGACTTGACCAATTCAGGGGTCGGGTCGTATTGCTGAACTTCTGGGCGACCTGGTGCGCCCCCTGCATCGAAGAGATCCCGGTCTTCTCACGCTGGCAACGCCAATACGGGGACGCTGGGCTGCAGGTCATCGGCGTATCGATGGATGATGATGAAGCTGCGGTCAGGCGCTTTCTCGCAAAGCATGAGGTTCCATACCCGATCCTGATGGGGGACGCGAAGCTCGGCAAAGCGTTCGGCGGAGTTTACGGACTGCCGCAGAGCTTTCTGATTGATGCGCGCGGTAGGATCGTCTTTCGCAACGTCGGCGAACTGAACCTCGAGGCATTGCGCTTGCAGATCCAAGGCCTGATCGGAATCCACTGAGGCAGCGATCGGTGCAGTCGGCGCCATTTGGCATCCCTCGATCCCCAATTGCGGGGGATAAGCGTGTGCAAAGCGCAACTGCGCCGCAACGGTTCGGAGGGCGGCCTTGAGCTCCGACTCGATGGCCGGCGGCGTCGCCGCCGACCCTTACAATCTCCAACGTTTCCTCGACGCTCAACGCCGGGTTTACGAGCAAGCCGAGCACGAGCTTCGCGCCGGACGAAAGCAGAGCCATTGGATGTGGTTCATCTTCCCGCAGATCAAAGGGCTTGGGCACAGCGCAATGGCTCAGAAATATGCGATATCGTCCGTAGCCGAAGCCAAGGCGTATCTCGATCACCCGCTGCTCGGACCCAGGCTCCGTACCTGCACACAACTTGTGACGAACATAAGCGGCCCGTCGATCGAGGATATCTTCGGTTATCCCGACTACCGTAAATTTCAGTCATCGATGAGTCTCTTTGCGAGTGTCACTGACGAGAATCAAGTCTTCGAGGACGCATTGCAGAAATACTTCCGTGCTGAGTACGATCGCCAAACGATCGAGCGTCTGTGACCGTCCACACCCACCCGCCAACCCTCTCACGCCGTCGAGCACAGATCCGAACAGAGTGGCGACGGCCTGAGCTGACAATTAGTATCTTCAGACCGACACGGCGCGTATGATCGTCGCGCTCGAATCAAATAAATTGGCAACAAAAGGAGCACTCATATGCCGCACTTTATGTTGAGCTGCAATTATTCTGCCGAGTCGAAGAATGCGTTGATCGCCAACCCGGTCGATCGGACTAAGGCTGCCTCCGCGGCCATCGAGTCGGTCGGTGGCAAGCTTCACAGTGCGTTCATGACGTTTGGGGAAACGGACATCATTGTTATATACGAAGCACCGAGCGCAATTGCGTCCGCGGCACTTGCTATGACGCTAGGGTCCTCCGGCGCGTTCTCGTCGATTAAGACAACCGCATTGCTAACCACGGAAGATGGGATCAAGGCGCTCAAGCTTTCGGCGGAAACCAAGGCAGCCTACAAACCACCCTCAAGGTGACATCACCGCCGGCCGCAAGTGGAGCGGAGTCACTGCCACGGTACGGTGGCGTTGTTCACCTCGCTGAATCGGCACGCGTTGCCATTTGACGAGGCCGACGGATGCGTTTGGTCTGCACATTTGCCAAATCGCGCTGCGCCTTCCGACTTTGTTTAGACCAACATGACACCCAAAGGCGTTCGTGCCGATGCTAGCGTGCAGGCGAATCTAAAGGATCTCATTGCTCGTTAGAACGCGTCTAACGCTCGAACTTGGTCGACAAAATGATCGACGAGGTGGTGCGCTCGACTCCGTCCAAGGCGCCGATGCGGTCGATGACCTGATCCATCTCGACGACGGACGCGGTTGCCGCCACCGCGATCAAGTCCACCTCGCCGCTGACGGAGTGCAGCACGCGGACTTGCTCTATGGCGCGTAGCGCAGCGGCCACCGCCCGGGTCTCCTTGGCGCCCACCTTGATCATCACGTGGGCCCGCACCGCACCCAAGCCATGCTCGGGCGCGAGGCGTGCCGAGTAGCCGACGATGACGCCCTGCTTTTCCAGCCGCTCGATCCGGCTCTGCACGCTGGTGCGCGACCGGCCGACCAGCCGGGCCAGTTGCGCCGTCGAGGCACGGCCGTTTTCCTGCAGCGCGAGTATCAGCTTCTGATCGATGGCATCCATGGCACTTTGCCGAATTAACCCTTCAAATTGCCTAGATCATACCTTAAAAATGTCTGAATTGACCCTACCATTCGCAGGGTCGCTGGACAAGAATGGGCCCATCAGCGGAGGTCCCATGAAAAGTATCGTTATCGTTGGCGCCGGCAAAATCGGCTCCATGATCGCCGAACTCCTCGGCGCGTGCGGGGATTACGCGGTGACGGTCGTCGACCGCTCGCAGCAGCAACTCGATCGCCTCGAGACCATGGCCGCGGTCGCGAAGGTCGCCGCCGACATCACCCAGGGCGACAGCCTGCGCAGGCTACTCAAAGGTCAATTCGCGGTCTTGAGCGCCGCCCCCTACCACGCCACGCGCCTGATTGCCGAGGCGGCCAAGGCCGCAGGTGCCCATTACCTCGATTTGACGGAGGACGTCGCCAGCACCCGCGCGGTCAAGCAACTCGCCGCCGGAGCGCGCACCGCATTCATCCCGCAGTGCGGCCTCGCCCCCGGATTCATCACGATCGTGGCCAGCGATCTCATCTCGCGTTTCGACTCTTTGCAGGACGTGCGCATGCGCGTCGGCGCCCTGCCGAAGTTTCCTTCCAATGCGCTCAACTACAATCTGACCTGGAGCACCGACGGCGTCATCAACGAGTATTGCGAGCCCTGCGAGGCGATCGTCAACGGACAGCTGCGTGAGACGCAGCCGCTCGAGGAGCTCGAGGAATTTTCTCTCGACGGCGTCCTGTACGAGGCGTTCAACACCTCGGGAGGCCTCGGCACTTTGTGCGAAACCTTGGCGGGCAAGGTGCGCAATCTCAATTACCGCACCATTCGATATCCGGGCCATGCGGCCATCATGAAGGCGCTGTTGAACGACCTGCGGTTGCGCGATCGCCGCGAACTGTTGAAGGACATCCTCGAGAACGCGGTGCCCGTCACGCTGCAAGACGTCGTCATCGTTTTCGTCACGGTAAGCGGTATGCGCGGCGGCCAGCTGGTTCAGGAAACCTACGCTCACAAGGTCTATGCCGCGCCGGTAGGCGGCCGCGTTCGCAGCGCCATTCAGATCACGACCGCAGGCGGCATCTGCGCCCTGCTCGACATGCTGTGCGCGGGACATCTGCCCCAATCCGGGCTCATCAAGCAGGAAGAGATCGCTCTCGCGCCGTTTCTCGCCAATCGCTTCGGCCGCTGCTACGCGATGCCCGCCATTCCGGTTTCCAACGCCGCCTGATCGGGCGGCGGGCCGACGAAGGCCGCGATATCGGCGAGCGTGGGAGCCCGCCCGCGCGCCGGCTTGCTGAGCGCCGCCACCGTATCGGCGTGCATCACCCCATGATAGAGCTTGAGGGTCACGGGCACGCCGCACACGCCCAGGGCGGTCGCGAGATTGCGCGAATTCTTCGGCGCGACCGTATCGTCCTGCAGGCCGTGCACCAGCAGCATGGGCGGCGCGCCGGCGCGAACGAAATTGATGGGCTGCGAGTCCGGGTAAAGCGCGGGTGGGCCGAACATGTCTTGCACATCCGGCTCGCGCAGCGGAAGGAAGTCATACGGTCCGGATAGGCCTACGAGGCCCGCGATGCGCGGGGCGGAGCGGCCCGCCGCCGCCAAATACCGCCCATCGAGCGTCAACAGCGCGGCCATGTGCGCGCCCGCCGAGTGCCCCATGAGGTACAAGCGGTTCGGATCGGCACCGTAGCGGTCGGCATGTGCGGCCGCCCACAGGGCAGCCTGCGCCGCATCGTGCATGAATCCCGCCATCTTGACCTCGGGATAGTGCCGATAATTCGGCAGCACCGCCACGTACCCCAGCTGCGCCAGGGCCGCTCCTACGAATAAGTAGTCGGCTTTGTCTCCGGAACTCCAGCGCCCGCCGTGCCAGAACACCACCAGCGGCGGCGGCGCAGTGCCAGAAAGGCCGCCGGGTGTGTACACATCCAGGCGACGCTGCGGACCGCCGCCATAGGCGATGTTCGCTTTGCGCTTATATGAGCCAAACGCAGCCGGGACATTCGCGGCGAGGAACTCGACCTGGGTGCAGGCCGCCCCCATGAGCGCGGCCAGACTCGCGAGCACGGCACGCCGCGACATGAAATTCTTACTCTCTGCAGGCAAAGGTGACTCGGTTGTCCCGGTCGATCAGGCCATGCCGGTTGAGCCACAGCCGCGCATCCTGCGCGTCCTCGGCGAACCACGTCGCCGCCCTTCCCAAGCGAAAGCTGTAGCCCCAATCATCCATATCTCGGCACATCCGCTCCTCGCCGACATTCGGCAGCAATCCGGCGAGAAGAATCTGCAGATAGCACACGGCGCTTTCCTCCGCATCGTCGCCGCCCGCATCGGTATCGAGCCCCGCGCGCCGCTCGGGGGTCATGCAGATGAAGTGCGCGCTCTCGTGCAACACGGAATGCAGCGGCGTGTCGAGGCGAGCGTGGATCTTCGCCCCGATCAAGCCGGCCTCGCGTTCTCCCCAGTACGAGCCCGGAATGACTTGCTCGGCCGCCACCAGGATCAATTGCAGTCCGAAGCGATCCAAAAGCACCCCGAGCGAGGGGCGATCGATGGAGTTGACCAACAACATTGGGAGCCTGCGCTATTTCAAACGCGTCAATGCGTGCATCGCGACCGACACCAGGTCGCGCGCCATTTGCTCGCGCAAGATATCCGCCTCGTGCTGCGTGGCGAGCAGCTCGTTTTCTTGGAAGCTGTAATCCCTCGACACGCTGATGGTCTGCGGCGCAAGCAGCTCCTTGTCCGCACCATGCACCGAGAAGGTCACCGTATAAATGAGCTCATAGTCGGTGGGAATATTGCGCGTCGATACCGCCAAGGTGCGCTGCTCGACCAGGTCCTTGGTCACATCGATGGTTGCGGTGGAATTCTGCCGAACGCTTTGCACCAGCGCTCCGGAGCTTTTCAACTGATGCTCGAACTCGCGCGCGAATTCCGTATACGGATCCCTTACGGACAGGTACGGCCGGGCGAGTATCGCAGGCAGCGGTTGGCTGCCCGCGAGGCGAAAGCCGCAGGCGCAAAGCCCCAACATCGCGGCCGCCCCGACCACCGCGCCGCCCCGCATTCGAAGATGCATCAGCGCGCCATCCTACACCACCACATTGACCAGCTTGCCGCGCACCACGATTACTTTGCGGATGGCGGCCGCGCCGACGAACTTGCGCACATTGGGATCGGCCAACGCGGCCTCGCGCAATGCCGCCTCGCCCGCCTCCACCGGCACTGTGATCCGGGCGCGCAGTTTGCCGTTCACTTGCACGACTATTTCGACCGTCGCCTGTTCGAGCGCGTCGGCGTCGACGGCCATCCACGGCTCATCGATCAATGCCCGGCTGTGGCCCAATGCGCTCCACATCGCATGGGTGACGTGCGGGATGATGGGCGAGAGCGTGAGCACGGCGATTTCCAACGCTTCGTGCATCACGCTGCGATCCAAAGGCGTGGTTTGCGGAAATTTGGCCAGGCTGTTCAGCAGCTCCATGACCGCCGCGATGGCGGTGTTGAATGTGCGGCGGCGGCCGATGTCGTCCGTGACCTTGGCGAGGGTCTGGTGCGCTTGGCGCCTGATGGCGCGCTGCCCCTCGTGCAACGCGCTCTTCTCGAGCGGCGCGGATGCCTCCCCCGCGACATGCTCGTGAACGGCCCGCCACAGGCGCTTGATGAATCGGTAAGCGCCCTGCACGCCCTCGTCCGACCATTCCAGCGTTTGCTCGGGCGGCGCCGCGAACATCGTGAACAATCGCGCGGTATCGGCGCCGAACTCATCCACCAGCACCTGCGGATCCACGCCGTTGTTCTTCGATTTCGACATGGTGACCACGCCGCCCGATTCGACCTCGCGCCCGTCCGCGCGCAGCACCGCCGTGCGGCGTCGATCGTGCGGATCGGTCTTGACCTCGACCTCGGCGGGATCGAAGTACTCGATGCGGCCGGACTCGGATTTGCGGAAGAACACTTCGTTCAATACCATGCCCTGCGTGAACAGGTTGGCGAAGGGTTCTTTGAACGCCACCGCCCCGAGTTCATGGACCACGCGCGTCCAAAAGCGTGCATACAGCAAATGCAGGATCGCATGTTCGATGCCGCCGATGTACTGATCTACCGGCAGCCAATAATGCACCCGCGCATCGATCATCGCCCGGGGATTGTCGCTGCATGCAAAGCGCAGGAAATACCACGAGGAATCTACGAAGGTGTCCATGGTATCGGTCTCGCGGCGCGCCGCATGCCCGCAGCGAGGGCAGGTGCAGGCGAGAAATGCGGCGTCCTTCGCCAGCGGATTGCCGCTGCCGTCGGGCACGAGATTCTCCGGCAGCAGCACCGGCAGTTGTTCATCCGGCACCGGCACCGTGCCGCAGTCCGCACAGTGAATCACCGGGATGGGGCAGCCCCAATAGCGCTGGCGCGAGATCCCCCAATCGCGAAGCCGCCAGGTGGTTTGCTTTCCGCCCAGGCTCAATCGATCGAGGTCGACCGCCACCGCGTCGGTGGCAGCGCGAAAATCCAATCCGTCGTATTTACCGGAATTCACGCAACGGCCGTGCTCGCTGTACCACGGCATCCAGGAATCTAGGGAATAGGTTCGGCCGCCGACATCGATGACCGGCCTTATCGGCAGCCGATACTTCTTCGCGAATTCGAAATCGCGTTCATCGTGCGCCGGGACACCCATGACCGCGCCCGCGCCATAGCTCATGAGCACGTAGTTTCCCACCCACACCGGCACTGCCTCGCCCGTGAGCGGGTGACGCACGGCAAGACCGGTCGCCACGCCCTTCTTCTCCTGCGTGGCGAGTTCCGCTTCGATCGCCGGGCCCCGCTTGCATTCCTCGATGAACGCGGCGAGCCGCGCATCTCCCTTCGCCGCGTGCGCGGCCAAGGGATGCTCTGCGGCCACGGCGCAAAAGGTCACACCCATGACGGTGTCCGCCCGAGTCGTAAACGCCTGCAGCACGCCCCGCGTGCCGTCGATGTCAAAGGGAAATCCGATGCGCACGCCTTCGCTCTTGCCGATCCAATTGGCCTGCATGGCGCGCACGCGTTCCGGCCAGCCCTGCATGCCGCGCAGCGCGCTCGAGCAGATCCTCGGCATAGGCCGTGATCTTGAGGTAGTACATCGGAATTTCGCGCCGTTCCACCGGCGCTCCCGTGCGCCAGCCGCGGCCGTCGATCACCTGCTCGTTCGCCAGCACGGTCTTATCGACAGGATCCCAATTCACCACGCCGGTCTTTTGATAGGCGATGCCCCTTTCCAGCATCCGCAGGAACAGCCACTGATTCCAGCGGTAATACTCAGGGCGGCAAGTGGTCAATTCGCGGCTCCAATCCAGGGCGAACCCCAAGGATTTGAGCTGCTCTTTCATGTAGGCGATGTTGTCGTAGGTCCATTTCGCCGGCGGCACGCCGTTCGCCATGGCCGCGTTCTCGGCCGGCAAGCCGAAGGCGTCCCAGCCCATGGGCTGCAGGACGTTCCTGCCGTTCATTCGCATGAAGCGCGTCAGCACATCGCCGATGGTGTAGTTGCGCACGTGCCCCATGTGCAGGCGGCCGCTCGGATAGGGAAACATGGACAGGCAATAATATTTCTCGCGGGCCGGGTCTTCTTTGGCCTCGAAGCAGCGATGCTCGTCCCAATACTGCTGTGCCTGCGCCTCGACGGCGGCGGGTTCATATCGTTCTTGCATGGTTGTGCGCCAGAATACCTTAAGATGCAGAGTAGCCGCGAACTGTCGTCGATTTGCCGGTAAGCTTGCGGCCCATCATGCGCGCATCCAATTTTTACGCGCGGCTTCGGGCTGGTCACTCTCAGCGGCTGCCTGTGGTTTCTGGCCTGCACACCGTTCGATCTTTCCGGCATTGGCTTGGATCGCCGCGCTTCCCATGCTGCTCGCGGTCGATCGAGCGCCGACGCTCGGGCGGGCGCTGTTTCTCGGCTGGTGGGCCGGCGTCGTCGAGACCGCCGGCGGTTTTTATTGGCTGATCGAGGTCATGCAGCGCTTCGCCGATTTCCCGTGGACTCGCGGCGCTGCTCGTGTTGCATGTTATTCTGCGCCGCTCGCGCGCTGATTTTTTTGCTCTTCACCGGCATTGTCTGCGGCATTCGCCGGCGTCAGCGGGTACCGATGACCCTGCTCGCACCGCTCGTCATGGCGGGGTGCGAATTCGTGATCCCGCAGCTGTTTCCCTGCGGACAGTGGATCACCCAGGCCTGGCATCCGCTCATCATCCAGATCGCGGAACTCACCGGACCGCTGGGGGTCACGGCGCTGCTGATGACGGTCAACGGCGCGCTTTACGATGCGTGGGAAAGCCCGCGCCGCGCGCGCTTGCCGCTGATTTCGGCGGCGGCGGTGCTTGCGGCGGCCTGGATTTTCGGGGCGGTGCGCATGCGGCAGATCGATGAACTCGTCGCCCATGCACCGCAGCTCAAG
This sequence comes from uncultured Gammaproteobacteria bacterium, assembly GCA_963813755.1. Taxonomy (GTDB): domain Bacteria; phylum Pseudomonadota; class Gammaproteobacteria; order Steroidobacterales; family Steroidobacteraceae; genus Bog-1198. Next base: position 224,258 of record CAWEZY010000011.1, on the reverse strand, counting down.
ATCGGTCTGGTTCAGCCGAACTTCCCCTATACCATGGATGGGGAATTCTCCCGCGACGAGGCTGTGCGGCAATTGACCGCCCTGCAGGAGCAAACGCGGCGGCTCGAGCGCGAAGGAGCGCAGGTGATGGTGTGGAGCGAGGGCAGCTATCCGGCGGCGCTGCCGCGCGATTTCAATGCCGACTACGCGTCCGACTCGATGGCGATGATCCGGCGCGGCATCGAGGCGCCGCTGGTGATTGGTGCCGATACCTATGACTCGGCGCACGACGCCGCCTACAACTCGGCGATCCTGCTCGATGCGAAAGGGGCAGGTCGCCGGACGCTACGACAAAGTACGGCTTCTGGCGTTCGGCGAATACATGCCCGGAGTCGAGTACTCTCCCGTGGCTGAGAAATCTGATGCCGGCGGCCGCCGGACGCTTCACTGCGGGCGCAGGTCCCACACTGCTGTCGCTAAGCGATGCGCAGGGACGAGACTGGACCCTCGGACCGGTGATTTGCTACGAAGATATTTTGCCGGGATACCTGCGCCAGGTGGGCGCACTGCATCCCAACCTGATCGTCAACATGACCGTCGATTCATGGTACGGCGCAAGAACCGAACCGTGGGAACATCTCGCCTTGGCGGTGTTCGCCACCGTTGAGCTGCGCGCCGCCATGGTGCGCTCGGTGAATTCCGGCGTTTCCGCGCTCATCGATCCGAACGGCCGCCTGCTGCGAAAAACCTACGCGAACGATCCGTACCGCGAGCCGCGCGCGGCGGACGGCATGCTGGTGAGCGCGCCGCGCATGTCGGGCGGCCATACGGTTTATGTGAAGTACGGCGACTGGTTTGCCTACCTGTGCATCGCGGCTCTGCTGGCGACGCTCGCATCAGCGCCGCCGCGTGGTCGCGCGGGAATGCAGCCGGCGGCCCGGACCTCCTGAGCATTCGAGCCCGCCTAAGACCCTTGTCGATGAAGGCCCAAATTCTCATCGGCGGCCTGCCAGGATATCCTGTGGTCCAGCCACACCTCCGCGCTCGGCGGAAAGGCGCCGGGATCATCGAGCGATGCGGTGGTGATGTCGATGGTGGCCGGGCTCTTGGAATTTTCGTACGTGAGCGCGCTTCCGCAGTCGGCGCAAAATCGGCGCATGACTCCGGGCGAGGAGTGAAAGTCGCGCGCGCTGCCGCACAGCACTTCGAAGTGCGTCGCGATCGACGGTCAGCCACGCCACCGTGGGCGCGCCGCTCGCACGGCGGCAGCTCGCGCAGTGGCAAATGACCGAAGACAGCGGGGTACCGGTGATTCGATAACGAATGGCGCCGCACAGACAGCCCCTTCCATGATCCGCATGTATGCCTCCCGCAGCTCAGCGTGCGCGCGCGAGCCGCCTGCGCAAGCCCGCCGCCACGTCGGTGAGTTCCTCGATCTTAAGCAAGGCCCGCAGCCGGCGAAGACCAGCACTCCGGCGATCACGGTGGCGAACAGCAGCGGCCGCCTTGCTCCCGAAGGCCTGCGTGGCCCAATCGGCCAACAGCCAGTGGGACGAGGCGGCGCACACTGCGCACAGCGCCGCGCCGGCCACGGCGATCTTGCCGAGACTCGCGAGCATGCGCCGCGACTCGAGGCCGCCTCGAGGCGCCGGCGCATCAATGCGTACAGCAGCAGAAAATTGCACGTCGCCACGCAGCCGGTGGAGAACGCGAGGCCGCGATGACCCCAGCCCAGGCGGAAGGTGAATATCCAATTGAACAAGCAGATTGAGCCCCACCGCGAGGAAGCTCACCATCATGGGAGTCTTGCGCCGATCGAGCGCGTAGAAGGCGTTCACCAGCACCTTGAGCGCCGCGTATCCGGCGAGGCCGATGGCATAGAAACGCAGTGCGCCGGCCGCCTCCGCCGCCTCGTGGGCGTCGAATTGCCCGTGCTGGTACAACACCGAGATGATCGGTTCGGCGAGCATCATGAGACCGATGGTGGAGGGAATGGTCAACAGAAACATCAGCCGCATGGCGCGCGAGAGCTCCGCGCGAAAGGCGTCCATGTGCCCCGCCACCACCAATCGCGACAGCAGCGGCAGCGTGACGGTGCCGAGCGCCACCCCAAACAGCCCCAGCGGCAGTTGCATCAACCGGAAGGCGATCGCCAGCCAGAATATCGCGCCGTCGCCCAAGGTCGAGGCGAACATCGAGTTGATCAGTACGTTGAACTGCGTGGTGCTCGCGGCGATCACCGACGGCCCCATGAGAGCCAGAGATTGCAGCAACGCCCGGGTCGCGCCAGTGAAAATCGGGCTGGTAGCGATAGCCGAGACCCGCCAGCGGCGGCAGCTGCACCGCGAGCTGCAGAGCGCCGCCGAACAGGGTTCCGATGGAAAGCCCGATCAGGGCGCGCGGCCCGAACTGAGGGTCGATCCACGCCCCCAGCGCCACGCCGCCGACGATGGATCCCAAATTGAAAAAACTCGACGCCATGGCCGGCCTGCCGAACACGCTCTTCGCATTGAGCATCCCCATCACCAATGCGGCCAGCGAGACCAGCAGGATGAACGGGAACATGATGCGCGTGAGCTGGGCGGTCAAGGCCGCCTTGTGCGGATTGAACCCCGGAGCCAGGACGCTCACCAGCTGGCTCGAGAACACCATGCCGGCGATGCATAGGGCCCCGAGCACCAGCACCGTGAGCGTGGCCACCTTGTTCGCCAGCCGCCACGCCGCGCCGTCGCCCTGGCGCGCGATGGTCTTGCTGAAGGTGGTGACGAAGGCACGTCGACAGCGCACCCTCCGCGAACAGGTCGCGCAGCAGATTCGGAATGCGGAACGCCGCGGTGAAGGCGTCCATCGCGCCGCCGCCGCCGAATAATGCCGCGCAAATCTGCTCGCGGGCCAGGCCGAGCAATCGGCTGCACATCACGGCCAGGCCGATGATCCCTGCGGCCTTGGTATTCAGCCGCTCGGTGCGTACGTCGGGTGCCACCGCCTCCGCGGCGACCGTGATGAGTCGGGTTCCGAATTGGGACTCAGCCTTGAGCGCATGTAGGGACCGGCAACCGAAGCGCTTTAAGGCGCGGGCTGCGCGGCCGCGGCGGGTCCGGTACCCGCGCGCTCGGCCAGAGCCCAAGGCGCCCACATCAACACCGCGCCGGCCAGAGCGACTCTATTTGCCGTACCTTGCACCAATCGCCGCTAGCCAAATTGAAAGCCCGAAATGGCCTTCCCGGCGATCGACTCGCCAAAGCTGTGCATCCCGGGATCGCCGTCGGCGGCGCCCGCGGCAACCATCAGCGGAATCAAATGCTCCTCTCGCGGGTGCGATTCCCGCCCTCCGGGCGCGCTGCGCCAGGCAATCAATTTTTCATCGCGGGTCTTGGGGTCCTGCACCGCCTCCTGCAGCCACGCATCGAACGTGGCGGCCGCTTCGGCGCCGCGACCGGAAAACATCGCGGCCAAATTGTGGTAGCTCATCCCGCTGCCGACGATGAGAATGCCCCGCTCACGAAGCGGCGCCAGCGCCCGCCCCATGGCGAGATGCGCCGCGGGGTCGAGACTCTGCAGCAGCGACAGCTGCATGATCGGCACGTCGGCGCGCGGGAAGATCAACATGAACGGCACGAAGACCCCGTGATCCAGACCGCGCTTTCGACTCCACGCCCAGCTCGAATCCGGCATCCGCCAGCAACGAGCGCACGCGCGGCTCCAAATCCGGAGCGCCGGCCACCGGATATTTCAAGCGATAGGTGTGCTCCGGAAATCCGTAATAATCGAACAGCAGCCTGGGTCTTTCCGCGATATTGACCGTCGGCCGCGGCATCTCCCAGTGCCCCGAAATGACCAGAACCGCCTTGGGCCGGATGCTCAAGCTGCCCTCGATCCCGCGCAGGTACGCCGCCAAGCCATCCCACATGTGCGGATCGTTCGCCGGCGGATCCATGAAGAAGCACGGCCCGCCGCCATGCGGAATGATACAAAGTCGGCAGTCTTCTTGATGGCGTTCACGGACCGTAATCTTATCGCCGTTTCAGCCTGAGCCGCGCTGGTATTGCGCGTCAAATGCCGCCGGGCGCCGGCCCGCGCCGCACGGCCCGCCTCGCGGCGGAAGACGGCGTCGCGTTCATGGCATGATGGCGTTCGGGGCGTGCAACCGCTTCGTTTCGAGGATTGCGCATGCGGTCGTTGCGCGCCGGTCAGGTCGGGATCACCACGCTGCTGTTCGGCGGCTATGCGGCCTTGTATTTCTGCCGGGCCGACCTGTCCGTCGGCACCCCGCTCATCATCGAGCAGCTGGGCAAGCACGGCGTGAGCCACGGCGCAGGCCATCGTGCGCATGGGCACGATGACCTCGCTCGGCGTGCTCGCCTACGCCCTCGGCAAGATGTTCCTCGGCGGCCTCGGCGACTATTGGGGCGGCCGCATCAGCTTTCTGATCGGGCTGGGCGGCGCGACCGCCTTCACGCTGCTGTTCGCGGCCGGGGGCGGCATTCCGCTATTCACGATCGCGTGGCTCGGCAACCGCCTGACCCAATCGATCGCCTGGGCCGGCCTGATCAAGGTCTCCTCGAAGTGGTTCGATTATTCCTCTTACGGCTGATCATGGGCATCCTGAGCATCAGCTATCTCATCGGCGATGCCGCGGCGCGGCAGTGCATGGGGGCGCTCATCGAACGTGGCTTTGGATGGCGGGCGCTGTTTTATTTCGCCGCCGCGGTGACCGGCATTCTCTACGTCGCCAATCTGCTGTTTCTGCGCGAGTCGCGCGCCCAGGCCGGGCACCCTGAGGCAAAGCCGAATCCGCTCAATTTGTTTGCCGGATCCGAGTCGCGCCCGGCGGGCATCGGCGCTCTGCTGCTGCCGCTTGCTGCGCAGCAAAGCGTTCCTGCTCGTTTGCCTGCTGTCGCTCGGTTGCACCATAATTCGCGAAACCTTCAACACCTGGACGCCGGTCTATCTGCGGGACTACTTGGGCTACACCATGGGCAATGCGGCGGGCATGAGTGCGGTCTTTCCGGGGGTCGGCGCCGTATCCGTGGTGGTCACCGGCTGGCTGAGCGATCGGCTGGGCGTCAACGGGCGGTCGCTGCTGCTGTTCCTGGGTCTTGCCGCGACGGCGGCGGCGCTCCTGTTGCTCATGTCCATGCGGCCGAGCACATCGGCAGCGACGCTTCCGCTGTTGACCATCGGCGTTATCGCCTTTTGCCTGCTCGGTCCTTATTCTTATCTCGGCGGCGCATTCGCCATGGACTTCGGCGGCAAGCAAGCCTCCGCCATGTCCTCGGGAATCATCGACGGGATCGGCTATTTGGGCGCGGTGGTCGCGGGCGACAGCGTCGCGAGGGTGTCCGTGGCCTTCGGCTGGCACGGGGTTTTCGTCGCGCTGGCGGCGGTGAGCGGATTGGCGGCGCTTGGCGCCGCAGGCCTCTGCGTCCTTGGCGCGACAGCTAGCGCAATGTCGCCCGCAAAGAAGGGAAATCCCGGTTGAGCGGGCGCGACGCGATAAGCCGGGTGTTGGCAAAACCGGAAGCGCTCACCGTCGAATGGGCCGACGGCGCGGTGGGCGAATTCGCGAGCCTGTGGTTGCGCGACAATGTGCCCGAGGATCGCGACCCGCACAGCGGCCAGCGGCTGGTCGATGTGGCGGATCTGCCTGAACAGCCGCGGATTCGCGCCGCGGCGGTGCGCGGCGACTCGGTGCGCATCGAATGGGAAAGTGAGCCGCGGCCGGCCTCGTTCGGCCTCGACTGGTTGGCTGCGCAGGCGCGCGACGCCGGCGAACAGCATCCCGAAAAAATCGCACGGCGCTGGCTGCGGGGCGCGGCGCTCGATGCGTCGCGCGATTTTTCGCGTGCCTCGTTCGCCGAATTTCGCAGCGATCGGCGCCTGCGTCTGCGTTGGCTCACGCGGCTGCTGCAAGAGGGAGTCGCGTTCTTGGGCGGGATCCCCTCGAACGAAGCGGCCATTCTCGAGGCCGTGCAGCCGATGGGGCGCGTACTGGAGACCAATTACGGACTGGTGTTCGATGTGCGTTCCGTGCCGCAGCCGGAGAATCTGGCCTATTCGGATTTGGGTCTCGGCCTGCACACCGACAACCCCTATCGCGATCCGGTGCCGGGATTTCAGGCGCTGCATGCGCTGCGCTCCTCCCCGGACGGCGGCGACAGCCTGTTCGCCGACGGCCATGCGCTCGCCGATCACCTGCGCGCCACCGATCCCGAGGCATTCGCGCTCTTGACGCAGACCGCGGTGCCGTTTCAATACCGCTCGAAGGATGCCGAGCTCTACGCGGAGCGGCCGTTGATTCAGCTGTCGTGCCGCGGCGAGGTGTGCGCCGTGCACTACAACAGCCGCTCGATCGCGCCGCTGCATCTGTCGGCGCGCGATTGCGCGGCGTTCTACGCGGCCTACCGGCGCTTCGCCATGCTACTGCGCGATCCGCAATACCAGCTCAAGTTCAAGCTCGCCGACGGCGAGGTCGTCGTATTCGACAATCAGCGGATCCTGCATGGCCGCACCGCGTACTCATCGGCGAAGCACGTCCGGCACCTGCGCGGCTGCTACCTCACGCGCGACAGCGTTCATAGCGCGGCGGCGGTGCTGCGCCGCACCGGCGACGGCGAGCAACGATGACGGCGGCCGAGGAGATTTTCGCCATTTTCCGCGCCCGCGGCGCCGGGGCCTATTTCGGCGAGAGCGTATCCATGAGCGAACACGCCCTGCAGGCGGCCTGCTTCGCCCAAACCGACGCCGCCTCCCCCGCGCTGATCGTGGCCGCGCTATTGCACGACATTGGACATCTCATCGAGGATGTCCCCGCGGACATCTCGCAGTGGACCACGGACGCAGGCCACGAACGCGTCGGCGGCCGTTGGCTCGCACGGCGCTTCCCGCCGGAGGTGTCCGAGCCGGTTCGCCTGCACGTGCCCGCCAAGCGCTATCTGTGCGCGACGGACCGAGAGTATTTCGCCAAGCTGAGCGAGGCTTCGGTGGCGACCCTGAAATTGCAGGGCGGACCGATGTCATCGGCCGAGGCAGCGCGCTTCGAGGGCGAGCGCTTTCACCAAGAGGCGGTGCGTTTGCGCCGCTGGGACGACCAAGGCAAGGTCGCGGGACTCGCGACCCCGGAGTTCGAACATTACCGCGTCATGATCGATCGCCTAGCGATCCGCAACTTCTGACCGGACTCGTCCGCGGCGCCCCTCGCTCAGACCTGCTGCGCGCCGAGAGCCCACTCCTGCATCAATGGAATCTCATTGGCGATGCCGACTCGGGCGGCGAGCTGCACGAGTTCCGGAACGGAGCGTACGGTCATCTTCGACATCACGCGTGCACGGTGCACCTTCACCGTCTTTTCGCCGATTCCGAGTTGTAACGCGATCTGTTTGTTGAGCTTGCCGCGAGCCACCTGTTCCAGCACCTGCCGCTCGCGAAACGTCAACGTCGCGAGACGCTTGCGAATCAAGTTGCGCAGCGCGCGTTCGTCGCGCTCGGCCGCGTCGAGCCGCATCGCTTCGTCCACGGCGGCCATGAGACGCTCGCTGTCGATCGGCTTCGTCAAAAAATCCACGGCGCCGGCCTTCATGGCATCCACGCCCTTTTGGATATCCCCGTAACCCGTGAGAAAGACGATCGGGCGCGATCGACCCGATTCCACCAGTTCGCGTTGCAGATCAAGCCCGCCCATCCCCGGCATGCAGATGTCGAGCAGCAGACACCCCGGTGACTCGCAGTCCTGTGCATCGAGAACCTCGAGATAGCGCTCCGCCGATTCGAACGAGAGCACCTGGTAACCCGCGGCGCCCAATACCCGTGAAAGCCCGCTGCGCACTTCCCGGGCGTCATCCACGATGAACACGGTCCCCGCGCGGTTCATCGCGCTCCTTGGAAGGCGTTGCGGGTGGCAAGTGCTGATACGGCGCACATGAGGAGGCGATGAAGCAATAGGGGATATCCTGAACAATATCGGGGGGGAAGACTAAAGCGGCCCCAGGCTATTCGTCCAATGCGATATACGCATATTCGCTATACACTGCTTGTATGGCGATCGAATTGAGACTGCTGCGCTGCGCGCTCGCACTGGCGGAACACCAGAAATTCGTGCGCGCAGCCGAAGCCTGCTACGTTTCCCAGCCTTCTCTGTCGCGCAACATTCAGGAAATCGAGCGCCGCGTTGGCACCAAGCTGTTCGAAAGAGCGGCGGGAGGCGTGTTTCCGACCGATGCCGGAAAGATCTTCCTGGAACAAGCCCGAGAGGTCGTTGCCCGCTCTGCGGATCTCAGTCGCGAGATGAATCTCCTGAGAGGACTCGAGAAGGGTGAGCTGAGCATCGGCGCGGGAACCTATCCATCGGTCATGATGGTTGATCAGGCGGTTACACAGCTCGTGCGTACGCATCCCGCCGTACGCCTGCACATCAAAACTGACAATTGGGCGACCCTGTTGCCGCTGGTCATGAAGCGCGAGCTGGACCTCGCGGTGATCATTGTGGACGGTCTGGGCGAGGACCCTGAGCTGCATATCACCCGGATGAACCGTCATCAGGGCTATTTCGTGGCGCGCAGCGGACATCCGCTGGCGACGGCATCGAAAAATGCACTTACGCTTCAAGGCCTGCTGAAGTTCCCTATAGTCATGGCCTCCCGGCTTCCGAGCGCCATGCTGAAGCGTCTTTTGATCGGTACGTTTGGGGACAATCCGGACACGGATTCCATGAAATCATTCCCTTCGATCGCCTGCGATTCGATCCCGATGATGAAGACGATCATTGCGGACACCGATGCGATTTCCGTGTTGCCGCTCAGTACGGTATTAGACGATGTCCTATCCCGACATTTCGTTATTCTTCCGCTGGTCGCACCGTGGTTCCACAGTGAATTTGGCGTGGTGCGCCTGGCGCACCGCAGTCTCTCGCCTTTGGGAGAAACCTTCGTGCGCATGCTGCAGGAGGAGGATGCAAAGGTTCTCGATACCGAGAAAAAGGCCGTCCCAAAGCTGTTCGCCGCGCCCAGACGCGCGCGCGCCGGAACCAGACCCGTCAAGAACGGTGCCTCAATTCACAGATAGCACGGGGCGGCGTACCGGCCCCGGCGTCATGGATGGCTCACCTTGCCGGCGCCCGGCGGCGGGGTGCCGGCGGGCGTGATCACGCGCACAAGATCGATGCGGCGCCGATCGGCGCGCAGGATCCGGAATTCCAATTTGCCGATTTGGATGGTCTCGCCGCGCCGCGGCAGGCGCCCGAACTCCTGCATAAGCAGGCCGCCGATGGTGGCATATTCCTCGTCGGAAAATGCCGTGCCGAAGTAGTCGTTGAAATCCCCGATCGGCGTGAGCGCACGCACGTTGAATTCGCGTTCGCCTTCGCGGCGAATCGCCTGATCGTCCTCGACGTCGTGTTCGTCGTCGATCTCCCCGACGATCTGCTCTATCACGTCCTCGATCGTCACCAAACCGCAAACGCCGCCGTACTCATCGACCACCATCGCGATGTGGTTGTGGCTCAGGCGAAACTCCTTGAGCAGCACATTGAGGCGCTTGCTTTCGGGCACGAACACCGCCGGGCGCATGTACTCTCGGATCTCGAACGGCTCTTCGCCGGCGGTTTGCAACCGCAGCAAGTCCTTCGCCAGCAACATGCCGAGAATCTGATCGCGATCTTCGCCGATGACCGGGAAGCGCGAATGCCCCGACTCCACCGCCAGTTGGACCAGCTTTTCCGGCGGCTCGTCGCGCTCGACGAACACCATTTGCGAACGCGGCACCATGATGTCGCGGACCTGCATGTCCGCCACCGCCAACACGCCTTCGATCATGACCAGAGCGTCGGCGTTGAACAGGCCGCGCTCGCTCGCCTCGCGCAGATCCTCGATGAGTTCGGCGAGATCGCGCGGCTCGCCTGACATCGACTGGGTAAGGCGCTTCAACCAGCGGCCGGTGTTGCCAAGAGGCGGATCGGACATGGGCGGTCAGGATACCCGATCAGGCGTATGGATCGGAAAATCCAAGCCAATCAAGGATTTGAATCTCCCGCGCCTCCATCCGCTGGGCCTCGGCGCGCCGCTCATGGTCGAAACCCAAGAGGTGCAAGACCCCGTGGACCGTCATGTGCGCCCAGTGCGCCGCGGCGGCTTTGCCCTGCGCTTTGGCTTCATGCGCCACGACCGGTGCGCAAATCACCAGTTCGCCCAAATGGTTCCTGCCGTCTGCACTCATGCCGGCGCCGTTGAAGGACAGCACATTGGTCGGCCGATTCCGGTTCCGGTAGTGGAAATTCACGCTGCGGCTGCGCGCCGCGCCGACCACCAGGATGGACAGGACCGTGCGCGGGGCGGCGCCGCGCGCCGTCCGGCGCGGTGCGCCCCCCGACAGCGCCGCGCCCGCCCAGGCCGCAAATTGCGCGCGCCGCGGCACCCACGGCCGCCGCGCCGCGTAGATCACATCGAGTTCGAGCGGTCCGGGCACGTCAGGAGCCGTCGTCCGGTGTCTTTGCTTCGTAGGCCTGAACGATTCTCTGCACCAGCGGATGGCGAACGACGTCCCGCGAGCTGAACATCGTGAACGCGATGCCGCGTACGCCGCGCAAAATGTCGATGACCGTGCGCAACCCGGATTGCTTGGAGTTCGGCAAATCGACCTGCGTGATGTCGCCGGTGACCACCGCCTTGGACCCGAAGCCGATGCGCGTGAGGAACATCTTCATCTGTTCATTGGTGGTGTTTTGCGCCTCGTCGAGAATGACGAACGAATCGTTGAGCGAGCGGCCGCGCATGAAGGCGAGCGGCGCCACCTCGATCACGTTGCGCTCGATCGATTTCGCGACCCGCTCGAAGCCCAGCATTTCGTACAGGGCGTCGTACATCGGCCGAAGATACGGATCCACCTTCTGCGACAAATCGCCGGGCAGAAATCCCAACCGTTCGCCGGCCTCGACCGCCGGGCGCACCAGCACGATCCGCCGCACCCGTTCCGATTGCAGCGCCTCGACCGCGCACGCCACCGCCAGATAGGTCTTGCCCGTGCCCGCGGGGCCGATCCCGAATGTGAGATCGTGCGCACGAATATTGTTCAAGTACTCGGTCTGATTCGCCCCGCGGGCGCGCACCGCGCCTCGCGAGGTGCGCACTTGGAGATCCTCGGCCGGCTCGGCCGCGTCGGCCTCGGCCTCGTTGCCGTCCATGTCCAGTTCCTGCAGCGCAATGTGCACGCGTTGGGAATCCACGGGTTCGCGTTGTGCGCGGGCGTACAGGTCCTGCAAAACCCCTTCGGCGCGCATTGCCGCGGCGGGCGGCCCGATGATTTGGAATCGATTGCCGCGCCGCCTCACCTCGACTCCGAGTCGCGCCTCGATCTGATGCAGATGCTCATCGAGCGGACCGCACAGCTCGGACAGCCTTACGTTGTCGGCCGGCGCGAGCACGAGAGCCCTCGAGATGGGAACGGAACTCACGGCGGATTTTCGGCCACAAGATGCCCGCGCAGCGAATTGGGCATGGCCTCGGTGATGATGACGTCCGCAAATTTATTGATGAGCCCCATCGGATCGTGCGCCGGGCCGTCGAAATTGACCCAGCGATTGTTATCCGTGCGGCCGGCGAGCTGTCGCGGATTTCGCTTGGCCGGACGCTCGATCAGCACGCGCTGCCGGCTTCCGACCATGCGCTCGGAGACGGCCCGCGCTTGCGCGTTCAAGCGCTGCTGCAGCATTTCGAGCCGCCGCTGCTTGACCGAGTGCGGCACCTCATCGGGCAACGCGGCCGCCGGCGTGCCGGGTCGGCGGCTGTAGATGAAGCTGAAGGACTGATCGAATCCCGCCTCTTCGACGAGGCTCAACGTCAGCGGCAAAATCCTGGTCGGTCTCGCCGGGAAAGCCGACGATGATGTCGGTGGAAATGCAGATCTCGGGACGCACCGCGCGGAGCTTGCGCAATTTCTGCTTGTACTCGAGCACCGTGTGGCCGCGCTTCATCGCCGCCAGGATCCGGTCCGACCCGCTCTGCACCGGCAAGTGCAGGAAGTTATTCAGCTTGGGGACGTTCGCGTACGCCTCGATCAGGCTGTCGTTGAAGTCGAGCGGGTGCGACGTGGTGAAACGGATGCGCTCCACCCCCGGCACGGCGGCGATGAAGTGAATCAGCGTGGCCAGATCCGCGAGCTTGCCGTCTTCCATGGGGCCGGCGTAGGCGTTGACGTTTTGCCCGAGCAGGGTCACTTCGCGCACGCCCTGCCTCGAGAGCGTTTCGATCTCGCGCAGCACCTGCGCGAAAGGACGGCTGATTTCCTCGCCGCGCGTGTACGGCACGACGCAGAAGGTGCAGTACTTGCTGCAGCCTTCCATGATGGACACGAATGCCGCGGCGCCCGACGCTCGGGCCTCGGGGAGACGATCGAATTTCTCGATCTCGGGGAAGCTGACGTCGATTTGCGCGCGCCCGGATTGCTTCAGATCCTCGAGCATCTCGGGCAGGCGGTGCAAAGTCTGCGGTCCGAATACCAGATCGACGAACGGCGCGCGCGCGGTGATGCCCTCTCCCTCTTGACTCGCGACGCAGCCGCCGACGCCGATTACCACGTGCGGCCGCCGTTGTTTGTGCAGCCGCCATTCGCCCAACAGGGAAAACACTTTTTCCTGCGCCTTTTCCCGCACCGAGCAGGTATTGACCAGCAGCAGGTCGGCCTGCGCCGGGTCTTCGGTGCGCGTCATCCCCTTGGCGGCCTCGAGCACATCCTGCATCTTGCTGGAATCGTACTCGTTCATTTGGCAGCCGAAAGTCTTTATGTATACAAGGCCGGACATGGTCTCGCCGTAGGCTCACACGGAAAAGGCCGCTAAGATACTAGGAACCATGGCAATACGCGAAGTACTCAAGATGGGCGATTCGCGCCTGCTCGCCGTCGCCGTGCCGGTGCACGATTTTGGTACGCCCGAACTGAAGGCGCTGGTCGAGGACATGCGGGACACCATGCGCGATCGCGATGGGGCCGGCCTTGCGGCGCCGCAAATCGGCGTGGGCCTGCGGGTGGTGATATTCGGGTTCGAGGATAGCGCACGCTATCCCGAGGCGCCGCCCGTGCCCTTTACGGTGCTTATCAACCCGGAACTTACGCCCCTGAGCGAGGAAGCGGAAGAAGGCTGGGAAGGCTGCCTCTCGATCCCGGGCATGCGCGGACTGGTCCCCCGTTACCGACACCTGCGTTACACCGGCGTCGACGCCGAAGGCCACCCCATCGATCGCACCGCAAGCGATTTTCACGCCCGTGTGGTGCAGCACGAGGTGGACCACCTCGACGGCATTCTGTATCCGCGGCGCATCCGGGATTTGACCCAGTTCGGCTTCACCGATGCGCTATTCCCGGGGCAGGCGCTCGCGGGCGACTAAGGCTTCGCAGCGCTTAGAACGGGATGTCGTCGTCGAAATCTTCCTTTCCGCCCGCCGGCGCCGGCGACTGGTCGTAATCGTCTCGCGGCGGCGCACTGGCGCCTGCGCCCCGCTCCGCGCCGCCTCCACCCGGTCCGCCCGGTCCGCCCGCGCGCCCGCCCAGCATTTGCATGTTGTCGGCGATGATCTCGGTGGTGAACCGGTCATTCCCTTGTTTATCCTGCCACTTGCGGGTGCGCAGTTTACCCTCGATGAACACCTGCGAGCCTTTACGCAGGTATTCGGCGGCGATCTCGCCCAAACGGCCGAACAGCGCGATGTTGTGCCATTCGGTCCGCTCCTGCTGCGCGCCCGAGGCCTTGTCCTTCCAGGATTCGCTGGTGGCGATACGGATGTTGGTGACGGTCATCCCGCTCGGCATGGAGCGGGTTTCAGGGTCAGCGCCCAAATTACCGACCAGAATGACTTTATTGACTCCGCGCGCCATGACATGCCCCTGAAAATTATGGATCTCGCATTATTGTACACGCGCGGGCAGGTCCCCAGAGGCCGCAATAGCGCGGTGCTCATCGAGAAACTCGTCTGCGCCGCCGCCTCGTAGGGGCCCGTGTACCCCGTCTTGACGCCGGGCGTATAGTAATCGGTTACATGCAATATATCCGCATCCGGGGTGCCCGGACCCACAATCTCAAGAACATCGATCTCGACCTGCCGCGGGACCGGTTGATCGTCTTGACCGGCCTATCGGGGTCCGGCAAGTCTTCGCTGGCGTTCGACACCATTTACGCGGAAGGGCAGCGGCGCTACGTCGAATCGCTGTCGACTTACGCGCGTCAATTCCTGTCCATGATGGAGAAGCCGGACCTCGACACCATCGAGGGCCTCTCTCCGGCCATTTCCATCGAGCAAAAGTCGGCCTCGCACAATCCCCGCTCCACGGTGGGCACGGTAACCGAGGTCTATGACTACCTGCGGCTCCTGTATGCGCGCGCCGGCACGCCCCGCTGCCCCGACCACGGCATCGACCTCGCCGCGCAGACGGTGAGCCAGATGGTCGATGCCGTGCTTCAGCACCCGGAGGGGACCGCGATGATGCTGCTCGCGCCCGCCATATCGGAGCGCAAGGGCGAGCACACCGAGCTTATCGAGGAGTTGCAGGCGGGCGGCCTGGTGCGGGCGCGAATCGACGGCGTCGTCGTGGAGTTGGATCGGGCACCGGCACTCGATGTGCGGCGCAAACACACCGTCGAGGCGATTATCGATCGGCTCAAGGTACGCCCCGATCTCGGTCAGCGCCTAGCCGAATCCTTTGAAACCGCCTTGCGGCTCGGGTCCGGAGTGGCGCGAGTCGCCTTCATGGACGACCCGAAGCGTGCGGAGCTCGTATTTTCCAACAAGTTCGCCTGCCCCATCTGCAATTATTCACTGAGCGAACTCGAGCCGCGCCTGTTTTCATTCAACAGCCCGATCGGCGCGTGCCCGAGCTGCGACGGGCTCGGCACTCAGGAATTCTTCGACCCGGAGAAAGTCGTCGCCAATCCGCATCTGTCGCTCGCCGGCGGCGCGGTGCGCGGCTGGGATCGGCGTAACGCCTACTATTTTCAGCTGATCCAGTCATTGGCGCGGCACGCCCAATTCGACATCGAAGCGCCGTTCGAGACCCTGCCGCAGAAGACCAAGCATATGGTGTTGTTCGGCAGCGGGGATGAACAGATCGAGTTCAAATATCTCGACGGCAAAGGCGGCACGGTCAAGCGCAAACACACCTTCGAGGGCATCGTCAAAAACCTCGAGCGCCGCTACAAGGAGACCGAATCGGCCACGGTGCGCGAGGAACTGGCCAAATACCGCTCCTCGCGCCCCTGCCCCGAATGCCATGGCATGCGGCTCAACCGCTCCGCCAGGAACGTGTTCATCGACGGGCGAAGTGCGCCCGAGGTGTCTTCGTTGTCCGTGAACCGCGCCATCGAATTCTTCGCGCAATTGAAGCTGCTCGGTTGGCGCGGCGAGATAGCCGCCAAGATCGTCAAGGAAATCGGCAGCCGCCTGGTATTTCTCGCCAATGTCGGCCTCGGGTACCTGACCCTCGACCGCAGCGCCGACACGTTGTCGGGCGGCGAGGCGCAGCGCATCCGCCTCGCCAGCCAGATCGGCTCCGGACTGGTCGGGGTCATGTACATCCTCGATGAGCCCTCCATCGGTCTGCACCAACGCGACAATCAGCGCTTGCTCGACACATTGGTCAATCTGCGCGATCTCGGCAACACGGTGATCGTGGTGGAGCACGACGAGGAGGCGATCCGGCAGGCCGACCATGTCGTTGACTTGGGCCCGGGCGCGGGCGCGCACGGCGGCGCAATCGTGGCGCAGGGCACGGCCGCGGAGATCGCCGCCCATCCCGAATCGATCACCGGGCAATTCTTGAGCGGCCGCCGCCGAATCGAGGTGCCGCGGGCGCGGCACGCGCCCGACCCAAAGCGCATGCTGCGCATCACCGGTGCGACGGCCAACAACCTGAAGAATGTCACGGCGGAATTCCCGCTCGGCCTGTTGACCTGCGTCACCGGCGTGTCCGGATCCGGCAAGTCGACCCTGGTCAACGACACGCTGTTTCGCGCGGTGGCGACGCAACTCAATCGCGCCTCGCCGGGTTCCGCGCATTTCGAACGCATCGCAGGCCTGGAGTACGTCGATCGAGTGATCGAGATCGATCAGAACCCGATCGGCCGCACGCCCCGCTCCAATCCGGCCACCTATACCGGCCTGTTCGCACCCATCCGCGAGATCTTCGCCGAGGTGCCGGAGTCGCGGGCCCGCGGCTATCAAGCCGGACGCTTCAGCTTCAACGTCAAGGGCGGCCGTTGCGAGGCCTGCCAGGGCGACGGCGTCATCAAAGTGGAGATGCACTTTCTTGCCGATGTGTACGTGCCCTGCGATGTCTGCCGAGGCAAACGCTATAACCGCGAAACCTTGGAGATTCGCTTCAAGGGGAAGAACATCGAGGAAATCCTCGATATGACGGTCGAAGATGCGCTGCCGTTTTTCTCTTCGGTGCCGACCGTGCAGCCGAAGTTGCAAACTCTGCTCGATGTGGGACTCTCGTATGTCCGGTTGGGGCAAAGCGCGACCACCCTGTCGGGCGGAGAGGCGCAGCGGGTCAAGCTTGCCAAGGAGCTCGCCAAGCGCGCGACCGGACGCACGCTCTATATCCTCGACGAGCCGACCACCGGTCTGCACTTCGCGGATATTGCGCAGTTGCTCGTGGTATTGCATCGGCTGCGCGATGAGGGCAATACGGTGATCGTCATCGAGCACAATCTCGATGTGATCAAAACCGCGGATTGGATCGTGGATATGGGCCCCGACGGCGGAGAGGGCGGCGGCCGCATCGTGGTGGCCGGCACGCCGGAACAGGTCGCCCTGCACGACTCCTCGCACACCGGGCGCTACCTGCAATCCGCCTTACGTCGCGCCTGGGGCGAGCCCGCCGCCCCTTCGGTGCAGCGCAGGCGCGCTTCCGCGGCCTGAAGCCCCTCTCATCGAAAGCGCATTTGCCGCAGCCGCGGTCGGGATGGCAACATGACCGATCGGGGCATTCCCGAGGAGCTTGTCTGAGTATTCCCCGTGGCCGCGACCGTGGCAGATTTCGCTTCAGCCGAGGCGGAGCCGACGCGGTTGGGTATCACCCGATGAGGAGGCGACAACGATGGATGAAGCGAAATCTGCCCGGTCCCGAAGGGTTGGCTTGATGAGGGGCGTCTGCGGTGTTGCGCGGCTTGGCCGTAGCGCTCGCTACGTCCTGCGCCGCGCGCCTTGCATCCGCTCCCTCGCCAAGCCAACGCGGCTCACGTGGAATACTCAGACAGGCTCCTAAGGCGATGATATGCAGCACATTCTGGTTTATTCGGATTCGGCCGCAAGGGGCATTATCCCGGCGACCCGGCGCCGTCTGCCATTCGATGCGCGCTCGCCCGGGGTCATGGAGCCGGCTCTCGTGCAATCCGGCAGGCGGATACGAGTCATCGAAGATTGCCTGAACCGGCGCCGCACGGTGTGGGACGATCCTTTCAAGGCGGGACGCAACGGTCTGGTCGGGCTCGCGCAGCGGTGAGAGGCTTGATTCCGGTCATCGCTCGCGGCTCGCTGCCGATACTGTCGCGCCTGAATCCCGAACTTGCCCATGACCTCGGTCTCGCGGGCCTGCAATTGCTGCAGCCTTTGTGGCCTGCCCCGATCCAGCCGACCGGCCTGTCGCGATCGTGTCTTGGGCTGCGCTTCGCTCATCCGCTCGGGCTGGCGGCCGGTTTCGACAAGAACGGCGACTATCTGGATGCGCTCGGCGCGCTCGGATTCAGCCACATCGAATTGGGCACCGTGACCCCACGGCCGCAGCCGGGCAATCCGCGGCCGCGCATGTTTCGCGTCCCGGGGAGCGCGGCGCTGGTGAATCGCATGGGATTCAACAATAAAGGCGTGGATCACCTGGTGTCACGCTTGCAGCGCAGCAGCTACCGCGGCATCCGCGGCGTCAGCATCGGCAAGAACGCCGCCACGCCGATCGAGAATGCCGAGGAAGACTATGTGATGTGCTTGCGCACGGTATATCCGCACGCCGATTACGTCGCCGTGAACATCTCCTCTCCGAACACGGCGCGGCTGCGCGAGTTGCAGGATCGGGATGGCTTGGAGAGAATCTTGGGGTCGCTCCTTGGGGCACGCGCCGAACTCACGGTGCGCCACGGCAAATTCGTTCCGCTGCTGGTCAAGGTATCGCCGGACCTCGACCCCGGCCAGGTATCCGCGCTGGCTGCGAATTTGCGCTCGCTCGGCGTCGACGGAGTCATCGCCACAAATACCTCGACCAATCTTGCGTCCCTGGGCGCCGACTGGCCCGCCGGGCAGCGCGGCGGACTAAGCGGAGCCCCGCTGCATTCCCGGGCGCTCGCGGTGATCTCTCAATTGCGCGCCGAACTAGGCCCGGGCGTTCCCATTATCGGCGTAGGCGGCATCGTGAGCGCCCACCATGCATTGGCCACGCTGCGTGCGGGCGCCGATCTCATTCAGGTCTACACCGGATTCGCCTACCGCGGACACCGGCTCCTCGAGGAGATTCTGGATGCGCTCATGCGCGATCGACCGGAAGCGGTTGCGGCCGCGAGCGCCGCCGCATGATCGATGCGGAGCTTATCGAGCGGTTTCAGCGCGACGGCGCCGTGCATATACCGCAGCTGTTCACGGCGCAGGAACTCGCGGACCTGCGTGCCGGGATCGATCTGAATCTCGCGCACTTGAGTCCCCGCGCCAAGGTCGCCAGCAGCCCCACCGACCCCGGCCGCTTTGTCGAGGACTTCTGCAATTGGCGGGATAATCCCCACTACCGGCGCTTCATTTTCGATTCGGCCCTGGCCGAGACCGCGGGCCGCCTGATGCAGAGCCAAACCGTTCGTCTATTCCACGATCACATGCTGACCAAGGAGCCCGGCACGCGCCAGCCGACGCCGTGGCACCAGGACCAGCCTTACTACAACATCGAAGGGAGGCAGAATGTGAGCTTCTGGATCCCCGTCGATCCGGTAAGCCGCGCATCCACCCTGGAATTCATTGCCGGCTCGCACCGCGGACCGTGGTTGATGCCGCGCTCGTTCATGGACTCGCAGGCGAAATGGTTTCCGGAAGGGACTCTGGCCGATCTGCCCGACGTCGAGGCGCGGCGCAGCGATTTTCCCATTCTCGGTTGGGCGATCGGGCCCGGCGATGCCGTGTGCTTCCACATGCTCACCCTACATGCGGCCCGCGGTGTCGAGGGGGATAGACGCCGGCGCGTGTTTTCCGTGCGATTTCTGGGCGACGACATCGTTCACGCACCGCGGCGCTGGAAGACGTCTCCGGATTTTCCCGGTTTACAGAACGAACTGCCCGCAGGGGCGCCGATGAATCATCCGCTGTTCCCGGAGCTGTGGCGGGCGAGCTGACCGCCCGTCGGTCCGATCCAGTAAACTTCGCTCCTTAGGACATCCAGCCGCGTCGGGGAATTTTCGCAATCATGAGCCGGACTCGCCATTCGACGGACTCCCAATCCCACGCCGGCGCCAGGCGCGGCGCACAGGTGCTCAAGCGCCTGCGCGAAAACCCTCCCAACATCTGGTACGCCGGCCAACCGGTGCGCGATGTGACCACGCACCCGGCGCTGCACGGCGGCGTCATGACCCTGGCTCGGCTCTACGACCTGCAGTGGGAGCACGCCGATCAAACGCTGTTCGATTCGCCTTCGAGCGGCCGCAAGGTGGCGCGCTCGTTCATGTTGCCGAAGACCCACCAGGAACTGCGCAGCATCTCGGTGGCCATGAAGGTTTGGGAGGATTACACGCACGGCATGATGGGCCGCGTGCCCGACTACATCAACCGCGCCATCAGCGGATACGCGGCGGGCGCCGCGTTTCTGGGCGAGGCCGATCCGCGCTTCGGCGCCAACGCGATCCGCTACCACGAATATCTGCGGGAACAGGATCTGTGCCTCACGCACACGCTCGTTCCGCCGCAGGCGAACCGCGCGGTCAGCTCGGCGCGCCAGGCGGATCCCTTTCTTGCGGCGCGGGTGAAAGAGGAGACGGATGCCGGTATCGTCATTCGCGGCTGCAGAATGCTGGCGACGCTGCCGATCTCGGACGAAATCATGGTGTTTCCCTCGACGCTGCTCAAGAGCGCCGAAGAGGACGCCCCTTACGCCTTCGGCTTCTCGATTCCGAACCACACGGCCGGCCTTAGATTCATCTGCCGCGAGAGCGTGGACTATGGGCGGTCCCATTTCGACCACCCGCTCGGTTCGCGCTTCGAGGAGATGGACGCCGTCGTGGTCTTCGACGACGTGTTCGTGCCGTGGGAGACCATCCTGCTTTACCGGGACGTGAACCGCTGCAACCAGGCGTACGCACGCACCGGCGCGGTCGTGCACATGACACATCAGGTGGTGGTTAAGAACATCGCCAAGGCCGAATTCATGCTGGGGCTCGCCCACCTGCTGGTGGACTCGATCGGCGCCGAAGGATTTCAGCACATTCAAGAGAAGCTCGCGGAGTTGTGGGTCGGAATGGAAACCATGAAGGCCTTCCTTTGTGCCGCGGAAGCCGATGCGGCGCTCGACGAGTGGGGAATCATGCGCCCCGCGTGGAATCCGCTCGATGCGGCGCGCAACCTGTTTCCGCGGCTCTATCCGCGCATGGTGGAAATCATTCAGCAGATCGGCGCCTCCGGCCTCGTGGCGATGCCGGTCGAGGCGGATCTGAAGGGCCCGCTGGCCGAGGACATCAAGCACTATTACCAGGCGGCGCGCGCCGAGGCCTTTGATCGCATCCCATTGTTTCGACTTGCCTGGGACGCCTCGTTGTCGGCGTTCGCCTCGCGGCAGGTCCTGTACGAGCGCTTCTTCTTCGGCGATCCGGTCCGCATGGCCGGCGCGCTCGTCGCCAGCCACAGATCGGAGATTCTGGAACGGGCGGAACGCGTGCGCGCCTTCGTCCGCGAGGGCCGCGACGAGGCCTTTGCAGCGGCGGGCCGCTAGCGCCTCTCGACGGCCTGAAATCCGATGAACCCGCCTGCGCCCGATCCGACCAAACCCAATCCGCCCCAAGCCGATCCGAAGGCATTTCGCGAAGTCCTTGGGCTGTTCGCCACCGGCGTTGCCGTCATTGCCACCGAGATCGAGGGCCAGGTTCACGCCATGACGGCGAATGCGGTTTCCTCGCTCTCTCTCGATCCGCTGCTGGTGCTGTTCTGCCCGTCAAAGCGGGCGCGCTTCTCGCAGCTCTTGCCGCGCGCATCGGGCTTTTCGATCAACTTTCTGCGCGACGAGCAGGAAGCGCTGTCGACCTACTTCGCCGGGAGTTGGCCAGAGACCGCGCCCCCGAAACACCGTTTCATCGAATCCGACGGCTTGCCGCGCCTGGAAGGCAGCCTCGCCTCGCTCATCTGCACCAAGCGCGATGTCTACGAAGCCGGCGATCATTGGCTCGTCACGCTTGAGGTGCGGCGGCTGCACCGGGGCATCGAGCCACTGCGGCCGCTGTTGTTTTTCAGGGGAAAATATCGCAGGGTCGACGCTCGGACGGGAACGACGGCTCCCGATCTCGTCAGCACCGCCGACGAGCCGGTGCAAATGTACTACCACGAACCGTAAAAGGCCCGTGAGCGATGCGCTGCGCACCCGTTCGCGCGCATCAATGCGCGGCGGCGCTCGTCAATGCCCTGAGAAACTGATAGTAAAACTCGACCCCGGTGTAATACGAATCGACTCCCACGCGCTCGTCCCTGCCGTGCTCGCGGTGGTCGTCGCGATCGATCGCCACGCCGCTGATGCCATAGCTCGGAATGCCCTCCATCATGGTGTAGATGCTGTCCGAGGCGCCCGGCTCCATGATCGGAATCACCGGAGCACCCGGCCAGAGCTTTGCAGAAACGCTGCGCAGCGAGTCCATGACGTCCGCCCGCAGGGGCGGCGGCGCCATGGCGCTTGCGATCCGAGCCGTGATCCGACAACTCGCCGCTGTCGCTGCGGTAGCGCACGCTGAGTGTCGGGATCCTTGAACAGCTTCACCAGCGCCAAGCGGATCTCCTCCTGCGAATGCCCGGGGAAAATACGGCAATTGACGTTGGCCTCGGCGCGCTGCGGCAAGGCGTTCGGCGCATGTCCGCCGGAGAGCATGGTGGCGACGCAGGTGGTGCGCATGGTCGCGTTATAGCGCGGATCTCTCGACAAGCGTTCGATTGCCGCCGGGTCGGGCGGCGTCGCCAATATGGCGCGCAGGTCGGCGGCCCGCTCACCGGTTTCGATGCAGCGCCATTTGCTTGAAATATTCGCGCGTCACGCTGTTCAACTCGAACGGGAACGGCGATCTCTCGAGCACCTCGAGCGCATGCGCGACTTGATAGATGGGATTGTCGGGTCTCGGCAGCGAGCTGTGTCCGCCGCGATTGGTCGCGAGCACCTGATAGTCGGCATAGAGTTTTTCGGTCGCCTCGAACTCCACGGTCAGCGGCTTGCCGTGCTCGGTGACTACGCCGCCGCTGTCCGGATTCAGGACGTATTCGGCGTCGATGAGCTCGCGGCGGTTCTTCAGCAGCCAATTGACGCCGTTCGATTTTCCGCCCTCCTCGTCGGCGGTGAGCGCGAGGATGATGTCGCGATCCGGGACGTAGCCTTCCTTTTTCAAGCGGATGAAATCCGTGACCGCGATGGCGTCGCTGTCCTTCATGTCCTGGGTGCCGCGCCCGTAGTAATAGCCGTCCTGCTCGACGAACTGGAAGGGGTCCGTGGTCCAGTCCTCGCGCCGCGCTTCCACCACGTCGAGGTGGCCGATGATCAGAATCGGGCCGCAGCTTCGACCCGGCCTTGCCGCGATAGCGCGCGACCATGTTGCCCTTGCGGTCGTTGGGTCCCACCACGGTCACGTCGGCTGCCGGAAAGCCGGCATCGAGCAGGCGCCGGGCCATCGCCTGCGCCGCGACGGTGGTGCTTCCGACGGAATCGGTGGTGTTGATCTCGATCAACTGCTTGAAGATGTCGTGCGCCGTGGCGCGCACCGCGGCATCGCTCATGGGCGAGGCGCCCCAGGCGCTTTGCACGCACAGTGCGGACAGGACCACTGCCGAGCGGACTTGAGGGCGGTGCGGTGATTCACGGGCATGTCATCCTTCGCGCGAGCGCAAAAGGACAGCGAGGATGTCGCCAATGCCGGCCCGAGTCAATCCGACGGCGCGCGGACCACGACGCAGCCGTCCATGTCGCAGGATCGCCAGCCTGCACACGCGGCGGGATGCATCCTCTACCGCGCCGGGATGCGACCGAATCTGGCAGGGTGAACGGGGAAAAAATGGCGAAAAAGAACAACCGTGCGGTGACGCGCGAAGCGGCGGAAGCCGCCGTACAAACGCTGCTGCGCTGGGCGGGCGAGGATCCCCACCGGGAAGGGCTGCGCGACACCCCGAAGCGCGTGGTCGATGCCTATCGCGACTGGTTCTCCGGCTACGCCAGCGATCCGAGCGACTATCTGCGGCGCACGTTCGAGGAAGTCGAGGGCTACGACGAAATGGTGGTGCTGCGCGACATCGCGTTCGAATCGTTTTGCGAGCATCACATGGCGCCCATCATCGGCCGCGCGCACGTCGGCTACCTGCCCACCGACAGAGTCGTCGGCATCAGCAAGCTCGCACGAGTGGTTGACGGCTTCTCGCGCCGTTTCCAGGTTCAGGAAAAGCTCACGGCGCAAATCGCCGGCATGCATCAACGAGGTGCTCAAGCCGCGCGGCGTCGGCGTCGTCATCGACGCCGTACATCAATGCATGACCACGCGCGGGGTGCACAAGCGCGGCGTGTCGATGGTCACCAGCAAAATGGTCGGCACGTTTCGCGCCGATGCCAGCACCCGCGCGGAATTTCTGCGCTTCATCGACATCGAGGGTAGCGGGCTGCGCTGAGCGGCCGCTCGGCCGATCAGTTGCGCTTGCGCTCGGCGGCGGCGCCGGCGGCCGGGCCGGGGCGCGCCGGAGCGCCGGAGCGCGCCGGAACGAGATCCACCGAAAAACTGTACTTGTGACTTCTCGCCCGGCTGCAGCGCACCTACGCCGACCACTTGCCGGGCGATCTTCTCGCCCTGTTCATTGGTGATCGATACCACCACACAGTATTCGCACGCCTCGCCGCGGCCCGGGTGCTGAATCGAGCCTTCGATGCGCATGGCCGGCACCCCTTCGGACTGGGGCTCGGAATTTGCGGCACTGAATCGCAGGTGATGCTGGCAGCCGGGGCAAATGTTGGCGCTTTGCAGAACAGTCGCCTTGCAGTGCGGGCATGTTCGCGTTGCGCCAAGAGTGCCCTGACGAACGACGCTCATCACGAACTCCTAGCTGCCGCCGGTCGCGGAACCCGCGAGCTTCACCGTCTTCTCGTCGCCCCAACCGAATTCGACGTGGCCGCGCATGCGCGAGCCGGCCGCCACCGTGATCGATCCGGCCTTGACGTCGCCGACGATGACTCCGCCTTCCAGCACGTCCACGCGCTTGGCCGACTCGATATTGCCCTGCAGCTCGCCGCCGACCACGACGATGCCCGGCCAATACCTGGCCCGTCAAATGGGCGCCGGCATCGATGCTGAAATTGCCGTCGATACGCACGTCGCCCTTGAAGCGGCCGGCCATGCGCACGTTGCCGGATCCCTCGATCTTGCCCTCGATGGACAGGTTCGCGGCGATCACCGATTCGCCGCCCTCGCCGCGTTCCCGGGGCGCGGGTCGGTGCGATGCGCCGCCCACCGTCGCTTCGTTCGCGCTGCGCTCCGCCGCCGGGCGTCACCGACGGCTTGACCGATACCGCCCACCGGCGCGGGTGTCATTGGATCCTTGCGACCCGCTGGCGCAGGCGTGGGTTTCTCATTCCAAAGTGCCATAGCTCAATATCTCCTGCGTGTGAGGTCGGTAAAGCGTACACGCTAACGCCGCAAAATGGCATCGGGCCAATGTCTTTGATTGGAGACGGGTCGGCCCCGTCAAATACCCTTACCGGCGTCCCGCACGGGCTCCCTGCGGGTACCCCGGATACCAATTCCAGCGGCCGGCAACGCTCATGAATGCCGGAACGACCAATGCCCGGATCACGCTGGCATCGACCAGGACCGCGACGCATAGACCGACGCCGATCATTTTCAACGCCGGCAGGCTCGCGCTGACGAACGCGCCGAATACCGCGGTCATGATCAAGCCGGCGCCCGTGATGACCGGACCGACGGCCGCCAAGCCCTCGGCCGTCGCGCGGTCGTTATCGCCATGCAGCGCGAATTGGCGCTGAATGCGAAACAGCAGGAACAGCTCATAGTCCATGGAAAGCCCGAAGCTCAAACAAAATATCATCAACGGCACTTCGAGCGGTATCGAGGAGAACGGCCGTTCCAAGCCCACCAACCCGTGCAGCCAGCCGAATTGGAATATGGCGACGACGGCGCCGTAGCCGGCGGCAACGGCGAGCAGATTCGCCAATCACCGCCTTGAGCGGCAAAATGTATGAACGAAAGGCGGCGAACAGCAGCAGCAGCGTCGAAACGATGACGAAGCCGAACACCTTGGGGAAGCTCCTCCACATGTAGTCGCTGAAATCATTGTAGAAGGCCGGAGTGCCCCCGATCGTGACCGCAAAAGGCCCGACCGGCACGATGGGCCGCAGATCCCGCGCCAGCTGTTGAACCTGCCGCATCGACAAGCCGTTCGCCGGCCTAATCTCGAACAATGCGAATCGGCCGTCGCGACTGGCGTAAAGACGCGCCCCATCGCCGCCCGCGGCGAGCGGCGATGCCACTTCCGCCACGCGCGGATCGCGCTCGAGCCGGGCGAGATAGTCCTTGAGTGCGGCGGCGTGATCGGCGGCGAGCACCGGCTGGCCGTCGGTCGTACGCAACAATGCGCGCACCGTCAGGGCCGCATCGGCTGCGCCCTGGTGGGACAATAAATCGGCGCCGATGCGCGATTCCAAGTCCCTCGGCATGAACCACGCTTCATTGCTGAATCCGCTGTGCGCGCCGGCCATAGGCAACGCGAGCAGCACCACCGCCCCGATGGCGGCCGCCAGCGTGCGCAGCGGGCGCCGCACGATCCATTGGGCGAGCCGGGTCCAGCCGCTCTTGCCGCCCGGCGCCGCCGCAGAACGCCTGCGCCAGGGCCAACGTTCGATCCGGTTGCCGAGCAGCGCCAGGCATGCCGGCAACAAGGTCACGGCGGCGAGCACGGATACCAGCACCACCAAGGCCCCGCCGATGCCGACACTGCGGGTCTCCAAGATAGGACTGAACAGCAGCCCCAACAGCCCGATGGCCACGGTCGAACCCGACCACAGGATGGTGGTTCCCGCCTCCGCCACGGTCTGCGCAACCGCCTCGAGGACCGGTGAATGCCGCAGTCTCTCGCGATAATCCTTTACCATCAGCAGCGAGTAGTCGATGCCGATCGCGAGTCCGATCATGGTGACCACATTGCCGAGGAGATTCGACACCGGCATCAAACGCGCCAGCACGAACGCGAGTCCCAACGACACCGTCGTCGTGGCAAGACCCATCAGAAACGGCAGGGCGGCGGCGATCAGGGTGCCGAAGGCGAGGACCAGTATGACGAGCGTGAGCGGCAAGGCCCGCTTTTCCGCGCGATCACCGCCTTGCGCACTCGAGGTATTGATGTCGTAGTCGGCCGCCGGCCCCCCGGTTACCGCGACCCGCGCAGTCGGATCGAGCGCCGTCAATTGCGCGCGCAGCGGCGCCAACGCCGCGCGCACGATGGGCACCGCGCGCTGCTGCCCCGGCACATCGGTGGCGGCGAGCTCGACCAGCAAAAGCCCCTGATGGCCGTTCGGCGCGCGCAAATGCGGATCCCGGGAGTCCGAGTAGGCGGCAACGCGTTTGACGGAAGGGAGGCCGCGCAGCGCGCGCGCCGCATCGCGGTCCCAGGCCAATAGCGGGGCGTCATCGAGCCGAAACCATCGGAGCTCGAGACCGCGACCACGAGCGGCTCGAGGAACGGGACGCTGAAATCGGAGCGCAATGTCTCGGCGACGTCGTTCGAGGGACTGCCGTACAGGTTCGACGTGCCGTTTTGCGCCGCGAGCTCGAATTCGCTGGATCCCCAGGCTCCGAGCGCAATGGCGACGGCCCAGGCGGCAAGCACGCCTCGCGGGTGCCTGCCGACGCAAGCGCCGAATCGGTAGAAAACATGGCTCATCGGTTGTGGGTCGGCTTGTGAGTCAGGCCGGGCTGATGCTCAGAAAGGATAGTTGATTCCGGTGAACACGGCACCCCCCTCGGAGCCATACCCGACATCCACGTAGCCGACGACGAAGGGGCTTGCGATCCCACGAAAGCCGAGCCCGCCGACATGGTGCAGGTGCGCCACCGGCGAATCCCTCGAATGCTCGAAGACTTCGCCCACATCCACGAAGGGCGTCAATTCGATGTCGAGATGGGTGGAAATCGCATCGACGCTGAGCACTCTCTTGCGGAATTCCATGCTGGCGGAAAATGAATTACGCCCGTAAAAGCGCCCCTCGCCGAAGCCGCGCAGCGGCTGGTTCTGAGCCAGGACGCTTTCTTCTCCGCCGATATTCGACAGACTCCAGAACGGCACATTGGTCGCCCCCGGCATGTAGCGCAGAGCCATGTGGGCAATGATGGTATTGCCGGGCGCCGAGCGACCACAGCTGCCGCGCATCGACTCCGGTCACGCTGTACAACGAGGACTCGAATACTCCGTCTTGGGCGGCAACACCGCCGAACACGACGTATTGACCGCCGCGCGTCGGAATCGTCGTATCGTCGCGCGTGTCATAGATGATGTCGACCCGGTTCAGCGTTTCGTGAATGGTTCCCACACCCAAGATTGATCCGAAGCGACCTTGCAGCGATTCGATGCCCGCGAGCGTCCCCGGCTGTACTTGGACGTCTCGAACACGCATCGTATGGGCAATCTGCCATACATGGCTCAAGTTCCAACCGACCGTGGTCTCTATGTATTTCTGCTGCAGAGTGTAGTTGGTGACATCGTACACCGGCGAGTTGTTACCGATGCCATAAAAGCGCGGAGTGCCGCTGCGGTCATACACGACGCTGGCATCGAAGGTCAACGCGGTGCGGCGCAGACGCCCCGTTTGGTATTCGTAGTCGAATTCGCTTTCCACGCGCTGCTTCGCCCCCGCGACCATGGACCATTGCGTATCGTCCGACAGATATGCATAGATACTGCCGCTGACGCCGACGCCGAAATACGGGTTGTAATTGACGTCCGGCGCGATGATCTTGCGGATTTGCCCTTGATCGTCCGTCACTAGCCGTGTGGGGATCAGTCCAAGCGTGGTGCCGCTGTTCGGGTCGTGGTCGATATCCGGCACGGGAATGAACGGCGCGGTCGCCGGATTGAACCAGCTCGCGATCCCTTTCGGCGGCGCCTCATCGTCGGCTCGCGCATGCCCGCCGACCGCGGCCGCGAGCGCCAAGGCGAGCGCCGCACCGGCATACCGCGGGACCGGCCTCCACGCTCTCACCTGCACGGTCTAACTCGTTCGCGCCGAATCCAGGCGCGACGGCGCGGCGCAATCGCGGCCGATGTGCGCGATGCCATGGCCTATAATGAGGTCAGCAAGAATATGGGGCATAAACACTTGTTTCAACATCTCGACCGATTGAATCCCGATGCCATCCTAGGATTGATGGCTAAATTTCGCGCCGATGCATTCTCTCAAAAAGTCGATCTCGGCGTCGGGGTCTATCGCGACCTGAGCGGCAACACCCCGATACTCGAATGCGTGCGCCGCGCGGAGCAGATCGTGCTCGCGTCCCAGACCACGAAATCCTACGTAGCCGCCGCCGGCCGGGCGGAATTCAACAGCGCCGTCGAAGAGATGGTTCTCGGCGCCTCGCATGTCGCGCGTCGCGAGCGGCGCGCGCGCACCGTCCAGGCACCCGGCGGGTGCGGAGCCTTGCGCGTCGGCGCCGAACTCATCCGCGCGGCCGCGCCGTCGGCCACGGTGCATGTCAGCGATCCGACCTGGGGCAATCACACGCCCCTGCTCGGCAGCTCCGGACTCAAGCTCGCGCGCTATCCCTATTACGATGCAAAGGCCCATGAACTGCGTTTCGATGCGATGTTGGAGCGCCTGGACCTTGCGCGCGAGGGCGATGTGGTCCTGGTGCACGCCTGCTGTCACAATCCGTCCGGCGCGGATCTTGCCCCGGACCAATGGCGGATCCTCGGCGATTTGCTGCAGCGGCGGCGGCTCACCCCGTTCCTCGACCTGGCCTATCAGGGATTCGGACTGGACCTCGACGCCGACGTCGCCGGGATTCGCCGTCTCGCGGACGTGTTGCCCGAGGCCCTGATCGCCGTATCGCACTCCAAGAATTTGGGCCTGTACCGCGAACGCGTCGGCGCACTGATCGTGATCGGCGAGAATGAATCCCGGGCGGACGCCGTTCTGAGCCATATGCTGCAAATCGCGCGCGGCATCTATTCCATGCCGCCCGACCACGGTGCGGCGATCGCCGCCTGCATTTTCGCCGATCCTCACCTGCGGCAGTCCTGGGTCGCCGAATTGGCGAGCATGCGCAGCCGGATCCAGGATATGCGCAAGTCATTGGCGGCTCACCTACGCGCGCTCACCCACGATGGCTCCTTCGATTTCATCGAGATGCAGCACGGCATGTTCTCGCTGCTTGGCGTGTCCGGCGAGGCCGTCGGGGCACTGCGCGACAAGCACCACATCTATATGACCGCCGACAGCCGCATGAATCTGGCCGGGCTCATGCCGCACAACGTGGCCTACGTGGCCGAGTCGATCGCGGCGGTGCGCTAGTAGCGCTGCGCCGGCCTAGGAAGCGCCGCTCAACGCTTGGCCGACGGCCTGCTGGTGAAGCGGTGGCGCACCTCGCCATCGTGCGCGCGCTCGGTATACCGGCCGTTGCAATAAGCCGAAACCACCCGCCGCCAAAATGCGACGGCGCCCGGGTTCCGCTGATATTCGACGATGTCCCACTCGCCGGCGAAACGGTCGAAGATCAGCGTCGCGGCATCACGGCCGATGCCGAGCCGGCGGAATTGCTTGCGGATGAAGAATTCGGACATGTGGTAATTCACGGCGCCTTCGCCGGCGGCCGCGATGCGCGGTCGCGTGACCAGGGCAAAGCCCACGGGCTCCGGCCCCTTGAGTATCACCAGGGGATGGGAATGGTCGTTCGCGAACCAGTTCGCGAAAATCTCATCTTCGCGCGGATTGCCCGCGCCGATTACCGGAAACAGTCCGGTGTTCAGGTCGGCCAAGGCATCAATGTACTCGGCGTAGACATCCTGGATCCATTGGCGATCCTTCTTCGAATGTTTACAGTCGCGAATGCTGACGAACAACTACGCTGTTTCCCCAAGGCCACAAAACACACCGCCCGGACGAGAGCCATCGGCCACCCGCCCGGGCATGTGATCAGCAGTCGAATCGATTACGGCTTGGAAGCCGGCGCAGCAGGTGCTGCGGGCGCTGCTGAAGACGCTGCTCCTGCGGCCGGAGCGGCCGATTCCGCAGCGGGCGCAGCAGGTGCAGCAGGTGCAGCGGCCGGCGGAGTGGATTCGGCCGTCGGTGCGGGAGCGGGAGCCTCGGTCTTGCTGCCGCAGGCACTCAGCACAAACGCAGCGACAAGAGCGCTAAAAGCAAGTTTGGTCTTCATCTATCGATACCCCAAAATTTAATGATAAAAGTTAAAAGCTGAGCATGTTGTTGTGGGCTTCCACCCAACTGTACCGGTCAATTTTAGAGTGTTTCCGCCAAATTTCATATCTCTTTCGCGTTCGCAGAGTGCGTTTGGACACATTAATTGCCGCTATGGGGCGGCTACCCCTGGCGATCGCACCGGCTGGCGGGTACTTTAGACCGATCAACGGCACGCGCGATCAACGCAGCTAAGGGAGTCGAAGTGAGCGAAGCCAGTCTGGATCTGCTCTATGTTCAGCATTTGCAGACCCTAATGAGCCGGGCGGATCGCGCGCTTACAGCGGCCGGATTCGACGCCTTGGTCATTCACTCCGGACGGGCGCCTACCCAGTTCCTGGACGATCAAGACTATCCATACAAGGTGAACCCTCATTTCAAGGCCTGGGTACCGATTCTGGACAATCCGCAATGCTTCGCCGTCTATGCCCCAGGATCCCGGCTGCGGGTTCTGTTCCATCAACCGAGCGATTTTTGGCACAAGCCGGCGAGCCTCCCCCAAGAGCCATGGGCGGCAGCGATCGACCTCACCGCCATGGCGGATCCCGCCGATGCGGCTGGACACTGGGCCAAGCTCGGGCGGGTTGCCTTCATCGGCCCAGGCGAGTGCTTCCCTGACGCCGAACAGCAATCGCTGAATCCTCCAGAGCTGCTCACACGACTGCACTACGACCGAGCCGTGAAAACCGCCTACGAGCTCGAGTGCTTGCGCCGGGCGAGCGCGCTCGGTGTCCGTGGCCATGCGGCGGCGCTCGCGGCATTCCGCCGCGGAGCTTCCGAATACGAGGCCCACATGCAGTATTTGGCCGCCTGCACACGGCGTGAGGAGGAGACGCCCTACAACAACATTGTGGCCTACAATGAACACGCGGCGGTGCTGCACTATCAGCATCTCGATCGGCGCCCGCCCGCGTCCCTTCGTTCATTCTTGATTGACGCCGGCGCCCAGTTTCGCGGCTACGCCTCGGACATCACGCGCACTTACGCGGCGGCGCCCGGACGGTTTGCGGATCTTCTCGAGGGGCTCGACGCCGCCCAGCGGCGCCTATGCCAGGAGGTGGTGGCGGGGAGGGATTTCAGGGAAATTCACCTGACCGCGCACCGCATGTTGGGCGATGAGCTGCAGCGGATCGGTTTGACGAAACTGCCGGGGCAGCCCGCTCTTGAACTCGGAGTTACCAGTGTGTTCTTCCCCCACGGCATCGGTCATCTGCTCGGACTGCAGGTGCATGATGTCGGCGGGATCATGGGCGACCTGCAGGGCCACGAGCGAAAACGCCCCGAAGGCCACCCGTACTTGCGCCTCACGCGCATGATCGAACCCGGCGTCGTGGTGACCATCGAGCCCGGCATCTATTTTATCGATTCGCTGCTCGCCGCGGCGCACGCGGACAAGCGGCGCGAGCACATCGACTGGTCGGTGGCGGACGCCCTGCGCCCGTTCGGCGGCATCCGCATCGAGGACAATGTGGCCGCCACGGCCGCGGCGCCCGAGAATATGACCCGTGACGCGTTTGCCAAGCTGGCCGCGTGACTTAGCGGGCTTGGCGGCGATTAAGCGGCGACTTTGGCCTTGCGGCGCTTCGGCGCCGCCTTCTCTTGCTTCTGTTCCGGGGCCGCAGCCTTTTTCGATTTCCTCGGAGCCTTGCCGCCCTTAGCCTCGTCGGCGTCGTCCGAGGTCCGCGCCACCTTGCTCGCTTCGACCAACTGCATCAGAGCCATGTCCGCAGAGTCGCCGGGCCGCGGTTCCATCTTGAGAATCCGCGTATAACCGCCGGCGCGCGCCTTGAAGCGCGGCCCGAGATCGACAAACAATTTTTCAACGACCGCCACGTCGCGCAACCGCGAATAAGCCAGTCGCCGCTTGGCCGCAGAATCGATCTTGGCGAGCGTGATCAACGGCTCGACCACCCGGCGCAATTCCTTGGCCTTAGGTACGGTGGTGCGGATCGTCTCGTGACGCAGCAGCGAGGTTGCCATGTTGCGCAACAGCGCGTGGCGGTGGGAAGAATTACGCGAGAGTTGACGCCCGCTGTGCCGGTGACGCATTTCTAAAGCCTTGCTGAGTCAATGATCCGTTTGAGTGCCCGGGATCCGATCAAATGCCGTCGCGCTCTTCATCGCGCTTCAAACCCGGCGGCGGCCAGTTGTCGATTCGCATGCCGAGGGTCAATCCGTGGCTCTCCAGCACTTCCTTGATTTCCGTCAGCGATTTCTTCCCTAGATTCGGCGTGCGCAACAGTTCCACTTCGGTTCGCTGCACCAAATCCCCGATATAGTGAATGTTCTCGGCCTTCAAACAATTCGCGCTGCGAACCGTGAGCTCGAGTTCGTCGACCGGTCGAAGCAATATCGGATCGAACTGAGTCTCGGTCGCCTTGGTGGTCGACTCGTCCTGGCCCTGCAGATCCACGAATACCGACAGCTGATCCTTGAGGATCCCGCCGGCGCGTCGAATCGCCTCTTCCGGATCGATGGTTCCGTTGGTCTCGATGTCCAGAATCAGCTTATCGAGGTCGGTGCGCTGTTCGACGCGCGCACTCTCCACATTGTAGGTCACCTTGTGAACCGGGCTGAACGAGGCATCGAGCTGCAGCCGCCCGATCGCCCGGGTTTGCTCCTCGAACGCCATGCGCTGCGCCGCCGGTCGGTAGCCGCGCCCGCGCTCCACCTTCAACGACATCGACAGCTCGCCGGCTTTGGTCAAATTGGCGATCACCAGCTCGGGATTCAGGATCTCGAGATCGTGGTCACCGGCAATGTCACCGGCCAGAACCGGTCCGGGACCCTTTTTGTGAAGGCGAACTTCCGCGACATCGCGGGTGTGCAGGCGAATCGCCACCGCCTTGAGATTGAGCAGTATATCGACCACGTCCTCCTGCACGCCTTCGATGGCCGTGTACTCGTGAAGTACTCCTTCGATCTCGATCTCGGTTATCGCCGCACCCGGCAACGATGACAGCAGCACCCGGCGCAGGGCGTTGCCCAGCGTGTGGCCGAACCCTCGTTCGAACGGCTCAATCACGATACGCGCATGGCGCAGCGATACCGGCTGGACCTTGACGACTCGAGGTTTCAAAAATTCGTTGATCGAACCCTGCATGGATACACCCTCGTTAACTGACCGCGGATACTTCGCAGCACCGGCTGCGACGCGTTACTTGCCAATCGTTATTTGCCAATTCCTATTTGGAATACAACTCGACGACCAGGCTCTCGTTGATGTCCGGCAGTATTTCCTGCCGATCGGGAACCGATTTCAGAACACCGGAAAACTTCTTGTCGTCCACCTCGACCCAATCCGGTAGCCCGACCTGGGTCGCGATTGTCAGAGCGGCCTGCACGCGCGTCTGCTTCTTGGCCTTCTCGCGCAAGTTGATCACATCGCCGGGCTTGCACTGATAAGAGGCGATATTGACCAGCTTGTCGTTCACCGATACGCCCTTGTGGCTCACCAGCTGGCGTGCTTCGGCCCGAGTCGCGGCGAAGCCCATCCGGTAGACCACGTTGTCGAGCCGGCATTCCAAAAATTGCAGCAGCGTTTCGCCGGTCGCGCCCGGCCGGCCTGCGGCTTTTTGATAGTAGTTGCGGAATTGCCGCTCCAACACTCCGTACATACGGCGCAGCTTTTGCTTCTCGCGCAGCTGCAGGCCGTACTCCGACAGGCGCTGCTTGCGTTCGCTTTTCACGCCGCCGGGCGGAACTTCGAGCTTGCACTTCGATTCGAGCGGCTTCACTCCGCTTTTCAGGAACAAATCGGTTCCTTCGCGGCGGGAGAGCTTGCACTTCGGACCAGTATACTTTGCCATTAGGAACCCTTGATCTCACCTTTCGGACGAAAGACGCGGCTCACGAACTAGACGCGACGCTTCTTCGGCGGGCGACATCCGTTATGGGGGATCGGCGTCACATCTTCAATGTTGGTTATCTTCAGACCGCAGCCGTTCAGCGCGCGCACCGCGGATTCACGCCCCGGTCCCGGACCCATGACGCGGACTTCGACGTTCTTCACGCCATGCTCCTGCGCCGCGGTGCCCGCCCGCTCGGCAGCCACCTGAGCCGCGAACGGGGTCGATTTGCGCGAACCGCGAAAACCGCAGCCGCCCGAAGTCGCCCAGGACAGCGTATTGCCCTGACGGTCGGTGATCGTGATGATGGTGTTGTTGAAGGAGGCATGCACGTGCGCGATCGCATCCAGTACGTTCTTGCGTACCTTCTTGCGCGCCGGCTTGCCGGCCTGCGCGGCGCTTTGCCCGGCATTTTGCTTCTGTTCAGCCATGTATAGTCTTTCCTACATCCTTGGTCGGGGCCGCATCGGCCCCGTTAGCAGTTGCGCGAAGCGCATGACAACGTGCTCGCTGCGCGAGCAAAGATTAAAAACCATGCCCTACGGCTTAGACCTTGCCCGGAGGCGCGTTCATTTTCACGGCCTGCTTGCGCGGACCCTTGCGGGTTCGAGCATTGGTGCGGGTGCGCTGACCGCGCATCGGCAAGCCCTTGCGATGACGGATGCCGCGGTAGCAGCCCAAATCCATCAGACGCTTGATGTTCATCGACACTTCGCGGCGCAGGTCGCCTTCCACCGCGAACTTCGCCACCTGCGAGCGCAGCGAAGCCACTTCGGCGTCCGTCAAGTCCTTCACTTTGACGCTGTACTTGACCCCTGCTGCATCGCAAATGCGCGCCGCACGGCGGTTGCCGATGCCAAAAATGTGGGTCAAGCCGATGACGACGTGCTTGTTCATCGGTATGTTGATGCCGGCGATACGCGCCATCTATTTCTCCCCTACGCGGACAACAATAGCGCACGCGAAAAAGCGCGCAAGTCTATACCAAAAATCTCTAAAGATCAATTCACTAGCCGTCGTCGGCGCCCGTTCGCGCGCTCAACCCTGGCGCTGCTTGTGCCGGGGATCCGACGAACAAATGATATAAACAATGCCGCGACGCCGCACGACTTTGCAGTTCTTGCAGATCTTCTTGACCGACGGACGAACTTTCATTTCTTACTCCCGATGCCCCGCAGACTGGCCTTTTTCATCAGGCCCTCGTATTGGTGCGACATCAAATGCGACTGAGTCTGGGCCACGAAATCCATGACGCCGACCACGATGATCAACAAGGAGGTGCCCCCAAACTGGAACGGAATGCTCGGGTTCACCATGCGAATGATTTCAGGCAGCAAGCACACCGCCATGATGTAAAGGCCGCCCCACAGGGTCAGCCGGGTCAGCACCTTGTCCAGGTATTCCCCGGTCTGCTGGCCCGGCCGGATGCCCGGAATGAACGCGCCCGCCTTTTTTAGGTTCTCGGCGGTATCGCGCGCGTCATACACCAACGCCACGTAGAAGAATGCGAAGCCGATGATCAGGACCGCGAACAACAACACGTGCAGCGGTTGGCCGTACCCGAGGATGGCCGCGATCTTCTGCAGGGTACGCTGGATCGGATTCGGGTTGGGGCTGTTGCCGAAGAACTGCGCGATGGTCGCCGGGAACACCAGCAAGCTGGAGGCGAAGATCGGCGGGATCACGCCCGACATGTTCAACTTGAACGGCAGATGCGTGCTTTGACCCTGCATCATCCGCCGCCCCATTTGGCGCTTGGCGTAGTTCACCTGAATCTTGCGCTGCGCGCGCTCGACGAAAACGCAGAACAGCGTGACCAGCACCACGACCACGAGGATCAACAGCACGATCAGCGGATTCATCTCGCCGGATCGCACCATTTCCAGCGTATTGCCGATGGCGCGGGGCAGTCCAGCGACGATGCCCGCGACGATGATCATGGTGATGCCATTGCCGATGCCGCGCTCGGTGATTTGTTCGCCCAACCACATGACGAATATGGTGCCGGTGGTGATCGACAGCGTTGCAATGAACAGAAACTGCGGACCCGGATTGGCGACGAGGTGGCCGCCGGAGTTCTGAATCGCCAAGGCCGCGCCGAATCCCTGGAAACCCGCGAGGAACACTGTTCCGTAGCGCGTGTACTGCATCAACTTACGCCGCCCCGACTCGCCATCCTTGCGGATCTGCGCCCAAGGCGGGTACACCATCGAAGCCATTTGCACGATGATCGAGGCGGTGATGTAGGGCATCACATTGAGGGCGAAAATGCTGAATCGCTGCAGCGCTCCACCGGAGAACATGTTGAATATGCCGAGCAGCGTGCCCTGTTGCGTCGAAAAAAAAGCCGCAAACCGCGCGGCATCGATGCCGGGCACCGGAACGAACGTGCCCACCCGGTACACGACCAGCGCGCCCAAAAGGAACCACAGCCGCTTTCGCATCTCGGCGAAGCGGGTCATGTCTCCTAGCGCCGCGGCGGCGTTGGTGCTGGAAGTGGCCATTTTACAAGGGTCCGTTAATTCTCGAGGCGGCCGCCGGCGGATTCCACGGCGCCCTTGGCGCCCTTGGTTGCCGTGACAGCCGGGCCCTTGATCACGTAGGGCTTGGTGACGGCGCCCGATAGGATGATCTTCACGAGCTTGGTCTGTTCCGGCACCAGGTTCGCGGCGATCAATCCCTCGAGGGTGACTTCGCCCCCGGTGACGCGCATCAAATCGTCGAGCGTGAGTTCCGCGCGCGAGTTCTTCATGGCTGAACGAAAGCCCGTCTTCGGCAAACGCCGCTGCAGCGGCATCTGGCCGCCTTCGAATCCGACCTTGTGGTAGCCGCTCTTGCGCGCGCGCTGTCCCTTTACTCCGCGGCCGCAGGTTTTGCCCTGCCCGGCGGAGGCGCCCCGCCCTACGCGCAAATGCTCCCGCTTGGAGCCGGCGCCAGGCTTGATGGTGTTTAAGCGCATATTAGACTCTCTTCTCCGATGCCGAATCCGCCGCTTCGACCTTGAGCATGTGGCTCGCCGCGTTCACCATGCCGCGATTCGACGGCGTATCCGCGACCACCACGCTATGTCCGATCCGGCGCAGGCCTAAGCCGCGGGCGGAATTGCGGATGGCGGCCAGCTGGCCGGCCATGCTCTTGATCAACGTCACTTTAATTGATTTGCCGCTCATGTCCTTAGCCCACAATTTCCGCGACGGTCTTGCCGCGCTTGGCCGCGATGTCGTCCGGCGTGCGCAGCTTGCCGAGCGCGTCCATGGTGGCTCGCACCACATTGATGGGGTTGCGGGAGCCGTAGCTCTTGGCGAGCACATTGCGCACCCCGGCGCATTCAAACACCGCGCGCATGCCGCCGCCGGCGATCACGCCGGTGCCGTCGGCCGCCGGCTGCATATAGACGCGAGTGGTCCCATGCCGTCCTTTGACCGCGTAGAACAGCGTATCGTTCTTCAACGATACGGTAACCAAGCTCTTGCGCGCCTGCATCATCGCCTTGGAAATCGCCACCGGAACCTCGCGCGCCTTGCCATAGCCGAAGCCGACACGACCGGCGCCGTCGCCCACCACCGTGAGCGCGGTGAAGCCGAACTGTTTGCCGCCCTTGACCACCTTTGCGACACGGTTGACCGCAACCAGCTTCTCCAGCAGGTCGTCGCCGGACATCGGTTTTTCTACTCTCGCCATAGTGCCCTCAGCCTTCCGGTTAGAATTCGAGCCCCGCTTCGCGTGCGGCCTCGGCCAGCGCTTTTACGCGCCCGTGATACATGAAGCCGGAACGATCGAAAGCGACCTTGGCGATACCCTTGGCCTTGGCGCGCTCCGCAATGGCGCGGCCGACGGCCTTGGCGGCCTCGATGTTGCCGGTGGTTTTCAGCGCGCCGCGCACGTCCTTTTGCAAGGTCGAGGCGGCGACCAGAACCTTGTCGCCCTCGGGCGCGAAGATCTGCGCATAGATGTGCTGCGGCGTACGATGCACCGAGAGGCGCATGGCCGCGAGCTCCTTGATCTTCACGCGGCTCCGCAATGCGCGGCGCAGCCGGGTATCTCGTTTGTCTAGCTTCATATCCTTACTTCTTCTTCGCTTCTTTCAGCGAAATCTTCTCGTCCGAATACTTCACGCCCTTGCCCTTGTACGGCTCCGGCGGCCGGAAGCCGCGGATCTCGGCCGCCGTCTGACCGACCCGCTGCCGATCGATGCCCCTGACGATGATTTCCGTCTGGCTCGGCGTTTCGATCGTCACGCCGTCGGGGATCGCGTAATTGATCAGGTGCGAGTAACCGAGCGTCAAGGTCAGGCTCTTGGCCTGTACCGCGGCGCGATAGCCGACGCCGACGAGCTCGAGCTTCTTCTCGTAGCCCTTGGTCACGCCCGTGACCATGTTCGCCAGGTGCGCCCGAGTGGCGCCCGCGATGGCGTTCAAGCCTTCCGCCGCGGATTCGGCCTCCACCGCCAGGTGCTTGTCCTTGAGCTCGACCTTGATGCCGCTCTTGAGCGCGAGTGTGAGCGAACCCTTCGAACCCTTCACGGTGACGGCGTCCGCACCGATCGTGGCGCTCACACCCTGCGGCAGATCTACCGGCATTTTTGCGACTCGAGACATAACGAAATCCTAAATTGGCGCCTTGGCGGCGGGAACAACCCTACTGGACCACGAACAGCACTTCGCCGCCCGTGCCCGCGGCGCGCGCCTGCGCGTCGGACATGATGCCCTTCGGCGTGGAGACAACCGCCACTCCCAAGCCGCCTAGCACCTTGGGCAATTCGTCCTTGCCGCGATAGATGCGCAGCCCCGGACGGCTGATGCGTTCGATGCGGTCGATGACCGGCCGGCCGTCGTGATATTTCAATTCAATCGACACCGTGTGCTTCGCGCCGCTGGTATCGACGGCATACGCGCCGATATACCCCTCGTCCTTCAATACCTTGAGGATGGCGAGCTTCAGCTTCGAGGCACCCACCCCCACCGTGGGCTTGCCCGCGGATTGCGCGTTGCGGATACGGGTCAGAAGATCGGCGATTGGATCAGTCATGCTCATTGTGCGCGCCTCACCAGCTGGCCTTCGATAGACCCGGAATCTCGCCGCGATTGGCGGCTTCGCGCAACTTGGTGCGCGCCAGACCGAACTTGCGGTAAACACCGCGCGGCCGGCCG
The DNA here is from genome assembly GCA_963813755.1 of uncultured Gammaproteobacteria bacterium. GTDB lineage: Bacteria > Pseudomonadota > Gammaproteobacteria > Steroidobacterales > Steroidobacteraceae > Bog-1198. The sequence goes on along the minus strand of CAWEZY010000011.1, from coordinate 184,633 downwards.
GTAATGGCGCAACGATTGCGCTGCCGCGATGCGGCCGCATCGCGTGGCTGCTGCTGCAGCTCGACCTGCGCGGCGGCGCGCTCCTCCGGCCCGGTCTTCGGGTCGCGGATCAGCTCCTTGAGTCCGGCGCGTCGGGCAGCGTATTTCTTGGCTACCTTGAGGCGGCGCTTCTCGCGCATGAGCATGTTCGTCTTGGCCATCGGCTATTACCCTACTTGCGAAACGGAAAATTGAAGGCTTCCAGCAGCGCGCGTCCATGCTTGTCGTCCGCGGCCGACGTGGAGATGGTGATATCCATGCCACGAATTTGATCGATCTGGTCGTACTGAATTTCCGGAAAAATGATCTGTTCCTTGACGCCCAGGCTGTAATTGCCGCGGCCGTCGAAAGACCGGGTGCTGATGCCGCGAAAATCGCGAATGCGCGGAATCGCGATGTTCACCAGCCGGTCCAGGAATTCGTACATGCGCGCGCCGCGCAAGGTCACCTTGCAACCGATCGCCTGCCCGTCGCGCACTTTGAAGGTGGCCACCGACTTCTTCGCCTTGGTCACGGCCGGCTTCTGACCGGTAATCTTGGCCATGTCGGCGGTCGCGGCGTCCATAACCTTCTTGTCGGCCACGGCCTCGCCCACGCCCATGTTGACCGTGATCTTGACGATGCGCGGAACCTGCATCGTGTTCTTCAGCCCCAAACTCTGCTTGAGCTCCGGCACGATCTTCTCGCGATAAATCTTTTGCAGTCTAGCCATATCGTTTCACTCGCTTATCTGGAGTCGATCATTTCTTTGTTCGACTTGAACACGCGCACCTTGCGCCCGTCCTCGAGCGACTTGAAACCCACGCGGTCGCCTTTTTGCGTAGCAGGATTCACGATCTGCACATTCGACACGTGCACAGGCGCTTCGCGCTCGATGATGCCGCCCTGAACGCCCATCTGCGGATTCGGCCGCTGGTGCTTCTTGGACATGTTTAGTCCCTCGACCCGCACGCGATCCTCGGCCAGCACTTCGATGACGGCGCCGCGCCGCCCCTTGTCTCGACCGGCGATCAGAATCACCGTGTCGCCTTTGCGTATCTTTTTCATGGCCGTTTCACAGTACCTCGGGCGCGAGCGAAATAATCTTCATGAACCGCACGTTCCGCAGCTCGCGCGTTACCGGCCCGAAAATACGAGTGCCGATCGGCTCGAGCTTATTCGTGAGCAGCACCGCTGCGTTGGTGTCGAAGCGAATCAACGATCCGTCCGAGCGACGCACGCCGCTGCGCGTGCGCACGACGACCGCGTCGTACACTTCGCCCTTCTTCACCTTGCCGCGCGGAATCGCGTCCTTGACGCTCACCTTGATGACGTCGCCGACGGCGGCATAGCGGCGCTTCGAGCCGCCGAGCACCTTGATGCACATCAATCGCTTGGCGCCGCTGTTATCGGCCACATTGAGCATGGTTCGAAGCTGGATCATGGGTCTATCTCTTTCACTCCGGCCGCGCCCGTTCGACGACGCGCACCAGCATCCACGACTTGCGGCGCGACATCGGCCGGCACGGCTTGATCGCGACCATGTCGCCCTCCTGGCACTCGTTGTTCGCGTCGTGCGCAAGGAGCTTGGTGGTGCGGCGAATGTACTTGCCGTAGGTCGGGTGCTTGACCAGACGCTCGACGGACACGGCGATGGTCTTGTCCATTTTGTTGCTGACGACCTTGCCGGTGAGCAATCGCTGGCCGGTAGTTCGCGCTTCGGACGGACCCGCGCCGGACTCCTGTACAGCGGCTTGTGGTGTCGTCGACATCAAACCTTACCTCCGCGTGCGCCGTTCTGCGCAAGCACCGTCTTCACCCGCGCAATGTTCTTGCGCACTTTCGCAAATTGATCGGGCTTTGCGGCCTGACCGGTGGCGCGCGCCATGCGCAAATTGAACTGTTCGCGGCGCAGCTTGAGCAGATCCTCGCCGAGGACCTTGGGCGCTCGCTCGCGCAAATCTTTTGCCTTCATGTGCGCACCCTCATGCTCGAATTTGGCGTTTGACGAACGCCGTCGACACCGACAGCTTGGCGGAGGCGAGTCGGAACGCCTCCCGCGCGATTTCCTCGCTCATGCCCTCGATCTCGAACAGCACCTTGCCGGGCAGCACCCGGGCGACCCAATACTCCACGTTGCCCTTGCCGCTGCCCATGCGGACCTCGAGGGGCTTCTGCGTGATCGGCACGTCCGGGAACACCCGGATCCAGATGCGGCCACCGCGCTTCACGTAGCGCGAAATCGCGCGCCGCGCCGCCTCGATTTCGCGGGCGGTCATGCGGCAGCGGTCGGTCGCTTTGAGGCCGTACTCGCCGAATGCCACGAAATTGCCGCGCTGCGCGCTGCCCGCGATCCTGCCCTTGAACTGTTTGCGGAATTTGGTCCGCTTCGGCTGCATCATGTGTGATTGCCTAAATTGAGCTTTGCGCAGGCGCCGCAGGCTCGGCCGGCTTGGGGCCCGCCGCCGCGGCTGCCGCCTCGCTCTCGGCGTCCAACCCCTCGACTTCCTGCTTGTCGAACACCTCGCCCTTGAATATCCAAACCTTGATGCCGATCACCCCGTATGTGGTCTGCGCTTCCGCGAGCCCGTAATCGATGTCGGCGCGGAATGTGTGCAGCGGCACGCGTCCCTCGCGGTTGCTTTCGGTGCGGGCGATTTCCGATCCGTTCAAGCGGCCCGAAATGCGCACCTTGATGCCCAACGCGCCGGAGCGCATGGTGTTGGTGACCGCGCGCTTCATGGCGCGACGGAACATCACGCGCTTCTCGAGCTGCTGCGATATGCCCTCGGCGACCAACTTGGCGTCGAGCTCGGGCTTGCGTATCTCGGCGATGTTGAGCCGCACGTCCTGCATGGTCATGCCCAGGATCTTGGCGACCGCGGTGCGCAGCTTCTCGATGTCCTCGCCCTTCTTGCCGATCACGATCCCCGGCCGCGCCGTATGAATCGTAATGTTGGCCCGGCGCGCGGCGCGCTCGATGTGAATGCGGCTTACCGACGCATCGGCGAGCTTCTTGCTCAAATACTGCCGCACCAGGTGATCGGTGTGGATGTTCGAGGCGAACGACTTGGTGCCGGCATACCATTTCGACGTCCAGTCGCGCGTGATGCCGAGACGAATGCCAATCGGATTAACTTTCTGACCCATACTTGATTACCTACTGGGGCTCTCGCTTGCCGTCGGACACTTGAACCAGGATATGACTGTTGCGCTTGGCGATACGCACGCCGCGCCCCTTGGCGCGCGCGTGAAAGCGCTTGAGCATCGGCGCCGGATCGACCTCGACCCGCGTCACCTTCAGATCATCGACGTCGGCGTTGAAATTGTTGTAGGCATTCGCAATCGCCGAATCCAATACCTTCAACACGATCTTGGCGCCCTTCTTCGGCATGAACTTCAAGGTGCTCACCGCGAGCGTCGCGGACTTGCCGCGAATCGTGTCGACCACCAGCCGGCATTTCTGCGGCGAAATGCGCGCGTACCTCAATACAGCTTTGGTCTGCATGACTTACTCCGCCGCCGACACTTTCTTGTCGCCCGAATGCGCCTTGAAGGTGCGCGTCGGGGCGAATTCGCCGAGTTTGTGGCCGACCATGTTCTCCGATACCAGCACCGGCACGTGCAAACGGCCGTTGTGCACGGCGATGGTCAAGCCCACCATGTCGGGAATGACCATCGAACGACGCGACCACGTCTTGATCGGACGCCGATCATTCTTCTGACTCGCGGTCTGCACCTTCTCGGCCAGGTGCAGATCGACGAACGGGCCTTTCTTGAGCGAACGAGGCACTTAAGTATCTCCTAGGAGAGTCGTTTGTTCTTGCGCCGCTGGACGATCATGCCGTCCGTGCGCTTGTTGTGACGCGTCTTCTTACCCTTGGTCTGCAGGCCCCACGGGCTGACGGGATGCGGATTTCCCTGGCCGGACTTGCCTTCGCCGCCGCCATGCGGGTGATCGACCGGGTTCATCACGACGCCGCGCACGGTGGGGCGCACGCCGAGCCAGCGCACCGCTCCGGCCTTGCCGAAAACGCGCAGATTGTGCTCATCGTTGCCCACCTCGCCGATGGTGGCGCGGCAGTCGACGTGGACCTTGCGCGTTTCGCCCGACTTCAAGCGCACGCTGGCGTACAAACCCTCGCGCGCCGCGAATTGGGCCGAGCCACCGGCGCTGCGCGCCAATTGGCCGCCCTTACCGACCTTGAGCTCGATGTTGTGCACGGTGCTGCCCACCGGGATGTGCCGCAGCGGCAGTGCGTTGCCGGCCTTGATCGGCGCATCGGCTCCAGAGCGGATCTCGTCGCCGGCCGTTACGCCTTTCGGCGCGAGGATGTAACGGCGCTCGCCGTCCTTGTAGAGCACCAGCGCGAGATGGGATGTGCGGTTCGGATCGTATTCGAGGCGCTCGACCACGCCCGGAATGCCGTCCTTATCGCGCTTGAAGTCGACGATGCGGTACCGCTGCTTGTGGCCGCCGCCGATATGGCGCGTGGTTTGGCGCCCGGAGTGATTGCGCGCACCGCTGCGATTCTTCTTGGTCGTCAGCGACTCGAGCGGCCCGCCCTTGTGCAGGTGCGAGCGGTCGATCTTCACCACGAAGCGCGTGCCCGGGGAAGTCGGCTTCATTTTAATGAGTGCCATGGCCCTAAATCCTCAACGAGGCGAACCGGTGAAGTCGATTGACTGGCCGGTTTGCAAACGTACGTAAGCCTTCTTGTAGCCGCTGCGCTTCCCGGCCACATTCTTGAAGCGGCGGGTCTTGCCCGGCCTGTTCAGCAGATTGACGCCTTCGACTTTGACCTCGAACATCAATTCCACCGCCTGCCTGACTTCGGACTTGGACGCATCGTCCCGCACCCGAAACACGTATTGATTCCCCTTCTCGGTGACGTTAGCCGCCTTTTCCGATACGTGCGGCTGAATCAGCACGGTCATCAATCGTTCCTTATTCATTCGCGCCTCCGAGACGCTGTTCGAGCAACTTCAAGGCGCCGACCGTGGCCAGCACTTTGTCGTGTTTGATCAGGCTCAAGGGATCGAGCGAGGCAACCGGAATCACCTCGACGTGGGGAACATTGCGCGCCGCCAGGAACAGCTTCTCTTCATAGGCCTCGACCAGGATTAGCGCGCGGGTCAGCCCGAGGCCGGCGAGCTTGCCGATCAACAATTTGGTCTTCGGCGCATCGAGCTCGAGCGACTCGACGGCCACCAGCCGGCCTTGGCGCACCAACTCGGAGACGATCGATTGCATCGCGGCGCGATACATCTTGCGATTGACCTTCTGCGAGAAATCGCGCGGCCGCGCCGCGAACGCCCGGCCGCCGCCCACCCAAATGGGGCTGCGTATCGAACCGACGCGCGCCTGGCCGGTGCCCTTCTGGCTCCAGGGCTTCTTGCCGCCGCCGCGCACTTCGGCCCGGGATTTCTGCGCCTTGGTGCCGGCGCGCCCACCGGCCATGTAGGCGGTAACGACCTGATGCACGAGCGCTTCGTTGTACGCGCGGCCGAAGGCGGCATCCGACAATTGGATCTCGCTCGAGGCGGCTGCATTCATTAACTGGAGCTTCATGGCGGTTACTTCTTAGTCAGCTATTTCTTTTCGGCTTTGGCGTCGGCCTTGGCGCCCTTCGGGGCCGGAGCGCCCTTCGCGGCAACCGGTGCCTTGTTCGGCGCGAGGCGCAGGCGCCGGGTCTGAGAAGCCGCCTTGAGGGACGGCCGCACGATCACGCGGCCCCCTTCGGAGCCCGGCAGCGCACCGCTGATCAGCAGCAGGTTGCGACCCACATCGACTTCCACGACGCGCAGATTCTCGATGGTGCGGTTGCGCACGCCCATGTGGCCCGACATCCGCTTGCCCTTGAATACGCGGCCCGGCGTCTGCCGCTGCCCGATCGAGCCCGGTGCCCGGTGCGAGAGCGAGTTACCGTGCGTCTTCATGCCGCCCGCGAAATTGTGCCGCTTCATGGTGCCGGCGAAGCCCTTGCCCAGGGTGGTGCCGGTCACTTGGACGATCTGGCCGACCGTGAACATGTCGACTTTCAACTCGCCGCCCGCCGCGAGCGCATCGCCTTCGCCCTTGTTCAGACGGAATTCCCGGGAGGTATGGCCGGCGGCGACATTTGCTTTGGCGAAGTGCCCGGCGAGCGCTTTCGACACGCGAGATGGCCGGCGGCTGCCTATAGTGACCTGCACCGCGCGATAGCCGTCGATTTTGTCGGTCTTGACTTGTGAAATGCGATTCGGCAACGCCTCGACGACCGTCACGGGCACGGTCACACCGGCGTCGGTGAATACGCGGGTCATGCCGCACTTGCGGCCAACCAGACCTATGGTCATTGTCAATCCTCACAGCGCGAGAGCTACGATTGGCCCCGCGATCGTTGCAATCAGCCGGCGGTTTGGTTACTCGAGACCCCAGTACCCTTGGGTTCACCCCGTTTGGGGGATAGCCCTTGGATAGCTGGCGTCGGTACCCACGCGCTCCGACCTCTAAAATGGACGGCGGAGTATACCTGAAGCCGCCCTGGGTTCAAGTTCTGCTTCCCAGGCGCTCGCGCGCCGGGTTCAACGGGGCCGATGCGGCCCCGTCCGATAAGGCTTCAGTTCAGCTTGATCTGGACGTCGACGCCTGCGGGCAATTCGAGCTTCATGAGCGCATCGACGGTCTTGTCGGTGGGATTCAGGATATCCATCAGGCGCTTGTGCGTGCGAATCTCGTATTGGTCACGCGCGTCCTTGTCGCCATGCGGCGCAACCAGCACGGTGAAGCGCTCCATTTTGATGGGCAACGGCACCGGGCCCTTGACCGTGGCGCCCGTGCGCTTCGCCGTATCGACGATTTCGCGAGCCGACTTGTCGATCAATCGATGATCGAACGCCTTCAGGCGGATGCGTATGTTCTGGTTAGCCATATTATTTAACTTCCTATGCGCTTCGCGCAAAATCTACGGGGCCGAAGCGGTCCCGTTCCTTAGGCTCGCTGCGCGAGCATGAATAAAAACAACTTTCATGCGATTACTTTCGCGACGACGCCGGCGCCGACCGTCTTGCCACCCTCGCGGATCGCAAAGCGCAGCCCCTGCTCCATCGCAATCGGCGCGATCAGCTCCACCACAATCTTGATGTTGTCCCCCGGCATCACCATCTCGGTGCCCTCCGGCAACTCCACCGCCCCCGTCACATCGGTCGTGCGAAAGTAAAACTGCGGCCGGTACCCCTTGAAAAACGGCGTGTGCCGCCCCCCTTCCTCCTTGGTCAGCACGTACACCTCGGCCTCAAACTTCGTGTGCGGATTGATGCTCCCGGGCTTGCACAACACCTGCCCGCGCTCCACTTCCTCGCGCTTCGTGCCCCTCAGCAACACCCCCACGTTGTCCCCCGCCTGCCCCTCATCGAGCAGCTTGCGAAACATCTCCACCCCCGTGCACGTCGTCTTCTGCGTCGCACGGATCCCCACAATCTCCACCTCGTCGTTCACCTTCACCACCCCGCGCTCGATCCGCCCCGTCACCACCGTGCCGCGGCCCGCTATCGAAAATACATCCTCCACCGGCATCAAAAACGCCCCTTCCACCGCCCTCTTCGGCACCGGAATGTAGTCATCAAGCGCCTGCACCAGCTTCAATACCGAGGGCACCCCGATCTCGCTCGTGTCCCCCTCGAGCGCCTTCAACGCCGAGCCGGTGATGATCGGGGTCTTGTCCCCGGGAAACTTGTACAAGCTGAGCAGGTCGCGTACCTCCAGCTCCACCAGCTCCAAAAGCTCCGCATCGTCCACCATGTCCGCTTTGTTCAAATACACCACGATGTAGGGCACCCCGACCTGGCGGGCCAGCAAAATGTGCTCCCGCGTCTGCGGCATCGGGCCGTCCGCCGCCGACACCACCAGGATCGCCCCGTCCATCTGCGCCGCTCCCGTGATCATGTTCTTCACGTAGTCCGCGTGCCCCGGACAGTCCACGTGCGCGTAGTGGCGCTTCTCGCTCTGATACTCCACGTGCGCCGTCGCAATCGTGATCCCGCGCGCCCGCTCCTCCGGAGCCTTGTCAATCTGGTCGTAGGCCTTGAACTCCCCCCAAACCTCTCCGCCATCACCTTCGTCAACGCCGCCGTCAAGGTCGTCTTCCCATGGTCCACGTGCCCTATCGTCCCCACGTTCACGTGCGGCTTCGTTCGCTCAAACTTCCCCTTCGACACGGCTCACCTCTCCCAAATAGATGAAAACAGTTGGAGTTACGCTGACCTTAAGACGCTTTCTTCATGACCGCATCGGCGACATTACTGGGCACTTCCATGTACTTCGCGAATTCCATCGTGTAATTCGCGCGACCCTGACTCATGGAGCGCATTGCGGTCGAATATTGAAACATCTCGGCGAGCGGCACTTCCGCGGTGACCACTTTGCCGGACGGAGAATCCTCCATACCGATGATCTGGCCGCGGCGGCGATTCAGGTCGCCGACGATGTCGCCGTAGTAGTCCTCCGGCGTCACCACTTCGACCTTCATGATCGGCTCGAGCAACACCGGCTTGGCCTTGCGAAAGCCTTCCTTGAAGCCCATCGAGCCCGCGATCTTGAACGCCATTTCGTTCGAATCGACATCGTGATAGGAGCCGTCGAAAATCGTCACCTTGACGTCGACGATCGGATAGCCGGCGATCACACCGGTTTGCACGGCCTCCTGAATGCCCTTGTCCACGGCAGGAATGAATTCGCGGGGTACTGCGCCGCCGACGATGCCGTTCACGAATTCATAGCCTTTGCCTGAGGGCTGCGGCTCGATTTTCAGCCACACATGGCCGTATTGGCCGCGGCCGCCGGACTGGCGCACGAATTTGCCTTCCGATTCGACGCTGCCGCGAATGGTCTCGCGGTAGGCGACCTGCGGTTTGCCGACATTGGCCTCGACCTTGAATTCCCGCTTCATGCGGTCGACGATGATTTCCAGGTGCAGCTCGCCCATGCCGGAAATGATGGTCTGCCCGGACTCCTGGTCCGTATGCACGCGAAACGACGGGTCTTCCTTGGCCAGACGCTGCAGTGCGAGGCCCATCTTCTCCTGATCGACCTTGGTCTTCGGCTCGACGGCGACCGAGATCACCGGCTCCGGAAACTCCATTTTCTCCAGAATGATGACTTTCGCCGGATTCGACAGGGTATCGCCGGTGGTCACATCCTTAAGGCCCACGGCCGCGGCGATGTCGCCGGCGCGCACTTCCTTGATCTCCGAGCGTTCGCTCGCGTGCATTTGCAGCAGCCGGCCGATGCGCTCGTTGCGGTTCTTGTTCGGCACGAACACCTGATCGCCGGAATTGAGCGTACCGGAATAGACGCGGAAGAACGTCAGGTTGCCGACGAACGGATCATTCAATATCTTGAATGCCAGGGCGGAAAACGGCTGCGCATCGTCGGCCTGGCGCGTCATGGGCTCGCCGCGATCGCTCTGGCCCTTGACGGGGGGGACGTCGACGGGCGACGGCATGTACTCGACGACGGCATCGAGCACCGCCTGCACGCCCTTGTTCTTGAACGCCGAACCGCAGGTCACGAGGCATATTTGGTTCTTCAGCGCGCGGGCACGCAGACCGTGCTTGATCTGCGCATCGCTCAAGGTGCCGCTCTCCAGATACTCGTTGAGCAGTTGCTCATCGCCTTCGGCGGCCGCCTCGATCATTTTGCCGCGCCATACTTCGCATTCCTCGCGCATGGCGGCGGGGATGTCGCGGTATTCGAATTTCATGCCCTGTGTCTCTTCGTCCCACCAGATGGACTTCCTCTTGACGAGGTCGACCACGCCGACGAAGCCGTCCTCGGCGCCGATCGGCATTTGAATGGGCACCGGATTGCCGCGCAGACGCGTCTTGATTTGCTCGACGCAGCGCAGGAAATTCGCTCCGGCGCGGTCCATCTTGTTGACGAACGCAATGCGCGGCACGCCGTACTTGTTCATTTGCCGCCACACCGTTTCGGACTGCGGTTGCACTCCCGACACGGCGCAGTACACGGCTATCGCCGAGTCCAACACCCGCAGGCTGCGCTCCACTTCGATGGTGAAATCGACGTGTCCGGGCGTATCGATGATGTTGATGCGGTGTTCGGGAAAGCTCTTGTCCATTCCCTTCCAGAAGCAGGTGGTCGCCGCCGCGGTGATGGTGATGCCGCGTTCCTGCTCCTGTTCCATGTAATCCATGACCGCCGCGCCGTCATGCACTTCGCCTATTTTATGCGAAACGCCCGTATAGAACAGGATGCGCTCGGTCGCGGTGGTCTTCCCCGCGTCGATGTGCGCAGAGATACCGATGTTGCGGTATCGCTCTATGGGTGTCGTACGTGCCATATGTTCCAGAATTTCCAGGCGCTTCGCGCCGAATTCAACGGGGTCGAAGCGACCCCGTATTACCGAGCGCTTTGCGCACCTGTCGGCGGGGTCGAAGCGACCCCGCCTGATAAACCCTATATAGGGCCGAAACGGCTCAAAACCAGCCGGCGGCGCCCTACCAGCGGTAGTGCGCGAACGCCTTGTTGGCCTCGGCCATGCGGTGGGTATCTTCGCGCTTGCGCACGGCCGCGCCGCGGTTCTCGGCGGCCTCCATCAGTTCCGCGGCAAGGCGATGCGCCATCGATTTCTCGCTGCGGTCGGTCGCCGCCTCGATGACCCAACGCATGGCGAGCGTCTGGCGGCGATTGGCGCGCACTTCGACGGGCACTTGATAGGTGGCGCCACCGACGCGGCGCGACTTGACCTCGACCACCGGCTTCACATTGTCGAGCGCCTGCTGCAGCAAGGCGATCGCATCGCCGCCGCCGCGGCCGGTCTTGTCGCCGATGCGGTCAATCGCACCGTAAACGATCTTTTCGGCGACCGACTTCTTGCCGCGCTCCATCACCATATTGATGAATTTGGCCAACATATCGTTCCCGAACTTCGGGTCCGGAAGGATGGTGCGATGGGGGGCTGCTGCTCTGCGGGACATGGGAAACCTTCTTGCCTTAACCTTGGCTTATTGCTTCGGGGCTCATTTCTTCGGACGTTTGGCGCCGTACTTGGAGCGCCCCTGCCGCCGGTCGCCGACGCCGGCGCAGTCGAGCGCCCCGCGAATCGTGTGATAGCGCACACCGGGCAGGTCCTTGACGCGGCCCCCGCGGATCAACACCACCGAGTGCTCCTGCAAATTGTGGCCTTCGCCGCCGATGTAGCTCGATACCTCGTAGCCGTTGGTCAGGCGCACTCGGCATACCTTGCGCAGCGCGGAATTCGGCTTCTTCGGCGTGGTGGTGTACACGCGCGTGCACACGCCGCGCTTCTGCGGCGATGCGGCCAGAGCCGGAACCTTGGACTTCCAGGCAGGCTCATTGCGGCCGGTGCGAATCAGCTGGGTCGTCGTCGCCATAAATGCCTTTTTGAGAGCCAGAGCGGAAAGCCGGCCCGTTTGATGCCAAAAACCGTCAAGTCAGCCGCGCGCGCGCCCAGCGACAAAGGCCGGCGATTGTAGGAACCGGCCGTCCGAGTGTCAAGTCAGCCACTATAACGTGACGGTGGCCGTTATGGAGTCGGTGTAGGGGCGGGCCGGGGACGGCATTTTGCAGGGCGGGAATGAGCCCGTACACCGTGAGGGCCACCGGCACCGCCGGCACCTGCAGGGCCCCGGCGGAACTCGCTCGGTACTCTTGAGCACGCCTCACGTAAAGCTGCACCGTGGAAAGCAACGCCGCCTCGCCCTTCAAGGTCGGCAACGGCGGGGAGAGAAAATACGGTTGGGTGCAGAAGTTGGTGCCGTACTGGATGCCGCCGAAACGCGTCGCCAGCCCCCGGCGGCTGGGTTGGCAGCGGGCGGACTGGGGGTGGGCCCCCTGGGTGGCGGCGGCGTGCCGCGCACCGGCGCTGCCGGCTCTGGCGAGTGATAGGCTCGAAGTACCCGCAATCCGATGAGGACAGCAGCGTGCAAGTCCAGCTGGCACGCGTTCTGGGCGCAGTGGCCGCGAGTTCAAATTCCAAGCGCGTCACGGGCCTCGTGGCCTACGCCCGCGGCCTGCCGCGATACACCACACCCGTGCAGGGATTTGCGCCGAGCGCGTAGCAAAGTTCGGCGGGCCGCCCGATGTCCCACAGCGCAAAATCGGCGCGCTTTCCCACGGCGAGCGTGCCGATCTCTTCCGGCAGCGCCACGGCCCGCGCGGCATGCCGGGTCGCGCCACAAAGCGACTCTTCGGGCGTGAGGCCAAACAGCGTGCAGGCCATGTTGAGCATGAGCAGGAGCGAGGTGCAGGGCGAGGTCCCGGGATTACAGTCGGTGGCGACCGCCATCCGCACGCCGGCCTCACGCAAGAGCGGCACCGGCGGCGGAGTGGTCTGGCGCAAGGTGAAATAGGCGCCCGGCAGCAATACCGCGACCGTGCCCGCGGCGCCGAGCGCATGCGCGCCGCGCGCGCTCAAGTACTCGAGGTGATCGGCGGACAGCGCGGCGTATTGGGCCGCCAATTCGGCCGCTCCCATGTCGCTCAACTGCCCCGCGTGCAGGTGCGCGGGCACCCCCAAGTTCGCAGCCGCGCGCAGGAATTGTTCGGTCTCCGCGAGCGAGAAGGCGATGTTCTCGCAGAACGCGTCGACCGCGTCCACCAAGCCAGCGCCGGCGAGCTGCTCGAGCCACGGGCCGCTCGCTTGATGTACGTACTCCCGCCGGGACTCACGAAATTCCGTGGGCAGCGCGTGCAATCCGAGATAGGTCGTCTTGATCGACACCGGCAGATCGCGCTCGAGCGCCCGCGCGGCCTCGAGCATGCGCCGCTCGGTGGCGAGTTCGAGTCCATAGCCGGACTTCACTTCGATGGTGGTCACTCCCTCGGACATCAACCGGCGCGCACGAACCGAGGCAGAGTCCGAGAGCGAGGCCAAGCTCATGGCGCGGGTGGCATTGACGGTCGATTGAATGCCGCCGCCCGCGCGCGAGATGTCCTCGTACGACACGCCGCACAACCGTTTTTCGAATTCCTGCACCCGATCGCCGCCGTATATGAGATGCGTATGGCAATCAATCAGCCCCGGCGTCATCCACCGCCCCCGGCAATCCTCGATCGGAATATCCCTGGCGACTGCTCTGCTCCGGGCCTCGGCGGCCGGGCCGATCCAGGCGATGCGCTCGCCCTTTACCGCGAGCGCGGCGTTTTTCAGCTTGCCATACGGTTCGCCACCCGCGACCATCGTGGCGATGTCCGCGCCGATCCATACCCGGTCCCACTCGTTAATAGACACGCCGCACCCGATGGTTTGCTGTGGGTCGAATCATACGGCAAGCTAGGCTGCCTATACAGGTATAGTCAATGATGCGACGGTATCATTTGGAATCCGCACTGCTGCCGCAGGGCTGGGTGCGCGATGCGCTCGTGACCGTGGCGGATGACGGGCATATCAGCCGCATCGACCTGCCCGCCGGTGAAGCGGCGGCGCATCCCGATGCGCAACGCGTTGCCGGATTCGTCGTGCCCGGGATGCCGAACGCGCACAGTCATGCCTTTCAGCGCGGCATGGCCGGCAATACCGAGTACCGGCTGTCGGCGCGCGACAGCTTCTGGAGCTGGCGCTGCGCCATGTACGCGTTGGCGAATCGGATCACGCCCGAAGACTTGCAAGTGCTGGCAACGCAGCTGTTCGTGGAAATGCTGAAAGTCGGCTACACCTCGGTGGCCGAATTTCATTACCTGCACCGCCAACCCGGGGGCGAACTCCATGCAGGAGCGAACGGCCTGTGGGAGGCCGTCGGCGCCGCGGCGGAGGCCACCGGCATCGGCTTGACGTTTCTGCCGACGCTCTACCAATGCAGCGACTTCGGAGCGCAACCGCTCAAGCCCGAGCAGGCGCGCTTCGCGGCGCAGACCCAGTGGTTCTTGCATGCGATCGAGGAGCGCTGCGGCGCCGAGCGGCGCGCCGTCTCCGCGACGCGGCGCACCGGCGCGGCGTTTCACAGCTTGCGCGCGGTGCCGCTGGAGAGCTTGCGCGAGGCGATGCACGGCTTGCGCCGCATCGATCCCGGCATGCCGATACACATCCATGTCGCCGAGCAAATCAAGGAGGTCGAGGCCTGCAAGCGCTACACCGGCCGGCGGCCGATCGAACTGCTGCTCGACACCGGGTTGATCGACCGGCACTGGTGCCTGGTGCACGCGACGCACGCCACCGCGGCGGAGCTTGCGGGCATCGCCGCGGCCACCGCCGCCGTGTGCGTCTCGATCAGCACCGAGGCGAATCTGGGCGACGGCTTATTCGACGCCGCCCGGTTCCTGAAATTGGGTGGTCGCGTGTGCATCGGCTCCGACAGTCAAGCCACCGTGTGCCCGGCCGAGGAACTGCGCTGGATGGAGTACCAGCAGCGGCTGCGCAAACGGCGCCGCGGCGTGCTTGCCGACAAAAGCGAGCCGCACGTGGCGACCCGCTTGTGGCGAGAGGCGGCGGAGCACGGCGCATCCGCGATCGGCCAGCCGGCCGGAACGCTGGCCGTCGGCCGTCGCGCCGATTGGCTGGTGCTCGATGCCTCGCATCCGAGCATGGCGGGGGCCGCCGCTGCGACCGCTCTCGACCATCTGCTGTTCGCCGGCGGCAGCGCCGCGATCCGCGATGTCATGGTGGCCGGACGATGGGTTGTCGAAGGCCGGCAACACCGCGCCGAGGAGCCCCTGCAGGGCCGGTTTCTCGAGCTGATGGCCAAGCTCGCGGCGCCGGTATAGATCCCGCCGCCCGACGCGGCCCAACGTGGTTGACTGTACTTGTCTATACAGCATAGACTGCCGCCATGGGCAAGTCATCCAGCGCGCTGCAGCCGCTCTATTTAAAAGTAAAGCGGCATATTTTGGAGCACATCGGCTCGGGCAAGTGGGCCGCCGCGAGCCGCGTGCCGTCCGAGAACGAGCTGGTGAAATCGTTCGGCGTGTCGCGCATGACGGCCAATCGGGCGCTCAAGGAATTGCGCGACGAAGGGATTTTGGTGCGCATTGCCGGTGTGGGCAGTTTCGTCGCGGATCGCCACGCGCGCGCCCACCCGCTCGAGATACGCAGCATCGCCGATGAGATCCGCGAGCGCGGCCACGTGTATCGCGCGGAGACCGTGTCGCTGGAGCGAATTCGCGCGCCTGCCGACCTCGCCGAGGATTTCGGCGTCGCGCCCCGCAGCGAATTGTATTGCTCGGTGATCGTGCATTTCGAGAACGATCGCCCCATGCAGCTCGAAGAGCGCTACGTGCTGCCGACGCTGGCGCCCGACTACCTCAAGGTGGACTTCAGCCGCACCACGCCGCATGACTATCTGGTCGGCGTCGCGCCACTGCAGGAAGCCGAGCATCTGCTGCGCGCGGCGATGCCCGACGAGCGCACCCGCAAGCTCTTGGCCATGAAGCGCGACGAACCCTGTCTGTTGGTGATCCGCCGCACCTGGACCGCGGGGCAGATCGCCTCCGTGGCGCGCTTATACTATCCCGGTTCCCGCTACGAAATGTCGGGGCGTTTCCGCCCTTAATTCCGCCCTAGAGGATTTAGCCATGCTCGCCCCCTTGAAGCCCCGCATCATCCGCGCAGCGCGCGGCAGCGCCCTGAGCGCCCGCTCCTGGATGACCGAAGCGCCGCTGCGCATGCTGATGAACAATCTCGATCCGGAAGTCGCGGAGAACCCCGGCGAACTCGTGGTGTACGGCGGCATCGGGCGCGCCGCGCGCGACTGGAACTGCTACGACCGCATCGTCGAGACGCTGAAGCGCTTGACCGAGGAGGAGACCTTGCTGGTGCAGTCCGGCAAGCCGGTCGGCGTGTTCCCGACTCACCCGGACGCGCCGCGCGTGCTCATCGCCAATTCCAACCTGGTGCCGCACTGGGCCACTTGGGAGCACTTCCATGAGCTCGATCGCAAAGGGCTCGCCATGTACGGGCAAATGACCGCCGGCTCCTGGATCTACATCGGCAGCCAAGGCATCGTGCAGGGGACTTACGAGACCTTCGCCGAAATGGGCCGCCGCCATTTCGGCAACGCGCTAGTGGGAAAATGGATTTTGACCGCCGGCTTGGGCGGCATGGGCGGCGCGCAGCCGCTGGCCGCGACCATGGCCAACATGAGCATGCTGGCGGTCGAATGCCGCGCGAGCCGCATCGCCAAGCGGCTGCAAACCCGCTATGTCGACGCGCAGGCGCACTCGCTCGACGAGGCGCTCGCGCTGCTCGACGCCGCCGGGAAAAATGCCAAGCCCATCTCGGTCGCGCTGCTCGGCAATATCGTGGACGTGCTGGAGGAGCTGCTCGCACGCGGCATCAAGCCCGATGCGCTGACCGACCAAACGTCGGCGCATGACATGGTCAACGGCTATCTGCCTCAAGGGTGGACCGTGCAGCAATGGGACGAGCGGCGCCACAGCGATCCGAAGGGCACCAGCGCCGCGGCCACACGCTCCCTGGCGAAGCACGTCGAGTACCTGCTGCGCTTCAAGGCCATGGGGCTGCCGGTGTTCGACTACGGCAACAACATTCGCCAGGTCGCCTTCGACGCGGGCATCGCGCGCGCCTTCGACATACCCGGTTTCGTACCGGAGTACATCCGCCCGCTGTTCTGCCGCGGCATCGGACCGTTCCGCTGGGCGGCGCTGTCCGGGGATCCCGAGGATATTTACAAGACCGACGCGAAGGTCCGGGAATTGATTCCGGATGATCCGCATCTGCATCGCTGGCTCGACATGGCGCGCTCGCGGATTCAATTTCAAGGATTGCCGGCGCGTATCTGCTGGGTCGGTCTCGGCCAGCGCCATCGCCTGGGGCTCGCCTTCAACCAGATGGTCGCGAGCGGCGAGTTGTCCGCCCCCGTCGTCATCGGCCGCGATCACTTGGATTCCGGCTCCGTGGCGAGCCCCAATCGCGAAACCGAAGCGATGCAGGACGGCTCGGATGCCGTGTCGGACTGGCCCTTGCTCAATGCGCTGTTGAACACCGCGAGTGGAGCAACCTGGGTGTCGATACACCATGGCGGCGGTGTCGGCATGGGCTACTCCCAGCACGCCGGTGTGGTGATCGTGTGCGACGGCACCGAGGCCGCCGGCCGCCGCGTGCGGCGCGTGCTGTGGAACGATCCGGGCAGCGGAGTCATGCGTCATGCCGATGCCGGCTATCAGATCGCCATCGACTGCGCGCGCGAGCAGGGCCTGGACTTGCCCATGATCTCACCCAAGAGCAAGCGGCACCCCAAGTGACCGGCGCCGACCGGCCCGCGATCAAGATACGCGCCGGCGAGATCGGACTGCCGATGCTGCGGCGGATCTACGCCGAGCCGGTCGCGCTCGAGCTTAGGCAAGAGGACCGTACGCGCATTGCGGCCGCCACCGCCCTGGTCGACAAGATCGTGTCGGTCGGTGATGCGGCTTATGGCATCAATACCGGCTTCGGCCTGCTGGCGCAGACCCGCATCGCGAGCGGCGAGCTCGAGCTCTTGCAGCGAAACCTGCTGCTCTCGCACGCGGCGGGCGTCGGCGAGGCGCTGCCGGATCCCGTGGTGCGATTGATTCTGGCGCTCAAGATCAATGCGCTGGCGCGCGGCCACTCCGGCATCTCCTTGGGGCTGATCGACGCGCTGCTCGCGCTGTTGCGCCACGGGGTTTATCCCGTGGTTCCGGCGCAAGGCTCCGTGGGCGCCTCGGGCGATCTGGCGCCCTTGGCTCATTTGAGCGCGGTGCTGCTCGGCATCGGCCAGGTGCGCGCGAACGGCACGTTGCTGCCGGCGGCAGAGGGCTTGGCGCTCGCGGGCCTCAAGCCTTCTCAATTACGCGCCAAGGAAGGTCTGGCCTTGATCAACGGCACGCAGGTCTCCACCGGCCTCGCCTTGGCGGGCCTGTTCGGGGCCGAGGACGTGCTGGCGGCCGCGGTGGTGGCAGGCGCCATGTCGGTCGACGCGCTGAAGGGAAGCGATGCGCCGTTCGATGACCGCATACATCAGGCGCGCGGCCAGCCCGGGCAAATAGCCGTGGCGCGCGTCTATCGCGAGTTGGTGGCGGGCAGCGCGATTCGCGCCTCGCACCGGGACTGCACCCGGGTTCAGGATCCCTACTCGTTCCGCTGCCAGCCGCAGGTGATGGGCGCCTGTCTGGATCTCGTCCGCCAGTGCAGCGTCACGCTCACGACCGAAGCCAACGCCGTTACCGATAATCCGCTCTTGTTCGTGGAGCAGGGCGACGTGCTCTCGGGCGGCAATTTTCACGCCGAGCCGGTGGCCTTCGCGGCCGATACGCTGGCACTCGCCATCGCCGAGATGGGCAGCCTGGCGGAGCGCCGGATAGCTGTCCTGGTCGATCCGAAGATGAGCGGACTGCCCGCGTTCCTGGTTGAAAACAGCGGACTCAACTCGGGCTTCATGATCCCGCAAGTGACCGCGGCCGCGCTGGTGTCAGAGAACAAGGCGATCGCCTCCCCCTGCAGCGTCGATTCGATACCGACCTCCGCCAACCAGGAGGACCACGTGAGCATGGCCACGCACGCCGCGCGGCGACTCGGTGCCATGATCGAAAACGCGGCCGCCGTCGTCGGCATCGAATTGCTGGCTGCGGCCCAAGGCATCGACTTTCACCGCCCGGCCCGTTCTTCCGCGGCTCTGGAGCAGGTGCACGCGAGCATTCGCCGCGACGTCGCCTATTATTCCGCCGACCGCTACTTCGCGCCGGATATCGAAGCGGCCAAACGCTGGGTCACGTCGGGACGCTTCGCGCCCCTGGTAAAGAATCTATTGCCTTCACGAGCTTGAACCATGAAAGCCATTCGCCTGTTGCCGCTCCTGGTCTTCTTGATGCCCATCGCCGGCCGCGCCGCCGAGTTGAATCTCTCCGCCGTGAGTTGCGACAAGTACGAAAATGAAGTCCTGCCCGCCACCGCGCCGCAGAATGAAGATCCGTCCAAAATCGCCTCTTCGGCGAAGAACCCCGACACCATCAATACCGTGATGTGGCTCTTCGGCTATGCGGTCGGCTTTAAAGGCGAGCACCACATGTACGGCGATGCGCTCATGTCTTTCGGCTTCGCGCTCGACGCCATGTGCAAGAACAATCCGACCGTCAGTCTGTTGGAGGCGGTGACTTCCATCCAGCCGAAGCGCGACAACCCGATGGATCTCACGACGTTGACTTGCGAGACCTTCGAGGCGCGGCACGTGGAGTTGAATCGTACCGATCCCGAGAGCGCCGGCACCATCATGATGTGGGTGTTCGGTTACTCCGTCGGAAGATTAGGGAGCCATCTGTTCGACGCGAGCGGGCTCACGCATTTTACCTCTGCGCTGCAAGCGCGCTGCACCGAGCACCCCGACGAGAGCCTGTTCGATGCCGTCACGGCCCTCAACAAGCCTCCCACCAGGACCCCCGCCAAGCGCTAGGCTGCCGGCCCCGCCGTCACGCGTGTGTCGAAGCGAGGCGCTCAAGGTCATCGAAAAGTATTACCCTCTGGACCGGTTTCCCCAGAAGACTCTCGACGCGCTCGCCGAACTGCTGCCCAAGGACCCGTTATGATGCCGCACGCCTCCCGCGCGCGGAGCCCTGATGTCCCCTCGTAGACGCCGGCCACCGGGTTCGCGGCCCTCGCCGCCGGCACCCCAAAATTTGCCAGTGCAGAAGCCCGCTGCGATGAGTCCGCACCGGTGGTACCTGCTCGCCGGCGCCGTCATCGCGATGGCGGCGGCAGGGGCTTGGTGGACGCTGCGCCCGGCCGGGCCGCCGGCCGCCGCGCCGCCGGGCACTGCCGCCCCGGCCGGGCCCACTCGCTCCGCGCCGCCGGCGGTGGCCGCGAGCTTCGTCGGCAGTGAAGCCTGCGCAGGCTGCCACGACCGGGCGTATGCCGCGTGGAAGGACTCGCACCACGCACGCGCCATGCAGCACGCGACTCCCGATACCGTCTTGGGCAATTTCGCGCACGCGACCTTCCGCTACGCAGGCGTCGAGTCGACCTTCTTTCAGCGCGACGGCAAGTACTTCGTGCGCACCGACGGCGCCGATGGGAAGCTCAAGGACTTCGAGATCAAATTCACCTTCGGCGTCGACCCATTGCAGCAATACCTGATCGAATTCCCGGATGGCCGGATCCAGGCGCTCTCGATCGCGTGGGACAGCCGCCCGGCGGCGCAAGGGGGGCAACGCTGGTTCCATCTCTATCCGAACGACATGGTCGATTCGCGCGATGAGCTGCACTGGACCCGGTATTCGCAGAACTGGAATTTCATGTGCGCCGACTGCCACTCGACCGACGTGCACAAGAATTACGAGCCTGCCAATAACACGTTTCACACCACCTATAAGGAAATTTCGGTCGGCTGCGAGGCCTGCCACGGGCCGGGATCCGCGCATCTCGAATGGGCGCGAACGAGACCCAAGGACTCAACTCAGGGTCTCACCGTCGCCCTGAAGGAGCGGACCGGCGTGCGCTGGACGCTCGATGCGGCGACCGGCAAGCCCACGCGCAGCAGCCCGCGCGCCCAGGACACCGAGATCGGCCTCTGCGCGCAATGCCATTCGCGGCGCAGCCAAATCGCCGACGGCTATCGAGCCGGTCTGCCCTTCCTCGACTTCTATCGGCCGGCTCTCTTATCGCCGGGCCTGTACTACGTCGACGGACAGCAGCGCGACGAGGTCTATGTCTGGGGTTCGTTCCTGCAAAGCCGCATGTATCACGCCGGGGTCACTTGCGGCGACTGCCATGAGCCGCACGGCCAGAAGCTGCGCGCCGAAGGCAATGCCCTCTGCGACACCTGCCACCTGGCGGCTACATACGACACGGCGGCGCATCACCATCATGCGGGCACGGGGCGAGGCACGCACTGCGTCGACTGCCACATGCCGGAGCGCACCTACATGGTGGTCAATCCGCGGCGCGACCACAGCATCCGCATTCCCCGGCCCGACTTGACCGTCAAGCTCGGCGTGCCGAACGCCTGCAGCGGCTGCCATGCGCAAACCGATGCCAAGTGGGCGGCACAGACGCTCGAGCAGTGGTACGGCCACCGGCCCGAAGGTTTCCAGCGCTACGCCGAAGCCTTCGCCTACGCGGAACAAGGAGCGGCGCAAGCCGCCTCGAGCCTCACGAGTCTCGCGCTCGAGCCTTCCAATCCCGCCATCGCGCGCGCGAGCGCACTCGACGCATTGGCTCGCTTCCCGTCGCGTGCAGCGGCCGACGCGGCGCAAGCGGCGCTCGCGGATCCCGCAGCGCTGGCGCGCCGTGCCGCCGTCGGCACCTTGGCCATGTTGCCCCCCGCGGAGCGGCTGCCCCTGCTCGCCCCGCTGCTCGAGGACCCGGTGCGCATCGTGCGGATAGAGGCGGCATCGACGCTCGCCGATGCGATGGCCGGCGCCTCCGCAAGCCAACGGGCCGCGTTCGATCGCGCGGCGGCCGAGTACGAATCTTCACAGCGATTCAATGCCGATCGGCCCGAATCGCGCACCGCGCTCGGCAATTTTTATGCGCGATTGGGTCGCTACGAGGATGCCGAAACCGAGCTGCGAGCCGCGCTCTCGCTCGACCCCAATTTCGCGCCGGGGTATGCGAACCTCGCCGACGTGTTGCGTGCGCAGCGGCGCGATGCGCAAGCCGAAGAGGTTCTGCGCGACGGTTTAAAGCAGGCGCCGGGAGCCGCCGGGTTGCATTACGCCCTCGGCTTGACCTTGGTTAGGCTGGGGCACCGTGCCGATGCGCTGGCCGAACTCGAGCATGCCGCGAAACTCGCGCCCGATGATGCCCGCTTCGCTTACGTGTATGCGGTCGGTCTGAACGGCGCCGGCAAAACCACGGCAGCGCTCGCCGAGATCAATCGCGCGCTTGCGCACGAACCCGACAATCGCGATCTCTTGAATGCCGCGATCACGTTCCGGCGCGACAGCGGCGACCTCGCGGGCGCACGCCGATATGCCGAGCGCATGCTGCAAAGCTATCCCGATGATACCGATGCCAAGGGGCTGATGCGCGAGCTAGGCGCGGGGCATTGAGCGGGCCTTCGCGGAATTACGAACAGGCCTGCGTCGGCTATTGGCGGCGCAGCTGGAGGACTTCGTGAAGTTCCCGCCGCGGCAGAAGCCCGCTTCGTTCAACTTGGACTCGGTCCTCGCGCAGGTGAACAGACCTCACGGCTGAGTTCGCGCTCAAGGCGCTCGATACATTTGGTGTGGTGCTTAGTCCCGGTCGGCGTGGCGATTGCGCGACGCTTTGCCCACCGACGCGCTGTCAACCGTCGGTGATCGAGGCATCAGTGCAGTGGCGATACGCGTGGCGATACCACGCAGGATCACGTAGGGCAGGATCGCCAGGACGCAGGCGACAATGAGCGCCGCGCGCAAATGAACGGACGACTCGACGAAGATCTGGTAGGTGAGATCAAGAACGACAGCCAGAATGAACAACCGGCCTACACTCTCCCATCCGTCTTTGATCATATCGAAGCGATGGCCCCGGGCGAAGAGGAAGGACCAGAAGTAGGGATCTTTACCGGATTTGGCGTCTCGCAATCCGGAGCGAATCGCGAGGAAGGTCGCCATCATGGGCTGCAGGACGATTCGAAATTTCATCGGTCCGCTGACCCGTTCGTGGAGCTGGTCCGCGAACAACTGCCACAAATCGTCCATCGGTGAGGCCTCCTCAGGCACTGCGAAAGAAATTATCGCGGTGCGAACCCAGGCGCGCGGTATTCGAACCTTCACGCAAACTTTAGGCCATTGGAACCACGCTGTATAGTTTCGGTGCATCACACCACAACAACAGTCGATGCCGACGCAAAACGACGAGCGGGCGCATCCGCGGGAAATGACACATTGGCCCAACTGCGGCGTCACTGGGGATTGAGGCAGGCTGTTCGATCCGCTGAAGCATGACGGCTTGAACGTCCGCTGAGGTTGTTGCGACCCATGAGGGGTTCATGATTGCCACATCCAGCACACGCTCAAGGCTGCCGGCGCCGGTCTAATTACCGCGCGGCTGCAAAGACAGCAGCAGCAATGCCGCCGCCAGAATGAAGTAGGCCAGGCAGAACTGCGTCGCCACTACTGCGGGCGTACCCTCGAGCTGCCACAGCGCATAGGCGCTGCCGTCGGTGCGCACCGAGTGAATGATCCCGAAGCAGGCAAGCGCGCCGGCCGCGATGAGATACCAGGCGGCCGCGCGCAGCCGGCGCTCCGTCAATTCGACCATGAACGCCCCCCAGAGCGTCGCCGTGACGATGAATCCGTTGCCGAGCGCGAGGATCACCGCGAGCGCGGGTAATCCCTGTTCGGACGCCGTAAGCAATTGCGCGAGCCGTGCCGCCGGCACGAACTCGGGGTTGCTCAACTCGATCCACACCAGCCGCGCGATCGAGGGAAAGAAACTGAGCGCAACGGCCGGCGCGTGACGCACCGGCACCGCCTGGAATGCCTGGACCGTGATGTCCAGCGCAACGAATACCAGCACCGGCGCCAGCACCGCGATCGGCATCAGCTCGATCAGATTCGACAGATATCCCGAGCATTCCTCCCAGCCCGATGAACAGGCCGGTAAGCAGCGTGTATCCGGCCCGCGCACCCATCTGCTTGTAGGCGCGATGGCCGATGTAAGGGGTGGTCTGCGCCACTCCTCCCATAGACCCGCGGCGAGCGTCGCCGCCGCTTCGCCCAGCAGGATGCTGCGCACATCGTAGTCGTCGCCGGCGACTCGGGCGCTTTCGGCATTGTTGACGCCGCCCACCACGGTCAGCAAGGCGAACGGCAGCAGCAAGGGCAAGTAATCCACCGCGGCCGCAAAGCCATGCAAAATGCCGATGTCCGGATGCGGCAGAGCGAGACGCAGCGTGGGAAGCATCGGCGCCTTGATCGCCATGCCCGCCAATCCCAGCCCACCCAAAGCATAGTAAGCGATCGTGCCCGACGATGACCGCGAACAGCACGCCCGGCATGCGGCCGGGAACTCGTCCCTTTGCGATGAGCGCGTAGAGCACCAGGCCGAGGGTGAGCATTCCGACGATCGGAGTGCGCAGGATCTCGACGAGCGGCAGGAACCCGATGAGCATCAAGGCGATTCCCGCGAGCGATCCCAAGAGTCCCGCCTGGGGAATGAGGCGCTGCACGCGCCTGCCGGCAAACGCCAGCGCGAGTTTCATCGCCCCCATGATCGCCGTCGCCGCCATGCCGAGATACCAGATCTCGAGTCCCGCGGCCGTCGGCGAGAGTCCCGACGCGCGAAATTTCGCAAACGCCGGCCCGAGCACCAACAGCGCCATGCCGATGGTCGAGGGGGTATCGAGGCCGAACGGCATCGCCGTGACATCCGAGCGCCCGCTGCGGCTCGCCAAGCGCACGGCCAACCACGTGTAGGCGAGATCGCCGATCAAAACGCCGAGCGCGGTTCCGGGAAACATGCGTCCAAAGACGATCGCCGCCGGAACCCCGAAGCCGCCGATGAGCACCGCCGAGAGCAATGCGAGCACCGACAAGTTGTCGACGACCAGGCCTAAAAAGCCGTTGACGTCGCCGCCGCCGATGCGCAAGCCTCTGCCGGCGCGCCGGCCGCCATCGGCAGCCATCTACGAGTGTGCCTGCGGGCGCATCTACACGCCCAGATTCAACAACGCCGCATTCCCGCCGGTGGCCGTCGTATTCACCGTCAGGGTCCGCTCGTTGGCGAAGCGCGCGAGGTAATGCGGCCCGCCGGCCTTGGGACCCGTGCCCGACAGTCCGCTGCCGCCGAAAGGCTGCACACCGACCACCGCGCCGATCATGTTGCGGTTGACATAGGTGTTGCCGATCGAGGTGCCCTGGAATACGTGGCGCCAAAAGGACTCCAAGCGCGTTTGCACGCCGAGCGTCAAGCCATAGTGGGTATCGCGAATGGACGCGAGCACCTTCTCGATGTCGCCTGATCGATAGCGCACCACGTGCAGAATGGGGCCGAATTCCTCGCGCTTGAGCTGCGCCGCATCGTTGAGTTCGATGAGGTGTGGCGCGACGAAGCTGCCGTGCGCGTGCGACTCGTCGAGACGGCAGGCCTTGACGATTCGGGCTTCGTGGCGCATGCGCTCGAGGTGCCGGTTCAAGCCATCCCGTGCCGCAGCCGTGATGACCGGGCCCACGTCGGTCGAGAAATGGGCCGGATCGCCGATAATGAGCTCATCCATGGCGCCCGCGATCATTTCCAGGATCGTATCGGCGACCTCCTCCTGCAGAAACAGGATCCGCAGCGCCGAGCAGCGCTGGCCCGCACTCATGAATGCCGAGCTCACCACATCGTCGACCACCTGCTCCGGCAGAGCGGTCGAATCCACCAGCATGGCGTTCAATCCGCCGGTCTCGGCGATCAGCGGCACGATGGCGCCGCCGCGCGCCGCCAACAGGCGGTTGATGGTGAGAGCGGTCTCCGTCGATCCGGTCATGGCGACTCCGGCGAGCGCGTGATGCGACAATGCCACCTCGCCGAACACTCGCCCCGGCGCGGGAACGAGGTGCACGACCTCGGGCGCGACCCCCGCCTCGTGCAAGAGCCGCACGAAGCGCGCGGCGATCAACGGGGTCGGCTCGGCGGGCTTGGCCACTACGCCGTTGCCGGCGGCCAGCGCCGCGGTCACCTGTCCCGCGAAAATCGCCAACGGAAAATTCCACGGACTGATGCAGGCGAACACCCCGCGTCCGTGCAGCGACAGTTCGTTCAGCTCGCCGGTCGGGCCCTCGAGCCGCGCGGGGTTCGCAAAATCGGCGCGCGTACGCAGGGCATAGTAGCGGCAGAAGTCCACCGCCTCGCGGACCTCGGCGATCGCATCCGGCAGGGTCTTGCCGGCCTCGCGCACCAGCAGGTCGTAGAAATCCACGCGGGTTTGCTCGAGAAGATCGGCGGCCCGATCGAGACACTCCGCGCGCACCGCGCCGCCCCGATCGTTCCACGACCGCTGCGCGCCGTTCGCCGCCTCGAACGCCGCCGCGATCTCCGTCGGCATCGCATTGCGCGAATTGCCGACTTGGTCGCCGCGATCCGCCGGATTGGTGACCGGGTACCGTCGACCCGGCTCCAACGTTCCATTGATGATGGGTCCGGCGACATGCTCCGACGAACGCCGGCCGGCGATCCCTGAACGCAGCGACTCGAGGATTTGCGGATCGCCGGTGTCGAACCCTAAGGAATTGCGCCGATTGGCGTACAGCGCCGCCGGATTCGGCAGCCGCGGATGGGGATACGCATCCAGCCGCTCGAGTTCGGATATCGGATCGCGCACGATCTCCGCCACCGACACCTGCTCGTCCATGAAGCGGTTCACGAACGAGGTATTGGCGCCGTTCTCGAGCAGTCGGCGCACCAGATAGGCGAGCAAATCCTTGTGCTCTCCGACGGGCGCGTAAACACGGACCTGGGGGAACCCCGCCACCTGCCGCGCCGCTTCCGCATACAGCAGCCGCCCCATTCCGTGCAGCCGCTGAAACTCGTAGACGGCGCCTGCCGGAGCCAATTCCAAGATCGAGGCGATGCTGTGCGCGTTGTGAGTTGCGAACTGAGGCAGGAGCGCATCGGCGTGTTTGCACAGCCGTCCGGCGCAGGCCAGGTAGGACACGTCGGTCGTGACCTTGCGCGTGTAGACCGGATAACCCACGAGCCCGCGCTCCTGGCCGCGTTTGATCTCACTGTCCCAATAAGCGCCCTTGACCAGCCGCACCGCCATGCGCCGGCCGTTCGCGCGCGCGATCGCGGCCAGCCACTCGATGACATCCAGCGCGCGTTTGGAATACGCCTGCACCGCGAGGCCCAATCCCGGCCATTCGCGGGTGGCCGGATCGCCGGCGAGCGCCTCGATCACGTCGAGCGAAAGATCCAGACGGTCCGCCTCTTCCGCATCGATGGTGAGCTGTATGCCGTACTTCGCCGCGCGCCGCGCCAGATCGCGCGCCCGGGGCACCAAGCGCTGCATGACGCGCTCGCGCTGCAGCAGCGAATAGCGCGGCTCCAGGGCCGACAGCTTGATGGAAATGCTCGAGCGCTGGTGCGCGCCGCGTCCCGAGCCCGCCGCGCCGATGACATCGATCGCATGTTCATACGATCGCAGGTAACGCTCGGCATCGGAAAGCGTGCGCGCCCCCTCGCCCAGCATGTCGAACGAGCACAGGGCGACCTCCGGCTCGCGCGCGCTGCGCGCCAGCGCCTCCTCGATGCTGCGTCCCACGACGAATTCGCCGCCGATGATGCGCATCGCGCGGCGCACGGCGAGCCTCACCAGCGGCTCACCCGCCTTGCGCCCGAGCTTGCGGATCCATGCCGCGGCATCGTTCTTGATATCGGGATCGAGCTCCAGCATGCCTCCGGTCAACATCAGGCCCCAGGTCGATGCGTTGACGAACAACGATTCGGATTTGCCGGCGTGCGCCGACCAGTCGCCGGTGGCGAGCTGCTCGGCAATCAACCGGTCGGCGGTCGCATCGTCGGGAATGCGCAGCAGCGCCTTCGGCAATGCACATGAGGGCGATGCCCTCCTGATTCGACAAGCCGAACTCTTGCAGGAAGGCATCCAGAAACGGCCGCTCGTCGCGCCGCGCGCGCGCGCCTTCGACCAGCGCCCTGCCGACGGTCACGGCCCGGTGG
This sequence comes from uncultured Gammaproteobacteria bacterium, assembly GCA_963813755.1. GTDB lineage: Bacteria > Pseudomonadota > Gammaproteobacteria > Steroidobacterales > Steroidobacteraceae > Bog-1198. Next base: position 157,040 of record CAWEZY010000011.1, on the reverse strand, counting down.
CGCGCGCCGCCGGTCAATTCCAGCGCATGCAACAAGCGCTCGACCGCCTGTTCCTCGGGCCACAATCCATGTTCCCGGATCGCGCTGCGCAGCAATTCCGGCGGCGTGGCTCCGATTGGAGAATCATTCAAGCTGGCGGCCATAGCGAGCTTCCTTGGGAAATCGAGCCCATCGTGTCGGCCCTTGGGTGTTGTCCCATCGTGTGCGACGATAGTATCGACAAGGTCGGCCGCCGAACACCAGCGGCCACCCCGGCGCTGATTTAAACGTATAAGGTTCCGAATCGCGTGCGCGCGGTGCCGAATGCCTCGTGCAACCCGTGCGGCGGGATTCGCGCCCGCCCGCTGGCGCATGAGCGTGCTCTTGCCGAACAGCGATTCGACCAGATCGACCGCGAGCGCGGCGGTCTTGTTGCGCACGTCGAGGGCGGGATTGAGCTCCGTGATGTCGAGCGAGTCCATGCGTCCCGTGTCGGCGATCATCTCCATGCACAGCTGCGCCTCGCGATAGGACATTCCGCCGGCGACCGTGGTGCCGACGCCGGGCGCGATCTCCGGGTCGAGAAAATCCACATCGAAACTGACGTGCAAGTGCGCCTCCGGGTGCATGTCCGCGAGCGCGAGCTCCATTGCTTTTCTTACGCCCATCTCGTCGATGTAGCGCATGTCGAACACCGTGAGCTGCTGCTCGTGAACGAACCGACGCTCGCCCGGATCGACGCTGCGAATCCCGACCTGGCGCACCCACTGCGGCCTGATGGCGGGCGCGGCGCCGCCGATGCCGCACCAGTTCGCCCGGACCGAAGCCGCACAACACCGAGACCGGCATGCCGTGCAAAGATCCGCTCGGGCTCAATTCGCGCGTGTTGAAATCGGCGTGCGCATCCAGCCAGATGACCCGCAGCGGCCGCGCGGCCTCGCGGCAGCGACGAGCAACGGCCGAAACCGAGCCGATGCTCAGACTGTGATCGCCGCCCAACAGAATCGGCAGCCGATCCAAGCACAGCTCCCGGTACACGGCGCCGTGCACTTCGCGATTCCAGGCTGCCACTTCGGCGCAGATTGCGATACCCGTCCTGCGGCGGCAGACCCGGATTCGGCGGCCCGCTCACGTTGCCGCAATCGATGACCTGCAAACCGCAACCCGCCAGCGCGCCGTGCAGTCCGGCGACGCGCAGCGCTTCGGGACCCATGGACGCGCCGCGATGGCTGGCACCCACATCCGTGGGCGCGCCGATGAGGCTCGCGGTCCGAGGCGCCGGCGGGCTCACGTCAAGGTCTCCTCATTGGCGCGCGTTTGGCTGTGGCGCGGCTGACCGGTGCGCCGCCGATTGGCATGCGGCTCACCGGGCGAGGCCGTTCGCCGCTGTGCGCGCGACGCATGCGCGACTCGCCTTTGACCAGTCCGCCGAATAAATCCTTCGGATCGTCGAGCACGGGTATGAGATCGATGGCATCCATGGCGCCGAACTCGCGGTTCACGCGATGCAAATAGCGCAGAGAGGAGAAGTCGTTCAGCGCGAAGCCGACCGAATCGAAGATCGTGACCTCGTGCGCATCGCTCCGCCCGGGCTCCCTTTGGCACAGCACATCGGCGAGTTCGGTCACCCTCTCCGACGGGTCGAGCTGCTGAATCTCCCCTTCGATGCGCGCTTGCGGTTCGAATTCGACCACGATGCGGGCGTCCTTGCGGCGCAGGATATCGGCGTGCAATTCGGTCTTGCCGGGGCAATCGCCGCCCACGGCGTTCAAGTGCATTCCCGGTTCGATCATGTCAGGCGTCAAAATGAGCGCGTTGCGCTTGTCGGCGGTCACCGTGGTGACGATATCGGCGCCGCGCACCGCCTCGTCCGTGCCGGCACAGACCCGGATCTCAAGATCGGGCATCGACAAGGCCTCGAGATTGCGCTTGAGCCTGGCGGTGGCGCCGGAATCGGTGTCGTACAGCCGCAATTCCCGAACGCCGAGCATGCGGTGAAACGCAATGGCCTGAAACTCGCTCTGCGCCCCGTTGCCGATGAGCGCCATGGATCGGCTGTTCGCCCGCGCCAGGGGGCGGGCCGCCAGGGCGGAAATCGCCGCCGTGCGCAGCGCCGTAACGAAGGTCATCTCGGAGAGCAGCAGCGGATAGCCGCTCGCCACGTCGGCGAGCACGCCGAACGCGGTGACCGTGAGGAGCCCCTGGCCCGTGTTCTTCGGGTGACCGTTGACGTATTTGAACGAATACAGCCGCCCATCGCTGGTCGGCATCAGTTCGATCACGCCCACCGCCGAATGGCTGGCATGGCGCGCCGACTTCTCGAATTCGCTCCAGCGACGGTAGTCGGCGTCGATTTCACCGGCCAACGTTTCCATGAATCGAGCCGCGCCCACCTTGGCCACCAACTCGCGTATGCGCCGGGTCCCGATATAGTTCACCATGATGTTCTCGCTGCTTGAGTGTTCAGAGCCAAATCCGCCTGATCATAGTTTCCTGCCCGGCTGGTGCTAGTTAATAGCCAGAAAGATGATCAAAATGCGTGTATATTTGATCATATTGTCCAATATATATGCCGTTTTGTGTCGCTTGTTCCGCATCGCAGCCGGGATAACGAATCGTGGATAACACCGATCGACAACTGCTCTCACTGTTGCGCGACAACGCACGGATGCCGGTGGCCGCGATGGCCAAGGCGCTCGGGGTGGCGCGCGGCACGGTACAAAACCGCTTGGCCCGTCTCGAAGCCGATGGCGTGATCGTCGGCTACACCGTTCGACTCAAGCGCGAAGCCGAGGATCAGCGGATCCGCGCCTTGATGACCGTCGCGGTCGAAGGCAACCGGACCGACGAAGTACTGAAGGCGTTGCGAGGTGATCCGGCGGTGTGCGCATTGCACACCACCAACGGGCGCTGGGATATCGTTGCCGAGCTGCGCACCGATAGTCTCGAAGCCGTCGATCGGGCGCTGGGACGCATCCGTCAGATCGAGGGCATCTCCACCACGGAGACCAGCCTGTTGCTCTCGACGCACAAGTATTAGCTCGCAGGCGCATGACCGCGTGTGTCTCAAGCGTCGGGCAACCTCGCCAAGAACACCAAGGCGGCCGCGGACCCATCGCGCGGCACGAGCGTGCCGGCCTGCACGCTCGAATATGAAATCACCGCCAGATCCCACGGCTCGAGCGCTGCCGCTGTGCCGCCGGCGTGCACCACGAGTGCGGCATCGATGGGGAAGATCACCGTGCTCCGCATATTTCAATCGGATCGGCGGCCCTTACGCGAGGTGCTTCGCGAGAAACTTCATCGTGCGGCCCCATGCGAGTTCCGCGGCGGCTGCATCGTGCTTCAGGTACGGCAGGTTCTTCGAATCCGCGGTCTCGTTCGCGAAGGCGTGCTTGGCGTGGTACCGGTGGAATTCGAACGCGACTTTCGCATCGCGCAGCTTCTGCTCGAGTTCGTCGACCTTGGCGATCGGAAACACCCCATCCTCGGTCGCCCAATGACCCAGCAGTGGCGCCCGGATCCGCGTCGCGTCGACGTAATCGAGCGGCGGGAAGCCGTACCATACGACTGCGACGTCCGCCTCCGGCACATGGACCGCCGCCAACAATGTCAGCGCGCCTCCCATGCAAAACCCGGTGACGCCCACCTTGCTGCTGCCAGTGGCCTTCAGGTACTGCACGGCGCCGCGCACGTCCTGGCCAGCGGCCGCAGAGAAGTCGAGACCTTTCATCAGATGTTCGGCCTCGTTCGCCTCGAGCGCGATCTTGCCGCGATAAAGGTCCGGCACCAGGGCCCGGTATCCGGCTGCCGCGAGTTTGTCGGCGACCCCCTGAATCTGATCGTTGAGCCCCCACCATTCTTGGATCACGACGATGCCCGGCGCGCACGCACCGTGAGTTCCCTCGGCGAGGTAGCCGTTCACGCTCCCGCCGTCCGGGCACTGGTAGCTGACTGTCTTACCCATCCTCTGATCCTCCGTTGGTCCTAAACACGCCGCAGCGCGGCGGCCGCTGCGGCGCTCCGATCACATCAACTGCAAAATCCACACGAGCAGCGCATCGAGGTCGTCAACCGGAATATCGGTCGGCGGCATTGCATTGTCTCCCCATGCCCCGCTGCTGCCGTTGAGGACGCTTGCCTCGAGGTCGCCGACTGCGTTCGGATCGCTCGCGTACTTCTTGGCGATCGCGTGCCATGAGGGACCCGCCAGGGACGACCCGTCCATTGAGTGGCATGACTGACAGTGATAGGCCGTGAGGAGTTTGCCCGCCTGCGCATAGCTGATCACCTCATCTGCCGCCGCGACCGAAACCACGCTCAGCGTCAGGAGGGCAACGTGCACCAGAATTTTCATTTCCACCTCCGACCAATAATTGACGCGGATTTGCGCATGTAGGGTTTCTTTAATCCTAAGGCATGTTCCCCGTGGTTCGATTATTTTACATGTCCAAGCAGGTGAATTTGCAGCTGATCGCGAGGCATGGGCCCGACACTATTACGAACCCATTTGCTACGACCGCGTGCGAATATACTGAATGTGGTGCCGGGTACTTCGGGACGTCGGTAACATGGCGAATTCCGCTCACCGTGAAGTCTCCTTCTGTTCGGCGCGCGGGGCCGGAGTTCTCCTTCAATGTCCGATGAGCCTTGGGGCAACCGGCACCCAGCCGGGCGCGCGATAGATTGCCGACATGAAGTCCAATACCGGGTGGCCGGCCTCGAAATGCAGGCGCTGCATACCGAAGAACGCCGCGAGGCGTCGATCCTACCGGTAAACGAGGGTTTCCTCGGCACCCAACGTGGCCGCCTCAATCGCATCGGGCGTCGCGCGGTGTCCTGTCGCCTTCTCGATGTGAATGCGGTAGAAGATCGGCGCTCGGTCTTCCCGCTTCTCGCCGGCGACGCAAGCCGTCTGCCACCACATCTCGCGCTTCTGCAGAACTTCGAGCGCGTGCGCACGCGCATGTGCATAGCCCGGCGTATCCGGTAATTCCTCGTAGCGGCCAAATGCGACAACGCTCAACCATTGGTAGTGACTCGTCCTTTGGTCAATCTCCACGCACACCAGAGGATTGGACCGCATCCACTCGATCTTTTGCCCCAGTGTGGTGATTCCGTAGAGATGCCGTCCGTCATACGAGAAATAGATGGGAACAATGTACGGTTGGTCACCGCGCACGCATGCCAACCTGCCCAAATCCGCCTTCTCGAGTGCGATGCGGCATTCATCCTCGGTCATCTCGTGAATCAGCACTACAACCTCTCCCGCTGAGCGTGTCCCTGCATCAAGCCTAAACTGTTCCACGGCGGAAACAAAAGAAAATTAAACCAGCCCTACACCACAAGTCGCCGTTTGGGGCAGCCACCCAAATTCGGCGGCGGAGCCAAAAAAAAGGCCCCGAACTCTTGCGAATCCGGGGCCCTATTCTTCTTAAGCCAAGGCTTTTTTATGGTATCGCCGATCGCCTATTCGGCCGCTTCGGTATCTCCGGCCGGAACCGCGTCCTCCGATTCGCCGATACCGCCGCTCACGTCCATGAAGCTGCGCCGGCGGCTGTCGTCCGAGGCACGACGGCGCCGCGCATGGTACGCAAAGCCGGTGCCCGCCGGAATGAGCCGCCCCACGATAACGTTTTCCTTCAAGCCGCGCAGGTCGTCCTTGAGGCCGCGCACCGCCGCCTCCGTGAGGACGCGTGTGGTTTCCTGGAACGAAGCCGCGGAAATGAACGATTCCGTCGCCAACGATGCCTTGGTGATGCCGAGCAACAGAGGTTCCCAGGTCGACTGGTGCTTGCCTTCGGTCTTCTGCTTCGCGATGACGTCGAGCAGCCGGCCGCGATCCATTTGTTCGCCGCGCAGCAGCGCCGAATCGCCGGTATCCAACACCTCGATCTTGCGCAGCATCTGCCGCACGATGACTTCGATGTGCTTGTCGTTGATCTTCACGCCCTGCAAGCGGTACACATCTTGTATTTCGCGCACTAGGTAATTGGCCAGCGCCTCGACGCCCTGCAGCCGCAGGATATCGTGAGGATTCGGCTCGCCGTCGGCGATGACTTCGCCCTTCTCCACTTGCTCGCCTTCGAACACGTTGAGATGACGCCACTTCGGGATCAGCTCCTCGTACTTCTCGTTGGCCTCGTTGGTGATGATCAAGCGCCGCTTGCCCTTGGTCTCCTTGCCGAAACTCACCGTGCCGCTGCGCTCGGCCAGAATCGCCGAATCCTTCGGCTTTCTCGCTTCGAACAGGTCGGCTACGCGCGGCAAGCCGCCGGTGATATCGCGAGTCTTGGAAGACTCTTGCGGGATGCGTGCGATGACATCGCCCACCGATACCTTGGAACCGTCTTCCAGGCTGACGATCGCGCCCGCGGGCAACGCGTAGACAGCCGGTATGTCGGTATTGGCGAACGTGACCTCTTTGCCCTTGGCATTTGTCAACCGCACCACCGGGCGCAAGTCCTTGCCGCCCGAACCGCGCTGCTTCGGATCCAGCACCACGGTGCTGGTGAGACCGGTGACCTCGTCCACCTGGGTCGTGACGGTGATGCCGTCGACGAAGTCGGAGAACTTGATCATGCCGGCCACTTCCGTGACCACCGGGTGCGTATGCGGATCCCAGTTCGCGACCGACTGGCCTGCGCTCACCATGTCGCCGTCGTTCACCGTAATGGTGGCTCCGTACGGGATCTTGTAACGCTCCCGCTCGCGGCCGAATTCATCCACCACGCCGAGTTCGCCGGAACGCGACACCGCGACCAGGTGACCCTTCTCATGGTGCACGGTCTTGATGTTGTGCAACCGTATCGTGCCTTTGGACTTGACCTCGACGCCGTTGGCCGCCGCCGCTCGCGACGCTGCGCCGCCGACGTGGAAGGTACGCATCGTGAGCTGGGTTCCCGGCTCGCCGATCGACTGCGCTGCGATGACACCCACGGCCTCGCCGATGTTGATGCGATGGCCGCGGCCCAGATCGCGCCCATAGCACTGGGCGCAGACGCCGTAACGGGTTTCGCACGTGATCGGCGAACGTACCATGATCTGATCGACGCCCATTTGCTCGAGGAGCTTGACCGACTTCTCGTCGATCAGCACGCCCGCCTTGACCAGCACTTCGCCTGTCGCGGCGACGGCCACGTCCTCTGAGACCACGCGGCCGAGAACCCTCTCGCCCAGGCCTTCGACCACGTCGCCGCCTTCGACGATCGGTGTGATCGACAGCCCGTTCGCGGTACCGCAATCGATTTCGGTGACCACGAGATCTTGCGCCACGTCGACCAGGCGCCGAGTGAGATAGCCGGAATTGGCGGTCTTCAAAGCGGTGTCGGCCAAGCCCTTGCGCGCACCGTGAGTCGAGATGAAGTACTGCAGTACGTTCAAGCCCTCGCGGAAATTCGCGGTGATCGGGGTTTCGATGATCGAGCCGTCGGGCTTGGCCATCAAGCCGCGCATGCCGGCCAGCTGGCGAATCTGAGCCGCGGAACCGCGCGCTCCGGAATCCGCCATCATGAAGATCGAATTGAACGACTTCTGGCGGACCTTGTTGCCCTTGGTGTCGGTCACCTCGTCGGTGCCGAGCTTCTCCATCATCGCCTTGGCCACCTGATCGTTGGTGCGCGACCAGATGTCGACCACCTTGTTGTAGCGTTCGCCGTTGGTGACCAATCCGGAGGAATATTGCTCCTGGATCTCCTTCACTTCGCGCTCCGCCGTCGCCAGGATCTTGGTCTTCTGCTGCGGGACCACCATGTCGTCCACGCCGATCGACACGCCTGCGCGCGTCGCGTAGTGAAAGCCGGTGTACATCAGCTGGTCGGCGAACACCACCGTTTCCTTGAGTCCCACGGTGCGGTAGCACGCGTTGATCGTCGCGGAAATGGTTTTCTTCGTCATGTCCTGGTTGATGGCGTCGAAGGACAAGCCGTGCGGCAGGATCTCCGACAGCAATGCACGGCCCGCGGTGGTGTCGACGACGCGAGTCTTCGGCACCAGCTGCCCGTGGGCGTCGCGGGCATATTCGGTGAGCCGTACTTTCACCTTCGCCTGCAGGTCGATATTGCGGCTCTCGTAAGCCCGATGCACTTCGGCGACATCGGCGAACGCCATGCCTTCGCCCTTGGCGCCCACGCGCTCCCGCGTCATGTAGTAGAGCCCGAGCACGACGTCCTGCGAAGGAACGATGATCGGGTCGCCGTTGGCGGGCGAGAGGATGTTGTTGGACGACATCATCAGCGCGCGCGCCTCGAGCTGTGCCTCGATGGACAGCGGCACGTGAACGGCCATCTGGTCGCCGTCGAAGTCGGCGTTGAACGCCGTGCACACCAGGGGATGCAGCTGAATGGCCTTGCCTTCGATCAGCACCGGCTCGAACGCCTGGATGCCGAGGCGGTGCAACGTGGGCGCTCGATTGAGCAGCACCGGATGCTCGCGGATCACCTCTTCGAGGATGTCCCAAACCTCCGGTCCCTCACGCTCCACCAGACGCTTCGCCGCCTTGATGGTCGATGCTTCGCCGCGGATCTGCAGTTTCGAGAAGATGAACGGTTTGAACAATTCGAGCGCCATCTTCTTCGGCAATCCGCACTGATGCAGACGCAGTGTCGGACCCACCACGATGACCGAACGCCCTGAATAATCCACGCGCTTGCCGAGCAGGTTTTGACGGAACCGGCCTTGCTTGCCCTTGATCATGTCCGCCAGGGACTTGAGCGGGCGCTTGTTGGTGCCGGTGATCGCACGGCCACGGCGGCCGTTGTCCAGGAGCGCGTCCACCGCCTCCTGCAGCATGCGCTTTTCGTTGCGCACGATGATATCCGGCGCATTGAGTTCCAAGAGCCGTCGCAGGCGGTTGTTGCGGTTGATGACGCGGCGATACAGATCGTTCAAATCGGAGGTCGCAAAGCGGCCGCCGTCGAGCGGAACCAGCGGGCGCAGGTCGGGCGGCAACACCGGCAATACGGTGAGCACCATCCATTCCGGCTTGTTGCCGGATTCCATGAACGCTTCGATCAGCTTCAAGCGCTTCGACAAGCGCTTGATCTTGGTCTCGGAGTTCGTGTTCGCCATTTCCTCGCGGACCTTCACCACTTCCGAGGGCAGATCCATCGACTTCAGCAGCTCGTGCACCGCTTCGGCGCCCATGCGCGCGTCGAACTCGTCGCCGTGCTCCTCGATCGATTCGAGATACATCTCGTCGGTGAGCAACTGGCCGCGCTGCAGCGAAGTCATGCCTGGATCGACCACCACGAAGGCCTCGAAATACAGCACGCGCTCGATCTCGCGCAGCGTCATGTCGAGCATCAAGCCGATGCGCGAGGGCAGGGACTTCAAGAACCAGATGTGCGCCGTGGGGCTCGCAAGCTCGATGTGCCCCATGCGCTCGCGGCGCACCTTCGACTGGGTCACCTCGACGCCGCACTTCTCGCACACGACACCACGGTGCTTGAGGCGCTTGTATTTGCCGCACAGACATTCGTAGTCCTTCACCGGACCGAAGATCTTGGCGCAGAACAGGCCGTCGCGCTCCGGCTTGAAGGTGCGGTAGTTGATGGTCTCCGGCTTCTTCACTTCGCCGTACGACCAGGAGCGGATCATGTCCGGCGACGCGAGTCCGATCTTGATTGCGTCGAAATTTTCGACCGGCACTTGCTGTTTGAACAACTTGAGTAAGTCTTTCATGGATTAGGCCTCGCTCTCGAGTTCGATATTGATAGCCAGGGAACGAATCTCCTTGACCAGCACATTGAACGATTCCGGCATGCCGGCTTTCATTTCGTGGTTGCCGTCGACGATCGCCTTGTACATCTGCGTGCGGCCGTTGACGTCGTCGGATTTGACGGTGAGCATCTCTTGCAGCGTATAAGCGGCGCCGTAGGCCTCGAGCGCCCACACTTCCATTTCGCCGAAGCGCTGTCCGCCGAACTGAGCCTTGCCTCCGAGCGGCTGCTGGGTGACCAGGCTGTACGGCCCGGTGGAGCGGGCGTGCATCTTGTCGTCGACCAGGTGGTTGAGCTTCAACATGTACATGTAGCCCACCGTCACCGGCCTTTCGAATTGCTCGCCTGTGCGCCCGTCGTGCAGAACCGTCTGACCCGAGGTCGGCAGGTCCGCCAGCGCGAGCATGCGTTTGATCTCATCCTCGCTTGCGCCGTCGAACACCGGCGTCGCCATCGGAACGCCGTGACGCAAGTTGCCGGCCAATTCGACGACTTCGGCATCGCTCAACAACTTGATGTCTTCCTTCTGGCCCCCGGTCTCGTTGTACACCGAACCCAAGAATTTACGTATCTCCGCAACTTCTTGCTGCGCCTCGAGCATCCTGCCTATCTTGGCGCCCACGCCTTTCGCGGCCCAGCCCAAGTGAGTCTCGAGAATCTGCCCGATGTTCATGCGCGACGGCACGCCCAGGGGATTCAGCACGATGTCGACCGGCGTGCCGTCCGCCATGTACGGCATGTCTTCGACCGGCACGATCGAGGAGATCACGCCCTTGTTTCCGTGGCGGCCCGCCATCTTGTCCCCCGGTTGCACCCGCCTCTTGACCGCCAAGTACACCTTGACCGTCTTCAGCACGCCCGGCGCCAAATCATCGCCCGCGGTGATCTTGATTTTCTTCTCTTCGAAGCGCTTCTCGAAGGCTTTGCGTTGGCCCTTGAGACGCTCCGAGACGGTTTCGAGCCGCGCATTCGCCTCTTCGTCCTTCAGACGAATTTCGAACCATTGCTCGCGCGGCATATCCGCCAGGTACGCATCATCGATGCGCGTACCGGCCTTGAGCTTTTTCGGGCCCGCCTCCGCCGTCTGGCCCTCTATCATGCCGCGCACGCGCTGGAACAAGTCGTCTTCGAGAATGCGCTGCTGATCGGCCAAGTCCTTGCGCACCCGCTCGAGTTCCGCTTTCTCGATCGCCAGAGCGCGCGAGTCCTTCTCCACGCCGTCGCGCGTGAACACGCGCACATCGATCACGGTACCGTCCATGCCCGGTGGCACCCGCAGCGAAGTGTCCTTCACGTCGGAGGCCTTTTCGCCGAATATCGCCCGCAGCAGCTTCTCCTCCGGCGTCAGCTGCGTCTCGCCCTTCGGCGTGACCTTGCCGACCAGAATGTCGCCCGCCCGCACTTCGGCGCCGATGAACGCAATGCCCGCCTCATCGAGCTTCGCCAGCGCCGAGTCGCCCACGTTGGGGATGTCGGCGGTGATTTCCTCCGGACCCAACTTGGTGTCGCGCGCGACGCAGGTGAGTTCTTCGATGTGAATGGTGGTAAAGCGATCCTCCTCGACCACGCGTTCGGAGATGAGGATCGAGTCCTCGAAGTTGTAGCCGTTCCACGGCATGAAAGCCACCAAGAGATTTTGGCCGAGCGCGAGCTCGCCCAAATGCGTCGACGGGCCGTCGGCCAGGACGTCGCCGCGCTTGATCGCATCGCCGGCTTTGACCAGCGGACGCTGGTTGATGCAGGTGTTCTGATTCGACCGGGTGTACTTGGTGAGCGAATAGATGTCGACGCCGGGTTCGCCGGCGGTCGTCTCGTTGTCGTTCACTCGCACCACGATGCGCGAGGCATCGACCGAATCCACGCTGCCGCCGCGCCGCGCCACCACGGTCACGCCGGAGTCGATGGCGACCGCCCGCTCCATCCCGGTGCCCACCAGCGGCGTTTCCGAGCGCAATGTCGGCACCGCCTGGCGCTGCATGTTCGAGCCCATGAGCGCCCGGTTCGCGTCGTCGTGCTCCAAGAACGGGATCAGCGAAGCCGCCACCGAAACGATCTGCTTCGGCGAAACGTCCATGAAGTCGATCTTGTCCGGAGTCGACAAGGTGAATTCGTTTTGCGTTCTGCAGGAAATCAGTTCATCGACGAATCCGCCCTTCTCGTTCAGCGTGGCGTTCGCCTGCGCGATGACATACTGGCCTTCCTCGATGGCCGACAGGTAATCGATCTTGTCGGTCACCTTGCCGTTGGATACGCGCCGATACGGCGTTTCCAGGAACCCATAATCATTGGTTCGCGCATACACCGCCAGCGAATTGATCAGGCCGATGTTCGGGCCTTCCGGCGTCTCGATCGGGCAGACGCGGCCGTAATGGGTGGGATGCACGTCGCGCACTTCGAAACCGGCGCGCTCGCGCGTCAACCCGCCCGGGCCCAACGCCGATACGCGCCGCTTGTGCGTGACTTCGGACAGCGGATTGTTCTGGTCCATGAACTGCGAGAGCTGCGATGACCCGAAGAATTCCTTCACCGCGGCCGCAACCGGCTTCGCGTTGATCATTTCCTGCGGCATGATCGGCTCGCTCTCGGCGATGGTGAGGCGCTCCTTCACTGCGCGCTCGACGCGCACCAAGCCGATGCGGAAGGCGTTCTCGGCCATTTCCCCGACGCTGCGCACGCGGCGATTGCCGAGATGGTCGATGTCGTCCACGTGACCGTTGCCGTTGCGGATGTCGATCAGGGTCTTCATCACCTCGATGATGTCTTCCTTGCTCAGCACGCCCGAGCCGGTGATTTCCTCGCGGCCCACGCGGCGGTTGAACTTCATGCGGCCGACCGGCGACAGATCGTAGCGCTCGCCGTTGAAGAACAGGTTCTGGAACAAATTCTCCGCCGCGTCCTTGGTCGGCGGCTCGCCCGGGCGCATCATGCGATAGATTTCCACCAGCGCTTCGAGCCGCGTCTTGGTCGGATCGATGCGAAGTGTGTCCGATATGTACGGGCCCCGGTCCAAATCGTTGACGAACAAGGTCCGGATTTGCGTAATGCCGTTCTCGATGAGCCTGCCGACCGTCGGTACGGTGAGGATCTCGTTGGCCTTGGCCAGGATTTCGCCGGTTTCGGTGTTGACGATGTCGTGCGCCAGGATCTTGCCCTGCAGATATTCGATCGGTACCGGCAGACGCTTGACCTGCGCCTCTTCCAGATCGCGCACGTGTCGGGCGGTGATGCGCCGTCCCTCCTCGACGATGACCTTCTTGCCGACGCGGATTTCGAAAGACGCGGTCTCGCCGCGCAGGCGCTGCGGAATGATTTCGAACTCGATTTCCTTCTTCGACAGGTGGAACACGTTCTTCTCGAAGAACATGTCCAATACCTGCTCCTCGGTGTAGCCGAGCGCACGCAGGATGATGGTCACCGGCAGCTTGCGGCGGCGATCGATGCGCGCGAACACGCAATCCTTCGGGTCGAATTCGAAATCCAACCACGAACCGCGATAGGGAATGATCCGCGCGGAGAACAGCAACTTGCCCGATGAATGGGTCTTCCCGCGGTCGTGATCGAAGAACACGCCCGGGCTGCGGTGCAGCTGCGAGACGATGACCCGCTCGGTGCCGTTGATGATGAAGGTGCCGTTCTCCGTCATGAGCGGCAATTCGCCGAGGTAGACTTCTTGTTCGCGAACGTCTTTCACGGGCTTCTTGGCGCCGCTGGCCTCCTTGTCGAGCACCACCAGGCGCACCTTGACGCGCAGCGGGGCGGCATAGGTCAAGCTGCGCAGCTGGCATTCCTTGACGTCGAATACCGGCTCACCCAAGCGGTAGCTCACGTACTCGAGCGTGGCGTTGCCGGAATAGCTGGAAATGGGGAACACGCTGTCGAAAGCGGCGTGCAGGCCGATTTCTTCGCGCCTAGATTCGGCAACGTCGGCCTGCAGGAATCGCCGGTACGAATCCAATTGGATTGCCAGCAAATACGGCGTTCCGAGGATGCTCGGACGCTTGCCGAAGTTCTTACGAATGCGCTTCTTTTCGGTGAACGAATAAGCCATGTGCGTGTGTCTCCAGGCGCTAGCGCCTTTACCGGGCGCTTACGCGCCGAATTTAACGGGGTATTCCCAGGCGCTACGCGCCGAATTCAACGGGGTCCCGGGGCCCCCGTTCAATAGCGCTCGCTTCGCGAGCGTAGGATTCGACTCATAATCAAAGGCGCAGCCGATGGTTGCCGCCGATCCGGCAACAACCATCGATCTGCGAATGTCGGCTCTGATCACTACTTGATGGCAGCCTTGGCGCCGGCGTCCTCGAGCTTCTTCTTGATGGCCTCGGCATCGGCTTTCGGAATACCTTCCTTGACCGTCGAAGGAGCGCCCTCAACCAGGTCCTTCGCTTCCTTCAATCCGAGCCCCGTAATCTCGCGGATGACCTTGATGACGCCCACTTTGTTGGCGCCGAACTCGGTCATCGTCACCGTGAACTCCGTCTGCGCTTCCGCGGCCGGCGCCGCCGCCGCGCCACCGGGCGCCGCAGCAACCGCAACCGGAGCCGCAGCCGTGACGTTGAACTTCTTCTCCATATCGGAAATCAGCTCGACCACTTCCATGACGGACATCTTGGAAATTGCCTCGAGGATTTCATCTTTAGTAACAGCCATATTTGTCTCCAAATCGTATTTAAGGGGTCCCAAAGACCCGAATCAGATTAAATTCGTCGTCGTTGCCCACTACGCCGGCGCACCGCTCTTGTCAGCCTGCAATTTTTTCGCCTCAAGAACGGCAGCCAGCGTCCTCACCAACTTGGAATTGGGGGCGGCCAACGTACCAACGAACTTCGAAATCGGCGCCTTGAGCACAGCCAACAGTTGCGACATCGCCTGTGCGCGCGTGGGCAATGAAGCCACGCGGTCGATATCCTGGGCCTTGAGCAATTGCCCGCCCAGAGACACGAGGGTCGTCACCAGTTTGTCGTTGTCCTTAGCGAACGCCTTGACGATGCGCGCGGCCGCGCCCGGATCGTCGTTGGAGAACGCAAGGACAATGGGTCCCTTCAGCGCCGGAGAAATGCACTCGAAAGCGGTGCCGGCAACGGCCTTGCGCGCGAGCGTATTCTTGACGATCCGCAGATAGACCCCGTCCTTGCGCGCCTTTGCGCGCAGCGCGGTCATCTGCGTCACGGTCAAGCCACGGTTCTCTGCGCCCACCACGGACAGGGCTTTCGCCGCGACCGCGTTGATCTCTGCCACCACGACTTTCTTCTCGTCCAACTTGAGTGCCATCCGGTCCTCCCGGTCAGAAGCGTCACACAAGGCAAGAGCGCCGTCGCTCCTGCCCATCCTTCGAGTACGCCGCCGCACTCGTGCGGTGCGACCTTCACCAGGAAATTCCTGATTCGGGTCCCACCATCTGCGCAGGCCGATCTTTAAGGGCCCCAGTTGTTCGATGAACCGGGCCCGCCTGCGGTCTTCGACGGTGAGCGCATGGAGCCTCGCGGCCACACGCTACCCTCCATCTTTCCAGGCGCTTGCGCGCCACATCAACGGCGTCGATGCGACGCCGTCCGATAAATCTCTAACCCAGCCCCAAGCTGGACTGGTCGACCGTGATGCCAGGACCCATGGTCGAGGACAACGTCAATTTCTTCAGATAAATGCCCTTCGATGTCGCCGGCTTGATCTTCTGCAGATCCGCCACCAGCGCCAGCAAGTTTTCCTTGAGCGCGGCCGGCTCGAAGTTCGCGCGCCCGATTTGCGCGTGCACGATCCCGGCCTTGTCGGTGCGATAGCGCACCTGGCCTGATTTTGCGTTCTTGACCGCGCCCGCCACGTCGGGGGTTACCGTGCCGACTTTCGGATTCGGCATCAGGCCGCGCGGGCCCAGGATCTGGCCGAGCTGACCCACGATGCGCATGGCGTCCGGACTCGCGATCACGACGTCGAAATCGATCTGGCCGGCCTTCACCTTCTCGGCCAAATCCTCGAAGCCGACGATGTCCGCGCCGGCGGTCTTCGCCGCATCGGCATTCTTGCCCTGAGTGAACACGGCCACCCGCACGGTCTTGCCGGTGCCGTGCGGCATCACCGTCGAGCCGCGCACCTGCTGGTCGGATTTGGTCGCGTCCACGCCCAGATTGACCGACACGTCGACCGACTCATTGAACTTCGCCGTGGCGAATTCCTTGACGAGCTGCAGCGCGTCGTCGATGGGGTACGATTTGCCCGGAGCCAGTTTTTCCTTCCAGGACTTGGCTCTTTTCACGGTCGTCGCCATTTTAGAGTCCCTCCACGTCGACGCCCATGCTGCGCGCGCTGCCGGCGATGGTGCGCACCGCGGCCTCGAGATTGCCGGCGGTCAAATCCGGCATCTTCAACTTGGCGATATCCTCGAGCTGCTTGCGCGAGACCTTGCCCACCTTCGAGGTATTCGGCGTGGCGCTGCCCTTTGCAATGCCGATCGCCTTGGCGATGAGTACCGAGACGGGCGGCGTCTTCATGATGAACGTGAAGCTGCGGTCGCTGTACACCGTGATCACCACCGGCGTCGGCAAGCCCTTTTCCAACGACTGGGTCTGCGCGTTGAACGCCTTGCAGAATTCCATGATGTTGACGCCCTGCTGGCCTAGAGCGGGACCCACCGGCGGACTTGGGTTCGCCTGGCCCGCAGGAATCTGCAGCTTGATATAGCCCGTGACTTTCTTCGCCATGGTCGCTTCACTCCTTCGGGTAATAACGCCCCTCTCGCGAGAAGCTCCCCTTGTCTATGCGCTGTCGCGCAGAATCTACGGGGTCGCGCCAAGGGCGCGACCCCGTCCTATAAGTCAACCCTTTTCGACTTGCGAGAAATCCAGCTCCACGGGCGTCGAACGCCCGAGGATCTGCACCGCCACCTGCAGGCGGTTCTTCTCGTAGTTCACCGATTCAACGACACCGTTGAAGTCGTTGAACGGCCCGTCGGTCACGCGCACCACCTCGCCGGGCTCGAACAGCACCTTCGGCTTCGGTTTGTCGACGCCCTCTTCCACGCGGCGCAGAATCGACATGGCCTCTTTGTCGGTGATCGCCGCCGGCTTGTCGCTGGTGCCGCCGATGAATCCCAGAACCTTGGGTACCTCTTTCACCAAGTGCCAGGTGTCTTCGTCCATCTCCATCTGCACGAGCACGTAGCCCGGGAAGAATTTGCGGTCGGACTTGCGTTTCTGGCCGTCGCGCATTTCCACGACTTCCTCCGTGGGCACCAGAATCTCGCCGAACTTGCTTTCCAAGCCGGCGCGCTTTACCCGATCCTTGAGCGACTCGGCGACCTTGTGCTCGAAATTCGAGTAGGCGTGAACCACATACCATCGCAGAGACATAAAGTGCTCCGAATTCGTCAGGCCGACTGACCGGACAACAGCCGGGTCAGCCACGTGAGACACCAGTCGAGTCCCCAAAAGAACAAGCCCATCACGATGGCGAAAATGAACACCACGTAAGTCGTCTTGATCGTCTCTTCGCGCTCCGGCCACACAACTTTGCGCAATTCGATGCGCGCGGCCCCCGCGAACTGGCGGAACTCGCGGCCATAACAGCTGAACCAAATGAGCCCGGCCGCCGCCGCCAATCCCGCGAACACCATCGCGACACGAATCGGCAGCGCCTGTTCTTCGTACCAGTAGAACGCGCCGATTCCCGCAAAGAGCGCGAGAATCGACAGCGTGAGGAGCGTCGTATCCTTCGCGGACGCACCCGCGGGTGTGTGCATTTCTGCCATGTTTACTGCTGCCCTACGCGCTCGCTCGAACTGGCAGGGCAGGAGGGAATCGAACCCCCAACCTGCGGTTTTGGAGACCGCCGCTCTGCCAATTGAGCTACTGCCCTGTATCTAGTCAGGCGCTACGCGCCGAATCTAACGAGGCCGCTGCGGCCTCGTCCTAAAGGACGGGGTCGCCTCGACCCCGTTAACAGTCGCGCGAAGCGCATAACTAAGCGATCACCTTGGCGACGACGCCGGCGCCGACCGTCTTGCCACCCTCGCGGATCGCAAAGCGCAGCCCCTGCTCCATCGCAATCGGCGCGATCAGCTCCACCACAATCTTGATGTTGTCCCCCGGCATCACCATCTCGGTGCCCTCCGGCAACTCCACCGCCCCCGTCACATCGGTCGTGCGAAAGTAAAACTGCGGCCGGTACCCCTTGAAAA
Organism: uncultured Gammaproteobacteria bacterium; assembly: GCA_963813755.1. Classification (GTDB taxonomy): domain Bacteria; phylum Pseudomonadota; class Gammaproteobacteria; order Steroidobacterales; family Steroidobacteraceae; genus Bog-1198. The sequence goes on along the minus strand of CAWEZY010000011.1, from coordinate 139,172 downwards.
ACGGCGTGTGCCGCCCCCCTTCCTCCTTGGTCAGCACGTACACCTCGGCCTCAAACTTCGTGTGCGGATTGATGCTCCCGGGCTTGCACAACACCTGCCCGCGCTCCACTTCCTCGCGCTTCGTGCCCCTCAGCAACACCCCCACGTTGTCCCCCGCCTGCCCCTCATCGAGCAGCTTGCGAAACATCTCCACCCCCGTGCACGTCGTCTTCTGCGTCGCACGGATCCCCACAATCTCCACCTCGTCGTTCACCTTCACCACCCCGCGCTCGATCCGCCCCGTCACCACCGTGCCGCGGCCCGCTATCGAAAATACATCCTCCACCGGCATCAAAAACGCCCCTTCCACCGCCCTCTTCGGCACCGGAATGTAGTCATCAAGCGCCTGCACCAGCTTCAATACCGAGGGCACCCCGATCTCGCTCGTGTCCCCCTCGAGCGCCTTCAACGCCGAGCCGGTGATGATCGGGGTCTTGTCCCCGGGAAACTTGTACAAGCTGAGCAGGTCGCGTACCTCCAGCTCCACCAGCTCCAAAAGCTCCGCATCGTCCACCATGTCCGCTTTGTTCAAATACACCACGATGTAGGGCACCCCGACCTGGCGGGCCAGCAAAATGTGCTCCCGCGTCTGCGGCATCGGGCCGTCCGCCGCCGACACCACCAGGATCGCCCCGTCCATCTGCGCCGCTCCCGTGATCATGTTCTTCACGTAGTCCGCGTGCCCCGGACAGTCCACGTGCGCGTAGTGGCGCTTCTCGCTCTGATACTCCACGTGCGCCGTCGCAATCGTGATCCCGCGCGCCCGCTCCTCCGGAGCCTTGTCAATCTGGTCGTAGGCCTTGAACTCCCCCCCAAACCTCTCCGCCATCACCTTCGTCAACGCCGCCGTCAAGGTCGTCTTCCCATGGTCCACGTGCCCTATCGTCCCCACGTTCACGTGCGGCTTCGTTCGCTCAAACTTCCCCTTCGACACGGCTGTTACCTCTGTAAATTAGAACTGCAAATTAGAAAAAACTGGAGCCCACGAGCGGGATTGAACCGCTGACCTCGTCCTTACCAAGGACGTGCTCTACCAACTGAGCTACGTGGGCCGCGTCCACATGGAGCGGGTGATGGGAATCGAACCCACGTGATCAGCTTGGAAGGCTGACGTTCTACCATTGAACTACACCCGCATTCACACACGCCGCAAGCCAATGGCACCGTACCCGCACCCAGCTGGTGGAGGGGGTAGGATTCGAACCTACGAAGGCATAAGCCAGCAGATTTACAGTCTGCCCCCGTTGGCCGCTTGGGTACCCCTCCCTAAAATGAGCCGCGTATTTTGCGGCGCGACTGCCCCAGTGTCAATGTCAACACGGGCCTAATTTCGTTTGCCGCCGGCTCACCCGTGCCGGGCCGGTGCCGGACACCGGTTCATCCAAACGGGCACCCGATCAGCCGAGCGCTCAGCGCCGGGCGCGGCACCCATTGACGGCTCTTGAGCCCAAAAACCCAATCTTTAGATATATCTTAAAATAGTATAATCGCCCAATGTGCACGCGCAAACCTCCCTTCCCCCGGGAACATCACCGTCGGCAAGGGCTGAGGCAGTTTGGCCTCGGCTTCGCGGACGGCGCCCTGGGCGGGCGGGCGTTCGCCATGGGCCGCAAATTGGCCGCCGCCGAATTGCAGCTGTTGGCGCTGAGATTACTTGCGGACAAGCCGCAGCATGGCTACCAGATCATCAAGGCCTTGGATGAGCGCTCCAACGGCTTCTACGTACCCAGCCCCGGGATGATCTACCCGGCATTGACCCACCTGCGAGAACTCGGGCATGTGTCGGTGCAGAGCGAAGGAAATCGCAAGCGCCACCACATTAGCGACACCGGCCGCCGGCACTTGGAGGAGCATCGGCGCGCCGCCGAGGCGCTGATTGCGCAATTCGAGCGGGTCGCGGACCGGATGGAGCGGGTGCGATGCGCATTGGAGCCGGAAGCAGGCGCCGATGAACCCGAAATCCGGCCGCAGCGCCGCGGTTCGCGGGAATTACCGCGCGCGCGGCGTGAGCTCACATTGGCGCTCGCCGGTAAACGGGACAGCTCACGCGAAGAGCAGCAGCGCATCGCCGAGATTCTGCAACGCGCCGCCGCCGACATCGCGGCCAAGGAACCGACCCGATGACAAGCAAAGCCCCCGTATATCTTAAACGCGGGGGGGACTCTTCTAGAATTTCAGCGATACCCGCAAACCGGGGTTGGCGTTGTCGAGAATCAGTCGTGCGCCGTGCAGTTTTGTGACGGCGGCCACGAGCGACAAACCGAGACCGGATCCGGGAAACTTGCGCGCTTGGTCGAGGCGTACGCGTCTGCCGAGGACGATCTCGCGCTTGTCCGCGGGTATTCCCGGCCCGTTGTCTTCGACGACGACCTCCGGCTCGGCGCTCGGGCCCTGCAGCAGCACCCGGATGCGTCCGCCGTCGGGCGTGAACTTAATGGCATTGTCGAGCAGGTTCGCGAGCGCCTGCGCCAATAGCTGGCGGCTGCCTTGCACGTGCGCACCCGGCGCCACGGCGCTGTGCAACTCGATGCCGCGTTCTTCGCTCACCGGAGCGTACAGCTCCACGATGCTCGCGACCAATTCGGACAAGTCGACCGTCTCGCGCGCCACCGTGCCGGTTTCGGCGAGCGCAATGCGCAGCAGCGCATCGAGCGTGCTGCGCATGTGGTCGACTTCGGAGCTGACGCGCTCCAATACGCGCCGCTCGGGCGAACCCGGCGCAAGTTGGCTCATGGCGCCCTCGGCTGTCGCCTGCATGCGATTGAGCGGCGTGCGCAAATCATGCGCGGCGCTGTCGAGCACCGTGCGCATGCCGAGCGTGAGCTGCTCGATCTTGTCGAGCATGGTGTTGATTTCACGTGCCAGCGTGTTGATTTCATCGTCCGCATCGCGCACCGGCAGGCGCTGCGAGAGATCGCCGCGCATGATTTGCGTCGCCACCGCCGAAATCGCGCCGGCTTGGGCCAGAATGCGTCGGCCCATCCAAAAGCCCCCTCCCAGACCGAGCAACAAGGTCAACACGACAGCGATAATCAAGCCGCGCATCATCAGGTTCTTGACGTCCTGCCGCTCCTGGACGTCGTGTCCGACCAACATGCGGTAGCCGCCCGGCAGCGGAAACCGCCGCGCGCGCATCTCGTGTACGCGGGTTTCGTCGCCGAACGGCACCGAGACCTTGAATTGAATCCACTTGCCCTCGTCGGCGTCGACCTTGGGCCACGCCGGCACATTGCCGGCGACCGGACGCAGCTGCGGATCGACCATGAGGTAGACCGCGCCGCGCACATCCTGATCCTGCGACCGCTGTTCGATCAATTCGATGAAATCGCTGCGCGACAGCACCAAGACCTGCTCGCGCAGGCCCTGCACCTCGGCCTCGATTAGATTGTCGGTGCTGCCATCGACCACTCGCGACACGGCGAAATCCACCGCCCCGAGGAGCACCGCCGCGCCGCAGGCAAACACGATCGAGTAGACGATGGCAATGCGAAACGGGGAGGTATCGAGTACGCCCAGAAACCGCTGTTCGGGGCTCACGGTGCGTCGAGGCGAGTCACTCACTATTCGTCTTCGCGCAGACTGTAGCCGGCACCGCGCACCGTGTGCAGCAGCGGCTTTTCGAAGTCCTTGTCGATCGCTTGGCGCAGTCGGCTGATATGCACGTCGATCACGTTGGTTTGCGGATCGAAATGGTAATCCCAGACGCCCTCGAGCAGCATGGTGCGCGTCACCACCTGCCCGCTGTGACGCATCATGAATTCCAGCAGCTGAAACTCGCGGGCAGTGAGTTCGATTTTCTTGCCGTTGCGCGTCACGCGCCGAGTCATTCGATCGAGCTCCAGGTCGGCCAATTTCAATTTGGTATTGGCTTCCGCGCCGCCCGGGTCGCCGCGCCGGGCAAGTGCCTCGATACGCGCCAGCAATTCGGCCATGTGGTAGGGCTTGGTCAGATAGTCGTCGCCTCCGGCGCGCAGGCCGGTGATGCGATCATCGACATCGCCCAGCGCGCTCAAGATGAGGACCGGCAGCTTGCGGCCCGTGGCGCGCAGCGATTGCACCAAGGCGAGCCCGTCGAGCTTCGGCAACATCCGGTCGACGATGGCCAAATCCACCGCGATCGAGGAGGCGAGGTGCAGACCCGCCATGCCGTCCGCCGCGGTATCCACGGTGTGGCCCGCCTCGCGCAACGCTTTGGCCAGATAGTCGCGCGCGATGTCGTCATCTTCGACAATCAGAATGTGCATGGCCTGATATCTTACAGACGTTGATCCGGTGTTTGTCGGCAATAGGCTTCGCCGCCCAGGGTGGCTCAGGTGAGCCTGGCCCAGGAAGATGGAGCCCAATTTATGACGCCCGAAGCCATCTCGCAAATCGGCGTCGCACTGATGGCAATCGTTTGGCTCGCAGCCCCGGTCCAAGCCAAAGAAGAGCCCTTGTGGGAATACGGGCTAGGCCTCGGGGCGCTCGGTTATTCGGATTATCGCGGCGCCGACACCTCCCATGTCTTCCCGGTTCCGGTGCCCTACTTGACTTACAATGGCCCTTTTCTCAAGGCGGATAAGGATGGCTTGCACGGCTTGGTGTTCAACCGCCGATGGGTTGAGCTGAATTTGAGCTTCGATGCCACTATGCCGGTGAGCAACGATCGAACCCGCAACGCCATGCCGGAACTGAAGCCCACCGTCGAGGCGGGAATCTCCATCGATTTTCATTTGTGGCGCAGCGTCGACGCGCGAACCAAGATTGATTTGAAGGTGCCGGTGCGCCAGGCGTTTACCTTACAGAGGCCGCCGCAGGCGATCGGTTGGACGTTCACACCCGGATTCAAATTCGAATTCGCCGATGTGTTCGGACACACCGGCTGGGAGGCGGGATTGTTCACCGGCCCCTTATTCGCCAACCGGCACTACAACAATTATTTCTATGCGGTTGAGCCGCAGAATGCGACCGCGTCGCGGCCGGCATATCAGGCAAGCGGCGGTTATGCGGGAAGCCAGTTCGTTGTCGACCTGACGAAGCGCTACCCCCGATATTGGGTGGGCGGATTCGTGCGCTACGATTCGCTCGCGGATGCGGTTTTCATCGATAGCCCGCTGGTGCGGCGCGAAAATTACTGGGCCGCGGGCATCGTTTTCGCCTGGATGATCGGCCGATCCTCGCAAATGGTCGAGGTCGCCCCCTAAGGCGCCGCATGGCCGAGCGCTCCATGACGCATCTTGTGCTCATTCCGAGCTACAACCCCGGGCCGAAGGTGTATGAGGCGGTTCTCGCCGCCCTCGAGCAATGGACTCCCGTATGGGTCGTCGTCGACGGCAGCACCGATGGTTCGGCCGAGCGCCTGTCGGCGATGGCGGCAAAGGAGCCCGGATTGTCGGTGTTCGTCCTCGCCCAGAACCGCGGCAAAGGCGCCGCGGTGCTGCGCGGCATTCGCGCAGCCTCCGAACGGGGCTACACCCATGTCTTGACGATGGACTCCGATGGACAGCATCCGGCCGACCGCATCGTCGAGTTCATGCATGCATCGCAGGCACAACCGGCGGCGATGGTGTTGGGCGAGCCGATTTTCGATTCGAGCGCTCCGAACCTGCGGGTCAAGGGTAGAAAGATCTCCAATTGGTGTGTGAACCTCGAAACGCTGTGGGCCGGAATCGGCGACTCGCTGTTCGGCTTTCGCGTCTACCCGATTGCCGCACTCCTACATGTCATGCGCCGGCGGCTTGGGATGCGGCGCTTCGATTTCGACGTCGAGGCAGCGGTGCGGCTGAGCTGGCGGGGCGTTGAGCCGATCAACATTCCGGCGCCGGTGCGCTATTTTCGACCTGACCAAGGCGGTGTCTCGCACTTCAACTACTGGCGGGACAACGCGCTGTTGGTTTGGATGCATGCGCGGCTGCTGTGCGGCTTTTTGCTGCGCCTGCCTTTGCTGATGGTGCGCCGTGCGCGCCGCCGGCAGCGGCCCCGCGCAGCGACTTAGTTGCCGCACCGGCCGACACCTATATAATGCCTGCTCAAGGGCATATCGATGCCCGCAGCACTTCGTAAACCTAACAGCAAACGTAGCCTATGCCCGACAAAGCATCGCTCATGCAACAGTCGGCGCCGCCGGTCGACCTCGATCTAGAGCGGGAAATCGCCGCCCTTTTCGTCCAAGCGCTGAATCTGGAAATCGCCCCACGGGATATCGATCCCGAGGCGCCCCTGTACGGCGCGGGGCTCGGGCTCGACTCCATCGACATCCTGGAGGCCGCGCTGATCCTATCCAAGCAATACGGCATTCAAATGCGGGCGGACAGCCCGGAAAACCACCAGATCTTTCGTTCGCTGAGGCACTTGGCGGAGTACGTTGCGGCACGGAGAACCAAGTGACCGTGCGCAAGGTCGCCAAGCGGGCGCCCGGCGTTCGGGCGCGCGGTCGGCCGACGAGTGGCACGGTCCGCTGACGATTCGCGAAATACGGAGCGCGCGGCCGGCGAGGCCGCGAATCGCATGACCCCGCTGCTCTCCCACGAGTCCCCCGACTCGGTCGTGGCCTATCGCGGCGGCCGCCCCATCGAGGCCCGGCAATTCCTCGCCGATGCAAGACAGTTGGCCGAGCGCATGCCAAGCGGCAAGCACGTGCTCAATGTTTGCGTCGATCGATATAACTTTACGGTCGGGCTCGCCGCCTGTCTCATGTCGGACAAAGTGAATCTGCTGCCCTCCACTCATGCGCCGGTATTCGTCAGGCAAATCACGCAAATCGCGCCGGATGCGTTCTGTTTGACCGACCAGGCGCGCTGCGACATCGACCTTCCGCGGTTGCGTTATCCGCGCGATTTGGGCGATCCGAAGCTGCGGCGCGCCGCGGCGACCCTGCGCGGCGGCGCGGCCTCTTATGGCGTGCCGCAGTTTCCGCAGGAACAGGTCGCGGCGGTCGTATTCACCTCCGGATCGACCGGCACGCCCCTGCCCTACCAGAAGACCTGGGGCCGCCTCACGCGCTGTGTGCGCGACGGCGCATCACGGCTCGGGCTGCTCGACGGCGGAGCACATACTCTGATCGGAACGGTGCCCGCGCAACACATGTATGGCCTTGAATCGACTGTGCTGCTGGCTCTGCAGGCCGGCCATGCGTTCGCCGCCGAGAGGCCGTTTTTCCCCGCCGATATTTGCGCTGTGATCGGCGCCGCGCCGCGGCCGCGGGCTCTGGTGACGACACCCATCCATCTGCGCACGCTGCTTGCGGCCGGCATCGATTTGCCGCCGCTCGACCTCATCGTTTCGGCCACTGCTCCCCTCTCCCGGGAGCTCGCACGCGAAGCGGAGGATAGATTCGAGACCCGCTTGCTCGAAATCTACGGATCCACCGAGACCGGACAAATCGCCACACGCCGCACCGCCGACTACGCGGCCTGGCGCTTGTGGCCGGGCGTGTGCCTGCGTACCGAACAAGGCCGGGTGTACGCGCAAGGCGGGCACCTCGAGCAATCGACGCCGATGTGCGATGTGCTCCAAATCACCGGCGAAGATGAATTCCTGCTGCACGGCCGCACCGCGGATTTGGTGAATATCGCCGGAAAGCGCAGCTCCTTCGGCTATTTGAACGCCCAGTTGACCGCGATTCCCGGCGTGATCGATGGCGCGTTCTTCTTGCGCGGCGACGATCGCGACGACCGCGTGACCGGCATTGCACGCCTGGCGGCGGCGGCGGTCGCTCCCAGCCTCGACGCGGCGACGCTCCTCGAGCATTTGCGACGACGCATCGATCCTGTGTTCCTGCCGCGGCCGCTCTTGCTGGTCGAGCGACTGCCGCGCAACGCCACCGGCAAGCTTCCGGTGCAGGCGCTGCAGGCGCTGTGCGATCGTCACTCGCGGCGGCGCGGCTCGCCGGCGGGCCCATCGTGAGCGCGACCCGAGAACTGCGGATCGCGCCCGATCATCCGGCGTTCGCAGGACACTTTCCCGGGATGCCGATTCTTCCGGGGGTCGTCTTGTTGGACGAGGCGCTGCATGCCATCGAGGTCGACCTCGATCTTGATCTTCGGCAATGGCAAATTGCGGCCGCCAAATTTCTCGAGTTCGTCTGCCCTGGCGAGGTGCTCACGATTGAACACTCATCGGCCGAAAGCGGACTGATTCGGTTCACGGTGCGGGTCGCGGACCGCCCGGCTCTCACCGGCACGTTATCCCTGGCGGCGGCGGACGGCGCGTGAGGCCGAAGGAGGCCGAATGGCTTCGCGCCCGCGAGCGCGGCAGCCCCCTGTTATTGCGATCGATGGCCTTTGTTTCGCTGCGCGCGGGTCGCACGCTGAGCCGCAGCGTGCTGTACGTGATCGCCGCATATTTCTTTTTGTTCGCACCCGGGGCACGACGGCACTCGCGTAGCTACTTGAGGCTTGCCTTGGGCCGCCCTCCAAGCGCCAAAGACCGCTTCCGGCAAATCCTGTATTTCGCCACCTGCATCCACGATCGCGTGTTCCTCATCAACGAGCAATATGATCGCTTCCATATTACGATCGAGGGAGAGGCCCTGGTGCGCGCGCAACTCGACGCCGGCCGGGGAGCGCTTCTTCTGGGTGCGCACATGGGCAGCTTCGAGTTGATGCGAAGCGTCGGGCGGCGCCAGCGCGGACTGCATGTGTCGATGGCCATGTACGAACGCAATGCGCGAAAAATGAACGCCGTGCTCGCGGCGATCAATCCTGCCGCGAATCCCGACATCATCGCGTTGGGTGAAATCGACGCCATGCTGCGAATCGCCGAACGTCTGGATCGCGGCGCGTTCGTCGGCCTGTTGGGCGATCGAACCCTCGGCGAGGAAGCGGTGCAGGCGGTGACGATGCTCGGCGAACGCGCCTACCTGCCGGCGGGGCCGATGCGCATCGCCGCCGTGCTGCGCCGTCCGGTGCTTTTCATGGCCGGCTTGTATCGCGGCAGGAACCACTATCACGTGGTCTTTGCCGAAGTGGCGGATTTTTCCGCGATTCCCGCCGGCGGGCGCGATGCGGCGGTGCGCGCCGCGATCGAGCGCTACGCGGCGTTGCTCGACCGCTACTGCCGCACGGATCCTTACAATTGGTTCAATTTCTTCGATTTCTGGCGCGAGCGAACCGCCGGCGCGGCGGCTTGACGATGCGGCGCACGATCGGCATCGGGCTCCTGGTTCTGTTGGGCGCCGTGGCAAGCGCCGCCCCCGATGATCTCGATGACCTGCTGCACTTGTTGGCGGAGCGGCGCCACGGACACGCGGACTTCGTCGAACAGCACTTTCTGGCGCTGCTGTCGCGCCCGGTCGAGTCCTCCGGCGAATTGATCTACGAGGCGCCGGACCGGCTCGAGAAACGCACGCTCGAGCCGCGCCCGGAAAGCTTGATGCTCGAGGGCGACGTGCTGAGCATGCGACGCGGCCGTCACCGCCATGTGCTCGACCTCAGGGCGTATCCGCAAATCCTGCCGTTCATCGAAAGCATCCGCGCCACCCTGGCGGGCGACCGGGCCGCACTCGAGCGGACCTTCCGGGTCGAATATGCGGGTAGCCTGGACCGGTGGACGTTGCTGCTGGTGCCACGAGAGAGCCGAATCGCCGGAACCGTATCCCAGGTGCGCATCGACGGCTCAGGGGAGCACTTGCGCCACGTGGAAATCCGCGAAAGGGACGGTGACCGCTCGCTCATGACCCTGCGCGATCATTCGGGCCCATGACCGCGCGGCGCGCCCGCGTGATTGCCGCCTGGTTGACCTGCGTCGCGCTGGGGGCCCTGGTGGTAGCCCGCGCGCGCTACGTCACCGACTTGTCGGCCTTTCTGCCGGCGAAACCGAAACCGATGCAGCGCTTGTTGGTCGATCAACTGCGAGAAGGTCCCGCGTCGCGCGTGATCCTCATCGCGCTCGAAGGTGGCGACGCCACGATTCGTGCGCGGGTCTCGGTCGCGATGGCGCGCCGCCTGCGCCTCGACCGCGAGTTTTCCGCCATCCAGAATGGCGAGCCGGTCACGGCGGAACGCGATCGGGAGTTCCTGTTCCGGCACCGTTATTTATTGAGCGAAACCGTCACCGCCCAACGTTTCTCCGCGGCCGGCCTCAAAAGCGCGATTGCGGATACGATCGCGGGTCTGGCGTCGCCCGAAGGACTGATGCTCAAGTCCCTGGTGCCCCGCGACCCCACCGGCGAGACGCTGCAGATCGTCGACCAGATGTGGCGCAATGCGCGGCCCCGGACTCAGGACGGGGTCTGGGTCTCGCCCGATGGCGAACGCACCTTGTTGGTCGCGCAAACCACGGCAGCGGGATCCGATACCGATGCGCAAGAGCTTGCGCAGGACGCCATCCGCCGTGCGTTCGCCGCGGCCCCGGAGCCGCACCAGGTGCAAATGCACTTGAGCGGTCCCGGCGTGTTTGCCGTGGCGGCGCGTGCCAAAATACGCCATGCCGCGCTGCGCCTGTCGATCGCGAGTGGTGCGCTCATCGTCGCGTTGCTGCTCGTAGTCTATCGATCGCCGCTGGCGCTGATCCTGGGACTCCTGCCCGTGGCCACCGGCGCGTTGACTGGGATCGCCGCGGTCGCGTTGGGGTTTGGCGCCGTGCACGGCCTGACCTTGGGCTTTGGCATCACCTTGATCGGCGAGTCGGTCGATTACTCGATCTACTTTTTCACTCAGTCGAGAGCCCGTGCCGCGTGTAGTGCCGCGCCGCACTCGTGGCAGCGGCGGCGGTGGCCCATCGTACGTCTCGGCATGCTCGCCTCGGTGTGCGGCTTCGCCTCGCTGCTGCCGTCCGGCTTTCCGGGCCTGGCGCAGCTGGGTGCTTATTCGATCGGCGGGTTGATCGCGGCTGCGGCGGTGACACGCTTTGTCTTGCCGGAATTGCTGCCCGGCAATTTCGCGATTCGCGATATCACGCCCTGGGGCTCACGTCTCGGGAATCTATTGGGTCCGGTGCGGCGCATGGGCGGTGCCGCGTTGTGGGGCATGGCCCTCGGAGCCGGCGGCGTTGCCGCGCTGGTGCTGTACCAGCAGCGCGATACGTTGTGGGATCGGGAATTGTCCCACTTGAGCCCCATATCGCCGTCCGACCAACGCTACGACGCCACACTTCGCGGCGACTTGGGCCAAGCGACCGCGCTCGATCTCGTGGTCGTATCGGGACCGGACTTGGAATCGGTGCTGCGCGGCGCCGAGCGTGCGGCCCGGGCGCTCGGGCCCTTGATTGACGAGCGGGTCATCGGCGGTTTCGACAATCCCGCGAGCTATCTGCCGAGCCTCGCCACTCAACAGGCACGACGCGCCAGCCTGCCGCAGCAGTCGATCTTGCGCGAGAACCTGGCCGAGGCCACGGCCGGTCTCGCCATACGAAGCGAGCAGCTGGCGCCGTTTCTCGACGACGTCGAGTCGGCGCGGCGCGGCGCGCTGATCAGGCCCCAGGATTTGCGCGGCACCTCGCTAGCCGCGGGATTCGACGCACTGATCCTGCCTCAGCGGGATCGATGGAATGCGCTGCTGCCGCTGCACTCGGACGATGCGGCGCGGCCCGATATCGATTTGGCGCGAGTCAGAGAGGCCCTGACCCGCGCCGGATCGAACGATGCGCAGCTCCTTGATCTCAAGAGCGAGTCCGATGCGCTCTATAGGAGCTATCTGCATGAGGCGATCCGGCTGTCGCTGGCGGGGTTGGCGGCGATCGGCGCGCTGCTCTGGGTCGCGCTGCGCTCCCCCGCCCGCGCCGCGCGCGTGCTGGCGCCGCTCATCCTGGCGGTGCTGTGCGTTGCCGCCGCCTTGAGCTTGTGCGGCCGGCAGCTGACCATACTGCACTTGGTGGGCATGCTGCTGATCGTCGCCGTGAGTTCCAATTACGCCCTGTTCTTCGACGCGCCCCGGCATCAGGATGGCAACGACGCCGCGCTGACTTTGGCATCGTTGAGTGTCGCCAACTTGAGTACGGTGATCGGATTCGGCTTGCTGTCCTTCTCCCGGGTGCCGGTCCTCGAAGACCTGGGCACGACGGTTGCGCCGGGAGCCTTGCTGGCGCTCTTGTTCGCCGCGGTGCTCACGCCGCGCCGGCCGCCCGCCGGGCGGGCTGACGCAAAACCGTGACTAGGGACGGCGAGGGCGACTAGCATTGCACGTCGCTCACATAGAAAGGACCGGCAAGATGAGCAAGTTGAATAGAGAAGCCGCGCTAACCGTATGGTGCGCCTTGTTCTCGTGCGCACCGGTCTTTACGGCCGAGCCGCATAGCTACGAGTTGATCCGGGGAGCGTCTTTACGCGGCGGGCGGATTGAGGCCTACTCGGCCGATGGCGTGGCTCACAAAATCGCGTTTTCTTTCCGGGCGGCAATGCGGCAAGCGCCTGTGGTTTGAAGTTCACCGGCCACTCGAGCAGCCGGTGCCGCCGAGTGTCGCGATTCTGCAGGGCCGGGCATTCGACCAGCTGGTGCAGCGCCTGGAACCGGGCGTCGTGATTTCCCGGCACCGCGGCATGCCCGCGGCGATTGCCGCGACCAGCAAGCTGTTGGCGAAGGGCGCCGATGTGCCCGCCATGATCTACCAGCCGGCGTTTCGCGCCCGGGATCTCGCGATCATCGCCGACGTGCTGCGGCGGCGAGACGACACATTCGAGTTGGTCGAAGTCAAGGCCACGACTCAGGTGAAGGACACGCATCAAGCGGATGCCGCCTTCCAGGCGCTGGTGCTGAAAAGCGCGCGCATTCCGGTCGGCCGCTATTTCATCGGTCACGTGAACAACGCGTTCGTGCTGCGCCGAACCGGCGACTACGCCGGACTGTTGGTGGAAGAGGACATCACCGATGCGGTCGAGCGCAATCTACCCGAAACGGCTCAGAAAGCTCACGAATATCTGCAGATCATGGCAAGCGATTCGATGCCGGACGTCGCGGTCGGGCCGCAGTGCAACGACCCTCACCCATGCCCGTTCCTCGCGCGCTGTACTGCGGGACGGAGAGCTTGCGAACTTTCCGGTCGATCTGCTGCCGCGAGGCGGCAACACCGTCGATGAATTGGTGGCCGAAGGGTATCGCGATCTGCGCGAGGTGCCGCTCCGCCGCTTGACGAACGAGATGCATCGCCGCGTGCATCAGGCGACCTTGAGCGGCACCGCGTATTTCGACGATTCGGCCGGCACCGAGCTGCGGCGACTGCCTCGGCCGTACACTTACCTTGATTTCGAGACGATCGGTTTTTCCGTGCCCGAAGTCATCGGCACGCGGCCGTTCGAGCAATTGCCGTTTCAATGGTCGGTGCACGTGGAGCACGCGCCGGACGACGTCAGACATGCGGAGTATTTGGCGATCGAGTCGTTCGGCGACTTCGCGGCGCTGGCGAGTGCGCTGCTCGAGGCGATTCCGCCGTCCGGTCCCGTCTTTGCCTATAACGCAGGCTTCGAGAATCGCGTGCTGAATGGCTTGGCCGAGTTGGCGCCGGCGCAGGCGACGGCGCTGACGGAATTGGCGCAGCGCCTGTTCGATCTTCACCCCGTCACTCGCCAAGCGTACTACCATCGGGACATGCGCGGCTCCTGGTCGATCAAGCGTGTCGTACCGACGATTGCCCCTGAACTCCGCTATGGGAGCTTGGATGAAGTGCGGGACGGCGACGGCGCACAGCTCGCATTTTTGGAATTGCGCAGTGGACACGTGGGTCCGGAGCGCGATAACGCGCTTCGAAGCGCCTTGCTGCGTTACTGCGCGCACGACACCTGGGTGATGATCGTTTTGAGAAGGTTTTTGTGCGGGGAGCCGCTGCGCTTGAGCGATGGCCATCCCGTGGCGTGAGTCGCGAGGTCGAGCTGGCAAGCCATCGCATGCTAGAATGAGCACAGTCGAACAACGAGAAAAACCTTGAAATTCCCCATCGCGGCGCTGGTCTCAATTATCGTCCTGGGATTCGCCGTCAACAGCGCTCAGGCGAAAGACCCGCCGCTGCTTTCGCTCGACATGGAGCACTTCCGGGATACGGCGACCGTCAAGATCGATCCCACCAATGCGGTGACGGCGATTAGCACCGAGAACGGGTACGTCGAGCATACGGGTCTGATGCGCATGGTCTGGAACGACGAATATCTCAAGGGTGTCATCGGCAAGAAGACCGGCCGGAAGTCCTTCCAGGTCTACGCGTCGATCATCTACAAGGGAAACTTGCGATCGTTCGCGACCGCGACCTATCAAACGGCCGGCGGTGCGCAGTCGGTGCCGGTGGACGCATTGGGCAGCGAGGTGGCGGGTTGCGCCGTCGGCGACTGCACCTACACCGAGCATATCGCATTCCCGATCGATGAGGAGTCGCTGCGGCAGCTCGCAGCCTCGTATGTTCCCGGTAGACCGACCCTATGGCGTTACAAGATCATCCCGAAATCGGGCCCCGCCTACACCGGCGAGATATCCAATGCCGAGATTGCGGGCTTTCTCGCCAAGGTCGATGAGGTCACGGGTGCGCTCCCGGTCTCAATCGAGAACGCCGCCAACGCCTCGCTCAAGCTCGACCTAGGCGTCAACGGCATGCCGGTTGCTGCGACGCCCGAACAGCCTAACCGGGCGGGGGTCCTGATCACCGCGGTGAATCACGGCTCCGTCGCGCAAAGGTCGGGAATCATTGTCGGCGACATTCTGATCGAACTCGATGGTCATCCGATCAAGACGCCGGCGGAACTCGAGGCCGCCGTGGCCGCATGCGCCTCGAACTCGGCTGTCGTGATCAATCTGTACCGGGGCACCGGCACCATGGCCGTGACGGCCCAATTTTAGCGGCCGGCTCCTCCCGTCCCCCGACCCGGCGGACACTGTGTCAGCAATGGGGTGGCCCTTCTGCTGATGCTCCCTGTCGACCGATGTGCGGCTGAGCCGGGTCTGTCAAAGCCGACCGTATCGAAGTAATCTCGGTCCGCCATCATTTCAAGACTCGTCAACGCCCGGGCAACACCTGTAATGAGGAACACATCATGTCTGAATCTCCGCCTGAAGGTTTTCCGCTATACCGCTTGCTCACCGGCAAGGACAATGCCGAGTTCTGTCGCCGGGTCTCGGAGGCGATTGCAATGGGGTATCAGCTGTATGGTTCACCCGCAATGACGTTCAACGGAGACCACGTCGTCGTCGCCCAGGCCGTTCTCTGGCCCGATCAACTCGGATGAGGGACGGCCGCCGGGCGCCATGGCCGTTACCGATGACTTTTTTCGCTACGTGCTGGAGCAGCTCTCCGGCTTGCGAGATGTCGCCTCGCGGCGCATGTTCGGTGCGGTGGGTCTTTACAGCGAGCGCACTCGGCGCCCACGGCCGGCGGATCTCGCCAACGCTCTTAGGAACAAAACTTGGATTCGAGGCATCGATTGAGTCATCGGGAAGCCGGGCAGCCGCAATGGGTACCCTCACCGCTCCTGCTCGCTTCCGCCGCACTGCACTTGGGCGCAGGCGCGGCCTCGCTGATTCGTCCGCGCCTTTGGCCCTGGGCATTGGGCGCGGTTGCCCTGAACCATGCCGTGCTGGGCGCAGCCGGGCTATGGCCGAGGAGTCGGCTGTTGGGCCCCAATTGGACTCGTCTGCCGGCGAGCAGCGGCACCCGCGGCGAAGTGGCAATTACCATCGACGACGGCCCGGACCCCGAAGTGACGCCAACGGTCTTGGCGCAGCTCGGCAGGTTCGGCACGCGCGCGAGTTTCTTTTGTGTGGGGGAGCGCGTCGAGCGCTACCCGGAGCTCGCGCAGGAAATCATCCGCTGCGGCCATGCGATTGAAAACCACACCCAGCGCCACCCGCACACCTTTTCGCTGCTCGGGCCGCGCGCCATGGAAGCGGAAATCGCCCGCGCGCAGGACAGCATCGAGCGGGTAACCGGCAGCAGTCCGCGCTTCTTTCGCGCGCCCGCGGGGCTGCGCAACCCCTTTCTCGACCCGGTTTTGTGCCGCCTGCAATTGCGCCTGGCGACCTGGACGCGCCGCGGCTTCGATACCGTCAGCGGCAACGCGGACACCGTCTACCGGCGCCTGGTAAACTCGTTGCAGGGCGGCGACATTTTGCTCCTGCACGACGGCAACGCGGCGCGCGGGCGCAACGCGCAACCGGTCATCCTCGACGTACTGCCGCGTTTGCTCGAGACCTTGAAAAGCCGGCAGCTCAAATCCACCACATTGCGTGCGTCGCTTCCGTGAGCCTCGATCGGGAACTGCTGAGGGCTGCGAGCGATCCCTATCGGGCCGCCGGAAGATTTGCGTATCATTATGCACGCGGCAAATTGGCGCACGATCCGGTATTCGAGGCGATTTTGGCGCGCGGTCTTTTGGCGCGGCGGGCGCGCGTTCTCGATCTCGGCTGCGGGCAGGGCTTGCTGGCCGCGTTGCTGGTGGCCGCGCGCGACGTCTGGATCTGCGGCAAATGGCCCGATGATTGGCCGCCGCCGCCACAGCCGTCGATCATTCGCTGCATTGAACTGCGGGCGCGACACGCCGACCGCGCGCATCGGGCGTTGGCGCACCGCGCGGAGTTCGTCACCGGCGATGTGCGCCGAGTGGATTTCGGCAATGTTGACGGCATCGTCATGCTCGACGTCTTGCATTACCTGGAATATGCCGATCAGTGCAACATTCTGCAGCGGGCACACAAGGCTTTGAGCGGCGGCGGGATTTTGCTGCTGCGTGTGGGCAACGCTGCGGGGGGAATTCGCTTTGCATTGGGCAAGTGGGTGGATCAAATTGTGTTGCTCGTGAGCGGGCGCGGACTGAAGGCGCTGCATTGCCGCTCGCCGGCCGATTGGCGCGATTTGCTGTCCTCGGCGGGCTTTGACAGCGAAACCGTGCCGATGAGCTCGGGCACCCCGTTTGCCAACGTGCTTATCATCGCCAAACCCCGATGAAACCGCTGCTCGTCAAGGAATTCACGGCGGCCAGCTGCATCGGTCGGGGCCTCCAGCAGACACTCGACTCGCTGATCGGCCGGCGCAGCGGCCTCAAGGCTTGTGATTTCGAGACCGTGCGCCTCGACACGCACATTGGCGAGGTATCCGGCGTGGACAGCCAGCGAATGCCCGCCGATCTCAAGCGCTTCGATTGCCGAAACAATCGATTGGCCGAACTTGCCGTGACGCAAGACGGCTTTCTCGAGGCGGTCGAAGAGACCGCGGCTCGCTGCGGGCCCAAGCGGATCGGCGTATTCATCGGCACCAGCACGTCGGGCATCCTCGAAACCGAATTGGCGTACCGCGCACTGGATCCGCTGACCGGTGCACTGCCGGCGAATTTCGACTATGCGGCGACTCACAACTCGTTCTCGGTGGCCGATTACCTGCGCCGGCGGCTGCATTTGGCAGGCCCGGCGATGACCGTGTCCTGCGCATGCGCATCGAGCGCCAAGGTTTTCGGTTCGGCGCGACGCATGATCGAGGCGGGTGTGATCGATGCCGCCGTGGTGGGCGGGGTGGACTCGTTGTGCTTGACCACGCTGTACGGCTTTCACTCGTTGCAACTGTGCTCCAATATGCCGTGCCGCCCGTTCGACGTGGCGCGCGACGGCATTTCGATCGGGGAAGCCGCGGCGTTCGCCCTGCTCACCCGGGTTCCCGGCACGTTGAACGGCGACGGCGTGCTGCTGTTGGGCATCGGTGAATCGAGCGATGCCTATCACATGTCCGCGCCGCACCCCGAGGGCGATGGCGCGCGCCGCGCGATGCTCGCGGCGCTGTCGGCCGCGAACCTTGAACCCGATGCGATCGACTACATCAACCTGCACGGCACCGGCACGCCGAGCAACGACCGCGCCGAGAGCCAGGCCGTCACCAGCGTATTCGGACCGACGACTCCCTGCAGTTCGACCAAGGGCGCGACCGGACACACCTTGGGCGCCGCGGGCGCATTGGAAGCGGTGATCAGCGCATTGGCGCTGCGCAACAGCCTGATGCCCGGCGGCGCGCAGACGGCGCGCGTCGATCCCAGGCTCACCGCGCACTACATCCTGGCGAACCGTCACCGCCGTTTTGCCCGGGTGCTGAGCAATTCCTTCGGCTTCGGCGGCGCGAACTGCAGCCTGGTTCTGGGGATCGCCGGATGAGAATCGCCGCTTACGTGGGCGGCGTCGGCGTTCTGGGGCCCGGACTCCACAATTGGACGGAGGCGGCGGACGTGCTGTCGGGCCGGTGTGCCTACCAACCCGCTCCGACGGTGCTGCCGGTACCGGCGCTGTTGCCGCCGGCGGAGCGCCGGCGCACCGGCCGCGTCGTGAAAACCGCGCTCGCGGTGGCCTTGGAAGCCACGACGCAAGCCGGCATCGAGCCCGCGAAGCTGGCGAGCGTATTCGCTTCATCGGGCGGCGATGGGCACAATTGCCACGAAATTTGCCGGGCGCTGACGCTGGAGGCTCGCGAGATATCGCCGACCCGCTTCGCCAATTCCGTGCACAACGCCGCGGCCGGCTATTGGAGCATCGCCACAGGGGCGAAGCGCGCCTCGACCGTGCTGTGCGCATTCGACGCCAGTTTTTGCGCGGGACTGTTGGACGCGTTGACTCAGGTGGCAGTGGACGAGGAATCGGCGCTGCTGATCGCCTACGACACCGAATACCCCGATCCCATTGCGTTCCAAGCGGCCGATTCCGGACGCCTTCGGTGCGGCATTGGTGCTCACGCCGCAGTCGGGAAGCCGGATCGCTGGCGCGCATCGAAGCAACCCTCGGATTCGGGCCCTGCGATGCGCTGCCGGATGCGCAGCTCGAGTCGCTGCGCGCCTCGATTCCCGCCGCACGGTGCCTGCCCTTGTTGCGGCAACTGGCGATGCATGCGCGAAGGCCGCACGGTTCTCGAGTATCTTGATGTCTCGAATATCATCGTGCAGGTCGCACCATGCACCTGAATCGCACCTGGATAGAAGCGCACATCCCGCACCAGGGACGCATGTGCCTGCTCGATGAGGTGGTCAGTTGGAGTGCGGAACGAATCTGCTGCCGCAGCGGCGGTCACCGCGCGGCCGATCACCCGCTGCGCGCGCATGGCCGTCTAGGCGTAGCCTGCGGCATAGAATTCGCCGCCCAGACGATGGCGGTGCACGGCGCGCTCATCGCCGATGCGCAGCGCGCCGCGCGATGGGTCCGGCGCCAAACCGGCCGCCGGCATTCTTGCGAGCGTTCGCGATGTGCGCCTGCACGTCGCGCGGCTCGACGATCTGCAGTCCGATCTGATTTGCGATGCGCTGCGGATCTGCCGGGGACCGCGGATCGATTCTGTATGATTTCGAACTGCGCTCGTCCGCGATGCAGTTGTTGAGCGGCCGCGCCACCGTGCTGGACGCGGCCTTTCGGAGAGAGCAGTGAACGTCCCGGCGGCGCGAGCGCTGGTCACCGGCGGCAGCGGCGGCTTGGGCGCCGCAATCTGCCGGCGCTTGGGCGCCGCCGGGCACTTCGTGTACGTGCACGCCAATCGCGGAACCGCCGCCGCGGAGAGCGTCGTGCGCGACATCGTCGCCGCCGGCGGCGGCGCGCAGACCATTGCCTTCGACGTGACCGATGCCGAGGCTACCCGAGCCGCGCTGGCCGATGTCGTGGAACACTCGGCTGTGCAGATTCTGGTGAATAACGCCGGCATCCATCGACGACGCCGTTTTCGCGGGCATGAGCGCCGACCAATGGCACGGCGTCATCGACGTGACGATTGACGGCTTCTACAATGTGACGCACGCGCTGATGTTGCCGATGATCCGCACGCGCTGGGGCCGCATCGTCAACATCTCTTCCGTGGCGGCGCTCACCGGCAACCGCGGACAGGTTAACTACGCCGCGGCGAAGGGCGCACTGAATGCCGCCACCAAGGCGCTCTCCCTCGAGGTCGCGGGCCGCGGCATCACCGTCAACGCGGTCGCGCCCGGCATCATCGCAAGCGGCATGGGCGAGTCGGCGTTCGACGCGGCGGCCATCGCGAATCTGGTTCCGATGAAGCGCGCGGGCACGGCTGAAGAAGTGGCCGGCCTGGTGGCGTATCTCGCCTCCCCGGAGGCCGGCTACATCACCGGTCAAATTATTTCGATCAACGGCGGGATGATTTGAAGCGAGCGGCCGCCGGCGCGAAACTCATTCGCCCCATTGCGGAAACGCCAGCAGCGCATCCACATAGTTGTGAATGACGTCGGTGTGCGCGTCCTCCTGCCAGCCGCCGAGCTGCGGGCTTGTGCAAAGATCGCGCGGGCGTCCCTGCTCATCGATCGCATAGAGGGTGAAATCGAGTGCAGCCCGCGCTTCGCTCGCCAAGCCCGCCGAACCGATCGCCTTCGCGTAGAGCGCCAGCACCGCGCCGTAAGTGGAGTTGATCCCGCCCCACGCTTGATGGTCCTCGTCCTGCTCGTGGCAAACGGTCACGCCGAATTCCCGGTGAGTGAAAACCCGGCGCACGAAATCGATCAGCGCGCCGGAATCGGTGCGCCAATCCGCATCGAGCGATGCGCCTTGCTCGAGCAGGTACCGCGCAAGATTCAAAGGCGCCCAAGCGGTGCGGTTGGTGGGCGTCTCGTGATCCTCGAAGAACTGCGCAAAGAGCGCGCCTTGGGCGGCGGCGCTCGGAATTTGATGGCGCTTGATCCAATCCCAGAGCGATCGGCGCGGCACGCCGAATTCTTCGAATCCGCGCGCGAGCAGTGCATCGTAGAGCCGCAGGATGTAGCTCATGTTTCCCGAAACGGGGCCCCGCCCCTCGCCGCTGCGATAATCGGCGCGAAACGGCCACGGCGATCGCGCCTCGCCGCCGTCCTGTTGGAGGGCGGCGAGCACCCGGGCGTTGTGCAGTGCTTGCTCCAAATAATTGCGCTCGCCGGCGGCCTCCGACAACCGCACCAACGCATAGCCGGCGATGCCGCCCTTGTCGGGCTCGATCTCGAACGGCCGATCACCCTGCGAGCCGCAATCCGCCGGCTGCGGAAACTTGTCGCGTACTCCGGTTGAGCGCGTGAACGCCGGATATTTGCCGGAGTTTGGCGTCAGCGACTCCTTCAGCAAATAATCGCCCATGGCACGCGCCGTGTTCAGATACGCCGTATCCTGCCCGCCGCGCAGCTCGCGAAATTTCAGGTAGGACAGAATACCCATTCCGTTCTGCGTGGCGGGGATCGTGTCGGCGCGATCCGGCATCGGCAGCCAGTCGCCGTCCAGAAAAGTCGCTTGGACGAAGCGCGGATAACCGTGATCCGCCGGACATCGGCGGTAGAAGTCCATCTCCAGATCGAGCGCCGCACTCCACGAGGTCCACGGCCTTAAGCGGCCCGAGGCATCGAATGCCAGGGGATGCCCCGCCAAGATGCTCGGCCGATCGGGTTCTCGATCTGACATCATCCCTCATTCGCGCCGGGTTTATGCACCGGGCTTACGATCCGCGCTTCACGATGTCGACGCTGTCGGTGCGCGGATCGAAGATGATTTGCGCTTCGCCGCGCTCGATCTGGCGCAGGACGCGGCGCACCTTGTCTTCGAGCGAGAATTCCCGTTCCCCGTAATCGGTGCCCTCGCGCAGCACGAAGGACTCGATGACCGAGCGCAATAGCTGCGCCTTGAGCTCGGTGTGCGGCACTACCACGGCATTGTGCGATTCTTGGTCCATTTGCACTGTCGGCGTTCGAGAATAAGTCTGCCGAGTATAGCCCGCGGCGCGCGCGCGCAGGCCCGCGGCTATTTTGGAGTATAATTGCGCGGCTTTTTAGCTAATTTTCCGGCTGTAGCCTGCCGTTTGCATCAAGGTTCTGATTCATTTTGAAAACCGCCAATCGCAAGACTCCCAAGGTGGGCTTCGTGAGCTTGGGATGTCCCAAGGCGCTGGTCGATTCGGAGCGCATTTTGACGCGGCTGCGGGCCGAGGGCTACGAAGTGGCTGCGAGCTACGGTGCGGCGGATCTGGTCGTGGTTAACACCTGCGGCTTCATCGATGCGGCGGTGGATGAGTCTCTCGATGCCATCGGCGAAGCGTTGGCCGAGAACGGCAAGGTGATCGTGACCGGCTGCTTAGGCGCACAGCCGCAGAAAATCCTCGACCGGCATCCCCGAGTGCTCAAAATCACGGGTCCCCAGCGCTATGAAGAGGTGGTCGCGTCGGTGCACGAATTCCTGCCGCCGAAGCACGAGCCGTTCCTGGATCTCATACCGGCGCAAGGCGTCAAGCTGACGCCCCGTCATTACGCGTATCTCAAGATATCCGAGGGCTGCAACCATCACTGCAGCTTTTGCATCATTCCCTCGATGCGCGGGCCCCTGGTCAGCCGGCCGATCGGTGACGTGCTGCGCGAGGCCGAACAGCTGGTGCGCGCCGGCGTGAAGGAAATCCTGGTGATTTCCCAGGACACGAGCGCCTACGGCGCCGACTTGAAGTACGCCGCACAACCCTGGCGGGGCACGTCGCGGCGCGCGCGCTTCGTCGATCTCGCCGCGGCCTTGGGCGAGCTCGAGGCATGGATCCGGCTGCACTACGTCTATCCCTATCCGCACGTGGATCAAGTGATCGAGTTGATGGCCGACGGGCGGGTCTTGCCCTACCTGGACATTCCGTTCCAGCACGCGAGCGCGCGTATATTGAAGCTGATGAAGCGGCCGGCCGCCGCGGAAGATACCCTGGAGCGGATAGCCGCCTGGCGGCGTGTGGTTCCCGATATTACGATTCGCAGCACCTTCATCGTCGGTTTTCCGGGCGAAACCGAGCACGACTTCGGGGAGCTGCTCGATTGGCTGCGTATCGCGCAGCTCGACCGCGTCGGCTGTTTCGAATATTCGCCGGTCGAGGGAGCGGCGGCCAATGCGCTGCGTCAAACACCGGTTCCCGATAAGGTCAAAGCGGAGCGCCGCGCGCGATTCATGGTGCTCGCCGCCGAGATCAGCGCCCAGCGGCTCCAAAAAAAGGTTGGCCGCAGCATGCAGGTGCTCATCGATCGCATGGAAGGGGACGTCGGCGTAGCCCGCTCGGCCAGCGATGCGCCGGAAATCGACGGCAGCGTGCGCATTCTTGCCGCGAACGGATTGAAGGTGGGCGATTTCGCCGACGTGCGGATCACCGCAGCGAGCGCCTATGATCTCGAGGCGCACTTGCATTCCTTTGTGTAAGCTTGGCAGATCGAGGCATCGGCGCCCGATGGAGAGTCAGGAGTGGAAATAGCCGCAGATCGAGTGGTAATGATTCATTACACCCTCAAAGATGAGGCCGGCGCGGTGCTCGACAGCTCGGCCGGCGGCGAACCCCTGGCCTATATTCAAGGTCACGGGAATCTCGTTCCCGGCCTCGAAAGAGCGCTCGAGGGCAAGCAAGGCGGCCATAGCCTCGCGGTCACCGTTGGGCCGGCGGATGCCTATGGCACCCGCGACGAGTCGCTGGTGCAGCGCGTCCCCAAGCGGGCGCTGGAGGGCTCGGGCGAGATCCGCAAAGGAATGCAGTTTCAGGCGCGCACCGAAGCGGGTATGCGGCTGTTCACGGTGACCGGCATCGCCGGCGACATGGTGTCACTCGACGGCAATCACCCGCTCGCCGATCAGACACTGCATTTTGATGTGGAAGTGGTCAGCGTCCGCGAAGCCACCACGGAAGAATTGGCGCACGGCCATGTCCACGGCGCCGGCGGACATCACCACTAGCGGACATCAACTGGGCACCTGCCTTTATTATTCCGATTAGCCGCGCCCGGGCCGGCGTCATCTATTTGTCCGCCTGTCGGATGTCCGACGATCGTATGCGCTGCGTTGGACGTAATCTTCCCCGGCGTGGCGCGCCGCACGCGCTTGGTTTTACTTAACCTTTGCGCCGCGCATCGAACGCTTCGCTAAGCGCGATTCGATGTGCATAATGAGGGCTCGCCACCAGAGTTCACCTCAAAGGACCGTCTCGGATGGAGCGTCGTTTGCACACTCGACACCGCGCGCGCACCACCGTGTACGTTGTCATGTCCGGGCGCAAGAGCCGGATTTGCAAAGCCAAGAATTTGAGCGCCAACGGCGTCTATGTGGAGACGGAAAATCTGGGTCTGCGCAAGGGGCAGCAAGTGCACCTCGCCTTCGCGATCAACTTGGGGTTGGTCACCAAGATCCATCGCCGCACGGCCATCGTCGCCCATGTCACGCGCGGCGGAACCGGACTCATGATGGAACAGTTTGGCGGACGCTGAGCAGGTCGATTCCCTGTAAACTCGCGGGCGCATGCCACCCCAGAAGCCTCCCCCGGATGCCATCCGCATTCGCGGTGCGCGCCAGAACAATCTCAAGAATCTCGATCTCGATATCCCGCGTAACGAGCTGATCGTCGTCACCGGCGTCAGCGGCT
This sequence comes from uncultured Gammaproteobacteria bacterium, assembly GCA_963813755.1. Taxonomy (GTDB): domain Bacteria; phylum Pseudomonadota; class Gammaproteobacteria; order Steroidobacterales; family Steroidobacteraceae; genus Bog-1198. Next base: position 114,890 of record CAWEZY010000011.1, on the reverse strand, counting down.
CGGGAAAGTCTTCCTTGGTGTTCGACACGCTGTACGCCGAAGGCCAGCGCCGCTACGTCGAAACCTTCTCGCCCTACGCGAGGCAATTCCTGGATCGGATGGACCGGCCCCTGGTCGACCGCATCGACGGCATTCCCCCGGCGATCGCCATCGATCAAACGAATCCGGTGCGCACCTCGCGCTCGACCGTCGGCACCATGACCGAACTGAACGATCACCTGAAGCTGCTGTTCGCGCGCGCCGCCGTTTTGCACTGTCGCGGCTGCGCGCGCCCGGTGCGCCGCGACACGCCGCAGACCATTCGCGATGAGCTCGCGCAACGCTCCCGCGACAACGGCTTTCCACGCCTGCTGCTGACCTTCCCGGTCACCATCCCGAAGCACTTCAGCGAAGCCGAGATCAAGGGACTGCTCGCGGGCCAAGGCTACACGCGCATTCACGAGCGGCACGGCGACACTCTGCAGGTAATTCAGGACCGCTTTCGATGGGACTCGGCCGATACCGCCCGCGCCAACGATGCCATCGAGGCTGCGCTGAAGGTCGCGCACGGACGTCTCGACGTCTACCCGCAGAGCGAGGCCGGCGCGTCGGCTGCGCCATGGCGTTTTTCGGCCGCCCTACACTGTCCTGACTGCGACATCGGTTACAAGGACCCCACTCCCAGCACCTTCAGCTTCAATTCGCCGATCGGCGCCTGCGAAACCTGCCGCGGCTTCGGGCGCAGCATCGGTGTCGATTATGGCCTGGTCATTCCGGATGCGGGGTTATCGCTCCGCCAGGGGGCCATCAAGCCTTGGCAGACCGAATCCTACAAGGAATGCCAGGCGGACCTCATGAAGTTCGCCCGCAAGCGCGCCATCCCGGTCGACATCCCCTGGCGGGATCTGACCGATGCGCAACGCGCCTGGGTGCTCGACGGGGAGGGCGAATGGACGAAGAATGTCTGGTACGGCGTGAAGCGCTTCTTCGCCTGGCTCGAGACCAAGGCGTACAAGATGCACATCCGCGTGCTGCTCTCGAGGTACCGCTCGTATACCGAGTGCACGGCCTGTCAGGGTGCTCGATTGAAACCCGAGGCCCTGCTCTGGCGGATTGGCAATCCCGGCATCAACATCCGTGAATTGATGCTGCTGCCGATCGACGAATGCCGCCGCTTCTTCGCTACGCTCGCCCTGCCGCCGCCCCTCGATCAAGCCGCCGACCTCTTGTTGCGCGAAATCCGCGTGCGTCTGACCTATTTGAGCGACGTCGGTTTGGGGTATTTGAACCTCGACCGCCAATCCCGCACCTTGTCGGGCGGTGAAGTGCAGCGCATCAATCTCACCACCGCACTCGGCACCTCGCTGGTCGACACGCTGTTCGTGCTGGATGAGCCCTCGATCGGGTTACACGCCCGAGACGTAGGGCGCATCGTCGGCGTCATGCAGCGTCTGCGCGACGCCGGCAATACGCTGGTCGTGGTCGAGCACGATCCCGCCGTGACGCTGGCCGCCGATCGGGTGCTCGACATCGGACCGGGTCCCGGTGAGCACGGCGGAAGGATCGTGTTCGAGGGCTCGGTCGGCGCACTCGAGCGAGCGCGCGGCTCGCTCACCGCGGACTACCTGTTTCGCCGGCGACGCGTCGATGTCGCGCGCGCTGCGGCCACGCTCGCTGAGCCGCCTCTCGCTGCGCCGCCCGCCGCCGCCGGCATGCTGCGCATCGAAGGCGCCGCCGAACACAACCTCAAGGATCTCGACGTCGACATTCCGCTCAATCGCCTGGTCTGCGTCACCGGCGTCAGCGGCTCCGGCAAGTCGACGCTGGTGCACGATGTGCTCTACCCCGCGCTCGAGCGCGCCAAGGGCAAGCCCACCGAGAATCCCGGCCGTCATCGAGCCTTGCACGGCACCTCGCTGATCGAGGACGTCGTCATGGTCGATCAAAGCCGGATCGGCCGCACCACGCGCTCCAATCCCGCGAGCTACGTGGGCGCATTCGATGCCATCCGCAGCTTGTTCGCCAAATTGCCGCAGGCGCGCGAGCGCAAGTACACGGCCGGCACCTTCAGTTTCAATGCCGGCAACGGGCGCTGCCCCGGCTGCGGCGGCAACGGCTTCGAACACGTCGAGATGCAATTTCTGTCGGATGTTTACCTGCGCTGTCCCGATTGCGACGGCAAGCGTTATCGGGCGGAAATCCTCGAATGCAAAATGGCGCGCGGCGGCTCCGCGCCCTTGAGCATCGCCGACGTGCTCGACCTCACGGTGTCCGAAGCATTGGCGGCCTTTCACGCCGACAACGAGGTTTGCCTGCGCCTCGCGCCGCTCGGGGAAGTGGGCCTCGAGTACCTGCGCTTGGGGCAACCCGTGCCTACGCTCTCGGGCGGAGAAGCGCAGCGCTTGAAGCTCGCAGGCCATTTGGCGGACAACGCCGTGCGCGAGCGCTCGCGCAAGCGCGCTGCGTCCATGCGCGGCTCATTGTTTTTGTTCGACGAACCGACCACCGGCCTGCATTTCGACGATGTGGCCAAACTATTGCGCGCCTTCCGGCGATTGATCGAGGCCGGTCACTCGCTTCTGGTCATCGAGCACAACCTGGACGTGATGCGCGCGGCCGACTGGATCATCGACTTGGGTCCCGAGGGCGGCGATGCGGGCGGCGCGCTGGTCGGCGCCGGCACACCCGAGCAGATCATGCGCCTCGCGTCCTCGCACACCGGACGCGCGCTCCGTGAAAGTCTCGACGGCGCGCCGTTTGCCGCATCGGCGCACCCTGCGGTGCGCGAGGCCGGGCCCGGCGCCGTGCAACGCGCCGCCCGACCGCAGGCCATCGAAATCCGCGGCGCCCGCGAGCACAATCTGAAGAATATCGATGTGAGCGTCGCGCGCAATCAATTCACGGTGGTCACCGGCGTCTCCGGCAGCGGCAAGAGCACCCTGGCGTTCGACATCGTGTTTGCCGAAGGACAGCGCCGCTACCTCGAGTCCCTCAATGCCTATGCCCGGCAATTCGTCCAGCCCGCCTCCCGCCCCGACGTGGACGCGATCTTCGGCATACCGCCCACCGTCGCGATCGAGCAGCGCACCAGCCGCGGCGGGCGCAAGAGCACGGTGGCGACACTCACCGAGATCTACCACTTTCTGCGTTTGCTGTACGTGAAACTGGGGGTGCAGCACTGCCCTGCTTGCGACATCCCGATCGTGCCGCAGTCGGCCGACGCGATTGCCGCCAGGCTGCTCAAGGACTACCGCGGACGGAACATCACGCTTGCGGCGCCGCTCATCGTCGCGCGCAAGGGACTGTACACGGCGCTTGCCAAGTGGGCGCGCGGCAAGGGCTATCGGGAGTTGCGCGTCGACGGCACGCTGCTTGCCACGACAAAATGGCCGCGGCTCGACCGCTTCACCGAACACAACATCGAATTGCCCGTGGCCTCGCTCAACGTGAGCGGCGCGCGCGAGGCAGCGCTGCGCGATGCGCTGGCGGCGGCGCTAGAGCACGGCCGGGGCGTGGTGCATGTTTACGATGCCGCGCAGAACCCGGGCGGCGCTGCGGCCGTGTTCTCCACCAAGCGCACCTGCCCAAAATGCGGCAGGGGATTTCCCGAACTCGATCCGCGCCTGTTCTCGTTCAATTCCCGGCACGGCTGGTGCAAAAGCTGTTTCGGCACCGGCTTGAACTTGGCCGATTTCGATGCCGAGCAAAGCGGCGAAGAAGCGAAGTGGCGCGACGCGGAGGATGCGGCGCCCAGCGGCGCACCCGGCGCGGCGACCGCCGCCGCGCCCGATGCCGCGCCGGCGGTGTGTCCCGACTGCGCCGGCGAGCGGCTCAATCCCGTGGCGCGCCACGTGCTGTTTCGCGGCCGCTCTATCGCCGCCCTCTCGCGCCTGCCGGTGCAGGACTTCGTCGCCGCCTTGCGCAAATTCAAACTGCACGGCCGCGAGCTCGACATCGCCCGGGACCTGTGTGCGGAGCTCGGTGCGCGCACCGCTTTTCTGTGCGACGTCGGTCTCGGCTATCTCGAACTCGATCGTGCCGCCCCCACGCTCTCCGGCGGCGAGGCGCAGCGCATTCGCCTCGCCGCCCAGCTCGGCTCGAACTTGCAGGGGGTATGCTACGTGCTCGACGAGCCCACCATCGGCCTGCACCCGCGCGACAACCGCGCGCTTCTCGATACGCTCGACCGGCTGCGCGGCAAGGGCAATACCCTCATCGTCGTCGAGCATGACGAGGAAACGATCCGACGCGCCGATCACGTGATCGACTTGGGTCCCGGCGCCGGCACGCGCGGCGGCCGCTTGGTGGCGCAAGGCACCGCGGCGGAACTCGCCCGCATGAACAACTCCGCCACCGGGCGCTGCCTGGCGGCCCCGCTCACGCACTCGCGCGCACGCCGCAGGACGATCGATGCCGATACGCCCTCGATTCGCATCCACGGCGCGACGCTGCACAATTTGCGCGAAGCCGATGCGCGCATTCCCCTGCGCCGCCTGACCGTGATCACGGGCGTCTCGGGCTCCGGCAAGTCCTCGCTGGCGCGTGACGTACTGCTGCGAAATCTCGAGCGCCTGTTGGCGCGCTCCGCGCGCGCGACGGCGCCCGCCGCCGGGTGCGAATCGATCGACGGCTGGCGATCGGTGAGCCGGGTGCTCGAAGTCGATCAGACCCCCATCGGCAAGACCCCCCGCTCCTGCCCGGCCACCTATATCGGATTCTGGGATGCGATACGCCGGCTCTACGCGCAGACCACCGACGCGCGCATCCGCGGCTTCACTCCCAGTCGATTTTCGTTCAACACGGCGGGCGGTCGCTGCGAGGCCTGCGAAGGCCAGGGCATGCGGCGCGTCGAGATGAATTTCCTGCCGGACGTGCAGGTGCTCTGCGATGTGTGCGGCGGCCGCCGCTTCAATCAGGAAACCCTGGAGATTTTATTCAAGGGCAAGAGCATCGGGGAAATCCTCGCGCTGTGCGTCGACGATGCCGCGGATTTCTTCGCGGCCCAGCGCAGCGTGCAGCACCCCCTTCGCCTCATGGCCGATGTCGGCCTCGGCTACCTGAGCTTGGGTCAGCCAAGCCCGACCCTCTCGGGCGGGGAGAGCCAGAGAATCAAACTGGTCACCGAGCTCGCGAAATCGCGCACCGATGCCTTGGGAATCGACATCGCGCGCCGTGAACGCCAGCACACCTTGTACGTTCTCGATGAACCGACCGTCGGATTGCACATGGCCGATGTCGAGAAACTCATGAAAGTCCTGCAGACGGCTGGTCGATGCGGGCAATACCGTAGTGGTGATCGAGCACAATCTGGACGTGATCGCGGAGGCGGATTGGATCGTCGACTTGGGGCCGGAAGGCGGCGCGGGCGGCGGACGCATCGTCGCCCAAGGCGACCCCGACGGCATCGCGCGCAAACCCCACAAGAGCCACACCGCGCGCATACTCGCCGAATTCCTGGCGCAGCGCGGCGTGCCGTAAGGCGCGCGCCCAGGTTGACTTCGGCACCCGGTCCGGATCACGCTTCCTTGGGGGGAGGCCAATGGATATCCAAGGCGAACGGCGCTTGATTGCCGGCCGGGACGCGGTGTGGCGCGCACTCAACGACGTGGAGGTGCTGCGCGAGTGCATCCCGGGGTGTCAAAAGCTCGAGCGGGTTTCCGACACGGTCATCGAGGCCACCATCGCCGCGCAAATCGGACCGGTAAAAGCGCCCTTCGGCAGCCGGATCGAGCTCAAGGATTTGGATCCGCCGCGCGCGTACACGCTGGTCGGCGAGGGCAAGAGCGCCGCCGCCGGCTTCGGCCGGGGCGAGGCGCGCGTCACGCTGGAGGAGGAAGCCGGCGTCACGACCTTGAGGTACACGGCCGAACTCAAATTGGGCGGCAAGATCGCCCAGATCGGCGCCCGGCTGGTCGAGGGCGCGACGCGCCAACTCGCCGACCAATTCTTTAGCAAGTTTGCGGCGCGATTCGAGCAGCCGGCCGCCGTGGAACCGCCCGCCTCCGGCCGCGAAAAGGCGGCATTCGATTTACCTGTGGATACTGATCGCCCTCGCCGGCCTCTTGGGCTTCGTCTATTGGCTCACGGCGCGATGAGAGCGACAATGCGGCAAGGGGGGGCGATGACGATACACATCAATCTGCACGTGAACGGCAAGCCCGTTCATCTTTCGGTCGAGCCCGAGACCCTGCTGGTCGATGCGCTGCGGGAACAGCTGCGCCTCACGGGCACCCATGTCGGCTGCGACACCAGCCAATGCGGCGCCTGCACCGTGCTCGTCGACGCCAGTTCCGTGAAAAGCTGCACCATGCTCGCCGTGCAGGCGGCGGACCGGCGCGTCACGACCATAGAAGGACTGGGAACCGCCTCGTCGCTGCACCCGATGCAGGCTGCGTTTCGCGAACATCATGCGTTGCAGTGCGGCTTTTGCACGCCCGGCATGATCATGAGCGCGGTCGATTTGCTATCGCGCAACCCGAACCCGACCGAGGCCGAGGTACGCGCCGGGCTCGAGGGAAACATTTGCCGCTGCACCGGCTATCACAACATTGTGCAGGCGGTGCTCGACTGCGCGCAAAAGATGAAATCCACTCAGCTGCGGGAGAGCGCCCATGGATGAAGTGCGAACCGGCGGACTCATCGGCCAGTCGGTCAAGCGAACCGAGGACATCCGCTTCATTACCGGGCGCGGCCGCTACACCGACGACATCGCGCGCCCCAACGCCGCCTACGCGGCCGTCGTCCGCGCGAACGTGGCCCATGCTCGAATCAAATCGATCGATGCCACGGCTGCGCGGGCCGCAGCGGGTGTCGTTGCGGTGTACACCGGCGCGGATATGGCTGCCGACAAGATCGGCGGATTGCCCTGCGGATGGGCGGTCAAGAACCGCGATGGCAGCCCGCAGGCCGAGCCGGCGCATCCGGCCCTGCAAGCGGATCGCGTCCGCTATGTGGGTGATCAGGTGGCGGTCGTCATCGCCGAGACGCAGGCGCAGGCGCACGCCGCGGCCGAACTGGTCAACGTCGACTACGAGGAGTTGCCCGTGGTCGTCGATGCCCGCGCGGCGCTCGCGGCCGGTGCGCCGCAGCTGCACACCGAAGCCAAGGGAAATCTATGCTTCGATTGGGAATTGGGCGATGCTGGCGCGGTCGAGCGGGCGTTCGCACAAGCGGCCCACCGCGTCACCCTCGACCTTAGAAACAATCGGCTGATTGCCAACGCGATGGAACCGCGTTCGTGCATCGGCGACTTCGACAGCACGAGCGGCGAGCACACGCTGATCACCGCCAGCCAAAACCCACACGTCATCCGGCTCCTGCTGGCGGCATTCGTGTTCGGTATACCGGAGCACAGGTTCCGCGTCATCGCTCCGGACGTCGGCGGCGGATTCGGCTCGAAGATCTACCCGTACCCCGAAGACGTGATCGTGTTGTGGGCGGCCCGCAAGCTCGGCCGTCCAGTCAAATGGACGGCGATGCGCGGCGAATCCTTTCTCACGGATGCTCAAGGGCGCGACCACCATACCCACGTGGAGCTCGCGCTCGATAAGGACGGCCATTTTCTCGCACTGCGGGTCGAGACGATCGCGAACCTGGGTGCGTACCTGTCGACGTTCGCCCCGGCGGTGCCTACCTACCTTTACGGCACGCTGCTCGCCGGCACCTACCGGACGCCGGCGATCTACTGCAACGTCAAGGGGGCGTTTACCCACACGACCCCGGTCGATGCCTACCGGGGTGCGGGGCGGCCCGAGGCGACCTTTGTCGTCGAACGCATCGTCGATCAAGCCGCACGGCAGCTCAACATCGATCCCGCGGAGCTGCGGCGGCGAAACTTCATTCCGCCGGGCGCTTTCCCCTACCAAACGCCGGTGGCGTTGATGTACGACACCGGCAATTACCATGCCACGCTCGACAGCGGCCTCAAGCTTGCGGACTACGCCGGCTTTCCGGCGCGGCGCGCCGCGGCCGCCAAGCGCGGCAAGCTGCGGGGCATCGGCATCAGCACCTACATTGAAGCCTGCGGAATCGCCCCCTCCGCGGTCGCCGGCGCGCTTGGCGCACGGGCGGGACTGTTCGAGGCGGCCACCATCCGCATCAACCCCACGGGGTCGGTGACGGTGCTGACCGGTTCGCACAGCCATGGCCAGGGCCACGAGACGACCTTCGCCCAGGTCGTGGCGCAAATGCTCGGCATCCCGATGGAGAACGTCGAGGTGGTGCACGGCGACACCGGCAAGATCCCGTTCGGCATGGGCACCTATGGTTCGCGCTCGATCGCGGTCGGCGGCGCGGCGATCGTCAGCGCGACGCGCAAGATCATCAACAAGGGGCAGCGCATCGCCGCGCACTTGCTGGAGGCCTCGCCCGAGGACGTGGAATTCTCGGCGGGCCGCTACGTGGTGCGCGGCACCGACCGCGGCAAGGCCTTCGGCGAGGTCGCGTTCGCGGCTTACGTGCCGCACAACTTTCCGCACGCGACCGAAGAGCCCGGTTTGGAGGAAACCGCGTTCTACGATCCGAAGAACTTCACCTACCCCTCCGGCTGCCACATCTGCGAGCTGGAAATCGACCCGGACACCGGGGTCGTCGAAATCGTTCGCTTCAGCGCTTCCGACGATTTCGGCCGAATCATCAATCCGATGATTGTCGAGGGCCAGGTCCATGGCGGCTTGGTTCAGGGGATCGGACAAGCGCTGCATGAAAACTGCCTGTACGACGATTCCGGCCAGTTGCTGACCGGCTCCTTCCTTGATTATGGGATGCCGCGCGCCGATGACGTGCCGAGCTTCGACGTCATGACCGAATGCACGCCGTGCACCCACAACGCGCTCGGGGTGAAGGGCTGCGGCGAGGCCGGTGCGATCGGCGCGCCGCCGGCCGTCATCAACGCGATCATCAACGCCTTGCAGCCGCTCGGCGTGACCGATGTGCCGATGCCGGCGACGCCGTTCGCGGTGTGGCGTGCGATTCAAGCAGCGCGCGGCCGCGCGGCCGCCTGAGGAGCAGTCATGAAATCATTCGCGTACCACCGCGCAACCAGCCTGGCCGATGCCGCCGCCGTGCTCAAAGCGCGCACCGAGGCCCGTGCGCTCGCGGGCGGCATGACCCTGCTGCCGACCATGAAGTTGGGGCTTGCCCAGCCTAGCGATGTCGTCGACTTGAGCTCGATCGCCGAGCTGCGCGGCATCAAGCGCAGCGGCGATCGGCTCGCGCTCGGTGCGATGAGCAGCCACTCCGAGGTCGCTGCATCCGAGGAAGTCGGCCGGGCCATCCCCGCGCTGGCCGCACTCGCCGCCCGCATCGGCGACCCGCAGGTCCGTAATCGCGGCACTCTCGGTGGGTCGGTGGCGAACAATGATCCGTCGGCCGATTACCCGGCCGCGGTACTGGCCCTCGACGCGATCGTGCAGACCGACCGGCGCGCCGTTGCGGCGGATCGGTTCTTCCAAGGCATGTTCACCACCGCGCTCGAGTCGGGAGAACTCATCAAGGCCATCGAGTTTCGCATCCCGAAGCGCGCCGGCTACGCCAAGTTTCCCAACGGCGCCTCGCGCTACGCGATGGTCGGCGTCATGGTCGCGGACCTGGGGAACGAGATTCGTGTCGCCGTGACCGGCGCCGGTCCGGGCGTGTTCCGCTTGCCTGAGTTCGAAGCGGCGCTCAAGAAGAAGTTTGCCCCCGAGGCCCTTGACGGACTTAGCGTGCCCGAGGAGGGGCTGAACTCCGACCTGCACGCGAGCGCCGCCTACCGCGCACACCTCGTTGGCATCATGGCCAAACGAGCGGTCGGCGCGGCGACGCGCTGAGCAGCATTGATCCCGCCGCCGCCGTCGGTCGACGCCACCCTCTCGCTGCTGTCCACCGGACATTACGTAGCGACCCGCGAACTTGCAGTCGCGGTGTTCCTCGCGCTCGAGCTTAAGCGGCCGCTGCTGCTCGAGGGTGAGGCGGGTGTCGGCAAGACGGAAATAGCGAAAACACTGTCCGAGGCGCTCGGCCGCGATTTGATCCGATTGCAATGCTACGAGGGCCTCGACGTCTCGAGCGCCCTCTACGAATGGAACCACCTGCGTCAAATACTCGAGATTCGCATCGCCGAAGCGGCCGGCGAGCGCTCGCGCGAGGGGCTGTCCGCCACGGTGTTCGATGCGCGGTTTCTGCTGCAGCGGCCTCTTCTGCAAGCGCTGCAGCCGCACGCCGCCGGCGCCCCGGTGCTGTTGATCGACGAGATCGACCGCGCGGACGAGGCGTTCGAAGCGTTTCTGCTCGAAGTGCTGTCCGACTTCCAGGTTACCGTTCCCGAATTGGGAACGATCGTCGCGGCCGAACCGCCGATCGTCGTGCTGACCTCGAACCGAACCCGTGAACTCAACGACGCCCTCAAGCGCCGCTGCCTGTATCACTGGGTGGGCTATCCCGAGCCCGCGATGGAACTCGAAATCCTGCGCGCGCGGCTCCCCGGCATGGAACAGCGGCTGGCCCATCAGGTGGTGAGCTTCGTACAACGGCTGCGCCGCGAAGAGCTCGAGAAAGTCCCCGGCGTCGCCGAGTCCTTGGATTGGATGCGCGCGCTCATGGCGCTCAAGGTCGAGGAACTCACGCCGGAGTGGACCAGGCTCACGCTCGGCACGCTGCTCAAGAACCGCGAAGATATCGAGCGCGAACGCGGCGCACGCCTCGACTACCTGCTCGCGGAATCGCGGGAATCCTCGTTCTGAACGCATCATCGCTGACCGGGCGGATCGTCGAGCTGGCGGACGTGCTGCGGCGCGCGGGGATCGCGGTGGGCAGCGGCGAGGTGCTCCTCGCGATGACCGCCGTCGAATCGATCGGCATCGAGCGTGTCGGGGATCTGCGCGAAGGACTCGCGACCGCGCTGCTCCACCGGCGCGAAGACCGCACCCTGTTCGATGCGGCATTCGCCGCCGTGCTGCTCGCCGCGCCTTCCGCGCCCGACCCCGGTACGGCGCTGTCGGCGCCACGGTCCGCGTCCGCCCGCAACCAGCGCCTGGCCTCCGCGTTGGCTGCGCCGCGCTCCAACCCCGAGCGGCGCGCGGCGATCGAGACGACGGCGGTTCGCGCCGCATCGGATTTCGAAGCGCTGCGCCACCGTGACTTCGAGCAAATGTCGGCCGAGGAGGCGCGAACCGCTTTCGACCTGGTGCGCCGGGCCGCGCGCTGGTGGCGTCGGCCGACGCGCCGCTGGCGGGCGAGCGCACGGTGCGACGATCTCGACATGCGGCGCACGCTGCGCGAATGGGCGCGCCGGCCGGACTCGGCGCTCTGGTACTGGCGCAAGCGGCAGGATCGCCCGACCCGGTTGGTGATGGTCTGCGACGTCTCGGGCTCGATGCGGGCATACGCGCGAGGATTTCTGCAGCTCGCTCATGCGCTGGCGGGCCGAGACCACGCGGTCGAGCTGTTCGCGTTTGCGACGCGACTGACGCGGCTCACCCGCTGGTTGCGTGTGCGCGACCCCGATCTCTCGCTCGCGCACATCGGAACATCGGTGCAAGACTGGGACAGCGGAACCCGGATCGGCGCCGCGCTCGCCCGGCTCACCACGGAGTTCGCACCCTCGGTCCTCGGTTCGAGCAGCATCGTTGTTTTGCTCACCGACGGCCTCGAGCGCGGCCCGCCCGGGGAATTGCGCGCCGCGGCCCAGCGCCTGAAGCGCTCCTGCCGGGACGTGCTGTGGCTGAATCCCCTGCTGCGCTATCCCGACTACGCGCCGCTGGCGCGCGGAGCGGCCGTCCTCGCCGAAACGCTGCGCCCGGTGCGCCCGGCTCACGATCCGGCAAGCCTCGAAGCGCTGGTGCGATCGCTCGAAGCACTGCGCCGGCGCCGCGAGCCGAACCGAACGGTACGCGCGCCGTGACGGCACGCGCCGGCCGCCGGCTCCGCGTCACGGCCACTCTGCTCGCGACCCTACTCATCGCCGGCTGCGCGATGTGGGGCACGCTCGCGCTCTGGTATCAAGCGCCGGGCGGCCCGGCACTCAAAATTCCGTGCATGGCGCTGTGGGCCGCCGTCGGCATCGCCTGCGCGATTGCCCTGTGGATGCGGCGGATCCGACTCGGGTTGTTGGGTTTCGCGCTCGCGTTCGGCGGCCTGCAGGTGTGGTGGCACAGCCTCGCTCCTGCCAACGATCGCCTCTGGGCCGACGACGTGGCGCAGATAAGCAACGGCAGCGTCGAGGGCGATCGGGTCACCGTGCGCAATGTGCGTAACTTCGTGTGGCGCAGCGATACCGACTACACGCCGCGATGGGAAACCCGCACGTACGACCTGGACCGCCTCAAATCCGTGGACATGATCCTGTCGTATTGGGGCAGTCCCGCCATTGCACACCTCATGGTCTCGTTCGGATTCGACGGCGGCGATTACCTCGCATTCTCGGTGGAAATCCGCCGCGAGAGGCACCAAAGCTTCTCCGAGATCGGCGGTTTTTTCAAGGAGTTCGAACTCAGCATCATCGCTGCCGACGAACGCGATGTGGTGAAAGTGCGCACCAACGTGCGCGACGAGCGCGATTATCTTTACCGGATGCGGATCCCGGCGCCGGCGATGCGGTCCTTGTTTCTGGCCTACCTCGGTGAAACCAACCGCCTGTTGGACTCCCCGCGCTTTTACAACACCGTCACCGGCAACTGCACCACACTGGTTTATCAGATGATGAAACGCATCGCCGGGCACTTGCCGCTCGACTATCGAGTGCTGCTCTCGGGATATCTGCCGGAGTACGCCTACAGCGTCGGCGGCCTGGACAATCGCTACCCGCTCGAAGAGCTTCGCTCCCTCGGCTACCTCAGCGAGCGGGCGAAGCAGGCGAATGAAAGCGCCGATTTCTCAGCCGCCATCCGCCGAGGCGTGCCGCCCTTGAACTGGGAACCTGGCTCCTAGCTCTGCCGCTCCGGCGCCGCGGCCGCGAAGGCCGGTATTACGCGGCACGCCGCGTCGATCGCGACGATGCGCGGATAGGGAGCTAAGTCCACCGAGAAGCGGCGCGCGTTGAACACCTGAGGCACCAGAAGCACGTCGGCCATCCCGGGGGAATCGCCGTGGCAAAAGCACCCTTTGGATGCATCGCGCGTCAGCAACCGTTCGAGCGCTTCGAATCCCGCCTGTATCCAGTGCCGGTACCACTCGTTGCGTGCATTCTCGTCGAGTCCGAGCTGCGCTTCGAGGTACTTGAGCACCCGCAGATTATTCAATGGGTGCACGTCGCAGGCGATGAGCTGGCACAGGGCCCGTACGCGGGCGCGCTCCTCGGGCGCGGCGGGCAGGAGCGGCGGCTGCGGGTACATCTCTTCGAGATATTCGATGATGGCCATCGATTGCGTCAGCACCTCGCCGCCGTCCAGGCGCAGCGCGGGCACGAAGCCTTGGCTGTTCAGCCGCAGGAACGCCGGCTGCCGCTGCTCGCCGCGGCGCAGATGGACGTCGACGGCGGTCACCTCGAGGCTCTTCAGCTTGAGCGCGATGCGCACGCGGTACGAGGCGGAGCTCAGCGAATAACCGTAGAGAGTCATGCTCATAGTGCGGCTCCAGGATTGCTAGCGGCCAAGCGACCCGCCGCCCTTGAATGCGCCGGCGAGATCCGTTGCCGCCTTGACCAACAGCGACATGTCCACACCGACCGCGACGAACAGCGCGCCCTGCGCCAAGTACTCGCGCGCGAGTCGCTGATCGCCGGTGAGCGTTCCGGCCGCCTTGCCCGCCTTCTGGACGGCGGCGATGCCTTGGACGATGGCCGCACGCACCTTGGGATCCGTGGGCTGACCGATCAAGCCCATCGATGCCGCGAGATCGGCCGGGCCGAAAAACACGCCGTCCACACCCTCGACGGCGGCTATCGCCCGCAGATTCTCCAGCCCCCGGACGGTTTCAACCTGGGCCAGCACGCACATCTCGGCATCGCACTCGTGAAAGTAGCGGTCGATCTGGCTCCAGCGCGCTGCGCGCGTCGAGGCGCTCGCCACCCCGCGGATTCCGCGCGGCGGATAGCGAGTGGCCGCCACCATGAGCGCGGCCTGCTCGGCGGTCTCGATCATCGGCAGCAGCAGGGTTTGCGCGCCGATGTCGAGGTATTGCTTGATCGCCTCGACGGCGCCGTGCACCGGCCGCACGATCGGGTGCACCGGGTAGGGCGCGACCGCCTGCAGCAGCGGCAGCACGCTGCGCGGGTCGTTCGGCGAATGTTCGGCATCGATCAGCAGCCAATCGAAGCCCGTGCCCGCCAGGAGTTCGGCGACCGAGGGATCGGACACGCCCATCCACAGGCCGATTTGCGCTCTGCCGTCGCGCAGCGCGTGCTTGAATGCATTCGCGGGGATTTTCACTGAGGATCTCCCTAACGGTATTTGCCGGTCAAACGAAGCGCATCGAGATGCCGCCGAGAGGCCCGTAGTCGGCATGCAGCACGTCGCCGCACGCCACCTGCGTGGGTCTGGTGAACGAGCCGCCCAGGACGATGTCGCCGGCGCCGAGTTCCTCGTCATGGGACGCGATTTTGTTGGCGAGCCAGGCTACGCCGTTCGCCGGATGATTCAGCACCGCCGCCGCCAGCCCGGATTCCTCGATGACGGCGTTCTTGTAAAGGAGCGCGCCCACCCAACGCAGATCGACCGCATCGGGCTTCACCGGCCCGCCGCCCAGGACGACTCCGGCATTGGCGGCAAAATCCGCGATGGTGTCGAACACCTTGCGCGGCAACTGGGTGTCGCGGTCGAACTGCTCGATGCGCGCATCGATGATCTCGAGCGCGGGGACGACATAGTCGGTGGCCTGCATGACTTGAAACAGCGTCACGCCCGGACCCCTCAAGGCCCGCGACAGCACGAACGCCAGCTCCACCTCGACGCGCGGCGCGATGAATCGGTTATATGGAATGTCGCTGCCGGTATCGAAGAACATGTCGTCCATCAGCGGGGCATAGTCGGGTTCGGTGATCTGCGATGCCTGCTGCATCGCTCGCGACGTGAGTCCGATCTTGCGCCCTTTGATGGTTCGGCCGTCCGCCAGTTCGAGCTCGACCCACGCGCGCTGGATGGCGTAGCCGTCCTCGATGGTCATGCCCGGATGCTGGGCGGAAAAGTGGCGTAATTGAGTCCGGCTCTTGCGGGCGTCGTAGAGCCGCTTGGCAAGCGCGCGGGTGATTTCCGGCGACAGCATAGAAACTCGCTTTGGGTTGGTCCGTTAGGTTTTTTTGAGGCGCGCGTGCAGATTGTTGTGCTTGAGCGTGCCGCTCTCGCTGAACTCGATGAATTCAAGCGACAACGCCAGGCCGCGCTCGGCATATTGCGCAGCGAAATGTCTTTTCATGATCTCGAACAGACCGCTGCAAGTCGCCGTCTTGGCCTCCGCGCCGCGTCCGGCGCCGATCTTCAGAATCGCGTGCACGAACCCGGCATCCGCGATGCTGCCGTCGGCGATGCAATAGTCCTCGCAGGCGATGGCGCGCACTCGCACGCCGCCCGCCGGAAACACCGGCCGGCCCGCGATGTGCAGATCCACCATGTATCGGGCGAGCTCTCGGCACAGTTCGCCGAAGCGGCCGGCGGCGCGCAAATTCGCGCTGTATTCGAGCGTCATGTGCGACACGGTTTAGGCTCCGATGCTCATGTCGGCGATGGTGCACCCCACGGCGAATATGGGAATCGGCCGGTAGTGATGCAGCGTCCCGCGGCCCCTCGCCGCGGCGGCGACCGCGATGAAGGTGCGGATTTCGAATCCGCCCTGACCGGCATCGCGATAGGTCGCCTCGTCGGTGTACGACACCAGCGCTTGCCGGTCGTTGGCCCGCCAGCGTTCGAGGAACTCGCGATCCCAGGCCTCGTTGATCTTTCCGGAATCCGGCGTCGCCGGCCAGTGCGAAATGCCGCCGGTGCCGATCACCGCGATGCGTTCCTGCACGGAGTCCGCGGCTCGGCGCAGCGCCTCGCCGAAGCCCCAAGCGCGGTGCAGCGGCGCCAGAGGCGGCCACTGGCAGTTGATGTTCATCGGGATGATCGGCAGGTCGTAGCGCGGCGTGAGGAAATGCAGCGGCACCATGATGCCGTGATCGAATTGCCATTCTTCCGCGTAGGCGAGATCGACGGAGTGCATCATCTCGCGGATGAGCCGCTGCGAAAGCGCCGCATTGCCGGGAACCGAGGTGCGCGCGATACCGAGCCATTCGGGATCCTCGATCGGGCCCTGGTAGTGCTCGGCCATGCCCACGGCGAACGACGGCATGTTGTTCATGAAGAAATTGGCGAAGTGCTCGGCCGCCACTACGATCAACGCGTCGGGACGGACGGCCGCGAGCCGCTCCCCCATGGCGCGAAAGGCGCCGTGGAGGTCGCGCACCACCGTCGGGTCGGCCAAGTGCGCCCGGCCCGTGATGCCGGGTGCGTGGCTCGCGATCCCCGCGAACACGAGACTCATATGCCGGCCACCTTCCCGTCCATCGCGGTGGTCATGTGGTAGAGCCCGGCGCGAACCGGGCCGTAGCGGCTCACCCCGCGGCGCATCGCCGAGATGTACTCGGCCCACGGCATGCCGAGAAACGCCGCGTAGTGCATCAGCAGCTGGCCATTGGCGCCGAGCACATAGATCAACCCGATATCGCCCGAGGCAATCGCGCCGCGCTCTTCCGCGGTGAGTTCGTAGCGGTCAAGGAGCCCGTCCAAATCGTCCCGGTACCGCTGCTGAATGCCACGATCGCGATTGATGTCGAACAGGAATTTCTGCATTTGATACAAGCTCATCGTCTACGCTCCGAAGCGTGGAATCGGGTGCGAACCCAGGCTCACGCAAACGTTCTTCGGCTCGAGAAACACCTCGTAGCTCCAGGTGCCGCCTTCGCGGCCGACGCCGGAGGCCTTGGTGCCGCCGAACGGCTGGCGCAGATCGCGCACGTTCTGGCTGTTGACGAAGCACATGCCGGCTTCGATCGCCGCGGCGACCCGAAGAGCGCGGCCGCCGTTTTCGCTCCAGACGTAGCTCGATAGGCCGTACTGAATGTCGTTGGCCTTGGCGATGGCGTCCGCTTCGTCCTTGAACGGAATCAGGCAGGCGACCGGCCCGAAGATCTCTTCCTGGGCGATGCGCATGCGGTTGTCGACATCGGCGAACACCGTGGGCTTGACGAAGTTGCCCTGCTTGAGCGCGCCGGCGAGCGACGGCGGATCGACGCCGCCGCACAGCAGCGTCGCGCCTTCCTGCGGGCCCAGTTCGATGTAGCGGCGCACCTTCGCCAGGTGCTCGGGGCTGATCACGGGTCCGATGACGGTCGCCTCGTCCATCGGGTCGCCGACGCCGATGCGCCGCGCCCGTTCGGCGAATCTTTCGGCGAAATCCGCATAGATCGTTTGCTGCACCAGGATGCGCGAACCCGCGGTGCAGCGTTCGCCGTTGTTCGAGAAGATCATGAAGAGGGCGGCATCCAGGCGCGCGCGACATCGGCGTCGTCGAAGACCACGAACGGGCTCTTGCCGCCGAGCTCCATCGAGAATTTCTTCAGGCCCGCTCCTTTGACGATGCGGTCGCCGGTCGCGGTGGAGCCGGTGAAGGAGATCGCGCGCACGTCGGGGTGCCGGCACAGCGGCTCGCCCGCTTCGGCCCCGTAGCCGTGCACGACGTTGAGCACCCCGGCGGGGATTCCGGCCTCCAGCGCGAGTTCGCCCAGCCGCGCCGCCGTCAGCGGCGAGAGCTCGCTCATCTTCAGCACGGCAGTGTTGCCGAACGCGAGCGCGGGCGCGACCTTCCAGGTCGAGGTCATGAACGGCACGTTCCACGGCGAGATCAGCGCGCACACGCCGACCGGGTGGAACAAGGTGTAGTTGAGATGCGTGAGAGTCGGGTACGTATGCCCGTCGACGCGCACGCACATCTCGGCGAAGTAGTAAAAGTTGTCCGCCGCGCGCGGCACGAGCTGCTTCGCCGTCTGTGCGATCACCTGGCCGGTGTCCTGAGTCTCGGTCTTCGCGAGTTCGGGAACATGCGCGGCGATCAGATCGCCGAGCCGGCGCAGCAGTCGCGCCCGCTCCGCTGCGGGCTTGCCCGCCCATCGGGGAAACGCCGCCTTGGCCGCGCCGACCGCCGCATCGACGTCCTTCGGCCCGCCGCGCGCCACCTGCGCCAGCACCTCCTGCGTCGCAGGATTCCGCGTCTCGAAGTACTCCGCGCCCGCGACCGCGGCGCCGTCGATCAGATGTTCGATGCGCACGACTTGGCGTCCCCCAGGCGGCCAAAGGCCGCGTCCCCGGCGATGCTGTTGACGAGCCGGCCCAAGCCGTCGATTTCGCACACGACCTCGTCGCCCGGCATCACGTTGCTGACACCCTGCGGCGTACCGGTGAGAATGACATCGCCCGCCGCCAATGTCATGAACGAACTCAAGTACTCGATCAGATACGGAATGTCGAAGATCATATCGCGAGTGTTGCCCCGCTGCGTCAGCTGGCCGTTGACGAAGGTGCGCAACTCGAGGTTCGCCGGGTCCGTCACATCTCCCGCATCCACGAACCAAGGTCCCAACACCGTCGCGCCGTCGCGATTCTTGGCGCGCAGGTTGGGACGATACCAATTCTCCAGGTAATCGCGAACCGCGTAGTCGTTGGCGATGCAGTAGCCTGCCACGTGCTGCATCGCGCGCGCGCGCCCCACACGCCGCGCCCGGCGGCCGATGACCACGGCGAGTTCGCACTCGTAGTGCATGAAGCTGACTTCCGCCGGACGGCGGGTGGCGCCGCGATGGCCGATCAACGTGCCGGGACCCTTGAGAAAGACCAGCGGCTCCTCTTGGGAGTTGAATGCCAACTCCTTGGCGTGATCGGCATAGTTCAGGCCCAAGGCGATCACCGTGCCGACCTCGAAGGGCGGCAGCCAGATGGCTTGATCCTCCGCGAGCTCTCGCCCATCCGCCAGCCGCAGCTTGGCCTCGCCGCCGCTGCCCGCCGGCGTGGCCGCGTGCAGCGCGCCGCCATACGCGACTCGCGCGCGCATCATGCGGCGCCCGCGAAGCGATTGGTGAGCGCACCCAAGGCATCGGCCTCCATGACCACGGTCTGTCCGGCGCGCACCCGCGGCGCCGGCGCGGCCGCGCCTGCCGCCAGCACGTCGCCCGGTGCGAGGGTCATGAACTCCGTCACGTCGACGAGCAGCCGCGCCACCGAACGGATCAGGTCGGCGGTGCTCATGGTTTGCACCAGCACGCCGTCGACATGGGTGCGAATGGCGAGCGCGTCCGGATTCTCGACCAAATCGCGCGGCGTGACCCGGGGACCGAGCGGGCAGAAGCCGTCGCGGGCCTTGTAGCGAACCGACGGGCGGTAGTAATCCGGGTGCGGAATACTGACGTCGTTGACGATGAGGAATCCGGCGACGTGATCCAAAGCCGCGGCTTCCGAGACATTGCAAGCGGTGCGCCCGATGACTATCCCGACACACGCGGCCGCCTCCAGCTCCGCGGCCGCGCCCGCGCCCGCGGCGGGAACCTCCACGGTGTCGCCGTCGGCCGCCAGCGTATTTCTCGGCTTCAGGTACAGCACCGGCGCCCGCGGCGGCGCGTTGTACGGCGGCAGTGTCATCCTCCCCGCGAGCGCCGCAAGCGCTGTGCGGTGGTTCAGCAAGGCGCCGTAAACCGTACCGCTCAAGCGGAACGGCGCCACGTCCATGGGAATTTTGCACAAAGCCGTTGACAACTCGGTCGCTTCCCGATAAATCTTGCTAATATATTAGTAATCGTTCCACCAATAGGCGCGGGTGTCAAGAATGGCCCGGCCCGCGCTGGCGAGGCAATAACGCCTTGTGAGGCAATCGCAACTTTTGAGGCAATGACGGCATGCGCTCGAAACCGGCACGCTTGAAGCACCGCAACCTGCCGCTCCTCATGCTTCAGGCCCGCGAGCACGTGATCGGGCGCTTCCGGCCCCTGCTCAACGCGCACCGGATCACGGAGCAGCAGTGGCGCATCGTGCGGGTGTTGCTCGAAGCCGGCGCGCTCGAGCCGCGCGAGATCGGCGAGTTGTGCCGCCTGTCGAGCCCGAGCCTCGCCGGAGTACTGGCGCGTATGGAGGAAATCGGTTTCGTGACCCGCAGGCGCCTGGCGCACGATCAGCGCCGGGTGCGGGTCTCGCTGACGCCGAAGAGCCGGGCGCTCGCGGCCCGCATGGCGCCGCAAATCGAGACCGTCTACGCGCGCGTGGAACAGCTGCTCGGCAAGGAGTTCTGCGAGCATTTATACCGGGCGCTCGACAGCGTCATCGACAAACTGGAGCCGGCACCCAGGTGAACTCGCCGCAGTGCTGAGACCATGGTCTCATGCGTCGCGGGCCCAAGTCGTCGCTATAATACCCGCGACCAATCAATGAGATGGATAAGCAAATGAATACACGAGCATTTCGCGCCGCGGCGTTCGCAGTCATCCTGGTGGCCGCCTCGGCCGCGCGTGCCGAATTGAGCGAAGAGGAATTGGCGAAGATCGCTCAGAACCCCGTCGGGAACCTGATCAGCGTGCCGTTTCAGGAGAACATGAACTTGAATGCGGGTCCGTACGAAAAGAACCAGAGCATACTCAACATCCAGCCGGTGATTCCGATCGATGTCAACGAGGACTGGAACATCATCACCCGCACCATCCTCCCGGTCGTCTCCCTGCCCGCCTATGCCCCCAATCAGGGCCGCACCACCGGCATCGGCGATATTCAGATTACGGCGTTCCTATCGCCCGCAAAGCCAGGTGCATGGATCTGGGGCGTCGGCGCGATCACCCAACAGCCGACGCACAGCGATCCGCTGCTCGGCAACAACAACAGCGGGTACGGCCCCTCGTTCGTGGTGCTGCACTTGGAGCACGGCGACCCCTGGGTGTACGGCGTGCTCGTCAACAATGTCTGGTCGTCGAACAACAGCGCGGCTCCCTCGTACAACAACGGTCTGATGCAGCCGTTCTTGAATTACAATTTCCACAGCGGCGCCTATCTCACCAGTTCGCCGATCATGACCGTCAACTGGCAGGCCAAGGGATCGCAGCAGTGGACCGTGCCCATGGGCGGCGGGGTCGGCAAGATCTTCCACTTCGGCAAACTGCCGGTGAATTCGCAGCTCGCCGGCTACTACAACGTGGCGCGGCCGGACTTTGCGCCGAACTGGCAGATCCGACTGCAGGTGCAGCTGATGTTCCCCAAGTAGGGCATCCGCAGCCATCGAGTCCGAGAAAACCTGGGGCTCTGATAATGCCTGCGGCACCGACAAAAAAAGGCCCGGCCACTTTGCAGTGGCCGGCCCTTAAATTGCTACCCTGCTGAATATCGGCGTTTACTCGCTGGGGCCTTTGGATGCCGCCTCCGCCTCGGCCATCCTCTTGCCCATCTCAGCTTTGATGGCGTCCAGGTTAAAGCTCGCGCCGCGCTGCATCGGCGGAAAGTCGAGGAAGGTCTGAATTTCCTTGGCCATCATCTGCTGCACGAATACGAAGCGCCAGAACTCGTACTTGAACCAATCGAAATACTGCTGCGCGCCGTCCTTCGTTCCATTATTGGGCCAGCCGGTACGCTCAAACGGATCCAAGCGCAGGTTGGTGATGTACGGCACGTCGGGATGTGTCTTCTCGCCCAGCCAGCCCTGGGGCTGGTCGATGAAGCGGAACTTGTAATCATCGATGCGCACCGCGCCCACCGTGCTTTCGCCGAGATAGAAGATTTCGTGGCGCGCCGAGGGACCCTTGCCGGTGATGGCGGCCATCTGGTCATAGCCGTCCAGATGGTTCTTGAAGGTCCGATCGCCGAGCTTCACGCCCTTGAGCAATTGCTCGGTGATGTTCGGGTTGCCCGCGGCATCCAAGAAGGTGGGGTACCAGTCCATGCCGGAGAAAATGCCGTTCTGCACCGAATCCGCCGGTACGTGACCCGGCCAGCGCAGGATCGCCGGAACGCGGAAGCCGCCCTCGAGCACAGTTCCCTTGGACTGCGCGAACGGCGTCTGGCCGCCGTCGGGCCAGGTGAACACTTCCGTGCCGTTGTCGGTGGTAAACACCACGATGGTGTTGTCGTCCTCGCCCATGTCCTTCAATTTCTTCATCACCAAGCCGACGTCGTCGTCGATCTGCGCCATGCCGGCTTCCTCTTCCGACCAGCCATTCTCCGCGGTGCGCATCGCTTCGTACTTCGGCGACAGATGCGTCACGATGTGCATGCGCGTCGGATTCAACCACACGAAGAACGGTTTGCCGTCGCGCTTGGCCTTGTCCATGAATTTGATGGCGAGGTCGCGGATTTCGTCATCCACCGTCTCCATGCGCTTCGGGTACAGCGGACCGGCATCCTCGATCTTCTGTTTGCCGACCTTGCCCCAGCGCGGCATCTCGGTCGGGTCATCCTTGTCGGTGGCCCAGCTGTGCACCATGTTGCGCGGGCCGACCACGTTCAGGAGATTCTGCGGGTAGTTGGGGTGCGCCGGATCTTCCATCGCATCCAAGTGATACAGATAGCCGAAGAACTCGTCGAACCCATGGACCGTCGGCAGATACTCGTTGCGATCGCCGAGATGGTTCTTGCCGAACTGCCCGGTGGCATAGCCCTGCACTTTGAGCGCGTTCGCGATGGTGCTCGCTTCGGCCGGGATGCCGATTTTGGCGCCCGCCTGGCCGACCGTAGTCATGCCGGTGCGGATCGGCAATTCGCCGGTGATGAAATTCGCCCGACCCGCCGTGCAGCTCGCCTCGGCGTAATAATCGGTGAACAGCATGCCTTCCTTGGCGAGCTTGTCGAGATTCGGCGTCTTGCCGGCCATCATGCCGCGATGATAAGCACCGATGTTCCACATGCCGATGTCATCGCCCATGATCACGACGATGTTCGGCTTTTTAGCCTGCGCCAACGCGGGCGTCGCGGCCAGCGTCATACACAGCGGCAACGCCGCCAATGCCAGGGCCGCCTTCTCAGTGAATCTCATGGTTGTCCTCCCCAAATATCGCCAAAGATGAGCGGGTTCCCGCCGTTGCGTTAAAGCTGCTGCTGGAATGGAAACGCCGCGAAATGGCCCTTTGAGGTAACCGCGACCCGTTTGGCCACGTGCGGCATTTAATTTAAAGGATCGTACAGTTTCTCATAGTGAGAATCAGGAGCATATTGGACGATAGTCCAGCGGCTTGCGGCTCGCGCGCTACGCCACCTCGAAAAGCCCCGCCGCGCCCATCCCGCCGCCGATGCACATGGTGACCACGACGTACCTGACGCCGCGCCGCTTGCCCTCGATCAGCGCGTGGCCCACCAGGCGCGAGCCGCTGACGCCGTACGGGTGCCCGACGGCGATCGCGCCGCCGTTCACGTTCAGCCGCTCGTTGGGGATTCCGAGTCGGTCGCGGCAATAGATGACCTGCACGGCAAACGCCTCGTTCAATTCCCACAATCCGATGTCCTCGACCTTGAGGCCCGCCTTGGCCAGGAGCTCGGGCACGGCGAACACCGGCCCGATGCCCATCTCGTCGGGCTCGCATCCCGCCACCTGGAACCCGCGAAAGATCCCGAGCGGGCTCAAGCCCTTTTTCTCGGCGCGCTTCGCATCCATCACGATGCACATCGAGGCGCCGTCGGAAAATTGACTTGCATTGCCAGCGGCGATCACGCCGCCCGGCACGGCGGGGCGGATTTTCGCCACCGCCTCATAAGTGGTGTCGGGACGAATACCCTCGTCGGTCGCCAAGTTCACCTCTTGCGTGCCGATGGTGCCGGCATTCTTGTCGGCAACCGCCATGGTCGTGGTCAACGGGACGATCTCATCTTGGAAGCGTCCCGCCTGGGCCGCGGCGGCGGCGCGCAACTGACTCTGCACGCCGTACTCGTCCTGTACTTGCCGCCCGATGCGGTAGCGCTTCGCCACGTTCTCCGCCGTCTGCAGCATGTTCCAGTAGACCTCGGGCTTGTGCAGGGTCACCCATTGCTCCTTGAGCATGCGTGAATTGGCGGTGTTTTGAATGCAGGTAATCGATTCCAACCCGCCGGCCGCATAGATCTCGCCCTCGCCCGCCATGATTCGCTGCGCCGCGAACGCGATCGATTGCAGCCCCGAGGAGCAAAAGCGGTTGATGGAGAGGCCCGCCGTGGTCACTGGGCAGCCGGCGCGCAACGCCACCTGCCGCGCCACGTTCATGCCGGCCGCCCCTTCCAAGAATGTCGCGCCGACGATGACATCCTCGACTTCGGCCGGATCGATGCGCGCCCGTTCAATGGCATGGCGCAACACGTGGCCGGCAAAGGTCACCGGATGGGTCATGTTGAGCGAGCCTCGCCAGGACTTCGCGAGTCCGGTGCGGGCGGTCGAAACGACAACGGCGTCGGTCATGGCTGGTTACCTTAAGCTGGCGAAGCTTCGATTCTCGAGGGCCAATTTGTTCAGGAGCGGCGCGGGTTTCCACGCATCCGGCTGATAGCCTTTGGCGAAGGCGCGCATGGTTCGCAGGATGTTCGGCAATCCGACGGTGTCGGCGTAGAACAGCGGTCCGCCGCGGAAATCCGGGAATCCGTAGCCGGCGAGGTACACCACGTCGATGTCCGATGCGCGCATCGCGATGCCTTCCTCGAGAATGCGCGCGCCCTCGTTGATCAGCGAATACAGCGCCCGCTCCACGATCTCCCGGTCGCTGACTTGGCGGCGCTGCCCCAAACGCGTCGATTCTTCTAGAATGATTTGAGCCACGATTTCGGATGAATTCGGGCTGCGATCGCCCGCCTCGTAATCGTACCAGCCGGCCCCGGTTTTCTGGCCGAAGCGCTTGAGTTCGCAAATGCGATCCGGAATTGTCGAATACGCGCGACCGGGATGCTCGACGTACTGCCGCTTGCGGATGGCCCAGCCGATATCGTTGCCGGCGAGGTCGCTCACCCGAAACGGCCCCATCGCGAATCCGAATCTTTCGAGCGCCTGGTCGACTTGCTGCGGCAGCGTGCCGACATCGAGCAAGAACCCCATCTGACGCAAATAGGCATCCAGCATGCGATTGCCGATGAAGCCGTCGCAAACCCCGGCGAGCACGCCGATCTTCTTGATTTGCTTCGCGACATTCATGCTGGTCGCGATCACGTCCTTGGCGGTCTTGGCGCCGCGAACGATTTCCAGGAGTTTGGTGACATTCGCGGGACTGAAGAAATGCAGCCCCACCACATCCTCGGGCCGGCGCGTGAACTCCGCGATCTTGTTCAAATCCAAGGTCGAGGTGTTGGAGGCGAGAATCGCCCCCGCCCTCGCCTTCTCATCCAGCCTCTCGAACACCCGTCGCTTCACTTGCAAATCCTCGAACACCGCCTCGATGACCAGATCCGCGTTCGCGATGTCATCGTAGGACAGCGTGCCCGAGATCCGCTTGAGCCGCCGGTCGAATTCCTCGCTGGTCAGCCGCCCCTTCTTCAACGTGCTCTCGTAATTGCCCATCACGACGCCCAAGCCCTTGTCGAGCGCCGCCTGAGTGGTCTCGAGCACCGTCACCGGCACTCCCGCGTTGGCGAAACTCATCGCGATGCCGCCGCCCATGGTGCCGGCGCCTATGACGGCGACCGATTTGATCGGGCGCAACGGCGTATCGGCCGGCACGTCCGACATCTTCGCCGCGGCGCGGGCGGCGAAAAACGCGTGCCGCAAAGCCTTGGATTCCATGGTGCCCACCAATTCCGCGAAGGCGGCCCGCTCCGCTTTCATGCCCTCCTCGAACGGCTTGAGCACCGCCGCCTCGACCGCGTCGATGCATTTGCCTGGAGCGGGATAATGCTTGGCAATGGGAGCGATGGCGCCCCGGGCAAAATCGAAAAACGCCTCGGCATTCGGAAAATTGATCCGCACGTCGCGCGCCTTCTTCAGGGGCAACTTGGCGCCGGCATCGTGCTGGCAAAATGCGATCGCGGCCGGCAGCATCTCGCCATCGAGCACCGAATCCAATAAATCGGTGTTCGCCAGCTCGCGGGCCGAGAGCGGATTGCCGCCGACGATCATGTTCAAGGCGCGCTCGGCGCCCACCAGGCGCGGCAAGCGCTGCGTACCGCCCGCGCCCGGCAGGATACCGAGCTTCACTTCGGGCAATCCGAGTTGCGCGGCGGCCGTGGCCAACCGGTAATGGCAGGCCATGGCGAGCTCCAAGCCGCCGCCCAAGGCCGTGCCGTTGATCGCGGCGATCACGGGCTTCGGAAAGTCCTCGATCATCGCGAACAGATCCGCCAGGTTGGGAGCGGCGATCATTTCGGACGAGCCGAATTCGCTCACGTCCGCTCCTCCGCAAAACATCGATCCGGCGCCCGTGATGACCACGGCGCCCACGAACTCGGCATTCGCAGCGCGCTCCAAACCCTCGGCGACGGCCTTGCGCACCGCGAGACCGAGCGCGTTCACCGGCGGATTGTTGAGCGTGATCACGGCGACGGCGCCATGGGAAGAATAGTCGGCGAATGCCATGCGCATCTCCTTCGTAGCCCTTTCAGTATACTGCTTTGGTGACCCCGCCCCGCTCCTCGGTTGTGTGGCTCTGCCTCGCGCTGCTCGCGGTATGGTATGTCGGCATTTTGGGGCGCGGCTATTGGACGCCGGACGAACCGCGCGAGGCCGACATCGCATGGCGCATGAGCTGGCAACCCGATAAAGCGGTTCCGCTGCTGGCGGGCGAGGCATTTTGCGAAAAGCCGCCCTTGACCTATTGGTTCGCCGCCGCGTCCATCAGGCTGTTCGGCATGGCCGCATGGGCGGCGCGCTTGCCCAATCTCGTGTACGCGCTGATCACCGCGCTCGGGGTCGGGCTACTGGCGCGGCGCAGCCTCGACCCGATCGCCGGGCTGGCGGCCGCCGCCGCGATCAGCACCTTCCTGCTCGCCTACCAAGTCGCCATTTGGCTCGCGACCGACGCTGCGCTGCTCGCCGCCGTGGCGGTGGCGTTGCTCGGCGCCTACGTCGGCTTTTATGCCGAGCGATCGGCCGAGCGATTGCGCGGTTATTCTTTGATGCACACCGCTCTCGCCCTGGGGTTCTTGAGCAAGAGTGCGGCGGCTTGGATGGTGCCGGCGCTTAGCCTAGTCACGCTGGCGATTTGGGAAAGGCGCTATCGCGAATTGTGGCGCTGGGAGCTTCACGTGGGCTTGATCATCCAGGCGGCCATCATTCTCCCCTGGGTGTGGTTCGTCTACACGGGTGCCGACGGCCCCGATCACCTCAGGGTCTTTTTCTGGAACAATTTGGTCGGCCGCTTCGCCCACATCGATGCGCCGCAGGAACTGCAGTACGCAGCCGCGCATCGCAATTCGCCGGGCAAGTACCTGATCGAGCTGCCGATGTATCTGTGGCCCTGGACTCTGCTGGTGATTGCCGCCGCGCGGCGCGCCTGGCAGCGCCGGCAAGCGCCGTTCGACGAGTATCGCGCCGTGCGCTTTGCCCTCGCGAGCGCGCTGCCGCCGCTCGCCGTGCTGTCGGCCGCGGCGACCGCCCGCAATATCTACCTGGCGCCCGCGCTGCCAGGAATAGCGCTGCTCATCGCCTGGTGGGGACGCGAGACCCTCGGCGCCGCCGACCGGTGGGACGTGCGCGCTGTGCGCGCTACCGCGGCGCTGCTGCTGCTCGCGGTGCTGGCTTTCGGCGCGGCCCTGGGGCTGGTCGGCGTCGATGCTTGGGATCGCATGAGCTCTCATGCGGACTTCGTGCTGATCTCGGGCTTGGGTCTGCTCGCGGCCGCGGCGCTTGCCGCGCAGGCAGGCTTGGCGGCGCGCGCCGGGCGCATGCAGCGCGGCCTTGGCGCGCTGCTGCTCGGGTACTGCGTCCTATTGGCAGCGCCGGCTTCCCAACTTTACCGCCAGGTCGATGCGTGGCAGGACCTGGCGAGCGTCGGCCGCGCCATCCAGGCCGATGCCGCCGGCAGACCCTTGATACTGTTCGCGCCCGACGAGACCACGCGCGCGCTCATCGATCTGTACGCGCGCACCTCGGTGGGAATCGTTCAAGGACCGATGGACTCGATGTCGATCGAGCGCCTGCAGCGGGAGATGGCGCGCGAGCCGCGCGCGTTCGCCGTGGTGCTGCTGCCGGGCAGAAGCTTCGGCCCGTCAATTTTGAGAATCGCCGATGAGCTCGGCCTCAAGATCCGCGCCCTGCGCGATGCCGCCGGCGCGCCCGCATGGATTTCCGAGTCTCGATTGCGCATTGCGCATCTCTATGCGCTGCCGAACGGCCGCCGTTACGCGCTGCTGGAAACGGCGCGCCGAACGCCTCCCGGGCAAGCGCCATCCTCCTCCGACCTCACGCCCCGCTCGCCACGTCGCGGAACACCTTCTCATACATGATGATTTGCCGGCTCCAGGAAAAATCCTCGAGCATGGCGTTGTGCATCAACCGCCGCCAACTCTGCTGGTCCAAGAACCAGTCGAGCGTGGTGTTGAGCGCCCACTCGACCGCCGCTCCGTCGTAATCCTTGAACACGCAGCCGGTGCCCCAGCCGGTGATCGGATCGTAGTGCCGGACCGAATCCGCAAGACCGCCGGTCTGGCGCACGATCGGAACGGTTCCGTACCGCAGGCTGTACATTTGATTCAAACCGCAAGGTTCGTAATGGGAAGGCATGAGAAAGATGTCGCTCCCCGCTTCGATCAAATGGGCCATGGATTCGTCATGGCCCGATCGAAACGCGACGCGCCCCGGAAAGCGCCGCTCCAGGGACTCGAAAAAGGCGGCGTAGCGCTCATCGCCGCTTCCCAATACCGCCAAACCGAAATCCCGACTCTCCAGCAGTCCGGGCATTGCATCGATGAGGATATCAATGCCCTTTTGCACCGCGAGCCGGGTGACCATGCCGACCAGCGGGCTGTGCGGCGCCACGGCGAGCCCCAGTGCGCCGAGCAACCGCTCCTTGTTGGCGAATTTGCCGCGCAAATCCTCGGCCGAGTAGTGCGACGCCAGATAGGGATCGTGCCGCGGATCCCAGTCCCGGTAGTCGACCCCGTTCAATATGCCTATCACCGGATCGGTGCGGGTCCGCAGTGTGGGTTCCATGCCCATCCCGACCGGCGGTTCGCAGATTTCTCTTGCGTAAGTGGGGCTGACGGTGGTCACTGCATCGGCATACCGTATGCCGGTCCGCAGCGCGTTGACGACGCCGTGCGCAAGATCCGCGGCGTCCAACAGCGACTCCGCCGACGGCAGGCTCAAGTCGTCGATCAAGGCCCGGGGAATGATGCCCTGATAGCCGATATTATGTATGGTCAGGACCGAGCGCGATTGCGCGAACAGCGGCACCGCGGAATACATCGTCTTCAGATACAAGGGCAGGAAGGCGCAATGCCAGTCGTTGCAGTGAAACACGTCCGGCGCGAACCCCAGGCGCAGGCAACTTTCGGCGGCGGCGCGAGTGAACAGCAAAAAGCGCCGGTGCTCGTCGGGATCGCTCGTATACAACGACGGCCGGTCGTAAAGCTCCGGGCAATCGATGAAATACAGCGAGATACCCGTACCCGGAATGCCGGCGGTACGTACCGAAAACGCGTACACCCGGGTTCCGATGATGATTCCCACATCCTGCAGCCCGGGCACCGCCTTCAGGTCCCCGCAGGTGCGCCTGACCGGGGCATACAGGGGCATGAAGGCACGCACATCGTTGCCCCGCTGCGCGAGTTCCCGAACCATGCCCCCCACCGCGTCCGCAAGCCCGCCGGTCTTCGCAAATGGCATGATTTCCGAGCTCAAAACACACAACTTTAGTGCAGCCATGCCCCGAGTGTAACAAAGGCGAAAAAATCAATCGTGAAATACCTGATGCGGCAAATTGCCGAGTGTGGCAGGCTGACCTTTATATCGAGCGTTCGATCCAATCTACCCACGGTGACAGCAGGTAAGCCATGCAAAACGCGGCCCGGACCAGCGCTGGACGGTACGTCAGCCGACTGACCAGCGGCACATTGGCGGTGATCATGGCCGGAGGCCGCGGCGAGCGCCTCAGAGGCCTCACCGAGCACCGCTGCAAGCCCGCGACGCCTTTCGGCGGCAAGTTCCGCATCATCGACTTCGTGCTCTCGAATTGCGTCAACTCGGGAATCCGCCAAATCGCCGTTCTGACTCAATACAAGTCGCAATCGCTGATTCAACACATCCAGCGAGGCTGGAGCTATCTGCGGGGCGAGATGGGCGAGTTCGTGGAATTGATCCCGGCGCAACAGCAAATCGGCCCCCACTGGTATCGCGGCACCGCGGATTCGGTGTACCAAAATCTCGAATTCATCCGCTCACACCACCCGACGCACGTACTGATCCTGGCGGGCGATCACATCTACAAGATGGACTACGGCCCGATGATCGCCTATCACGAACAATGCGAAGCGGACATCACCGTCGGCGTTGTCGACGTGACGCTCGAGCGCGCCCATGATTTCGGCATCATGACCACGGATGAGGCCAACCGGGTGGTGAAATTTGCAGAAAAGCCGCGGCACCCCGACCCCATTCCCGGCCATCAGAATTTGGCCCGGGCGTCCATGGGCATTTACGTCATTGCCATGGACCGCCTCGAAACATTGCTCGATGACGATGCCGCCAACGAAGCCAGCCATCACGACTTCGGCAAGAACATCATACCGCCGGCGATCGACAGGCTGCGCGTGTTTGCCTATCCTTTCCATGATGTCGAAACGCGCGCGCAAAATTATTGGCGCGACGTGGGTAATGTCGATGCGATTTATGAGGCCAACATGGAGCTGGTCGCGCTCAACCCGGAGCTGAATATTTACGACCATCAATGGCCGATTTGGACTTACCAGCCCCAGCGCCCCCCCGCCAAATTCGTGCTCGACGAGGAAGGCCGGCGCGGTATGGCCGTCAACTCCATGGTTTCCGCGGGCTGCATCATTTCGGGCGCCTACGTGAACAAATCCCTGCTCTCGAGCGACGTTCGCGTCGAGGACGGCAGCATCGTCGACAGCTCGGTGCTGCTGCCGAGCGTCACCATCGGCCGCCGCTGCAAGATATTGCGCTGCATTCTCGATGAACACTGCGTGATTCCGGACGGCATGCAGATCGGCCACGATGCGGCGGCGGATCAAGCACGGTTCGACGTCACCAAGGACGGCGTCGTGCTGGTGACGCCGAGCACGCTGCGCGCCCTGGGCAAACCCTGAACTAGCCCGCGTTGCTGGGGCTGTCCGCGCAGCTTGAGCGTCGCCCAGGCTTCCATCACTTGCTCCGTCGTGATGCCGAGCATGCTGGGTTCCCCGTCGAGCTGACCGGTCAGCACCTTCACGTCGGCGCCCGCGGTTCCCCACGGCCGGTACAGCGAAGGCAAGGCCTTGCCGAAAAGCACGACCTGCGGGCAGCCGACCGCCGCTGCGGCATGCGCCGGACCTGAATCGACCGTAATGAGGCCCGCCGCCCGCGCGAGCAGAGCCACCAAGCGCGGAATCGGCAAATCATCCGCCGCGTTGTACACGCGGTCGGTTCCCGCACTCGCCGCAATATCGCTATTCAAGGAATATTCGGGCCCCGTGCCCAGCATCACGATGCGGTATTCGGGCCATCGCGTACGCAGCTGCCGGATCACCGAGGCCCACCGCTCGTTCGGCCAGTACTTGTTGTTGACCGCGAGTCGACGCAGACCGCGCCGCATGGTCCGCTTGTTCCCGACCTGGATCAGGATCAACGGATCCGCCTCGAGCCCGCGCGCGCGCACCCAAGTCTCGAGTTCCGCCCGCTGCGCCTCGCTCACCTGCAAATGGCATCCAGCCGCCTGCACCGGCGGTTCCAATTCCTGCGGCCAGCGGATCACCGCCGGCATGATCTGGCCAAGCCGCAGCCATTGTTGCGTCGCATGCTCCCCAGGCAGCAGGGGATGATCCTTCACATCGACAATATAGTCGTCGGTGATGCCGGCTCGGGTGAGCATGGGCCGCGTGGCGTCATTGCTGTCGCAGATCCAGGTGGGCCCGACCCCGCGCGCGCGCAGCCGCCGCACGACCCGGCGTTGATCCCGAGCCAGCCAATAAGGCGTCTTGCGGCTGCGCACGCAGAGCACCTCGCCGACCCCGGGCTGTCCGCGCAGCAAGGGCTCGCTCCACGGTCCGGATGTCAGGATATCGACCGGGCGTCGGAACCGCGCGTACAAGACTCGTATCAGCGCCGTCAACAACACCATGTCCCCGAAGGCGCCGCAGCGAACCACCAGCGGCCGCGGAGACGAGAATTCAGCTGGCACGGATTCTCCGAATGGGGGAGTCTAGAGGTTCAAACGCGCCGATGCGCCGCGGTAAGTATAATTGCCGCAGGCCATGAAGACACCCGTCCGAATCGCATCCCTCGCCCTGCTAGCGATCGCCGTGCTCGACGCCGCGCCTGCATCGGCGGCCGAGCCGGCCTCGCCGATCGGGCTGTGGCAAACCATCGACGACAAGACCGGAAACGCGCGCGCCATCGTGCGAATCTACGAGCAGAACGGAAAGCTGTTCGGGCGCATCGAGCGCAGCTTCACCCCGGGCGCCGAGAATCGCGTGTGCGAGGTGTGCACCGATGAGCGCAAGAACCAGCCCATCATCGGCCTCGTCATCATCCGCAATATTCAATCGAAGGACGGCGATTACGCCGGCGGGGATATTCTCGACCCCGACACCGGCGCCGTCTATCGCTGCAAATTGCACTTGGATCAGGATGGGGCGCGCCTGATCGTCCGCGGCTATATCGGCATATCGCTCCTGGGCCGATCGCAGGTTTGGCAGCGACAAAAAACCCTGTAGAGTTTCCCCCGCGCGCGCGCCGACATCAAAAAATCGGTCGGCACTGTGAGAGAATGGCACGATGTCGCTGCTAAACGTCATTATTCTTGCGATCGTGCAAGGCTTCGCGGAATTGCTGCCCGTATCGAGCTCCGCCCATGTGGTGGTCGCCGAAAAACTCCTCGGGCTAGACCCCTCCTCCCCGCCCATGACCCTGCTGCTGGTCATGCTGCATACCGGCACGATGCTCGCCGTCATCGTCTATTTTTGGCCGCAGTGGCGCAGCACTTATTTTCAAAGCGCCGGCACGTTCAAGGCGATTGCGGCACGGGTGATCGTCGCGACGGTGCTCACGGCGGCCGTCGGCGAAGCCATCATCAAGATCATCGAAAAAACCCTGCTCCGCGCCGTTCCGCATTCCGAGATCGAGGATCTGTTCAGCCATTTGGAATTCATCGCGCCCGCCTTGGCGTTTGCCGGGTTCTTGATTTTTTTGGCGGGTTTCGTCGAGCGGCGGCGCGCGGCCCGAAATGACTCGGGGACGAATGAGATCAGCGCGCGGCGCGCGGCGCTCATCGGCATGGTTCAGGGGCTGTGCCTGCCTTTTCGCGGTTTCTCGCGCTCCGGCGCCACCATATCGGCGGGGATGCTGCTGGGAATCGCCAAGTCGCGCGCCGAAGCGTTCAGTTTCGCATTGGCCGTGGTGATCACGCCGCCGGTCCTGGCTCGTGAAGTGATGCGCCTGATGCGCTCGCCCCACATGGGCGGCGGCGCTTTCGGCTCGGTCGCGTTGCTCACCCTGCTGGGCGCTGCCGTGGCGTTTTTCGCAGGCCTGCTCGCGCTGAAATGGCTGAGCCGATGGCTCGAGAGCGGCCGCTGGTCGCGGTTCGGCATCTATTGCCTGTTTGCCGCGGCCGCCGTGACCTATCTGCATCGCGCAGGGTATTAGGCCGCTCCGCTCGCCCGTTGCACGCTTCGATACAGGCTCAAGAATTCATCAGCCGCCTTGTGCACGTTGCTCTGCCAATGATGGGCTGCCGCGTGATCGGCGCCATCGGTCACGTATTTGACGCAGGAGAACCGCGCCTTCTCGATCCAGCACACTTTGGCGAGCGCATAGGCCTCCATGTCGACCACCGCCCAGTCCGCAGGCGACACGCCGGTCACGAACGAATCACCGCTGCCGCAGACGGCGGCGGTCAACTGCGGGAAGCGCCGCTCGAAACTCAAGCGCGGCGGCGCCTCATCGAAGGGTGTGACTCCGAGCGCAAATCCCAATCCGCTCACGTCCATGTCGCGTTGCACGAATTCATGGCATTCCAACAGCGACCCGGTGGGGTGCACGCGGCTGCCGGCGGTGCCGGCATTCAGCACCAGCGGCAGCGGCTGCGCGTGGTGAACATAGCAGCGCAATTCGCGCGTGAGCGCGATGGCCGCGTTCACCTTGCCCACGCCGCAATACAGCACCGGCACGCCGGCCGCTTCGAAAACGCCGGCGGATTCGGCGGGTACGGCCATGACCACCAGCACATTCGGAAAATCGGCCATCGGCTCAGTAGCTGATCGCGGCGCGCAGCCGCACATGGCGCCACTGGAATTTTTCCACCAGATTCAGATCGATCAAGGCCGCAAGGGCCGCAATCTCATAGCCGGCGCGCTGGCACAACTCGGCCGCCGCCTTCATCGTGCCGCCGGTCGCCAACACATCGTCGATCAACAAGAGGCGCCCCTGGCCGGGCTGCATCTCCAAAATGCCGGAACCGTATTCCAGATCGTACGCGGCATCGACTACCGGCGGCGGCAGCTTGCCCTGCTTGCGTACCAGGACGAATCCCTTGCCGCGCCGCGCGGCCAAAGCCGCCCCCAGGATAAAGCCGCGCGATTCGATGCCCGCCAGCGCGTCGACCGACTTCCATTCCGCATCCGTCAACAGCGCGTCGAGAGCCTGCAGCGTGGCGGCGAAGTGATCGCGCAGCAGCGGCGCGATGTCGCGAAACAAGATGCCCGGACGCGGAAAGCCGGGCACATCGACGATGGCTCGCTTCAAATCCGCCACGGTCACCGCTTCACCAGATCGTCTATGGTCTTGTAGAGCCATGCGGTGAAATTACCAGAGTTTCACGCCGATGATCAGTCTGCGCGCGCTGCGGCGGTCTAGCCCGATCCCCATCGGGTTGTCTCTTGTCTCGTTATGCGGGATTGCCGGCGGCGCGCCCTAAGCCAGGCGCTCGCCGCCAGGCCACCCGAATCGAATAGCCCACAGCCGACGATGCTATCCTTGCCCGCTTCATCGCGATTGGCGGCGCCATCAGGATGTCGAGTTACGCATGATCTTGGTCGTTGACGTAGGCAATACGCGCCTGAAGTGGGCGTGGCTCACCAGCACCGGGCTGTCGGATCAGCAGGCCATCCTGCATCGCGGCGCAAAGCCCGGCATGTGGACCGCGGCGCTGTTCGAGTCCGGTCACAAACCGACACGCGTCCTGTGCTCCAATGTCGCGGGTCACAAAATGGCCAAGACCCTGTCGAGACGTGCCAAGAAGACGTTTCGCGTCGACGTCGAATTCATCGCCGCCTCCACGGAATTTCGCGACCTCACCAACGGCTATCTCAACCCTTCGTTGTTGGGACCCGATCGCTGGTTGGCCATGATCGGCGCCTGGACCAAGGCACGCTCGGCGCTGTGCGTGGTGGATGTCGGCACCGCCGTCAAGGTCGACGGCGTCGATGCCGCCGGCCGGCATCTGGGGGGCTTGATCGTTCCCGGCATTCACATGATGCGCGAAGCCCTCATGACCAAGACCAGCGACATCGCCGACGCTGCGGAGCACAGCACCCCGTCCTTGGCCGGCGTTTTGGCCAATAACACCATGGGCGCGGTGTCGCGCGGCGCCGTGTTCGCGTTGGCCGGTTTGGCGGATCGGGCGGCCGAAGTGATCGAGCAAAGCACCGGCGTAAAGTCCAAGTTATTCATCACGGGCGGCGATGCGGGCATGATCAGCGGCACCGTGCGTACGCACGCCGAGATTGTGCCGGACCTGGTGCTGCAGGGCCTTGCGGTGATAGCGGCACAGCCGCGCTAGATCGGCACCCCGCCGGTCCACGCCCGCCTCGACGATTGGAGACGCCCAGCTGAGGACGGCGGCTGTCCCCACGCCACTTGACATCCAGTCGGTCGAATTGCGCATTGCAGCGCGCCGCCGGCGCATCGGCCCGGCGCGGAATGTTGCAAACACGTGACACACGCTCGACAATCATGCACTTAGCAATGGGGTCGTGGGTTTCCCGTATTCCTGCCAGCCAAGGACCCGGCTAGATTGCACCGGTAGATCAAAAAACACGGGGAACGGATTGCACGCGCTAGAAACGCCAGCCGTAGGCGGGCATCGGATGGGATTGACCGACACGGCGTCGCCCATGAACAAGGAATATGCGCACGCGATCGTGGCGCTCTCCGATAAATTGGGGGTCGGCACTAACGACGTCGCCGCCGTATTCAGATCCGAGCTTGATCGGCTGGCGGCGGACGCACGCATCACCAATTTTTTGATCGTGCTGGCGATGAGCAAGACCAGATCCATACTGCGTGCGCGTAGCGGGCGTGTTGGCGCCCATTGAAGGTATCGACCATGCCCGCACTGCCGGTACTCGCCGATTGCGACTCGCACGCGGATTCCGAGGCGCGCGGCCGCAGGCGGGAGATCGCGGCGCTATGCGCAGAGTTGGACTCCCTCTACGAGGACATTCGAAGTGTCGCCGCTGAAAGTCGCAGCTACATCGACGGCGTTCCGCCGGACTATCGGGAGAGTGCGAGAAACCTGATTCACTATCTGGCGTTGCGCCGCCACGATCTGCGCGCGCTTCAGCCCAAGCTGTCGGCACTCGGCTTGTCGTCGCTCGGGCGATCGGAAGCTCACGTGCTCGCGTCCGTCGCCGCCGTGCGCACCGCATTGCGGGCACTTGGCAGCTACGAGAGTGGACAAAGCTCCCCGGAACCCGAGTCGGCGATCCAGCAGGAGCTTCTTGCCGCGCACACGGAAGCCCTGCTCGGTCCCGCCCCCGCCAATCGGCAAGTGCGGATCATGGTCACCATGCCCACCGAGGCGGCTCATGACTATACCCTCGTGCACGACCTCGTACGCAACGGCATGAACTGCATGCGCATCAACTGCGCCCACGACGATGCGGATGTGTGGGTCAAGATGATCGAACACGTGCGACGAGCGAGCGAGGCACTCGGCCAGCCGTGCGGGATCGCGATGGATCTCGGCGGACCCAAGCTGCGCACGGGGCCCTTGGAAGCGGGCCCTCCCGTTCTCAAGATCAGTCCCGAGCGCGATATTTACGGGCGAGTCACCGCACCCGCGCGCGTATGGCTCGCAGCCCCGGGCGGTCGCCGGGCACCGTCGCAGGCCGATGCGACTCTGCCGCTGCCCGCGGGCTGGCTGAAACGGCTGCAAGCCGGCAATACCGTCAAGTTTATCGATGCCCGCGGTGCGCGCCGGGCTCTGAACGTTGTGCAGGTCGACGATGCGGGCGTTTGGGCAGAACTCGACAAGACGAGCTACGTAACGACCGGCACCGCGATGCGCCGAGCTCGCGCGCGAGGCAAGGCAGCGGCGGCGGTCGTGGGCGAGTTGATCTCGAGCGAGCGCCCGATCGTTCTGCACGTGGGAGACACCCTGCTGATCGAGCGCAGTCTCAAGCCGGGCCGCCCGGCGACCCGCGATGCCCGGGGTCGTGTGCTGACGCCCGCCGTCATCGGCTGCAGTTTGCCCGACATGTTCGAGGACGTGCGCAGCGGTGACGCAATCTGCTTCGACGACGGCAAGATCGCCGGAGTGATCGAAAACATCGAGCCGGAGCGCGCCACGGTGAAGATTCACCGAGCGCGCGCATGCGGTGAAAAGTTGCGCGGCGACAAGGGAATCAATCTTCCCGATAGCGTCTTGCGGCTCTCCTCGCTCACCGCCAAGGATATCGAAACCCTCGAGTTCGTCGTCAAACACGCCGACATGGTCTCGCTTTCCTTTGCGAACAGCGCCGCCGACGTCGAGCTCCTGCAACAGCACCTCAAACGGCTCGGCGGCGAGAAGCTCGGCTTGATTCTAAAGATCGAAACGCGCCGCGGGTTCGAGAACTTGCCGGAAATGCTCTTCGCGGCGCTGCGTTCCACGCGCTTCGGCGTCATGATTGCGCGCGGCGACCTTGCAGTGGAATGCGGTTTCGAGCGGCTCGCGGAGGTGCAGGAGGAGATCCTATGGATGTGCGAAGCCGCGCACGTACCGGTGATCTGGGCCACGCAAGTGCTCGAGAGTCTTGCGAAGGAGGGTTTCCCGTCGCGCGCGGAGATTACCGACGCCGCGATGAGCGAGCGCGCCGAGTGCGTCATGCTCAACAAAGGGCCTCACATCCGGGAGGCGGTCGGCGTGCTCGACGACATTCTGCAGCGCATGCAGACTCACTTGGCGAAGAAGCGTTCGATGCTGCGCGATCTCAAGGTGGCCGAACGATTCCTGAGGCAGGACGCGCCCTGATCCCACGGCGCGGCGAATCGCTAGCCGAATTTGGCCTTCATCTTTTCCGACAACCTCACCAGCTGTATCACCATGCGTTCGTGTGTGCCGACTCCGATCTCCTCGGCCCCGTCGGCGGCGCGAATCGAGAACTCGATGCGCCGCCCATCCACGTTGGTCACTTTCGCCTCGCCGGTGACGCGCCGACCGGCCGGCGTCGCCGCCAAATGGCGCACGTCGACGCGCGTGCCGAGCGCGCTTTCGCCCGCGTCGAGATAAGGCTTGATCGCGTTGAGCGCCGCGTTCTCCATGATCATGATCATGACGGGTGTCGCCAGGACCGGAGGCAACGTCGCATCCTTGAAGCGGCTGGCGAGATGCTCGGGGACGATCACTAGACTGAACGAGCCCGTGGCTCCGACCGGTATTGATTGCATGCTCTTTCCTCGGAGTTAAATTGCATCGCCTACCAATTCGGATTGGGCAATGTGCTGAACACCTCTTGCAGCGCAAACCCCCAGCGCCTGCGAATCATGTTGAAGTATTCATTGTCGAGATCGATGCTGATATGCGTCGCAAGCTTCAACTCGTCCCGGCGGATAATAGCCAAGTCCAGCGGCGGCCCCACCGAAAGATTGGAGCGAATGGTCGAATCCATCGAGATCAGCGCGCATTTGGCGGCTTGCGCCAGGCTGCTGGTCCGCGAT
The DNA here is from genome assembly GCA_963813755.1 of uncultured Gammaproteobacteria bacterium. Taxonomy (GTDB): domain Bacteria; phylum Pseudomonadota; class Gammaproteobacteria; order Steroidobacterales; family Steroidobacteraceae; genus Bog-1198. The sequence continues at coordinate 75,989 of CAWEZY010000011.1, read as the reverse complement.
ATCACCCGATCGATGATCGGTTTGCCGTACTTCGACTCGCCGATCTGAAAATAAGGCGTTTCGGCCGAGGATTCGATGAAATTGCCGGCGGAATAGATGTGAAATAGCCGCGGCTCCTCGCCCTTGATCTGCCCGCCCAAGATGAACGTCCCGTTGAAATTGTGACCGTGCTCCTTCAGGTGCTCGGCATCACGCTGGTGGACCTCACGCAGGGCGTCGCCCACCACGCGCGCCGCATTGAGCATGTTGGAGGCGCGGACTATCCGGGCAGGCCCGTCCGAATTGTCGGGCGGCTCGTGAAGCAAGTTGACGACCGCCTGGGTGATCGCGAGATTGCCGGCCGACAACAATACGAGCGCTCGATCGTTCGGCCGCTGGAACGTCGCCATCTTGCGGAAGGTATTGATCTGATCCACACCGGCGCTGGTCCGAGAATCGGACAACAAGACGAGTCCGGTGTCGACCAACAGGCCGACGCAGTAAGTCATGCGGTGAATTCTACCTTACTGCTGCTGCTGTTGGGCCGACTCCGCCACCATCACGGCGGCTTCCATGCTCTCGCCGCCGCCACCCTGACGCACGCCGCGTACCGGGGCGGCGTCCAGATAGTCGCGACCGACTGCAAGTCGGCAATAGGTGCGAATAGCGGTCCGCTGGTGGGTCACGTCCATGCTATGCCAACCGATTTGCGCACCGAGCCATACGTCCACCCACGCATGGCTGGCCGCGTCCGTGCTGTCACCGGTGTACAGATAACCGCTCACATAACGGGCCGGTATTCCCGATGCGCGGGCGCAGGCCGCATACACGTGGGCATGATCTTGGCAAACGCCTTCGCCCTTCTCGAACGCCACCACGGCGCTGTCGTTCACATCGCTGGCACCGGGCTTGTAGCGCACGGCCCGGAACACGGCTTCGGCAAGCGCTTCAGCGCGCGCCTGGGGGCCGCTGGCGTGTTGCAAGGCATTCTGCGCAAACGCCCGAAGCTCGTCGTTCGGGGCGGTGAGCGCGGTGGGAGCAAGGTACGCCAACGGCGACAGGGGCCCCTCGTCATGTCGGCTCTCGGTATCCGAGGTCTCGACGATTCCCTGCACCACGATCTTTATTTCGCGGTGCGGCTGTTCGATGGTGAGCAGATGCGAAATATTCCCGTAGGCGTCGATATGCTCGAAACGCCGGCCAGGGGCGGCGATGTTCCAGAAAAGCGCGCGCTGACTCGGATCCTGTCTCGGCGTCAGATGCAAGCTCTGGACGCTGTACTTGACCGGCCGCTGGTAGCGGTAGCGCGTTTCGTGCCGAATGTGCAATTTCATGAAATTTACGCTTCCGCCGGAGGTACCAAGAAGTCGCCGGCGATGCGTTCGCCCAAGTCACGCAGCCGGGCGAGGAATTGCTGCAGAAAACCCGGCAGGCCGTCCGCAATGATCACCTCCATCCGGCTGAAATGCAGCATGGCGTGCATTTCGCCGGCGCGGCGCTCGGTTTCCTGGGATTGGTCGTTTGATACCGATTTGAGATTTTCGTAAACCTCCTTGCAGCAGCGCAACAGCGAGCGCGGCATGTCGTCGCGTAGAATCAGCAACTGCGCCACCCTGAAGGGCGTGATCACGTCGCGGTAGACGCGCCGGTAGACCTCGAACGCCGACAATGCCCGCAAAAGCACGCTCCATTCGTAGGGGTCCGGGACCGCGGCGGCGTCGGCGCCCGGCTTAAGGTCGCTCTGATGCGCCGTCAGAATTCTCGCGGTGCTGTCGGCCCGTTCGAGGAAGGTGCCGATTCGCGTGAAGTGAAACGCCTCATCGCGCAGCATGGTGCCGACGGCGACGCCGCGCGTGAGGTGGGACCGTTCCTTCACCCATTCGACGAACTCGCCGATGTCCGCCCGCGACGCGTTTCTGGTATCGAACGAGCGGGCCTCGAGCCAGGTGGAATTCAGAGTCTCCCAGAGTTCGGAAGTGAGCGAACCGCGCACCGCGCGCGCGTTTTCGCGGGCCGATCGCAGGCAACTGACGATGCTTCCGCTGTAGTCACGATCCAAGCTCACGAACTCGAGCACCGCCCGCGGTTCGATGGCTTCATGCTGCTCGAGATATGCCCGCTCCATGTGCAAGGCCGTCATCGTCGAGCTCAACGATTGCGCCAGCGCGTCGCCGGAGTGAGGCAGAAGCGACATTCGATAATGCGCGTCCACCAGACGCGCGAGACTTTCCGCGCGCTCGATGTAGCGCGACATCCAATACAAGTGATCGGCAGTGCGGCTCAACACGGGCTTTCCAACACCCACGTATCCTTGGTGCCGCCGCCCTGAGAGGAATTGACCACCAGCGAGCCTTCGCGCAGGGCGACCCGCGTCAATCCGCCGGGAACGATGGTGATGTCGCGGCCCGACAATACGAACGGCCGGAGGTCGATGTGACGGGGGCTTAGCCCCCGTTCCACAAAAGTCGGGCAGGTGGACAAGGCGAGCGTGGGCTGTGCGATATAACGGTCCGGGGTCGCGAGAATTTGCCGGTGAAAGGTCTCTATCTCGGTCTTGGTCGCGGCCGGGCCGATGAGCATGCCGTAACCTCCCGCGCCATGGACCTCTTTGACGACGAGTTCCGAAAGGTGCGCAAGCACGTATTCCCTGTCCTCTTGTCGACGCAGCATCCATGTGTGGACATTGCCGATCACCGGAGCCTGCCCGAGGTAGAACCGAATCATGTCGGGCACGTACGGATAAATCGATTTGTCGTCCGCAAGGCCGGTACCTATGGCATTGGCGATGGTGACGTGGCCGGCACGGTAGGCGGTCAATAATCCCGGAATGCCCAACATGGAGTCGGGCCGGAATGCCAGGGGGTCCAAAAAATCGTCGTCGATGCGCCGATAAATGACATCGACGCGCTGCGGGCCCTGCGTGGTGCGCATGAACACCGCCTCATCGCGCACGAACAGGTCCTGACCCTCGACCAGCTCAATGCCCATCTGCTGCGCAAGAAAGGCATGCTCGAAATACGCGCTGTTGTGCGCGCCGGCGGTCAGCAGCACGACGGTGGGGTCGGCAACGCCGGTCTGCGCCACGCTGCGCAAATTATCGAGCAACACATCCGGGTACCGGTCGACCGGCGCGATCCGATGTTCCGAGAACAGCTCCGGAAACAAGCGCATCATCATCTTGCGGTTTTCCAGCATGTACGAGACGCCGGACGGCACGCGCAAATTGTCCTCGAGCACGCGGTATTCACCCTGCTCGTCGCGCACGATGTCGATGCCGGCGATGTGGGCGTAGATGTCGCCGGGAACATTCACGCCCTGCATCTCCGGGCGGTATTGCGGGTTGCACAAGACCTGTTCGGCCGGAACGATGCCGGCTTTCAAGATTTGCTGCTCGTGATAGATATCGTGAATGAAGGCGTTGAGCGCGTGCACCCGCTGCTTCAATCCGCTTTCCAAACGGATCCACTCCTCCAGGGGCAAAACTCTGGGCACGATGTCAAAGGGTATCAGCCGTTCCGCACCCTCCTCCTGACCGTAAACCGCGAATGTGATGCCGACCCTGTGGAACAGGGCGTCCGCTTCCGCACGCTTCTGCACCAGCCGATCCGCGGGCTGATGCTTGAGCCATTCGCCGTAGCGCAGGTAATGGGATCGGGCCACACCATCGGTGCGATACATTTCGTTGTAGGATTTGCCGCCCAAATGCCCTCCTCCTCAACCTGCCCGCAGCAGTCCCTGGGCCTCGATGAACGCGACGACCTCCGCCAGACCTTGCTCAGTCTTCAGATTCGTGAATACGAACGGCCGCTCGCCGCGCATCTTCTTTGCGTCGCGCTCCATGACCTCGAGCGACGCTCCGACATAGGGCGCCAGGTCGATCTTATTGATGATGAGCAAATCGGACTTGGTGATGCCGGGTCCGCCTTTGCGCGGTATTTTGTCGCCCGCCGCGACATCGATGACATACAGCGTCAGATCGGACAGCTCCGGACTGAAGGTCGCCGCCAGATTGTCTCCGCCGCTTTCGACGAACACCACGTCCAGCCGGGGAAAGCGCCGGCTCAAGCGTGCGACGGCCTCGAGATTGATTGACGCATCTTCGCGAATCGCGGTATGCGGGCAACCCCCGGTTTCAACGCCTAGTATCCGCTCGGGCGGCAGCGCCCGGTGCGTCACCAAGAACTTGGCATCTTCCTCGGTGTAGATGTCGTTGGTCACCACCGCCACGTCATAGCGATCGCGCATGACCCGGCAGAGAAGCAACGTCAACGCGGTCTTGCCCGATCCGACCGGGCCGCCGATTCCGACTCGCAGCGGTGAATTCATGGGCACGAGGTCAAGACCTGAACAGCCGCGAATATTGAGTCTCGTGCCGCGACGAAAGAATGGCGAGTGCGGGCGCGAAATTCGATCCCCGGAGCGACTTTCCGGTCCGATCGGCGCCGTGTGCAGCGGCCGCGACCGACGCCGCCGCCACGGACGTGCCGATGTCCTGCAGCACGCGCTGGCCGGCGGATTGTCCCAGCGGCAGGGTCCTCACGGCGACCAACACTTGGTTCTCCGCCCACGACCACAGGTAGGCCAGCAGCGAATCGCCGGGCGGAATCGACCATGCCGCCGCCGCGGCCGACCAGACGCACGGCAGTGCGGGCTCTTCGATCGAGTGCAGCACCTGCAGAATCCCAGGCGCAAATGCCGGCAGCTGTGCCAGCAGGAGTCGCATGGAATAGCCCAATTGCACGGTCGCTGCGCGTAATTCAGCGGCTTCACGCGTCGCAAGGAAATCGTCGTTCAGGCACAGCACGGCGCCGACGTCACGATCGACCCAAGCTTCGCTTAGCGCCAAGAGACAGGGCGCTTCGAACGACCCGACGGAGAATTCCAGCAGGTCGCTTATCCATCGCCCAAGCGACCCTTCGTCGCGCACGATATTCGATTCGATGGCCGCCTCCAGGCCATGCGAATGGCCGTACCCGCCGATCGGCAGAGCCTGGCTCGCGAGTTGAAACAGGCGCAAGCGTGATTGCGGCGTCATGAGGCGGAAAAGTCGTGAATTTTTGGACGTGGCAGCGGCGTCTCGCTGCCGTGCGCATGGTGGTGGCCGTAGGCGCCTCCCTCAGGCTCAAACGGCGCGACGATGCGTGTCGCGCTCAACCCCAATCCGGCCACCATTTGCGCGAGCACGTGATCGTCCAGGAACCGCAATCGATTCGGCATCACTTGCACCGCGACGTGCCGATTGCCCAGGTGATAAGCGGCTTTGGCGATAACGAGCGGATCGTCGCTGCAGGCCTCGATCAAGGCTTCATCGGCAGCGACGATTTCGATTTCCCGATCGGCATCGAGGCGCAGCCGATCCCCGCCGCGCAGCAAGCGGCCGCGTTCCACCACCAGCGCGACCCTCTCCCCGCTTTCCAGCGTGACCAACAAACGGCTCTTGCAGCGCGCGTCGAAGGGCAGAATCGCTCGGTCGGCCGGTTTTATCGGTTCCATAAGATCGTACGCCTGCCGTCAGAACAGAAAATAACGCTGCGCCATCGGCAACACGCTCGCCGGCTCGCAGACCAACAATTCGCCGTCGGCGCGGACCTCGTAGGTTTCGGGATCGACTTCGATGTGCGGCTGCGCGCTGTTGTGAATCATGTCCTTCTTGCGAATTTGGCGCGTGCCGCGCACCGGTTCCACGCATTTGCGCAGCGCGAGGCGCGTGAACGCATCGTCCTCGAGCGATGCCTTCGACACGAAGATCAGCGATTTTTCAACGGCGCGCCCGAAAGCGGCGAACATCGGCCGGTAGTGCACCGGCTGCGGCGTCGGGATCGAGGCGTTCGGATCGCCCATCGGCGCCGAGGCGATCATGCCGCTCTTGATCACGAGACTCGGCTTCACGCCGAAGAAGGCGGGTTTCCACAGGACCAGATCCGCCAATTTGCCGATTTCCACCGAGCCCACGCGGTGCGCGATACCGTGCGTGATGGCCGGATTGATCGTGTATTTGGCGACGTAGCGCTTGACCCGCGCGTTGTCGGCTCGCGGCGCGTCGGGGCCGAGCGCGCCGCGCTGCTCGCGCATCTTGTGAGCAGTCTGCCAGGTGCGGATGATCACTTCGCCGACCCGCCCCATGGCTTGCGAATCGGACGACATCATCGAGAACGCGCCGATGTCGTGCAGAATATCCTCGGCGGCGATCGTTTCGCGGCGTATGCGCGACTCGGCAAAGGCTATGTCCTCGGCGATCGCCGGATCCAGGTGATGGCAAACCATCAGCATGTCCAGATGCTCGTCGATCGTATTGACCGTATAGGGGCGGGTCGGATTGGTGGAACTCGGCAGGACGTTGGCGTGCGCCGCCGCCTTGATGATATCCGGCGCATGTCCGCCGCCCGCGCCCTCCGTGTGAAAGGTGTGAATCGTGCGCCCGCCGATCGCCGCGAGCGTCGCCTCGAGAAAACCGGATTCGTTCAACGTGTCCGTGTGAATGGCGACCTGCACGTCGAACTCGTCCGCGACGCGCAGGCAATTGTCGATGGCCGCCGGAGTCGTGCCCCAATCCTCGTGCAGTTTGAGTCCGATCGCGCCCGCACGAATTTGCTCCCGCGCCGGCTCAGGCAAGCTCACGTTGCCTTTGCCGAGAAAGCCGAGATTCATCGCGAAGCCCTCGGCTGCGAGCAGCATGCTGTGAATGTGCCAAGGCCCGGGCGTACAGGTGGTGGCACTGGTACCCGCGGCCGGCCCGGTGCCGCCGCCGATCATCGTGGTGACGCCGGAATGTAGCGCTTCCGTGATTTGCTGCGGACAGATGAAGTGAATGTGGGTATCGATTCCGCCGGCGGTGAGAATCATCCCCTCGGCGGCGATGATCTCGGTTGCGGCACCGATCGGGATCGTGACCTGCGGCTGAACGTCCGGGTTGCCCGCCTTGCCGATCGCCCAGATGTCGCCGCCCTTCAGGCCCACGTCGGCTTTGACGATCCCCCAATGATCGATGATGAGCGCGTTCGTGATGACCGTGTCGGCGACGCCCGCCGCCACACCCTGGCCTTGGCCCATGCCGTCGCGAATGACCTTTCCGCCGCCGAATTTGACTTCTTCGCCGTAGACCGTGCAGTCCCTTTCGACTTCCACGACGAGCGCGGTATCGGCGAGGCGCACCCGGTCGCCGACGGTCGGGCCGAACATTTCCGCATAGGCGCGCCGGGAGATTTTCACGGACATCCTATAGCTCTCCCATGACTTTCCCCTGAAAGCCGAAAACCCGCCGCAGCCCGGCATATTCCACCAGCTGCACGCCGCGTGTCTGGCCGGGCTCGAATCGGACGGCGGTCCCGGCCGGGATGTCCAAGCGAAACCCGCGTGTGGGCGCGCGCTCGAACCGCAAACTCTCGTTCGTCTCGAAAAAATGATAATGCGATCCGACTTGGATCGGCCGGTCGCCGACGTTCTCCACCTGCACCCGCAGCGTGTTCCGTCCGGCGTTGAGCTCGATTTCTCCGTCTGCGGGAAACAGTTCTCCTGGAATCACGCTGACCCTCTCTTAGACGATCGGTTGATGCACTGTGACCAGCTTCGTCCCGTCGGGAAACGTCGCTTCGACCTGGATTTCAGGGACCATTTCCGGTACTCCGAGCATGACTTCCTCACGGGTCAAAATCGTCGAGCCGTAGCTCATGAGTTCGGCGACCGACTTGCCGTCGCGCGCCCCTTCGAGAATCGCCGCCGTGATCAGGGCGACGGCTTCGGGATAATTGAGCTGCAAGCCCCGCGCACGCCGCCGCTCGGCCAGCAGCGCTGCGGTGAAGATCAGCAGTTTGTCCTTCTCTCGCGGCGTCAATTCCATGTCGCCCCCAAAGTGTGCCCGATCAGCAGGCCCAAAGTCTCGGCACCTGCGCCACCCGTCCCAACAACGCCGGACGAAGCAGCGTCCACAAGGCGGTGAACCACCCGAAGGCCTCTTCCGAGGAATCCCCCAAGTAGCGTGCGCAAAGCATTCCCGGCAGCCAGGTGACACCGTGACGCGAGCCCTCGTCCCGCAGCGCGAGTGCGCGACATTGCTGCAGCAAGGCCGCATTGGCCTCAAAACCCGCCGCCAGAAAGGTCGCGCTGACGCTAAATCCCGCAAGGCCGACCGGCGAATCGCCGAACCCGCTTCCCGCCGTCAGTTGCGCGTGCTCCGCCCAAGCGATGCGCCCCTCGCGCAGGATGCGTGTGTCGAGCCGCAGATCGCCGCGCCGCCATTGTTCACCTGACGCGCGCCGGCCGAAGCAGAGGATTTCCCAACCGAGGTAACGTGCGCGCGCAGCCAAGCGGATCTCCGTGCTCATCGCCGCCTTGCAGGCGTCGAAGAGAATATTTTCCCGCGGCAGCCACTCGAGCACGGAATCTCCTTGGAGTGCGAACTGCAGGTGCTGCGCGGCCGCGCCGCCTGCCGATCGATACCACTTCGTGGCCCCCGGGGTCGTCAATAGGGCATGTGAATTCTGCCCCGTAGCGCAGCGAATATTCAGCCGGTCGCGCCCGGCGATGCCGCCCGGCGGATGCAGCAGCGCGACGTGACAAATGCCCGGGCCCTCGGGATACAGCGCCTTTTGGACCTGCAATGGGCCCTCATGCCGCCGGTGCACCAGCGCGGTGCGTTCCGCCCGGAGCGCGAAACGCAATTCCAGGCTTGCCTGCCAGGCCGCCGATGCGTGAATTTCGGGCACGTCGGCATCGCCCTTCCCGCCGCGCGGGACCGGCGGCAGATTCACGAACGTCGCGAAGGAAGATGTCGGCATAGGACCTTCGATGCTACGTGGCGCCACCTTCCGCAGCAATTGCGATTGATATTGACATGCGCGCGCACCGCGCGCGACTATCGGGTAAACGCCGCCTCAGATCTCGAGGAGGTTGCGCGATTCGCGATTATTGGAGGCCATCCATGTCGACGCGCGTGGTTCGCGATCTGTTGAAAGGCAAAGACCAGCAGCTGTTTACGGTCGCGCCGGATACCACTGTCCAAGCGGCGCTGGAAATCATGGCGGCCAAACGGGTCAGCTCCTTGCCGGTGATGATCGGCTCGGAGCTGGTCGGAATATTCTCCGAGCGCGACTACATCCGGCGGGCCGTGCCTAGACGCATCGCCCCCTGGGACGTCCTCGTCAAAGACCTCATGACGGAGAAAGTCATCTGCGTGACTTCGGACAATACCGTTCGCGAGTGCATGGAGCTGATGTCCGGCAACAAATTCCGGCACCTCCCGGTCGTCGATGCGAAGAATCTGGTCGGAATGCTGTCGATCAGCGATATCCTCAAGGCACTTCGACCCGCGCGCATCGATTTCCCGTCCCTTTAAGCCGCACCTCGCCTAGCCGCCGACCCCTGTTGGCGCCGAAGCCTCCGCCGCGCCGCGCAATCGAAGCGGCGCATTTCGCGCCGAGCGAACGGCATATACTCGGCATGGCAGTTGGGGGTTCGAGAGATGGTCACTGTCGGTGCGGGCGGCCCCTCGCAACAAGCTGATTCCTCTCCGTTCAAACCGGAAGAATTGCTGACGCCGTCGGCGTTTCCGCATCCCGTCGCTCGTTTGGAAATGCGCCAGACGAATATCTCGTTCATCATCCTCACAGGCGCCTTTGCGTATAAGATCAAAAAGAGCGTCAAATTGGAATTTATCGATACATCGACGCTGGCGCTTCGTCGACACTTGTGCGAGGAGGAATTGCGGCTCAACCGGCGTCTGGCGGCCGACCTGTATTTGGACGTTGTGACGATCACACGGCGAGCGGGCGGCGTGCGCGTCGGTGGAAGCGGCGAAATTATCGATTATGCCGTGCGGATGAAGCAATTCGAGACCTCGCAAGAGTTATCGGAACTGCTGAAGCGCGCCGAGGTTACCGCCCAGGAATTCGTCGGCCTCGCAAAGCGTTTGGCGCAATTTCACGAAAATGCGTCCAAAGCATCCGCGAACACGGATTATCCTCACACAACGGATTTGCGCGACGTGGTGCTCGGCAATTTGGCCATTCTGCAGTCACACCTGGGCGCGGACACGAAGCTCCCCGAGCTTAAGTTTCTCGCTGATTGGATACACGACTATCTGCGCGATTCGCTCCCGCAATTGCGAATGCGCGAAGAGCTGGGGTTCATCCGCGAATGCCACGGCGATTTGCATGCCCGCAATGTGGTTCGTTGGCGCGGCGAGTTGTTGCCCTTCGATTGCTTGGAATTCGATCCGAAGCTGCGCTGGATCGACGTGATCAACGACGCGGCCTTCCTGGTCATGGATCTGGCGTCATATGATCGCAACGACCTGGCATTTGCATTTCTGAATGCCTATCTGCAGCATACCGGGGACTACGACGGCGTTCGGCATCTGCCATTCTATGCCGTGTATCGAGCCATGGTTCGGGCAATGGTCGACGGTCTCGGCGCGGAATTGGATCCGGCACACCGGCAGGAATTTCAGAATCGCCTGCGGGTCCGAGTAAAAACCGCCGTTGCTTTCGTAAAGCGACCCACTGCCACGCTGATCATCATGCACGGTCTCTCGGGATCCGGTAAATCCTGGCTGAGCGAACAACTGATACCCCGGATATGCGCCGTGCGCGTTCGCTCGGACCTGGAGCGCAAGCGGCTTGCCGGTGCGCACCCATCCCCGATCCGCGGCGGCGGTTTGGAGCAGGGCCTCTACGATCCGCAGTTCAGTCGCCGCACCTATGCACGCCTGCTCGAATGCGCCGAGGCTTGTTTGAGCGCCGGCGTCAATATCATCGTGGATGCCGCTTTTCTCGTCGGCGCCGAGCGTCGCCCGTTCCGCGATTTGGCCCTGCGCAGGGGCTGGCCATTCATCATCGTGCTGTGCGAGGCGAATCGCGGGGTTCTCGTCGAGCGCATTAACAAAAGGCAGCAATTGCACCTCGATCCATCGGAGGCGGATGTGGCAGTGCTCGATTGGCAATTGAGGAACACGGAGCCGTTGAGCGCGGAGGAGCGATCGCATGCCGTCGTGGTCGATACGACGCAGCCGGACGCATCGCAAAAGGCCTGTGCGGCGATCCGCAGCCGTCTGGATCACTGAATGGCAATGACCGGGCAGGCGGCAGAGGCCGCCGGCCCCGGAGAGGCGCTATGTCCAGCTCAGCAGCTCCCAGCGGTAGCTGCTTTCCTGAACTTCCGTGCGGACGGATTCACGGAAGTTCCCGTAACTCTCGCGCGCGACCCAGCGGCCTATTTCGGGCGCAAACCAGATGATCTCCTGGCGCACAGCGGCTTCGCGCTCGGATACATTGCTGAATCGGAAGTCGATCAAGTTGGTAAAGCGCAGGGCGTCGAAGCGGCCGGCCGGAACCGTGATCGACTCCCATGCGTGGGCATTCATGGTCAATTGCCAGGGCAGCGGGTCTTCATCGTCTGTCTGGTATTGTGTAATGATCGTGCCGCTCGACCAGCCGGGTCGCAGCTCCGTGGGCCAAAGCGGTATCGGCTCTTCATACGCCTGCACCTCGGCCCAGTGGGGATCGACCAATATCATGCCCCAGGGCCGATGAACTTCGCTCGGGCGGGCGCCTGCGCGTCTATCCGGAGTCCCGTACCTTTGCAGCCAGCGCACCCCCCAGGACGGATAGCGGAGCAGCTTGCGTTCGACCATCTCCGACTGCGTCGATATCTCAATAATCCGTCCGACCGCGGAAACCCGATCAGTCTCGGTGTCGAGGAGCGTTCCGCTGATCAGATCATGCGTGGCGTAGCGCCAAGTTTGCCCTACCGACGGTTCCCGCAAGAAGGATTCGCCCGCCAGGCATGGGTTCATTGTGCCGCGGACGGCATTGGCGACCGACAAGGCCGCCGTGGACAGCAGGAAGTGGCGTCGCGTCAATGAAGCCATGAGTTTCTCCCAATGATTTAGAGGAAGCCGCCTTCGTGTGAGTTCCCGTTCGCAGGGATTTTTCCGTTGAAATCAGCCGCCAAGCCTTCGACGAGTTCGCACGCCCGCGTGACCGCGGCGTCGACATCGGCGAGCGTCCCCACCGGCAGGAAGCGCAAGCCCAACCGTTCGATCAACGACTGAAAAAATGGATTGGTGATTATCGTCGCGCGGCGTGCGCGGGCGCGCAGAGCCAGCCCAAGCGCGATGAAGGGATGCACATCGCCCGCACTGCCCAAGGTCGGCAACAGCACGTGCAGCGGCTTGCTTGCAATGACGGGCGCCGGCATCAGCGCGTACGTGCCGTTCAAATGTCTACGGCGTCGATCAGGCGCGTGCCGCCGAGCCTGGCGGCGCCGAGCACTACCAGCGGCTCTCGCAGCACCGGTTGGCCGAGATCCGCCTGCCGTCGAATCGCCACATAGTCGGGATGCCAGCCGCGCGACCGCAACAGCTCGCATGCCGAATCCTCGATCTGCCGCCAGTCGCTGCGGCCTGCGCGCACTTGGCCGGCCATATTTCGCAGAGCCGCGTACAGCTGCACCGCCTCGATGCGCTGCTGTTCGTTCAAATAGCCGTTGCGGGAGGAGAGCGCGAGGCCGCTCGCGTCGCGAATCGTCTCGGCAGGAATTATTTCAATCGGCAGGGCGAACTGCCGGACCATTTTGCTGATCACCAGCAGTTGCTGGTAATCCTTCTTCCCGAACACGGCGGCGCTCGGCCCGACGATGCTGAACAGCTTCAGCACCACGGTACAGACGCCGGTAAAGAATCCAGGGCGGGCGCTTCCCTCCAAAATGCCCGCCAGGCCGGCCGGCGGCTGAACCCCGAATTCCTGCGCTTCCGGGTATATCTCCTCGACGCCGGGCGCAAACACGATGTCGCAGCCGGCGCCGGCAAGAAGTTCACAGTCGTGTTCGAGGGTGCGCGGGTATTTCTTGAAATCCTCGTGCGGCGCGAATTGCAGCGGATTGACGAAGATGCTGGCGACCACAAGGCCGCGGCGCTGACGTGCGATGCGCACCAGCGACAAGTGACCCTGGTGCAAATTGCCCATGGTCGGCACGAGAATGATGTCGCGCGGTCGCCGCAGCGCCGCGCGTAGATCGGCAATCGTCTGGACGAGTTGCACTGGGTTTCCGGGTCAGAAGCCGTGTACGGCGTCGTCGGGAAACTGGCCGCTCTTGACGGCCGACACGTAATTGCGCACGGCGGCGCCGATATCGGCGCCCCCCTCGAGAAAATTCCGCACGAAACGCGGCAGATCCCCTTGCGTCAGTCCGAGCATATCGTGAAGCACCAGAACCTGACCGCTGCATCCGACGCCGGCACCGATGCCGATGACGGGCACCGACAGTTCCTTCGTCAAGCTGCGCGCCACGATCGACGGAACCATCTCCAGCACCAGGCACTCGGCGCCGGCCTCGGCGAGTTCCACGGCGTGCTGGCGCAGCAAGCGTGCCGCAGTTCTCGTCGCGCCCCTGAACCCGATAGCCGCCCAACGCATGCACGGATTGCGGCGTGAATCCCAAATGCGCGCACACCGGGATGTCCCGATCGACCAGGAATCGCACGATGGGAGGCGGTCCACCCTCCCCCCTCGAGTTTGACCATCTGCGCTCCGGCCTGGATCAGCCGAACCGCATTGCGCAGCGCCGACTCGACCGACTCCTGATAGCTGCCGAACGGCATGTCGGCGATGATCCAGGCACTGCGGTTGCCGCGCGCCACGCACTGGGTGTGGTAGACCATCTCATCCATGGAGACCGGCAGTGTGCTGGCATGACCTTGGAGCACCATCCCGAGCGAATCGCCCACCAGCAGCATATCGACGCCTGCGGCGTCGAGGACGTGCGCGAACAGCGCGTCGTAGCACGTGAGCACCGCGATCTTTTCGCCGGTCGCGTGCATCTCCCGAAGCCGATGCAGAGTCACGGTTTTGCGAATTGCCATGCGCGCATCTTGCCGGATGATTCGCGCCACAGCCACGGGCGTTTCGCCGGACCCTACAATTTATTGAATATATTAGGTTAAATGCCAGAAAGACGCGGTTGCCGCCAGGTTGAGCATTGCCGCTGCGAACGCCAACCGGTTCGCGAGGTACGGCGCCAGGGACGCGCCCAGGATGCCGGCAAAATTGCAGGCGAGCGAAGTTCCGGTGTGGCGCACCGGCGTGGGGAACAGCGAAGCGAACGTGAGGCCGAAACGCGGGCGTCTCGACGAGTTGCAGGCGCACGTACAGCCCGACCAACGGCAGCGCGAACTCAAGTCGCTGCGCAAGCAACTCGCGAAGTGAAATTCAGCTTGGTCTAAGGCTCCGAGGGCACGAGCACCGCGGCGCCTTCGAACCGCCCCGCTCGCAGGTCGGAGAGCGCTTGGTTCGCTTGGCGCAGCGGGTAAGGCGTGGTTTGGGTGCGGATGCCCGCTTGCGGCGCCAGGCGCAAAAAATCGACGCCGTCCTGCCTGGTGAGATTCGCGACGGATGCGAGCTCCCTCTCTTCCCACAGCAACCGATAGGGGAAGGCCGGGATGTCGCTCATATGGATGCCGGCGCAAACCACCCGGCCGCCCTTGCGCACGGCCCGCAATGCCAAGGGTACGAGATCGCCCACCGGCGCGAATATGATCGCCGCATCAAGCGGCTCCGGCGGCGCCTCGCCCGAAGCCCCCGCCCACACCGCGCCGAGACTCGTTGCAAAGCGCTGTGTGGCCGTATCGCCGGGGCGGGTGAAGGCGAATACCGATCGACCCTGCCATGCGGCGACCTGCGCCACGATGTGGGCAGCGGCCCCGAAGCCGTAGAGCCCGAGCCTATGCGCCTCTCCAGCGATGACGAGCGCACGCCAACCGATCAATCCCGCGCACAGCAACGGCGCGAGCGAAACGTCGCTGCCGAGCTCGCCCAGCGGGAAGGCGAAACGCGCATCGGCAATGGCCGCGGTCGCGTAGCCGCCGTCGCGGGTGTAGCCGGTGAACAGCGGTCGATCGCACAAATTCTCGCGCTGCATCGAACAATAGGGGCACACACCGCAGGTGTAGCCCAGCCAGGGGATCCCGACCCGCGCGCCGAGCTCCAGTCCCCGCACTTCAGATCCGATCGCATCGATCCGTCCGACGATTTCATGACCGGGAATTATGGGCAGGTGCGGATCGGGCAATTCGCCGTCGACCACGTGCAGGTCGGTGCGGCACACCCCGCAGGCCAAGACCTTCACGCGAATCTCGCCTCTCTTCGGTACACGATCCGCAAGCTCGGTCCACTCGAGCGGTGTCTTGTGTTTATTGAGCACCATGGCAAACATGAAGCGATTCTAAACCAGGTGTGTGGCCGCGCTCCCCTTCGCCGCAAAGGCTTTCCCGCCGAGCGTCAGCGGCCGCGCCTGAACTCGTCGATACGGTCGCAGCTGTAGATAAATATGCTGTTCCCCGCGATGCTCAACGCGAACAGCGCGAGCGACGCCGGAACGACTTCGAGCACTTTATGCAGCCCCAGCCAATCGACGGGCGCATCGAGCCAATGCCACAGCGCCGCCAGCCGGCCGGTATCGGTGCTCTCGACGCAGCAGCGAGAAAGGGCGGCGCGCAGGCCGTCGCTCATGCCGATATGCGTCCATTCCCCGTCGCGGAACCAGCGGTAGAGTTGCAGGCTGATAAGGTACAGGAACGCGGCGAGGCAGCCGTACCCGACCGCCGCGCCAATGCCGCACGTAATCCGCAGTACGATTTCGCGCCCGCTCGTCGCCGCACCGGTCATGGGGTACGCGTCATGGCTGCGCACCGCCGGCCGCAGGGCATCCCTTCACTTCCAGGCGGACGATACGCCCCGTTTCGCCCTGAAAATCCGACGGCTTCAGCACGCTGTCCGTCGGCTTCAGGTCGATGTCGACCCAGTACACGTTGCCGGTGCGCTTCCGATCGGCGATTCCGGGATTGAATCCCAAGGACTGCGCTTGCGCGACCCGGGTCTGCGCCCGCTTCGGTTCACTGAACAAGCCGAGCGATATCACGGATCCGTCATTTGGCCCGGGCATTTCCAGTGCGTCCTCGATGCCGCCCGCCTTGAGCTTCGCCAGCACTTGATCGCTGGCGGTCCGAGTTGCCGGAGCGGGTATGTAGACCCACACACCCGCCCACACCTCGCCGTCCGCGACGCGCTGCCTGGGATCGTAGCCGCCGCTGCGCAGGGTGCTCGCGGCGCGTGCGGCCTCGGCCACGTCGCGGAACGGCCCCACACTGATGCAGCGCTTCACATTGGTGAGGAGGCCGGCCGATGCGTCCCCGTGCGCGGCTCCCTCGCCGTCCGCGGCGCCGCTAACGCCGCTGCCCCTGTCGGTGCCGCCGCTCGCACCGACGATCCCGCCCCCGCCGGCTGGTGCTCGCGCGGCGGCTTCAGAGGCAAGCTTCAGCGTCGCTGCCGTCGTTTCGGCGACCTGCGCATCTTGAGATTTGGTCATGCCACGCACCCATAGAAAATAGCCGACGTTGGCCAGCGCCAGGCACAACACGATGCCCTTCATAACCGTCACGCCACAGCCTCGGTCAAGCGCAGACTGACTTCACCGGATACAAATCTGTGCATCATGCCCGCGCTTTCGAGCAGTAGAGCGCCGTCCGCATCCACTCCGCGGGCCGTGCCGGCAATGGCGCGATCTCCCGCGAGAACCTGCGCGGAGCGGCCGTGAAGCGCATCGAGCCCCAACCAAGAATCGCGAAACGGCGCGAATCCCTCCCTTTCGAATTGCTCCAGCATACTCAGAAGCTCATCCAGGAGCGCGCCGGCCAACGCATTGCGGGAAACGCCTCTCGGGCAGGCGTCGGCGACCGCCGCCGCGTGTACGCCGGCTTGTTGCAACCCCCGCCGGGCGACGCCCGATAAGTGAACATTGAGGCCGATGCCGATGACCACGTGAGCCGACCCGCTCCCTTCCGCCTTGAGCTCGATCAACACCCCGCCCATCTTCCGATCGTTGAACCAGACGTCGTTCGGCCATTTGAGGCATATGCCTCGCGCACCCGTTCGCCCCGCCGCGCGAATGATCGCGACGCCGACCGCCAGGCTCAAGGCCGGCTCGACTCGCCTCGCATCCCGCCAAGTCCATCCGAGCGATAGGGCAAGGCTGTCGCCGAAGGGCGCAATCCAGCGGCGGCCGCGGCGGCCGCGCCCCGTGTGCTGCAATTCGCTCATGCAAACATCCGCCTGACCCGCGGGGGGAGAGGGGAGACCGAGCATGCGGGTATTGGTCGATTCCACCTCGAACAGCACCTCCAACCGGCGCAACTTGATTTCACGGGTGTGGCGCAGTTCGGCGCGTATGCGCCGTGCATCCAACAATTCGACCGGCTTCGGCAGGCGGTACCCGCGCGCCAGCGTCGTGATCTCGATGCCCCGGGCCCGCAGTTGCTCGATTCCCTCGCCCAGCACCGCGCGATTCGTCTCGAGCTCTCGCGCCAGCGCGGCGCCGGTGTGCGGCGCACCATCGGCCAGCAATGCGAGCAACGAGCGGGCCTCTATGCCGCTCGGGAGCGAAACAGCCATAGTTTGCTCATTCGATGCTCCGTGCCGGCGCGCATGCGCGCAATGTTGCCGCGATGGGTGAAGATCACAAAAGACTCGACCGCGAGGCAAAAAATCAACAGCGGCGAATTCCCCGGCCCCCAGACATAGACGGCGATGACCAGGGCCGCGCCCGCGAGCATGCTGGCGAGTCCCACGTAGCCCGTAAGCAGCAGCACGGCGAACCAGCTGCCGAGCATCGGAACAAGCAGGCGCGGCTCGATGGCCGCCAGCACCCCGAGCATGGTCGCCACTCCCTTGCCGCCGCGGAATCCGAACCACACGGGATAGACGTGCCCCACGATGACGGCAAACCCGCAGGCCAAGGTCAGCCACTGACGCGACAGGTCGGGATCGAGAGGCACAAAGGGAAGCGACGCACCGGGCAGGCACAGCACCGCGAACACCCCCTTCCCCACATCGATGAGCAGCACCGAGACACCAAACAACTTGCCCTGGGTCCGCAACGCATTGGTGGCGCCCGCATTGCCGCTGCCCAGCCGGCGAATATCGACGCCGCGCAAGCGCCCGAGCACGAGGCTGCCCATCAGCGCACCCAGCAAATAGGCAATGAGCGTCTTGACCCCGAGTTCACACATATTGGGATTATGACACCAGGATGCCCGCCGGCGCGCTAAACGCGGGTGGGCAGGTGTATTTCGGCCAGCATGCAACGCACGCCGCCGCCGCCGCAGCGCTCGATGACCGGGATGTCGGCGGCCAAGATGCCGCCATGCCTCTCCAAGGCCCGGCGTTGCCCGGGATCGAGGCTGCGCCACGCTGTCGCCGACAGCGCGATGACATTCGTCCCTCCCGGGGCCAGTTCCAATAGATTGCCGGCAAACTCGAGCATCTGCGCCGGCGATATCTCGATGATTTCCCGCCCCCGTGCCCGCAGCATCGAATACACGGCATCGCGATGCCGCTGCTGCGCGATGGCGGCGCCGCAGACCACCGCGAATCGAGCGCCGATCGCCATCAAGACATTGGTGTGATAGACAGCGCCGCCCGAGCCGTCGAGCGCTTCGAAGGTCACCAGTTCATAGTCGAGTTGTTGGGCAAATTCGCCGAGCACATCGAGGTCGGTGCGCGGCGACAGGCTCGCATAGGCCACGTGCCCGACCCGGTCGAGCACCAAACTGCCGGTACCCTCGAGATACTTGCCTTGATCTTCGCGATAGCTCAAATCCACGGTTCGGGTGATCCGAAAGCCGCCATCGCCGCTCACCTGGCGTATCACCGCGTCGCGCCGCTCGCTGCGCCGGTTCGGGGCCAGCATCGGATACAGCACCACCGTACCGTCGCGATGAAAGCTCACCCAGTTGTTGGGGAAGAGCGCGTCGGGTTTGACCGGCACCGGCGTATCGTCCGCCACGATGACGTTCACCCCCGCGCGCCGCAGGGCATCGGCCAACCCATCGAACTCGCGCAGCGCGAGCTCCTGCAATTCGGATGGGGTACCCGCCTGCGGAGGGTGCTGAAAGGAGTTGCTTGCCGCGCTTTGCGAATTGAACCCGAAGCGCGCCGGGCGCACCATGAGAACGGCTGCGGCGCTCTGCGGTTCCGTGAGGGAGATCGCGCGTTCTGGCATGGCATTAAACTATAACAGGCCGCCCGCCGGCGGTTTGCCCGTTCACGCCGCACCTCGTATCATCAAGATACGGTGGGGCCGGCAAATCGCCGCATTGGGCCTTCGGGCTAACTTAAGGGTAACCGTGTTGCCGGTTTCGAAGATCAACTCGTATGTACTGCTCGCCGTGGCGTTGATGGCCGTGCCCTGGAGCCATGCGCGCGCCGAGAATCCGCCCGCCGACAAACCGGCGGCCACCTACCCGTTCACCTTCGATACGCTGCTGGCCGAAGCCAAGCGCCGTGCCGCGATCCCCTACACCCCGCAGCGCAACACACTGCCCGCCGGTCTCGATAAACTCAGCCCGGAACAGTATCGCAGCATTCACTTCAACCCGGACGCCGGAATTTGGCGCGACCAGCCGGTGCCGTTCCAGCTCGAGCTGCTGCGAGCGGGATACAATTTGCAGTCCACGGTGACCGTTTCCACGGTCGAAGAGGGCATGGCACAGGATTTGGTGGCGACTCCGTCGATGTTCGAGATGGGGCCCACCCTGCCGCAACTCGGCAAGGTGTCGCTGCCTCTGTCGGGCTTTCGCGTGCGCACCCAAATCAACACGAAAAAGGTCTGGGACGAATTTCTGGTATTCCAGGGCGCGAGCTACTACCGCGCGGTGGCACAGCACCTTTTATACGGTCTCTCGGCGCGCGGCCTCGCGCTCAACACCGCCGAACCGGCGGGCGAAGAATTCCCGGCATTCACCCATTTTTGGATCGAGCGCCCGGCGCCGCGTGCGACCTCGATCGTGATCTATGCCCTGCTCGAGAGCGCCTCCACCACCGGCGCCTATCGCTTCGACGTCCACCCCGGCGTCGAGACGGTGATGGACGTGGATCTCACGCTGTTCCCGCGCGCCGAGATGCGCGTCGTGGGCATCGCACCGCTCACCTCCATGTTCTTGTTCGACGAAACCAATCGTGGACGTCTCGATGACTATCGGCCGGAGGTTCACGACTCGGACGGCCTGCAGATCACCTCTAAGACCGGCGAGCACATATTTCGTCAATTGGCGAACCCCATCAAACTCCAGGTGTCGACGTTCACCACGCAGCCGCCGCAGGGCTTCGGCCTGGTGCAGCGATCGCGCGAACAGCGCGATTTCGAGGATTTCGAGAACCTTTACGAACGGCGGCCGAGCGCTTGGGTCGAGCCCAAAGGCGAGTGGGGTGCGGGAGCCGTCGAGCTCGTGGAAATCCCATCGGGGCGCGAAAGCAATGACAACATCGTGGTCTTTTGGCGCCCCGCCCACGCCTTTAATCCGGGGCATCCGGCACAATTCGCGTATCGCCTCACTTGGCTGGCGGAGCCACCCCTACCGAAAGGCTTGGGCAAGGTCGTGGCCACGCGCTCGGGGGCCAGCGTCGACGGCAAACGGCGCGTATTCGTTTTGGATTTCATCGGTGCCGGCGAGAAGACCGACGGCCTGCGCCTCGATCTGGGGGCCTCCGCCGGCAAGATTGCCAATGCCGCGCTGGTGTCGAATGGCGCGATGCACGGATTGCGCGCTAGTTTCGAGATCGACCCGAACGACGCCGAACTGATCGAACTGCGGCTGCGCATCATGCGCGGCGAACAACCGGTCAGCGAAACTTGGCTCTATCGATGGACCGCCTCATGAGCTCCGCGATCGCCGTGGATCATCGGCAACCGTCCGGCGGCATGCCGCCGGAGGCGCCCTTGAGCATGCCGGCCCAGGATCTGCGCCGCACGCCGCCGCGCCGCACCTGGAATCGCGCCACCGCCGCCGTCGCGTTTGCGCGGTTCATCCTGGTCACCGTGAGCCTCGGGGTCACCGTCTACGGCGTCTACCAAATGCTGCAGGTGGTGCGGTTCGCCAGCATGACGCTGCTCCAGGGACTGATGATCTTCTGCTTCGCGATATCCCTCGGGTGGATCGCCTTTTCCGCCGGCTCGGTCATCGCCGGCGCATCGAAACGCCGTGACCCGGTGCCAAATCCGGCGGCGGGTACCGGCGGCACGCTCACCGCGCTGGTCATGCCGATCTACAACGAGGATCCGGTGCGCACCACCGCGGCACTGCAAGCCATGGGCGAGGCGCTCGCGGCAATCGATGCACATCGCGGCTTCGAGATCGTGGTCCTGTCGGATTCGACCAACGCCGACGCGTGGATCCGCGAAACGGCCTCGGTCGATGCCCTGCGCAAGTCCCTCGCGCCGATCATGCCCGTTTGGTATCGGCGGCGCTGGCGCAACATCGCGCGCAAATCCGGCAATCTGGAGGACTTCGTCACCCGCTGGGGCGGCCGCTACAACCACATGATCGTACTCGACGCCGACAGCCTGATCGACGCGCCCTCGCTTCTGCGACTGGTGCAGACGATGCACGAGGACCCGGCGCTCGGTATCCTGCAGACCGCTCCGCAGCTCATCGGCGCACGAACTCTTTTCGGCCGCCTGCAGCAGTTCGCCGGCTGTGTCTATGGCCCGGTTATCTCTCGCGGCCTGTCTGCATGGTCCGGCGACGGCGCCAATTACTGGGGCCATAACGCCATCATCCGCACGGCCGCGTTTGCCCAAAGCTGCGGCCTGCCGGAACTCAAGGGGCGCAAGCCGTTCGGCGGCCACGTGCTGTCGCACGACTTCGTGGAGGCGGCGCTCATGCGCCGCGGCGGCTGGAAGGTGCGCATGGCCACCGATTTCTGCGGCTCCTGGGAGGAATCCCCGCCCTCGCTCATCGATGTCGCCATTCGCGACCGGCGCTGGGCGCAAGGCAACCTGCAGCACGCCAAGGTCATCCGTGCCGCGGGCTTGAAAATAACCAGCCGGCTGCATCTCGCCATCGGCATCATGAGCTACCTGTCGTCGCCCTTGTGGCTGTTGATGCTGGGCATCGGCTTTGCGCTCGCGGTGCAGTCGCACCTGATCCGGCCAGAATATTTCAGCCACGATTTTCAGTTGTTCCCGACCTGGCCGCGGTTCGACGTCGAACTGATGATGTCGCTGTTCTGGTTCAGCATGGTCGTGCTGCTGATTCCGAAAATGCTCGGCCTGATCCGCGCGCTGATGTCGAAGCGGTTGCGCCGCGGCGGCGGCGGCGCCATCGGCATCACCGCCAGCTGCCTGTTCGAGATCATTCTCTCGGCGCTGTACGCACCGGTGCTGATGCTGATACAAAGCCGGCACGTCGTTGAAGTATTCTTGGGCCGCGACTCCGGCTGGCACCCGCAGCGCCGCCAAGGCGGCGGCACCAGCTGGACGGACGCCTGGCGCTTCCATCACCGGCACTTGCTGCTCAGCTCCGTGACCGCCGTGATCCTTTGGTTTCTCTCGCCGCCGCTGCTCGCGTGGGTGTCGCCGGCGCTGTTGGGATTGTTGCTCTCCGTACCGCTGTCGCGTGCCAGCGGCAGTGAGTCTCTTGGCGGTGCCCTGTCGCGGCTTGCGCTGCTGCGCACGCCCGAGGAGGTCATGCCGCCCGCGCTTGTTACACGCCGCACCGAGCTCATCGGCCAATCGCCGCCGCTGCCGGCGGACGGACTGAAGTTTTTGGCGCGCAATCGCGAGGCGCGATTGGCGCACATCGACGGCAACCTGCCGCGGCCCAGGGATGCGCGCGGTCATCCCGACCCGCATGCCTTCACCGCCCAGCAAAAGCTCAACGATGCGCGAACCCTGGAAGAAGCCCTGGGATGGCTTACGCCCGTAGAGCAAGTCGAGGTCGCCGCCGACGCGCGCCTGCTCAACCAGCTCGCGCTGCTGCCGGATGCACCGCGCCACTCATTTTTGATCTGAAGGATCCGAAAAACCCATGATCGCCCGACGCGCCATCTTGAAACTAGCCGCAGGCCTCGCCGGCGGACCGCTCATCTACGGCAGATTTTCCCGGGCGGCACCGCCGCTTCCGAACCCCGCTGCCGCACAGCCGTTCGATTTCGCCTGGCTCAAAGGCCAGGCGCGTTATCTGGCGAGCAACGCTTATCAGCCGTCCAAGGATGCGCTGCCGCCCGCCATGGCCAAATTGAGTTACGACCAGTATCAATCCATCCGCTTTCGCGCCGATCACGCCTTGTGGGGCGACGCCGGGCTGGCGTTTCGCCTGCAGTTCTTCCACGTCGGCCGCAACTTCACCGAGCCAGTGCATCTTTACGAAGTCGTCGATGGCCAGTCTCATGAGATTCTGTACGACCCCGCGATGTTCGATTGGGAAAAAAGCGGCGTCGATCCGGCGGTGATGAAAGATCACGCGGGATTTGCCGGTTTTCGCGTGCAGTTCGTGACCAACTGGCAGGCCGACATCGCGGCGTTCCTGGGGGCCAGCTACTTCCGCGCCGTCGGCGGCGATACGCGCCAGTACGGCCTGTCGGCGCGGGCGCTGGCGGTCGATACCGCGTTTGCGCGCCCCGAGGAATTTCCGCGGTTCACTTCTTTTTGGTTCGAGCGCCCGGCAAAGGACTCCGGAGTCCTGACCCTGTACGCACTGCTCGATTCGCCGAGCATCTCGGGCGCGATGCGTTTTCAGATCGCTCCCGGCGGCACGCTTGTCATGAACATCGACACGGCCCTGTATCCGCGCACGCCGATCGAGCGCTTGGGCATCGCACCGCTCACCAGCATGTTCTTCTATGGGGAGAACGACCGGCGCGCGGCGAACGACTGGCGGCCGGAGGTGCACGACTCCGACGGCGTGTCGATGTGGACCGGCGCCGGCGAGTGGATCTGGCGGCCGCTGGTGAACCCGGCGCAGCTGCATTTCAATTCGTATCTTGACGACAATCCGCGCGGCTTCGGCCTGCTGCAGCGGGACCGCAATTTCGATCATTATCAGGACGACGGCGTCTATTACGATCGGCGGCCGAGTTTGTGGGTGGAACCCAAACCCAACCACCAGACCGGCGGATGGGGCAAGGGCGCCGTGCAGCTCGTGGAAATTCCCACGGTCGATGAAACCTCCGACAACATCGTGTTGTTCTGGAATCCACTCGACAAACCGAAGCCCGGCCAGGAATTGCTGTACAGCTATCGGCTGTACTGGGGCACGAAAATGCCCTTTTCCTCGCCGCTGGCGCAGGTCATCGCGACCCGCACCGGCATCGGCGGCACTCTCGGCGTGAAGCGCCAGTACTTTTCCTGGCATTTTGCCGTTGATTTCGCCGGCGGAGAACTCGGCGCGCTCGCCAAGGACGCCGCGGTCGAAGCAGTGATCACGACCTCGCGCGGACAGACCGAGCACGTGACCGCCCATTACGTCGCGGAATTCAACGGCTACCGCGCGCTATTCGACGTCAGACCGACCGACGACAGCGCCGAGCCGATCGACCTGCGGCTTTATCTGCGCTTGGGGGGCAGGCCGCTCACCGAAACCTGGATTTATCAGTGGACTCCCCCGTCGGTGAAGGAGCGCAAGCTCATGCTGACATGAAGGTGCCCGCATTTCCAAACGGGTGATTGTTCATATAACGGCGCAGCTCTGCGCCAGCCGTGTGCTTTTGCCGTTCGTGGAGAACCAATTGAGCCGGTCCGGGGCCTGTGCTATGTTACAATTTCAGAGGAGCGGGCATCGCTGGTACTGCATCAACCGGAGCGGTCGCAAGTAGAAAAATCAATCCGCGGTGACGCCGGCCCATAGCACCCCCGCCGCGCCGAACATCGATGGTGAAATCATGTTCACGCAACTGATAGACCCGCTCGATAACCTGACGCTCACGTGTTTGGTGGCGCTGGTTCCCGTTGTCACTCTGCTGGTCATGCTCGCGGTATTCCGGTTGCCGGCCTGGTTGGCGACGCTACTCGGCTCGATCATTACATTCGCGCTCGCCCTGTGGGTATGGAAAATGCCGTTTGACGACGGCGCCCATGCCTACGTCTATGGCGCGGCGACCGGCGTGTGGAATGTCGACTGGATTACGTTCTGGGGCATGGTGCTGTTCAACACGCTGGCGGTAAGCGGCGTATTCGAGAATTTCCGCCGCTGGCTGATCGCGCAAGGCAGCATGGACGTACGCGTGCAGACGATGCTGTTCGCGTGGGCATTTGGAGCACTGCTCGAAGGCCTTGTCGGTTTCGGATATCCGTGGGCGGTGGTTGCGCCCATCCTGATTTCGCTCGGCATTTCCGACCTCAACGCGATCCGCGTCGCTGCGATTGCCAACAATGCGCCGGTCTCCTACGGCGCGCTCGGCGCACCGATCATCGCGCTGGCCGCCGTCACCGGCTATCCACTCCTGGCGCTGTCAGCCTCGGTCGGCACCGTGGTCGCCGTGCTCGCGCTGCTGCCGCCGTGGGTACTGTTGTACCTGGTCTCAGGCAAGGAAGGAATGAAAGGCGGCTGGCCCCTCGCCGTGGTCGGTTCGCTCGGCTATATCGCGGGCCAGTATCCGGTTGCCGTCCATCTAGGGCCCTATCTGCCCGACGTCACCGGCGCCATCGTTTGCTTCATCGCGTTGTTCGCATTGCTCAAAGTCTGGCAGCCCAAAACCGTGCTTGGTTATGGCGGCGTACCGGTCGATGCGGCAACCGCAAAGCAGACGCAAGGACATGGACTCAAGCCTGCCGAAGTGCTGCAGGCCTGGATGCCGTTCGCTGTGCTGTTGGTTGTGGTCGCGGCCTGGACCGGTCCATGGTCACCGTTGCCGAAAGTGAGCTGGTTCAGCGCTAAAGCGGTCGCCTGCTCGCCGCTCGCGGCCGCCTGCAATGCGGCAAAGCCCGACGTCAGCGCAGTCTTCAAATTCGCCCCTTATATTGGCGGCACCGCGATCATGGCGTCGTGGCTCCTCGTTGCGGGGTTGCTGCTGGCGATGGGCAAGCTGAAAGGCTGTCAAATCGGCGAAGTATTCCGCCGTACGTTCCATCAGATGTGGGGTGCGTGTCTGGTCGGCGTGTTCATCTTTGGGCTGGCATACGTCTTCAACTATTCCGGCATGGCGGCGTCGCTCGCGAGAGGCTTTTCGAGCTTAGGCACCGCTTTCATCGTTGTCGCCCCGATACTTGGCTTCATCGGCGTCGCGCTGTCGGGCTCGAATACCTCAACCAACGCCATGTTCGGCAAATTCCAGGCGCTCGTCGGCGCGCAGCTCGGCATGCCACCACTGCTGTTACCAACGCTTAATTCCATCGGCGCAGAAATCGGCAAACCCGTGGCGCCGCAAACCGCGAGCGTCGGCGTCTCGACCAGCAAGTTCGTGCGCAAGGAAGGCGATGTCATCCGCCACAACATGGGCTGGACTTTCATTCTGCTCGCCTATCTGATTCTTATTGCTGTCGGATGCTACCTGGTGCAGTCCCGCGGTGATGACGGCGAGTTAGGCGGAACTATTCATGAACGAAAATTGTTCTCGTGGACGAGGGCCGGATCGGGGGGTATTTTCCGGACCGCCGTCAACCCATTGCGCTACGCAGTCCCTGCTGCGCGCAAGCCCTGGGTGGCCCTCCATGGCCACCCGTGCGACACATGCGTCGCACCCCTGGGGGCTGCGGGAAAAACATCCTGTTTTTCACGCTCCGGAAAATACCCCCGATCCGGCCTTCTGCGCGATTTCCTGTAATTCATGAATAGTTCCGGTTAGGAGGCCGTACCAATTCGGCAGGTCAATAATGCCGCGACAACAGCCAGTGAGCCAATGATCGCAGCGGCGCGGCGCGCTCGCCGAACAGCACCAGGGCATCCAGCGCTTGGTTGTGCAGAAGATGAACCCGCTCTTGCGAGGCGGCTATGCCGATCACGGCCGGATGGGTGGGCTTGGCATGCTCGCGGTCCGCACCGGTCGCCTTGCCGAGCGTCGATACGTCGCCGATCACGTCCAGCAAGTCGTCTTGAATTTGAAATGCCAAGCCGATTGCGGTCGCGAAGCGATTGAGCGCGGCATACAGATGCGCCGCGAGCTGCGGGACGCATTCGGCCGCCATCAGCACGCTCGCGCGAATGATCGCACCGGTCTTGCGGGCATGCATATCCTCGACCTGTGCGATATCGAGCTTCCTGCCTTGGACCTCGAGATCGATGGCCTGCCCGCCGGCCATCCCGTAAGTGCCGCTGGCCTCGCTCAAGAGGTCGACGAGCCGCAGCCGGATCGCCGGCGCCGTGGGCAGCGCCGGGTCCCGTGCCAGCAGCTGAAACGCCAACGGCTGCAGCGCATCGCCCACCAGAATCGCGGTCGCCTCGTCATATGCCTTGTGGCACGTCGGCCGACCGCGGCGCAGGTCATCGTCGTCCATGGCGGGCAGGTCGTCGTGCACCAGCGAGTACACGTGGATCAGTTCGATGGCGCAGGCCGCAGCCTCCACCTCATCCTCACTAAGGCCCAAGGTCCGAGCGGTGGCGAACAGCAGCGCCGGCCGCACCCGCTTGCCGCCGCCGAGCACGCTGTAGCGCATCGCTTCATGCAAACGCGCGGGCACTTCATCGGCCGGCGGCAGGCGCAGCGCCAGCGCCCGCTCCATGCGCTCGCGCCAAGCTTCGAGCTGCGCGCCGAAAGCCTCGACGGCATCCGGGTCGTTGGCGATTGCTGCGCGAAGATCGGCTGAGTTGGTCACCCGCGTTATCCGCCGTAGCGCCGTGCGCTAGCGCTGCGCCGCGACTCGCCCGCCGTCCTGCGACTCGCGGCTCACGCGTTTGATGTCGGCGATGGAGATGGCCACTATCTCGCGTACGGCCGCCGCCGAGGTACCAGCAGCCGCGGCATTCCCCGCGCCCTCGATGTAGTTGAAAGGCAACTCGGGCGCCATCGGCCCCGAGACCCGCGGTCCCGTCAGAGCGGCCTTCAGCGCTTTGAGCGGGTGGCTGAAGGCGTCATTGACCGCCGTTCCCTCGAAACCGCAGTGCGCCATGCAGTTGTCGCAGCGCGGATTGCGGCCGACGCCATACTTCTCCCAGTCGGTGTCCTCGATGAGCGAGCGGAAGGTCGGCGCATAGCCCTCGTCCGAGAGCAGGTAGCAAGGCCGCTGCCAGCCGAACACGTTGTAGGTCACCATGCTCCAAGGCGTGCACTGATACGTCTGATTGCCGGCGAGGAAGTCCAAAAACAACGTCGAATGATTGAACGCCCAGCCGGCGCCGGATTTGCGCGAGCGGCGCAGCTTGAAAATCTCGCGAAACAGCTGCTTGCTGGCGGTGCGCCCCAAGAAGACGTCCTGCCGCGGGGCGTGGCTGTAGCTGTAACCCGGCGAGACGGTAATGCCTTCGATGCCGAGCGTCATGGCCTCATCGAAGAAATCAGCCACCTCGCGCGGTTCCTCGCCGTTGAACAGCGTGCAATTGATCGTTACCCGAAAGCCCTTGCTGCGGGCGAGACGAATCGCGGCCACGGCTTTGTCGAATACACCCTCCTGGCAAACCGACTCATCGTGGCGTTGCCGATTGCCGTCCAAGTGGATCGAAAATGTCAGATAAGGCGACGGGCGATATTCGTCGATGTGCTTGGCGAGCAGAATCGCGTTGGTGCACAGATACACGAACTTCTTGCGCGCGACGATGCCGGCGACGATTTGCGGCATTTCCCTGTGAATCAGCGGTTCCCCGCCGGGAATCGACACCATCGGCGCGCCGCATTCGTCGACCGCGCGCAGCGCATCGTCGACACTGACGCGCTTTTGCAGGATTTCCTTCGGATAGTCGATCTTGCCGCATCCGGCGCAAGCCAGATTGCATTGGAACAGCGGCTCGAGCATGAGAACCAGCGGGTAGCGCTTGTCGCCGCGCAATTTGCGCCCGGCGAGATAGGTAGCCACCCGAAAGGATTGAAGAAGTGGAATTGCCATGCGCTATGTTACCGCGGGCGTAAAACCCGAGCCCGGATTAAGATTTCCTCATAAAGTGGGCCCAATCAGATTGCATCGAACGGTGAGCACTGCTACGCGGTGCCCCTCGGCCCGCATGGCAGAGGGCCTGTTCAGGCGGCCCAGCCGGCAATCGACTTCATCCCCCAGGACTTAGGGTCCCCCGCGATTAGGACCCCCGAATCTGTCACAATACCGCCTTTAATGAGATTATTCTCGCATTCGCATGTATCCATGACAACACCCAGACCGGGACGCCGCCAGTGCGCGTCGCCCGCACCCATTATGAATAATCCGCAGTCCACCCGCGCAGAATTGAGGGCAGTTGAGTGATTTTCGCGGCTCATCCATGGATGATTGGCTGCGGCACGGGGCTCGCCGCCGCGGCCGCATGCTACATCCTCGCCTCATGGATCGCGGTCCTTCACATGCGCCGCAAGGCGGCAACGCCCTCGTTGCCCGACCGGCCCCCTGCGGTGACGATTTTGAAGCCTCTGTGCGGCGCCGAACCCGAACTTTACGAATGTCTGCGGTCGTTTTGCGACCAAGCGTATCCGAGCTTTCAGATTGTCTTCGGCGTCCGCGACCGGGATGACCCGGCCCTCGATGTGGTCGGCCGATTGCGGGCGGAATTTCCGGCGGCCGACTTGGCCGTCGCGATCGATCGCCGGCAGCACGGCAACAGCCGCAAGGTGAGCAACCTGATCACCATGATGGCGCTCGCCCGTCACGACTATTTGGTCGTCGCCGACAGCGATATCCGGGTCGAGCGCGATTACCTCGCCAAGGTGGTCGCGCCGCTGCTGGATGCGAAGGTCGGCATCGTGACATGCCTCTACCGGGGCAAGCCGCGCGCCGGCTTCTGGTCGCTGCTCGGATCCATGTTCATCGATGAATGGTTCATGCCCTCGGTGTGCGTCGCGGCCATGCACGGATCGCGGGCATTCGCCTTCGGCGCAACCATTGCGATCCGCCGCGAAGTGCTGGCGCGCATCGGCGGTTTCGAGGCGGTGGCGGGCCAATTGGCCGACGACTTTCGGATCGGCGAATTGACGCGCCGCTTGGGACTGCGCACGGTGCTGTCCGAGGTGGTGGTCGAGACTTGCGTCGATGAGCGCACCTTAAGCGATCTGCTTCGCCATGAGGTGCGCTGGCTGCGCACGATCCGCGCGGTCCGGCCGGCCGGCTACAGTTTTTTATTCGTTACGTTCGCTCTGCCGGTTGCCGGTCTTGGCACCTTGCTCGCCGGGGGCGCTCGGCCCGCGGTGATGTTGTTCGGCGCCACCGTGCTGGCAAGGGCCATGCTGCACCACGCCGTGCGCGGTCCCAACTCGGCGCTTTGGCACCTGTTGGTGCTACCGCTCAGGGATGGGCTCGGTTTGGCGCTCTGGGCTTGGGGTTTCGTCGGTCGCAGCGTGCAGTGGCGAGACGATCGCTACCAAGTCGTCAGTGATGGATCCGTTAACCCCATTTTTAAGGATTTGGCGCAATGAGAACCCTGTTTCTGCACCCGCCGTCATTCGACGGCTACGACGGCGGAGCCGGTGCCCGCTACCAGATGAAGCGCGAAGTACGATCTTTCTGGTATCCCACCTGGCTCGCGCAGCCGGCGGCTTTGGTCGAGGGCTCGAAGCTGATCGATGCCCCGCCGCACCGGCTCTCATTCGAGGACATCGTTCCGGAGGTCCAGAACCGCGACCTCGTGGTGATGCACACTTCCACTCCATCCTTCAAGTCGGATGTGAGGACGGCCGAGATGATCAAAGCGATCAATCCGGACGTCAAAATCGGCCTCATCGGCGCCAAGGTGGCGGTCGAGCCCGAGAAAAGCCTCATCGCGGGAAGGGCGGTCGATTTCGTCGCACGCAACGAATTCGACTTCACCATCAAGGAAGTCGCGGACGGAACGCCGTGGAGCGACATCAAGGGGCTTTCTTATCGAAACCGCGAGGGTGTCATCGTTCACAACGAGAACCGGGAAGTTCTCGAGAACATGGATACGCTGCCCTGGGTGACGCCGGTCTACAAGCGCGATCTTAAGATCGAGAACTACTTCGGCGGCTATTTGCTGCATCCGTATATCTCGTTTTATACGGGACGCGGGTGCAAATCGCGATGCACCTTCTGCCTGTGGCCGCAGACGGTGGGCGGGCATCGCTATCGCGTACGCTCGGTGGAGCATGTCGTTGAGGAAATGAGGTGGGCGAAGAACGCCTTCCCGCAGGTCAAGGAATTCTTCTTCGACGACGACACGTTGACCGACAACCTACCGCGGGTCGAAGCGCTCGCACGGGAGCTGGGCAAGCTCGGGGTAACTTGGTCCTGCAACGCCAAAGCCAATGTGCCGCGCAAGACGCTCGCGGTCATGAAGGACAATGGCCTGCGCCTGTTGCTGGTCGGTTACGAATCCGGCAATCAGCAGATCTTGTTCAACATCAAGAAAGGCATGCGCGTCGAGTTCGCCCGCCGCTTCACCAAGGACTGCCACGAGCTCGGCATCGTGATCCACGGCACGTTCATACTGGGACTTCCGGGCGAGACCAAGCAGACGATTCAGGAGACCCTGGACTTCGCCAAGGAGATCAATCCGCACACGATTCAGGTTTCGCTCGCCGCGCCCTATCCGGGCACCTACCTCTACCGGCAGGCGAAGGAAAACGGCTGGCTCTACAACGAGGAGGTCGATCTGCTGACGCAGGAAGGCACGCAGATCGCGCCGCTCAACTACCCGCATCTGAGTCACACCGAAATCTTCGAGTCGGTCGAGGACTTCTACAAGAAGTTCTATTTCCGTCCGTCGAAGATCGCCTCGATCGTGGCGGAGATGGTCGCAAGCCCCGACATGATGAAGCGCCGCCTGCGCGAAGGCGTGGAGTTTTTCCGCTTCCTGCGGACCCGGCGGGACGCGGCTTGAAGCGGCTGATCGTCACGGCGGACGATTTCGGAGCCGCGCGCGAAGTCAACGAGGCTGTCGAGGCGGCGCATCGCGGCGGCATACTCAGCGCCGCGAGCTTGATGGTGTCGGGGCCGGCGGCGGCGGACGCCGTCGAGCGGGCGCGGCGCACCCCCTCCTTGCGGGTCGGCTTGCATCTGGTGCTGGCTGAGGGCCGACCGGTGCTTCCCGCCTCCGCGGTGAGGCATCTGGTGGCCGGAAGCGGCCTGTTTCGCACCGACATGGCGGCCCTCGGAGCGGCCATCGCCTTCAGCAGGCAAGCGCGGCGCGAACTCGCCGCGGAAATCACCGCACAGTTCACGGCGTTTCGCGCCACGGGCCTGCCCCTCGATCATTGCAACGCGCACAAGCATTTCCATCTGCATCCCCTGATCGGACGATTGATGGCCGAGATCGGAGGCCGCTTCGGTCTGCGGGCGGCTCGCGTACCGCTCGAGCCCGCGCCGGTACTGCGCAAGATCGAGCCGCGGACCCGATGGGCGCCCGAAGCGCTCACGGCGCCCTTGGCGTTGCTGCTGCGGCGCCGCTGTCGCGCCGCCGGCCTGCTCGTGCCCGATCGCGTCTTCGGGCTGCGGTGGTCCGGACAATTCACCCGCGACCGTCTGCTCGGCTTGATGCGCAATCTGCCGGACGGCCTCAGCGAAATATACCTTCATCCCGCCACCGGCCCCTTCGCCGGGGCCGCGCCCGGCTATCGCCATCGCGAGGAATTCGAAGCGCTGACCGCTCCGGAAACAGTCGCGGCGTCGCGCGATCCGGCACTGAGGCTCGGCGGGTTCAGCGACTTTTTATGCGCCGAGCCGGCGCTGCGACCGGGCGCACCGGCGGCGGCGGTGCCCCACCGAGGTGTGATGCCATGAGTTCGTCCCTGTCGGCTCTCTCCGATACCTCCGCCACGCATGGGCCCAACGGGCCGATCCGCTTGGGCAGCGATGCGCACAAGACGCTGTTCTGCCGAACGCTCCTGGACACCCACGATCCGTACAAGCCCGCGGTGATCGATTGGCCCAAGCTCGAAGCCGACGCCCGGGATCGTCTGGTGGCACTGCCCATCTGGGATATCGCGGTGCAAACCGAGGGGCGCGCGCGGCTCAATGTCGCGGCCTACGCCGCGACCACTGCCGATCCCCTGTTGCGCAAAGCGATCGAGCTCAACGCCTTCGAAGAGGGGCGCCACAAAATTGTGCTCTCCAATCTCGTTGCGGCGTACGGCATCGCGCTGGCACCCGAGCCGCCCTATGCGGTGCAGGGCGACCCGGAATGGGCCTTCATGGTCACCGGATACAGCGAGTGCATCGACAGCTTCTTCGCCTTCGGCCTGTTCGAGACGGCCAAGCGCTCCGGATTCTTTCCGGAATCGCTGGTCGACACCTTCGAGCCGGTCATCCAGGAAGAGGCTCGCCACATCCTGTTCTTCGTCAACTGGGCCGCGTGGCATAGGCGCACCATGGCGTTTTGGCGTCGGCCGTTCTTCGAGCTGAAGGTGCTGGCCGTTTGGCTCTTTCTCATCTGGGAGCGCATCGGCATCGCCCGCGACGTGGGAAGCGGCGTGCAGGACAACAATTTCACCGTGACCGGGGCGAAGACGCTCGGCAACGATATCAACGTCGCCGAACTCATCGACCTCTGCCTATCGGAAAACACGCGGCGCATGAGTGTTTACGATCAGCGACTGCTGCGGCCGTTCACGATGCCTGCGCTGGCGAGACTGGTGCGCCGCTTCATGCGATCAAAAAGGGCGTCCGTGGGCAAAACCGCCGCGTAAGCTCGTTGGCATTGCGTGAAGATCCGCATAGCAATCATTGCCGCTCTGGGGCTGGCTCTGGCCCTTTATCTCGTCATGTACGTCGGCTTGGGCGCCGTGTTCGCGGCCGCCGTCGCGGTCGGATGGGGCGGGTTTGCGATACTCTGCCTGTACGCGTTGGGGTTGTTCCTGCTGCTGGGGACCGCTTGGTACGTGCTGCTGCCCGCCTCGTGCCCAACACGGCCGCAGGTTCTGATTTGGGGGCGGATGGTTCGGGATGCGGCCTCGGAGGTGCTGCCGTTTTCGCAGATCGGTGGCATGGTGCTCGGTGCGCGCGCGGCGATTCTGCATGGCGTTTCCTCGCCCCTCAGCTTCGCCTCGATGATCGTCGATGTGACCACCGAGATGCTGGCGCAGATCGCCTATATAGCGCTCGGCCTCGTCATCTTGAGCGCACGCGCCCCGCGAACCTCGTTCGCCGCGTCGCTGACCACGGTCGTCTTGATAGGACTGGGGGTGGCCGCGCTCGCCGGCGGATTGTTTCTCGCTTTGCAGCGCTACGGCCATCGGCTGACCGAAGGGCTCGCCGCGCGGCTCCTGCCTCGAGCGGTGGGGACCACCGCGGCGGTCGGCTCCGCTCTCGACGCGATCTATGGCTCGCCTGCACGCGTGGGATTTTCCGCGGCGCTGCATTTGGCCGCATGGATCGCCAGCGCGGTCGGCACCTGGATCGCCTTTCGCCTGATCGGGGTGCGCGTCGACCTCGCTGCGGTCATGGCGATCGAAAGTCTCGTGTACGCGACACGCAGCGCCGCCGCTTTCATCCCCAATGCGCTCGGTGTGCAGGAAGGCGCTTACGCGGTTCTGGCACCGCTGTTCGGCATCGGGGCGGAATTCGGGCTTGCCGTGTCGCTGCTGAAAAGGGCGCGCGACATCGCTCTCGGCGTTCCCATCCTGCTGATCTGGCAAGGAGTGGAAGGCCGGCGCGCGCTCGCGGACGGCTCCCGGCTCTAGCCGGAACTATTCATGAACGAAAGTTGTTCTCGTGGACGAGGGCCGGATCGAGTGGGTATTTTCCGGACCGCCGTGAACCCGTCCTGGGGGCTGCGGGAAAAACATCCTGTTTTTCACGCTCCGGAAAATACCCACTCGATCCGGCCTTCTGCGCGATTTCCTGTAATTCATGAATAGTTCCGGCTAGGCTCCAGGATTAGCGCAGCAGCCCTCGCTCGCGAAACCAGCGCACCGCATCCTCGAACGCCTCGGCGGGCGGACGCCAGCGGTATCCCAGTTCGCGCACCGCTTTGGCGCTCGAGAAGAACATGCGCTTGCGCGCCAGGCGCACGCCTTCCAAAGTGATCCGGCCGGTGCGCCCCGACACCCGGCTCCACGCTTCCGCCAAATACGCGATCGGCAGAACCGCCGCATACGGCAGGCGCACGCGCGGCGGCTTGCGGCCCGCCAGCTTCGCGATGTGCGCCAGTATCTCCCTCAAAGTCATGTCCTCCCCGCCCAAGATGTAGCGCTCCCCGATGCGACCGCGGTGAAACGCCAGGATATGGCCCGCCGCCACGTCATCGACATGCACGATGTTGAGTCCCGTGTCCACGTACGCCGGCATGCGGCCGGCCGCCGCATCCAGAACGAGCTGGCCCGTGGGTGTGGGTTTGACGTCGCCCGGGCCAACCGGGGTCGAGGGATTGACGACGACGACCGGCTGTCCCGCTTGTGCTGCTTCGAGCGCCACTTGCTCGGCGAGAAACTTCGAGCGCTTGTAGTGGCCGATCATCGCCTCGAGCGACACCGGTGTTTGTTCGTCGCCCGGCGAGCCGTCGCTCGGTATCCCCATGGTCGCGACGCTGCTGGTATACACCGTTCTCTCAACCCCCGCGCGGCGCGCGGCCAGCAAGATGTTGCGAGTGCCCTCGACATTGGTCGAATACAGCTGCCGCGGATCGGGCGCGCCCAGTCGGTAGTCCGCTGCCACGTGAAACAGCGCGCCGCAGCCGGCCAGCGCGCTATCGAGCGTTGGCCGGTCGCTCAAGTCGCCCACCACGATCTCGAGGGCAAGATGCTGCAAATTGCCGCGGTCCGAGCCGCCGCGCACCAGCGCCCGGACTTGCCAGCCATCGCGCAGCAACGCTCTGGCGACCGCCGCGCCCACGAATCCCGTTGCACCGGTGACGAGTGCGCGCATGACGGCTCATGCCCTCGATGCGGCGACGACGGCCGGCGCCGCCAGCGCGCCGGCGACCGCCTCGAGGGAGCGCATCGCGACTCGATAACGCCGCGCCAACCGGACGAGCGGCGCGATGTCGGCGGGCGACATCAGCAACCCGGAGATGAGCCGCCAAATCCGCAGCTGGCCCGCGCGGCTCGCCGCCACCACGGCCCGAGGGAGCGCATCGCCGGCCGTGTCGACGATCACGCGAACCGCGATGAAGGGCAGGCCGTGAGCCGCGGCCGCCTCCGCCACCGCCGCACTTTCCAGGTCGACGGCGGCGGCGCCGGTGGTTCTATAGGCGAGATCCTTGGCCGCCACGGTGCCGATCGCTTGGACGCTGGTGAGAAGTTTGCCGCCGGCCACCGGCCGCCCGGCGGCGACCAACGCGGCCAATGGTTCGCGCCAATGCCGTGCGGTGCCGAAGCTCGTGCCATCCGAAGCGATGATCTCGGTCGGCAAGCAGACCGTTCCGGCCGCCAGCTTGGGATCTAGAGCCCCGGCCATGCCCCAGCTAACGAGCGCCCCGGCTCCGGCATCGATCAGATCGCGGGCAGCGCGACCGGCCGCGGCACCTCCGATGCCGCTCACCGCCACCAGCGTGCCATTGGCGAGAACGGCGCGCGCGCCGCCCCGCGCGGCGGGACCCAGAGTGCGCGCCTCCGCAGCCAGCGCCGCGACGACGCCCGCCGCATTCAATGCGCGGTTCCGACTCGAGTCAACGTTCGGAAAGCGGCCAGCGCCCACAGCGGGAAATAACTGCTGTAGCCGTGATACTTCAAATAGAAAACGCGCGGGAAACCGGGCGCATTGAAGTGGGGGTCGCTCCACAGCCCATCCGGCTGCTGCGCGCGAATCAGATGATCGATGCCCCGCTGCACCATTGGCGAGCCCGCTTCGCCCGAAGCGAGCAGCGCCAGCAGCGCCCACGCAGTGTGGCAGGGCGTGCTCGCCGCTTTTCCATCCGGCCGCGCGCTCTTCAAGTAGCTGTCGTTGCTTTCGCCCCAGCCGCCATCCGCGTTCTGACGAGCCCGCAGCCATTCGACCGCGCGGCGCACGGCCGCATCCTGCGGTCCGATCCCCGCCTGTGCGAAAGCCCACAGCGCCGACCACGTGCCGTAAATGTAGTTGGTTCCCCAGCGGCCGAACCACGAGCCGTCCGGCTCCTGGCTCGAGCGCAGATACTCGAGCGCACGCTTCATTGCCTGCCTGTCCTGTGGGCGGCCGACGCGCGCGAGAACCGTCGCGACGCGCGCCGTCACATCGCTGGTCGGCGGATCGAGCAGCGCGCCGTGATCCGCGAACGGAATTTTGTTCAGGTAATGCGAAGTGTTGTCGGCGTCGAACGCGGCAAATCCGCCGTCGGCGCTCTGCATGCCGACCAGCCAATCGAGCGCCCGGCCCACGCTCTCGGAGTAATCGGCTGAATTCGGCGCCTGGTGCATGGACCAGGCGACCACGGCGGTGTCGTCCAAATCCGGGTAATAGCTGTTCGCGAATTGGAACGCCCAGCCGCCGCCCCGCAATCCCGGGCGGTTTGCCTGCCAGTCGCCCGGTTCATCGAGCAGCTGCTCGGTTTGCAGCCAATCGAGCGCGCGGGTCGCGGCGGCGAGCGAAGCGGGACATCCGATTGCCTGCATCGCGTGGCTGGCCAATGCGGTATCCCAAACCGGCGACACGCACGGCTGGCAATAAGCGCTTGAGGCGCCTTCGACAAGAAGCTTTTGCAACGCGCGCTTGGCGGTGACGCGCCGCGGATCGTCGGCCGGATACCCGAGGATCACCATGGCCTCCAGGGCATTGACCATCGCGGGGAAGATGGCGCCGAGGCCGTCCTCTCCGTTGAGCCGATCGAGCATCCACAGTTCCGCCTCCCTGGTCGCACGGTCTCGCATCGATTTGGGGATCAGCGGGTCGAACTTGCGGGCGAGCCGATCGAGGATCAACAGGATTCGGCCGAGCAAACCACCTTGCTGAAGACTGTCGTGGAAGTAGTCTCGCTCGAGTTCCGGCGGCTTGGTAAAGAGCTCGCGGATGTGCACGTTGCGGGGGTTCTTGGCGAGCGGCTTGCGCGTGCACAAAATGAACAGCGGCACCATGACGGCGCGCGACCAATACGACACCTTCTCCAGGTGGAAAAAGAACCATCGCGGCAACAGCATGATCTCGACCGGAATATAAGGCACGCCGCGCCACGGAAGCTCACCGAAAAGCGCCAAGGCGATGCGTGTAAACACGTTCGATCGCGCCGCGCCGCCGCGCGCGAGAATCGCGGCGCGCGCCCGCGCCATGTGCGGGGCCTCGGGGTCATCG
Organism: uncultured Gammaproteobacteria bacterium; assembly: GCA_963813755.1. Classification (GTDB taxonomy): domain Bacteria; phylum Pseudomonadota; class Gammaproteobacteria; order Steroidobacterales; family Steroidobacteraceae; genus Bog-1198. Next base: position 37,964 of record CAWEZY010000011.1, on the reverse strand, counting down.
CCCGCGAGCTTGAGCGCATAGTAGGCCTTGACGGTGCAACTCATGTTGAAGTCGCCGCCGTGGTACAGCGGCCAGCCGCCGTGCTCCGCGTGATGAGCGCGCAAATGCGCGGCGATCTTGGTTTCGAGCGGTAGGTCGATCTCGTCCAAGAAGTGCATCATCATGATGTACTCGGCGGGAATCGTGCAGTCCGCCTCGAGCTCGAACAACCAGTAGCCCTGCGCGCTCTGGCGCGCGATCAGCGCGTCGCGCGCGGCGGCGAGCGCGCGGTCCAGCACGGTTGAAACCGTTTTCGTCAGCGTCAAAGGCACGATGTCCCCGCGCGCGAGCGGCGTCGTGCCGGGTGCCGGTGCGGGCTTCTGGGCGATGCGGCTCATGTCCCGGAACTCCCGTAGTAGCGGCGAACGGATTCGGGTTGGTACTGCGGCTGGGGCGCTTCGGGGAGCTGCGCGAGCGGCAGACCGCGCGCGGCCTGAGCGAACAGGCGCCGCAGCAGCCAATCGTTGCGCACCGACAAATCGGTCAGCAATCGCGTCATGGTCACCGCGGACCGCGAGATCTTCACCTGCACGCCTGAGGTGAAGCCCGGATTCCTGTCGATCTTCCGCAGCGTCAAAACCGCGAGGCCGACGGCCCACAGGCAGAAGCGGCGAATCCCGGCCTCCGTGCCCGGAATGAGCAAGGTATAGTCCAGCGCATTGCGCAGATGAGCGTGCGCCACGCCGATCAATTTGCGCATTCCGGCATCGAAGCGTGCGTCGTGCGACTCGCTCGAGAGCCGGGCCAAATCGATGCCGTGCGGAGTAAACACCTCCTGCGGCAGCCAACACGCTCCGCGCTTGCGGTCCTCCCAAACGTCTTTGAGGATGTTCGTCATCTGCAGGCCCTGCGCGAAGGACACGGCGCGGCGCTGCAATTCGCTGCGATTCCGAGCTATATCCGCGGAATATTCGCAAAACAGCGCGGTCAGCATCTCGCCCACGACGCCGGCGACGTAGTAGCAGTAGTCGTCGAGATCGGTGCTGCGCGACAGGCCGGACAGGCCGGTTGCGGATTGGAATCGGGGCATGCCATAGCACATCTGATCGACGCAGCGGTGTATCGCGGCCCGCTGCGGCGCAGTCAGCGACGCCGTCACGTTGAGGACGCGCGCCATGTTGCCGATCAGCTCCCGTTCGGCGGGTAAGGTGCGATCCGATAGCCTTCTTTCGACGTCCGCGGCGAGCAGACCGGGGTCGCCGCGGCCGGCAACCACCGCCTTGAAGCGCTCGAGGAACGCGAGCGTTTCCGCAGGCGACAGCACGGGCTCGTCCTCGATCGTATCGGCAATTCGGCACAACAGGTAGGCATTGGTCACCGCAGCGCGCAATGCGGCCGGCAACTGCGGAATCGTCAACGCGAACGTGCGCGATACGTGCGGCAGGATTTCGTCTTGGTAACGCTCATCGGAAATGCCGGAATCCATACAGGCAGTATCTCGGAAATTCAGGGGATAGGCACCAGGGCGCCTTTGTTGCAATCATGCCACATCTAGTGCGGTCGTTGCCCGCGGAAGGCCGCCGCAGTATAAACTCGCTCGGATGACCGCGCCAGCCGCCAAATATCCGCTTCTTGACGCCATAAAGCTCCCCGAAGACCTGCGCCGGCTGCCCCTGGCCAAATTACCGTTATTGGCCGAGGAACTGCGGCAGTTCCTGATCCAAAGCGTCAGCACCCGCGGCGGCCATTTCGCCGCCGGCCTCGGTACCGTCGAGCTGACCGTTGCGCTTCATTACATATTCAATACCCCCTACGACCGCCTGGTTTGGGACGTGGGACATCAGGCGTACCCGCACAAAGTGCTCACCGGGCGCCGGGAGCAGCTGCATACCATCAAGCAAGCAGGCGGCCTCGCACCCTTTCCGGCGCGCAGCGAGAGCGAGTACGACACTTTTGGGGTGGGGCACTCCAGCACCTCGATCAGCGCGGCGCTGGGGATGGCCGTCGCGGCCGCCACGCGCGGCGAGGACAGGCGCGCGGTGGCGATCATCGGAGACGGCGCGCTCACCGCGGGCATGGCATTCGAAGCGCTCAATCATGCGGGCTCGGTGCCGGCGGACCTGTTGATCATCCTGAACGACAACGACATGTCGATTTCGGAGAACGTCGGTGCGCTCTCGAATTACTTCGCCCGCGCGCTGTCCGGGCGCATGTATGCGCACCTGCGCGAGGGCGGCAAAAAGGTTTTGCGCCAGATGCCCACCGTGTGGGAGCTGGCACGCCGCTCGGAAGAGCATTTGAAGGGTATGGTGCTGCCCGGCACGCTGTTCGAGGAAATGGGGTTCAATTACATTGGACCGATCGACGGCCACGACATCAAGGCTCTGGTCACCACCCTCGGGAATGTGAGAAAGCTGCGCGGACCGCAATTTCTTCACGTGGTCACCCGTAAGGGCAAAGGCTACGCGCCGGCCGAGGCCGATCCTATCAAGTGGCACGGTCCCGGACCGTTCGATCCGGCGAGCGGCAAGATTTATAAGGAAGCGAGCTCGGGACCGAGCTACTCGCAGATCTTCGGGCAGTGGCTGTGCGACATGGCGGAGCGCGACCCCAAGATCATCGGGATCACGCCGGCCATGCGCGAAGGTTCGGGCCTGGTCGAGTACTCGAAGCGATTCCCGGACCGCTATTTCGATGTGGCGATCGCCGAACAGCATGCGGTCACCTTTGCGGCCGGGCTTGCGACCGAGGGCTTCAAGCCGGTGGTCGCGATTTATTCGACGTTTTTGCAACGCGCGTACGATCAGCTCATCCACGACGTCGCACTGCAAAATCTACCGGTGGTGTTCGCATTGGACCGCGCCGGCCTGGTCGGCAGCGACGGCGCGACCCATCAGGGCAGCTACGACTTGAGCTTCCTGCGCTGCATTCCGAACATGGTGGTCATGGCGCCGGCGGATGAGAATGAATGCCGTCAGATGCTGTACACCGCGACCACGTTGTCCGCACCCTGCGCCGTCCGCTATCCGCGCGGCACCGGGCCCGGCGTACCGATCTCGGCGGAGATGGCGGCGCTGCCGGTGGGACGCGCGCAGCTCAAGCGCGAGGGACGCAGCGGCCTTGCGATCCTGGCGTTTGGCGCTCTGGTCGAGCCGGCGCGCAAAATCGCCGAGCGGCTCGATGCCACGCTCGTCAACATGCGCTTCGTCAAGCCGCTCGATGAGGAGCTCATCATCGAGATCGCGGCGCGCCACCGTGCGCTCGTGACGATCGAAGAGAATGCGATCATGGGCGGCGCAGGCTCCGGTATCAGCGAGGTACTGGCCGCCAACGGGTCACTTCTGCCCACTCTGCATATCGGCATACCGGATCGCTTCATTGAGCATGGTACCCGGGAAACTTGCCTCGCGCAGGCGGGACTCGATCTTGCCGGCCTCAGCGCGAGCGTCGAGACCTGGTGGGCGCTGCAGACGCCGGAGAGGTTCCGCACGGTTCGGAGCGTGTGACGCCGAACTCGGCTCTCCCCGACCCGGCGGTGCTCAGCCGGCTGTATCTCGGCGCCGTGTTGCCGTGTTTGACCGACCTGGCCGAACAAGACGGCAGCGTCGTCGATGATCTTGGACAGCTGCGCGCGTCGATCGTGTTCTGGAAACTCGGCGGCCCGGCGGCCACGATCCATCTGCGGCGCGGCCAAATCGCCTGGGAAAATGGTTGCGGCCGCAACCCCTCGGTGATCCTGCTGTTTCTCAGCGATCGCCATCTGAACGCGTTTTTTTCCGGCAAGAAATGGGCCGCGCCGCTGCCCGTCTGGGGCTGCTGGCGCGTCGGGCTTTTGACGCGTTTTTCCAAACTCGCGCAGCGGTTCGAAGCCGTCCTGGACGGCGCGCCGCAGGTCCTGGACAGCGCCGCCGGCCGCCGCCTGCATGCCCGGCTCTCGCTCATCACCGCCGGACTGGCTCTTCACGCCCTCGCCGAAGGCGACGCGGCGGCGCGCACCATCCTGCGCTCCTTGCCGCGGGGACTCGCTTCCTTCACGATTGCAGGCGAACCTCGATGCACCGTGTGGTTCGACCATGGCTCAGCCGACAATCAGGCTGGCTGGGGTGATCCGCCCCGACGCCCGGACGTCTGCATCGTATTCGCCGACATCGCCGCAGCCTACGGGGCGCTGCGCCAGGAGATCGATACCCTGGCGGCCGTCGGTTCCGGGCAGATCCGGGTCGAGGGGCTCGTACCATTGGCCGATGGTCTTAATGTCGCCATGGAGCGCTTGCGCGTTTACCTCAAACACTGAATTCCATGGATTCGAACGTCAACCGCTACCGCCGCTCGCACGAACTTTTTACAAGGGCAGCCCAGGTGATACCGTGCGGCATCTACGGGCACGCCGGTCCTGCGGCGGCATTGCCCGGCGCCCTTCCGTACTACGCCGATCGGGCCGATGGCTGCCGCTACTGGGACGTCGATGGGAACGAGTACATCGATTACCTCTGTGGCTATGGGCCGGTGATCTTGGGCCACCAGCACCCGGCGGTCGAGGAAGCGGCCGCACGGCAACAGTGCAAGGCGCTGTGCGTGAATCACCCGGCGCCGGTGATGGTGGAGCTGGCTGAATACCTGGTTTCCCTGGTCGATTTTTCCGCCTGGGCGGTGTTCGGCAAGAATGGCTCGGATATGACCACCTGGTGCGTGCAGGTGGCGCGGGAACATACTCAGCGGCGCAAGATCCTCAAAGTCGCGGGCGCCTATCACGGCATCGATCCCTGGTGTACACCCGGCCACGCCGGGCTGCTGGATGAGGACCGCGCTCACATCCACGACTTCAACTGGAACGACCTCGAATCCTTCGATCGGCTGCTCGCACGATACCGCGGCGACATCGCCGGCGTCATCATGACGCCGTTCCATCACCCGGTTTTCAAACCCTCGGAGATGCCCGCGCCGGGCTTCTGGCCCCACATAGAAGCCGCCTGCCGCCGCGAAGGGATCGTGCTCATCCTCGACGACATTCGGGCCGGCTTCCGCCTCGATCTGCGGGGTTCGCACGCCTGCTTCGGCTTCGAGCCCGATCTGATCTGTTTCTGCAAGGCGATCGCCAATGGCCATGCGCTGTCCGCCGCGCTCGGGCGCAGGGAGCTGCGTGTCGCCGCCAGCCGGGTTTTCTTGACCGGTAGTTATTGGAACAGCCCGCCCGCCATGGCGGCGGCCTTGGCGTGCTTACAGATCCTCGAGCAGCAGGAGGTCGTTTCGACCCTGCGCCGCAGCGGGGAAACGCTGATGCAAGGTTTGCTTAAGGCCGGTGCGAGACACGGCTATGCGATGCTCGCCTCCGGGCCTCCCGCGGTGCCGTTTCTCTGCTTCATCGACGATCCGAGCTTGCGCCGCCAACAGGTTTTCTGCGCCGAGGTGGCGCGGCGCGGCGCCTTTTTTCATCCGCACCACAACTGGTTCCTATCCGCGGCGCACACGCCCGAGGACATCCGCACAACGCTCGGCATAGCCGATGACGCTTTCGCGGTCATGCGCAATGAAGGGCTTTAGTCAGGGGCGGTTCTTCAGTCCGTAATAGGCGAGCAGTCCCCACTGCACCCAGGCGCGCGGCACCAGCCGGGTCAGCAAGGGCGCGATGCGGGCCTGGAACATATCGCCGACCGCGACCACAGGTCGGCGGATATCTCCCTCGACGATTTTCACCAGCATGTCGGCCACTTTGTTCGGATCGGGCGCACGGTTCATATTGCCCTCGATCGCGGCCCAGGCGCGTTCCAGATTGGGTGCGTAGGCCTGCGCGAGGTCCCCGCCGATGCGGCGCGTGGACGCATGAAACCGGGTGGCGAAGTCGCCGGGCCGCACGTCGACGACGCGGACGCCGGTGTGGGCCAGCTCCAAGGTCAGCCCTTCGCTCATGGCGCTCAAGGCCGCCTTGCACAGACTGTAAGGCGCCATAAAAGGCAGCGGAAACTCGGCGGCCAGCGAGGAGACGTTCACCAGAAGCCCGGCGCGGCGCGCGCGCATGCCCGGCAGCGCGAGGCGTATCAGCTGCAGCGGCCCCCACAGCAGCGTTTCGAGCTGGGCGATGAATTCCTCATCGGAAAAGCCCTCGAGCGGTCCGAAGACGCCGGCTCCGGCATTGTTGATGAGCACGTCGAAGTGCCCGGCCTCCGCGAGCGCCTGGTCGAAGGCAGCCGTGACGGACCCTCTGTCGTTCAGGTCGAGCGCCATGGGATGGAAGCGCTCGATCACCGGAAGATTCGGCAGCCTGCGGCTGGTGCCCCAGACCTCGTGGCCCCGCCCGCACAGAGCGCGGGCCGTAAGCAGGCCGAATCCCGAGCTCGCACCGGTGATGAAGATGCGCTGCACGGGTTAGGTCCGCCGCAACCGAGACGTCAGAAACGCCTGCCACTGCGGCAGAATCGCATCGTAACCGTAGCGCCGCGAAACGATGGCGCCTCTGGCCACGAGTTCGTCGCGGCGCGCGGCGCGCGTGGGGTCGATGACATCGCGGATGGCGCGCGCGAGGTCCTGAATCGAATAGGGGTTGCAATACTCGGCCGCGTCCGCATAGATTTCCCGATGTACGGCGATATCGGAGGCGATGACGGCGCCGCCCGACTTCATCGCCTCCACTCCCGGAAGATCGAATCCCTCGCCGAAGCTCGGACAGATGGTCGCGCGCGCATGCTTGTAGAGCAGCCGCAGGTCCGGCGACGGCACGTCCTCCATCAAATAGACGTCTCCGCTCTCCATCCACGGGCGAAACTTCCTCACGATGGGTTCATGATGCCACCCGGCCTCTCCGACCACGAACAGCTTGAGCGCGGGAAAGAGCTCCGCGCGCAGCCTTTCCCAGGCGGACAGCAAGGTCAGATGATTCTTGCGCGGTTCGATAGTCGCGACGATCAGCAGGTATTGCAGCGGATCGGCTCCTGAGTCCTCCGCGAACAGCCGGCGCTTGAAATAGCGGTCAAGGGGCGGCTCGATTTTGGCATTCAACCGGGTCTTGATGATCTCCCGGACGCGATGCGCGCCGCAATCTTCGTCGAAATAATCGTGTGAGACCATGTTGTGAATGGTCAGCGAGCGCGGCTCGGCCTGCGGAAACATCGACAGCAGATCGCGGCGGGTGGAATCCGAGACGCAGACGAACCAGGCGCCGTGGTTCACGTTGTGGCGCAGCGCCCGATAATGCGAGGCCTGGTGGAAGCTGCGATCCGAAATCGTATGCGGCATCAACACCGGGATCGCGTCATGGTAGCGGACCACCAAAGTCGTGCGCCGCGACACCGTCGCCGGGTAGGGCGTTTCGGCGATCATCATGTCGAAGTCCGAGGTGTCGAGGCGCGGATACGCCGGAGGACCGAAGTGCCGGGTGAACAGAGCACAGAGATGCATCGCGCTCCACGGGATCCTCGCGATCCTGAACCCGGCGCGAGTCACGAGATCGAAGTCCGCGGGCGGCAGCGTGCGCGCGAAGAAGCGGCGCCAAATATAGTCGCGGAAGTGATCTGCGTCGAAACGCCCGAGCCTTTGCCGGCCGCCGACCGCATGCCGGAAGGCCATGCCGATCGTATGCACGACGGCGTTCACGTACCCCGGCCAGGTCCGTTGCTCGAGCGTGATCACAAGGCGCCCGAGACGGTTCAATTGCTGATCCGCCGATAAGGGGCCCGCCCATCCCTGCCCGTTCGGCGGCAGCCCGGGCGCGAGCAGGCGATCACTGCTTTGCAACAGACCTTCGGCGCGAACGTTGTCCAGCAAGGACAGGCCGCGAAACAGCAGGCGGTTCTCCTGCGGAATGCCCGCATGCCCCTCGAGCGCCGGGCGCATCTCGAGCAGGATCCTGAGCGGCGTCTCGGCGCTGATCATGGCGAAGCGCGGGTCGACGAAGCGACCTCGTCGAGCGCGCGCTCGACAATCGCGAAGTGATCCGGCCAAGAAGGCGGCTGCCAATGCGCCAGGCGCTGCATTTGCGCGGCCCGCCGGGTGGAGTCAGGTCGGGAATAATCGATGACTTGATCCCGCCACGCCATCAGGTCGAGCGGGTCGAGGTAGTCCGGGACGTCGCGGCCGATCTCGCGAAATTCCGGGATATCGCTGCAGATCACCGGCACGCCGGAGGCGAGCGCTTCGGCCAGCGGCAGGCCAAAGCCCTCGACGAACGACGGTACCAGCACGGCTCGGGCCTGGGTGAGCAGCGAGCCGACGCCCCGGTCGTCCAAGCGGTTGTGCTCTTCGACCAGGCCGTGCAGGCGGTGCGAACGCTCGAGCATGTCGACGACCTGTTCGTTTTCCCAGCCGCGCGCGCCGATCACGTGCAATCGCGGTGGATTCGTCATGGTGGTTGCCAGCCGACTCCATAGATTGAGCAGCAGCATATGGTTCTTTCTCGGTTCGATCGTTCCCAGCACGATGAAGTATGGCACCGATGGCGGCGCGTGCGGCACGCCCGGCGTGCGAGCCGGCCGCGGGAAGGGCGCTACGCCGGGCGGCGCGACGTGGATGTTCGCCGCCGGAATTATCCGTTCAGGCGGGGACAACACAGGTTGGGCCGATAGGAAATGTCGGAACGAATCGGCGGTCGTTTGCGAGTTCACGATCACGGCGTCGAAGAATCGGGTGATCGTCTCGGTGACCCGCCGGTGCTCCTGGCCCTTACCGGGATGGAAGTATTCCGGGTAATCAATCGGAATGAGGTCGTGCAGGAAGCATACGCAGCGCGCCCCGAAAGAACGCCTGATGCGGCGCATCGTGTGTTCGCGCGAGAGATGATGATGAGAGACGACGAGAAAGATCGGCGGCTCGTCATGCTTCTTCAATCGCCGCCGCAGCTGAAAGCCCGCGCTCCAGTGGCCCGTCAACAGCGTGGCGTACTGGGCAACCAGGTCGAATGCGCGCCTCCGACCGCCTGCCGATGCGGCGCCTTGCCAACGAGCGGCGAGCCTCTCTACGAAGCGTCGTGCACCCAAGGGGTTGACTCCGATCAGCCATCCGAACAGGTGAACCACGGCGTACGCGGGCCTACGGGCGTCCGCAGCCAGGAAATGCCGAGCGTAGGCGAGTTCGACGCGGTCGATACCGCTCGGACCTCCTCGGTGCGCGCGCCCGATCAAGCGCGAAATATCCAACAACACCGGGGCTGAGGCCGAGTCCGCAGCCGCGATGGCTCGAGTGCGCGGCCGCAATGATTACCTGGGTGCGCGAGTCCGGACCCGCGCCCGACCCGGCCGTGGATCCTCGACCGACAGGGTGCGTCCCTCGCGAATGGCCAGCGCGGGAATCAGCACCACCGCAGCCAGGGCCAGGATCGAGATCCCGATGTCATAGGTCGTGATCGGACCGAACCGCGCAAGCAGCGCAATGCGCGGCTGCAGATAGATGATGCCAAAGGCAAGGGCAAGCAGGTTGCCCACCAAGAGAAGCGCCCGTATCTCCGTGGGACCAAACCCGCAATAAGTGATGCGCATGGTGGCGCGCGTGTGGGCGCCGATCATCGTGTAGGAGAAGCCCATCAAGAAGGCGATCAGCCCCAGGCATGCCACCGTGAAGTGGGCGCACGGCGACAGGCCGACCGAGAGCAGGATCATGCTGTGGGAAAACAGGTCGCTGGTGCTGTCCACGAAAAACCCGTAACGCGGCCGCTCGATGTGCCGATGCCGCGCCAGAGTTCCATCCGAAGAGTCGCCGATCCAGTTCATCACCAGGCCCAGACAGGCGAGCCACAGCCAATGTAGGGACCCATTGCTCAAAATGAACCCTGTCGCCGTCAGCAGTGCGCCGGCGACACCGAAAGCGGTGAGGTGATCCGGCAGGATCCACGGCGGCATCCGCGCCGCCAACCATGCGAGCGCAGGCCTCTCCAGGGGGCCCAGAACGCTGGCGTTGAGTCGTGTTAAGGCCATCCGTGCCACCTTCGGCTTGGCGATTCGAGCGTGCAGGGTACCGAAAGGCCCCTCGCCCCTCAAGGCCGCTACGCCGGGCGTGCGCACGGCGCGCACGCCGGAACCGGCTGAACCCATCCGCGTCGTCGTGCTACTGTCCGGCCACATGGCGGGCGTAAACCAACTCACCGAACTCAGTAAGGTATCCGGAATGAGCTGGGCAGAGCTGCGAGACCTCGGGCTCTTTCGGGCCATGCGCTCGCTGCCGGTGTCGCTGGTATCCCGCATCGGCGCCAGCTTGGGCCAGATACGGGGCCGCCGCACGCATCCCGAGGCTGCCGCCCGTGCAGCCGCGACGATACGGGTCCTGCGCCCCGATCTCGCGCGGGACCCCCGCGCGCTCGAAGCGGCGCAGACCCGGCTGTGGGCCAATGTCGGCCGGGTCTATGCCGAATTTTGCGTGCTGGACAAAATCGTCCGCGAACAGCGAGCGACCGTCGGTGACCCGGACACGCTTGATGCGGTGCTCGCCGACGGGCGGCCCGTGATCGTTGCCTTCGTGCATTTGGGCAATTGGGAAACCATCACCAGCCAGATTGTCGATCGTGCGCCAGGGCGTCTGGCCGCTTTGGCCAACCCCTTGCCCCGCAATCGTGTTCAAGCACACATCGCAGCCCTGCAGCGTGGCCAACAGGGCTTCACCGTCATGACTATCGACGGCAACGTTTGGCGCCGCGCCGTGCGCCACGTGGAGCAGCCCGGCGGCATCCTGATGGTTGCAGCCGATGAGCAAGTGGATGGGCGCGTCTCGGCGCCGTCCTTCGGGCGTGCGCTCGACTCTCGGGTGAATCTCGCCAAGATCGTGCGCATGGCGGAGCGCAGCGGCGCGATCATCCTGCCGCTGTACAGCGAACGGCTGGGAGGGGCGAGGTTCACCACGCAGGTCCTGCCGCCCCTGGAGTTTTCGCGAAAGATCAGATCAAGCCCCGAGGAGCACCTGCAACGGGTCGCGCAACTCGATGCGCTGTTTGCGCCGGTGGTGTTGCGCTTGATCGATCAGTGGTTCGGCTTGATCGAATACCGCTTTTAAGCATTGGCCGGCGCAATGCCGCTTTTTCCAATCTCCATGCCGGCGACTGCGCATGCCATGATTAGCCTCTCGATACTCTTGCTGTGGTTGGTGACGGACATCGTGGCCACGTACGGCGTGCTGCATTACCGCCGGGGGCTCGCCGCGCCGGCGCCTGCCGAGGAGCGGCCGCGGGTCGCGGTTCTCACGGCGATCAAGGGAGTCGGCGAGTCGACGCCGCAGTTTCTCGAGGCCTTGTGCCGCCAACGATATCCCGCCTATCGGCTGGTGTTCGCGCTGGAATCGAGATCCGATCCGGCACTGCCCCTCGTCCAGGGCATCCTGCAAAGACTCGCAGGCACGATCGCGGTCGACATCGTCATTGCCGGACAGACCACTCAGCGCGCCCAGAAAGTCCACAATCTGCTGGCGGCATGGCGCACACTGCGCCATGACGATGCGATCGTGGTGTTCACCGATGCGGACATTCTCCCGGATCAAACGTGGCTCTCCCAACTCATCCAGCCCATCGCCAACCGGGCCGCCGCCGCGAGCAGCGGCTACCGTTGGCTGCTGCCGACCGATCGGCGCTGGCCCAGCCTGGTCGCGGCCGCCATCGATCTCTCTATCGCCACGGCCGCACGCTCGGTACGCTGGAACCTGTGCTGGGGCGGCTCGATCGCGCTCGGCCGAGCGGCGTTGGAGCAGATTGATCTGCCGGCAATATGGAACCGGGCGGCCTCCGACGATTTGACGCTCACCGCGGCGCTGCGCGCGCGAGGACTCACGATCAAGGCTCCGCTGTACGTCCTCGTGCCGAGTCCGGTCGCCTATAGTTGGACCAGTCTGTTCACCTTCGCCCGTCGCCAATACTTGCTCGTTAGAACCTATGCGCCGCGACACTGGTGGTTGGCCGGATGGGCCTTGTGCCTGCCGATGCTCGCGGCGACGGTTGCCATCGCGCAGACATTCGACGGTCGCTGGTGGATTGCGAGCTTCATCGTGGGCAGCCTCGTTCTGCTGCAGGTCCGGCTGCGTATTCGGCGCCGGATCGCCGATCTGGTGCTGCCGCAAACCGCGATCGGTGCGGCGAGGACCACGATCGGTTTCGCCCGCTGGGCATGGCCGCTGATCCACCTGGTCCATGTGAGTGCGTTTTTGGCGAGTTGCGTTGGGCAACGATTCACCTGGGCCGGAATCGATTATCGGCTGCACGGCGCCACCGTATCGGTCGAACGCCGGGCGGGGAAGGAAGGATAGCGCTCATAATGCGCTGGCTATATAATTCGGAGCTATATAATTCCAGGGGTCGCAAGACCTTGCGACGCACGGAACTCCAGATTGTCTGTCTCACTGTTCGGCGATCATTGCGCGGGGAGATGCGGCTATGCTGACTGTTGACTCGGCAAGCGGATTTTGGCGATAGCACCGCGCAGGCCTGGCGCCCCTTACATCGCTTTGCAGCAGCACGTGCCCAGCCGGGCCATCGACACTGCCATCGTGCGTCGAATCCAGATTTCGGTTATCGCTGCCTCAAGCGCCGTTCTGCTATCGGGTTGCGCCGGCTTCTTGCCGGGGATAGGTCCGAGCCGCAAGGCCATCGACGAGGCGAAGCCGCAGCCCAATACCATTGCCATTCAACTCATCGACATCAACGATGCGGTGACCCGCCAGTTGCTCGCGCAACGTGAGCTGCGGTTATTTTCCGAGACTCTTGGCAACCAGCGCATCGCCGGGCGCACGGTGGGGCCTGGGGATATGCTCGAAGTCTCGATCTGGGAAGCGGCGCCTGCGACGCTGTTCGGAAGCGCGCCGGTCAACAGCAACAGCGCGATGATCGCCACCTCGCACGCCACCACGCTGCCCGAACAACCCGTCGACGACGAAGGATGCATCTTCGTGCCTTTCGCCGGCCGCATTCCGGCCGCCGGCAAGACCATACAGTCCATTGAAGGCGAGATCGTCAGCCGGCTGAACGGCAAAGCGAATCAACCCGAAGTCATGGTGCGGATGACCCGTAATTTGTCGTCCAATGCGACGGTCGTCGGCGAAGTCAATGTGAGTACCCGCGTGCCGCTGGTCCCGGGTAACGAGAGGCTGCTCGATGCGCTGGCGGCCGCCGCCGGTGTGCGTCAGCCGGTCAACAAGATGACGATCCAGATCACGCGCGCGGATAACGTCTATTCGCTGCCGCTAGAAACCATCATCCGCGATCCGCGGCAGAACGTCCCGCTGCAGCCCGGGGATGTGGTGACGGCGCTGTTTCAGCCGTACAGCTTCACCGCATTGGGCGCGACCGGCAAGAACGAGGAAATCAATTTCGAAACTCAGGGCATTACGCTCGCTCAGGCCCTGGCCCGCTCCGGCGGCCTGATCGACTCACGCTCCAATGCGCGCGGCGTGTTCATTTTTCGCTTCGAGCCGAAGGCTGCGCTCGCCTGGCCGCATGAACCGGTCACCACCACTTCCGAAGGCATGGTACCTGCGGTGTTTCGAATCGATCTTTCGGACCCCGCCAGTTTTTTCGCGATCCAAAGCTTCCCTATCGAGAATCGAGACATTTTATATGTTTCGAATGCGCCTATCACCGAGGTTCAGAAGGCCCTGAACGTGCTCTTCTCCGTGGCCTATCCCACGTTGGCTCTCAAGCAGGTGGGGTTCTGATGAAAGCGTGGCTTCGCCGCCATTGGTTGTTCGTACTGCTCGTCATCTTGCCGACCTGCGGCGCCATCGTCTATTACGGGCTCATCGCCTCCGATGTGTATGTCTCCGAATCCCGCTTCCTGGTGCGCAGTCCGCAGCGGCAGACGCCAACGGGTTTCGTGGGGCAGCTGCTGCAGGGAAGCGGGTTTTCGCGCTCCCAGGATGACACCTATTCGGTGCGCGACTACATCTTGTCGCGAGATGCCTTGAGGGAACTCGATCAAAAACTCAATGTTCGCAGGGCGTACTCGAATCCCGATGTCGATCTCATCGATCGGTTTCCGGGATTGGGATGGAACCGCAGCTTCGAAAAATTCTATCTCTATTACGGCAAGCACATCGGCGTCGACTACGATCCCGTGTCGTCGATCTCTATTTTGACGGTGCGCGCATTCAGCGCCGAAGATGCCTACAAAATCAACCAGGCGCTGCTCGACATGAGCGAGCGCTTGGTCAACACCCTCAACGATCGGAGCCGCCGGGACCTGATCAGCTTCGCTGACAATCAGGTGAAGATCGCCTCGGATAAGGCCAAGGACGCGGCGCTCGCGCTGCTCACCTACCGCAGCAGCCACGCGGTATTCGAACCCGACAAGCAGGCGGCGCTTCAGCTCGAAGGCGTCGCGAAGATCGAACAGGAGCTGGTGTCCACCGAGGCGGAGTTGGCGCAACTCAAGAAGCTCTCCCCCAACAATCCGCAGATCCGCGCGCTCAACAGCCGCGCCGACTCGCTGCGCGCTGCGATCGCCTCGGAGGCCTCCAAGGTCACGAGCGCGCGTGGCTCTTTCAGCGCGCGCGCACCGGATTTCGAGCGTCTCGCCCTGGACGTGGAATTCGCCGACAAGCAGTTAGGCGTCGCACTCGCTGAGCTCGAGTCAGTCCGCGCCGAGGCCCTGCAAAAACAGCTATACCTCGAAACCTTGGTACAACCCAATTTGCCCGACAAGGCGCTGGAGCCAAAACGGTTCCGCTCGATGTTCACCGTGTTGATCCTCGGCCTGGTCATCTGGGCCGTCGCCAGCATGTTGATCGCCAGCATCCGCGAACATGCGGACTAGCTGGAACTATTCATGAACGAAAAGTATTCTCGTGCACGAAGGCTGGATTGGATAGGTATTATCCGGACCGCCGTAAACCCATCCATGGGGGCTGCGAGAAAAACATCCTGTTTTTCACGCTCCGGAAAATACCTATCCAATCCAGCCTTCTTCGAGCTTTGCTGTAATTCATGAATAGTTCAGGCTAGCGCAGCGATTTTCTGATGACCACGACCAGCGAATTGTCTTTCTTCCAGAGTCTAGCGATCCAAGGCCGGGTGCTGCATGCGCTGATGATGCGCGAACTGATCACGCGATTCGGCCGGGACAACCTCGGGGTGCTGTGGCTGGTCGGCGAACCGATGATCTTCACTTTGGGCGTGGCGACCCTGTGGAGCGCGGCCGGGCTCGCGCACGGCGGCACGGGGATACCGATCGTCGCCTTCGCGGTCACGGGCTACTCCTCCGTGCTCATGTGGCGCAATGCCACGACGCAATGCAGCGCAGGCATCGAACAGAATAAACCGCTGTTGTTCCATCGAGGCGTCCTCATTGTCGATGTTTTCTTTACCCGCATTGCGCTGGAAATCATCGGTGCCACCAGTTCGTTCATTGTGCTCTCCCTTTTCTTTATCTTTATTGGCTGGATGCCGGTGCCCGACGATCTTTTGGTCGTTTTCGCCGGTTGGTTCATGTTGGCTTGGTTGGGAGCGAGTCTCGCACTGCTCCTGGGTGCGGGTACCGCGTTTTCACATCTTGTTCACCGGCTATGGCATCCGATGTCTTATTTGCTGTTTCCCATGTCCGGCGCCGCATTTATGGTCGAGTGGCTCCCAAAGCGGCTTCAGGACGTCGTTCTATACTTGCCGATGGTTCACGGCGTCGAGCTGCTGCGCCGCGGCTATTTCGGCAATGTCGTGCGTACGCACTACGACATAGGCTATATGGCCGAGTGCTGTCTGGCACTGACATTGTGCGGCTTGTATGTGGTGCGCGAAGCCAACCGCCGGGTGGACTTCTAATGCTATCCGTCGAACACGTGTCGAAAATCTATGAGACCCGGCACGGACCGTACAGGGTCTTCGACAACGTGAGCTTCACCCTGCAGCGCGGACGAAACCTGGGAATTCTCGGGCGCAACGGTGCGGGCAAATCCACGATGATTCGGCTGATCAGCGGCGCTGAGCGGCCCACGAGCGGCCGTATCCGGCGAGGCATGCGCATCTCCTGGCCACTGGCGTTCGTCGGAGCATTCGCCCACAACCTGACGGGCCTGGATAATTTGAAATTCGTGTGCCGTGTGTACGGCGTCGATTACAAGCCTCTCGTGCCCTTCGTCGAGGACTTCACCGAGCTGGGGGCGTTTTTCCGCGAGCCGGTTTTGCATTACTCTCACGGCATGATGACTAGACTGGCCTTTGCGCTCTCCATGGCCATCGAATTCGATTGTTTCTTGATCGATGAGGCGATGATCGTCGGGGACGTGCGCTTTCACGAGCGCTGCCGCTATGAACTGTTCCAGAAGCGCAAGGACCGCGCTTTTATCCTGGTGAGCCATGATGTAAATGCGATCAAAACTTATTGCGAAAACGCGGTCGTGCTGCACGAGGGCCGGCTTTTTTCTTTTCCCGACGTCGACGCGGCATATGGTTTTTATCTGGGGACCCTGGCGGAAAAGCCAGAAGTGATCGAGCAATGGCGTATGTAGGACTACATCGTTGAGCACCGACCTGCAAGCGCAAGTCGATGATCTACCGTGGCACCATTCCATCGACCTCGGCGGCGGTGTGGTTACCGCCGGGACCAAATCGCTGGCAAAATGCGCCGATGAAGCGAGTCTCATTTTCGATCGCGTCGACTTGCGCGGACGTACGGTGCTCGATGTCGGGGCTTGGAATGGCTTTTTCAGCTTCGAGGCGAAACGACGCGGCGCGAGTCGTGTGCTCGCAACCGACTCCTACTGTTGGTCGCATCCGCAAATTCGCGGCCGCGAAGGCTTTGACGTTGCACGCTCGGCACTTGGTGCCGATGTGGAATCGCGCGAGATCGACGTCGCGGACCTTTCGCGGCAGTCGGTCGGGGAGTTCGACGTCGTTCTTTACCTAGGTGTCTTTTATCATCGCTACGATGCTATTGAAGCCCTGGCCCGGGTCGCCCGCCTCGCCAAGCACGTCCTGATCGTCGAGACCCATCTCGACCTCCGAGATATTGCGGTTCCGGCCATGGCTTTTTACCCGGGACGAGAACTGAACGACGACCCGACCAATTGGTGGGGTCCGAACGAGCATTGCATGAAGGCATTGCTGCTCGGCCATGGCTTCACGGACATAGAAGTGACCGCGCATCCCGCGGCCCACAATCGGGCGATCTTCCACGCTTGGCGGTCGAAGGAAGCGCGAATCAAGCCGCTTGCCGAAGAAGGCCGACTTCAACCGATTGTCGAAACGAATCGGCTGGAACATGAACGGCGACCTCCGGTCCTGGCGAGGGTACGTGCGGCGCTCAAGCCGTTTGGCTGGATGTTCGCGAGGAAATAGGATCCGCCTTCGGGTCACGGCGTTGGGTCGGCAGCCTGGTTTGGGGCATTGTAACGAGCGTCGGCGAATTGATTTTCTGGGTCTCATGGCGCCTGTTAACGGTCTTTCGACTACTCCCTGACCAGCAGCAACCCCGCTAAAGTCGGCTATTCCGGAGATCAGATGAATCCGCACATCAATAATGAACTGCTATTCTTAATGGGAAAAAGAGGTGTGCGGCATTTTTTCACGCGGCACCGTCGGCTGCCCTTCGATAAGCGCACCACCTTGTTGCTTAGGCGCGCCCGCCGATGAGCCGCGGATCGCGAAATACACTGGCTAGGGATTGATGTGGAAGACTTCGGGTGGCATGTGCTACCCAGTTGGCTCATCTGCAGCGAGGCCATGGATTGTCGCGGTTGAAAACACACTTCTCTAAGTCAGATCGAAACTAAAGAAAGATGGGAAAGTATGATTATCGCGTATGACTATATCCCCGCCTATATTGACGGTTTGAATCGGTATTACGTGTCGATGGCGATTTAGAGCACGCCACCCACCGTCATCCGACGCTGTACCAAACCAAATGCTCGTCCGGAATTCACACGAGGTAGACAACATGGGCGAAATGAATAGTCCGGAATTCGACGTCAACGAACTCATGCAACGATTGGCGACGGAGGTGAAGCGACGCCGGCCAGCCAGGCCGGTCGCGTCGGAACCTGCCGCGGTGCCGCAGCAGCCTATGGCAGCCCAAGGGGTCATCGCTTCGCAAGCGTCATGTCCGAGCCAACCGTCGCAGGATTTGCCCATCCCCGAACCAATTCAGCTGAAGCTGCCACAGCAAGACACGATCGTTTACAAGCCCGCTTTTCGACCGGCTGTTAACGGCCGCTACCATCTCAAGGATCTGCTCGAATATCACGATCGAGACTTCATTCACGCTGCCTATCGGACTCTAATGCACCGGCCACCGGACGAAGAAGGCTTCGTTACCTATCTTGGCCACCTGCGTGACGGCATGCCGGAGATCGAGATTCTCAGTGCGATGCGCGATTCGCCCGAAGGCCGTGCGGTAGGAGCCGCGGTGGCTGGTTTGTCACTGCAATGTGCCATTTTGAAGATTTCCCGATGGCCGCTGATCGGCCCTTTTGTTCGGGTAGTGATAGCACTGTGGAACCTCCCCGAAGCGGAGAGTAGGCGAAGAACGCTCGAGGGCCAGATCATGTCGCGAATAGAGGATGGATCGGTCAAAACACGCGACGCACAAATAGTAGTCCATGGCGCCTTGCGTAATCTGGAGGACGGGTATCGCCTATTGACGGCATACGCTGCATCCAAGCCGGGCAATGACGCCCTGAATCGTGTCGAATCCTCGATCAACCTAACCAGGGATGCCCTGAAATCGCTTCGCACCGCGATTAGCATCAAGGCGAACGCCGAGGAAGTCCAGCTATCGCTGACTGAAATCCGTCGTTCCCTGGAGAACCTGCAAACTGCGAAAGCGGAAGCGGCGGACTTGGTCCGCTTGATAACGCAGTTCAGCAATGAATGTGCAGCGCTGCAGGCCCTGTACGTCTCCAAGGCCGATCAATCGAGCCTGGATGAAATGCGTCAACTGTTCGTTCGTGCCATAGAGACCAGGCCCGAGCGCTATGAACTTACCGAACTCACCAATCAACTTGTCGCTTTGGCCCAGGCCCGACTCACCAAGGATGATATCGCGCCTTTGGAGCAGGCCTATGACGCGCTCCACCAGCGGTGGAATGCAGATCGCGTGACATTCGAATGCGCCATCGATCAACAGAAGGCGCTGTTCGAGGCCGCACAAAGCGACACCCGCACGACTATCGAAACGTCGTTCCAGGGCGTTCATCGGGTACTCGCAAGCCTAGCGCAATCCAAAGCCGATTACGGAGCGCTGGACGACGTGCGGACCGAGGTCAAGGCGGGCATTGAAACAGGTTTCTCCAGCCTGCGTCAGGCCGTGACGGCATTGTCAGAGTCCAAGGCCGACCAAACGTTGCTCCAGGCGTACAAGGCCGATCTGCAGGCGTCGGCGGAAGCAACACGAACGGAAATCGGAGAAAGACTCCAATCGACAGCGCAAGACCTCAGTCAGTCCATCGAATCGCTCGCCCAATCCAAGCTAGAGCGCGGCGCGCTCGAGCAGATGCGAGCCGAGATCAAGGCCAGCGCGGAGGCGACGCTGGGCGCCTTGGGGCAGACGGTGATGGCGCTGTCGCAAACCAAAGCTGACCGTGCAGCGCTCGACGCCGCTCGTGCCGAAACCAGGGCCTCGATGGAAGCAAGCCGTAAGCGGTCTGAAAAAGCGCTACAAGATGCCTTTGGTCCCGTAAATGCGCAGACGCAAGATATAAAGCGCAATCTGCTTGATCAGGAGCGGCGTCTGGGCCTGCTGCTCGAAGAGGCTAGGAAGCGGTTGCCAGCACCGATTTCCACTGAGCAGATCCAAGCCATGCTCGTCGAAGATGACCATCTTCTGGACGCTTTTTACGCCGGTTTCGAGGATCGAATGCGCGGCTCCCGCACCGACATCAAGCAGCGTGCAAGCATTTACATTCCGTATATACGTTCAGCCAACGCCGGTCTGGTGCGCTCCCCGGTGGTGGATCTGGGCTGCGGGCGCGGCGAATGGCTGGAGCTGCTGCGAGACGAAGCGCTCGTGGGCCGCGGCGTCGATCTGAACAGAATTTTCCTCCGCGCTTGCTGGGAGATGGATCTCGACGTGACAGAGGCGGACGCGCTCGCGTTCCTGCGCGGCCTGAAGTCGCAATCGGTCGGCGCCGTCACGACTTTTCACCTGATCGAGCATCTTCCCCTGAAGGTGCTAATTGCACTGTTAGACGAATCCTTGCGGGTGCTTAAACCAGGCGGCGTCGTGATCTTGGAGACGCCCAACCCCGAGAATCTTCAGGTCGGCGGGTGCAATTTCTACACCGATCCGACGCATCGCCGCCCTATACCCCCTGTCCTTACGGAGGCGCTTCTGGAGCTGCGCGGTTTCGTACGACCTGTCATCGTCCGGCGTGACCAGGAGCGGATGCGCATGCTTGCTCCACCACGGGTAGCCGGTGACCAGAAACTCGCGGCCAACATTAATCCCATCGTTGAAGTGATGCTCGCGAATTTTTTCGTCAGCCCAGATTACGGGATAGTTGCCACAAAGGCATAAGTGTGACAAGAACCATCTACTTCGACCATATTCCCAAGACAGGCGGAACGACGTTTCGCAAAATACTCTCGACCTGGTTCGGGGAAGACCAGGTTTCGCCGTCGATAGCCGGCCGCCGATTCTCGGATGTTATGGTGCAATACCACCATCTAACCGTGATTTCCGGACATATTCACTATGGCCTCGGGGACACGCTTTCCAAGGATCGTATCAACGTAACGATCATTCGCGACCCTGTCGATCGCGCGTTGTCACAATACTTTTACGGCAAGGAGATTCGTGCCAATCGGACTCGTCACGATCAGAAGATGTTTGAATGTTCGCTGGAGGACTTTCTGTCGCAGGGTGATGCAACCAATCTTGCGGAATACTCAAATGTCTACGTACGGCATTTTGCACCGCTATGCCCTGATTATCACTCGAACAGCGGCGCACTCGACGACCGCCTCCTCCTCCAATGCGCCAAGCACGCCTTGTCGCAATTCGACGTCGTCGGACTATCTCCTGAGATTGAAGACTTTAGTGCCATAACCGCGATATCGGCCGGCATTTCACATCATGTGCCCGTCCCCAGACTGAATGTGACCCAAAATCGTCCTCCGGTGGAGAAGATCAGCCGCAAGGCGCTCGTGCTTCTGCGCGAACGCAACGAAATGGATATGGAGTTGGCTGCATTCGCCATGGAACAATTTCGCCGGATAAGAACCCGCACATTGATTCAATCGGTGCCCATATCGGCGGGCGGCGCACAAAATACCGCCGGGCATGTGAACGCCGTCAAGATAACGGATGCTCGGATGGATGCCCAAGATACTGGTTCGCGCGAGATCGAAATTCTCAGCATCGTTGCCAGAGGATCTCTAAGCATCGAGTCTAATATTTTCACGGGCGAGGAACTTTGTATAGCGGTCAAGTTGTTGGCGCACGTCCCCGCAGACGATCTCACCGTTGGCATTCATATCAGAGATCCCTCGGGCGTCAATGTATTCGGAACGAACTCGCGTTTGCTCGGAATGGCTTTTTCAATTGCGACGCCGGGGCAGCTGGTTATCGAATTCCAAATGAAATGCGAGTTGGGCCTCGGCGAATACCTTGTTGGTGGGACCGTCCACAAGGGATCGAGTCATCTCGAGAAGTGCTATCACTGGACGAGCTGTGGCACGAGCTTCAAGGTTCTTGGGGCGCTGGGATCGTATTTCGAGGGAAGAACCCGTCTGTACCCGAGCGTCTGCATCATAGGGAGCGACAGTAACGCAGCATCCTACCAGACGTGGGAGGACAATTTCGCGTACCCCCGCACAGTGATGCTGCAATCTCCGCCGCTTACCGAATTCAAAGCGGGCTTTTTAGTCGAACAATTCGATTATCAGCCCAAGCCCGGAGAGATCTTCAATATGGAGTGCTTGCTCACCAATCACGGCAGCCAGGCATGGCCGATTGCCGGTACGCGTCCCGTCTCTGTTTGCTATCACTGGCTCAACGCGGATCACAGCACCGCACTATACGATGGCATACGCACTCGTCTAACAACGGAGATATCTGGCGGACAGACGGTGCGCGTTTTAGTGCAGATCCAGGCTCCCGATCACGCTGGCAGTTACATTCTCCAGATCACCGCAGTGCAAGATGGCGTTGGCTGGTTCGATGAAAATGGCTGTGCTCCTACGCAAATTCCGATTACCGTGACTTATTAGCCATGCCGCTTGTTTCGCATTGCAATTCGAGCTCGTTTCCACCTTTTTACTTAATCACTCCATGGTTCGGCACATTTGCTGGCGGCGGTGGACGAACGTTTTCCACTCTCGCGCAGATGCTTACGCGCTGCGGAATCACTACGACCGTACTGACGACATGCAGTAGATCGCCGTATCAGGATTGGCGGACGGCCACCGTTCCAGCAGGTGAAGTCGGAAGTCAACGGGATTAGAGTAGTGCGTTTTCCGGTCGATCAGTCGAACGCGGATCCATACCATGCTGCCGTGTCGGCACGCATTCGCGGCATACCGGTCTCGGAGGAGCTACAGGAAGCCTTCTATCAACTCGGCTTGAACAGTCAAGCGTTGATCCACCACGTAGGGACGCTGCCGAGCGAAGCCGTGATTATCGCTGGTCACTATTTTCAATCGCTTATACCCTCCGTCATAAATGAGCATGCGGGCCGGGTTGTTGCCATGCCCGGTTTCCACGAGGAGCCGGAGTTTTACTGGGCGCCGATCGGTCGGCTCGTTGGGAATGCTCGCCAGATTCTCTTTCTTTCGGAAGAAGAGAAGGATCTCGCGATCCGCGCCTACGGGCTCACAGCGGGGCGAAAACTGGTGGAGGCCCCCGTGGTTGGGTTGGGCGTAGAGATGAGCAAAGCAACGGAGACGGCACTTGGGGATAAGCGTTCCTTGGCGCGCTCGCTGGCGCGATTCGAACTGCCGGCCAAATATCTCGTTTACGTTGGGCGTATCGAGGTCGGCAAGGGTCTATCCTACCTCATGCCTTGGACTATCTCCCTCAACGAGCGGCGTCTTGCAAGGGGCAAGTTGCCTATTCCGCTGGTACTCGTAGGCGAGGGCCCTCCCAACGTGGTACCCGAGTCCCCCTTTCTTAAACAACTCGGCTATCTCTCCGAGGAGGACAAAATCGCTGTGATCGAACACGCCATAGGACTGGTCAATCCCTCAACCCGCGAAAGCTTTTCATACGTGGTCATGGAAGCGTGGCTAGCGGGGACACCCGTCTTAGTTCCCGCGGCGTGCGCGGTGACAACCGGCCACGTGGGGCGTTGTGGCGGCGGACTGGTTTTCGAAGGCGAGGATGAATTTTGCGACAAGGTCGAGTGTCTGCTGGAGCGCGGCCAGCGCGACGCATTGGCGGCACGGGGGCATCGATATGTTCGGGAGACTTTCCGTTGGCCCGACGTCATGGACCGCATTCTTCGAGCGGTGCTGAAATGAAGATTCTGGTCGATGGTCAGACGCTGGGAACGCCCGAGCTGCGACGCGGAATCGGCAAGGTATTTCTAGAAATCCTGCACGAAATGATCAATGGGGACGTGAGTCATGAATGGTTTATCTCGTTACGAGATCAGGCGCACTTCGATCACATCAAACCGCGCCTACGGCGATTTATAACGCCGATTGTCTTGACCCCGCCTGCCGCGAGTGGCGAGCCGATCGCATGGAGTCGCGCCTACGGTCGGCAGCTTCAGGATGTGGCGCTATCGATCCGCGCTGACGTATATTGGAATCCGAATCCGCTAATGCCAAACGTTCATTATCCACTGGGCTTCACCCAATGCCCGGTGGTGGTCACCTTGCACGACTTGATACCGCGGGTCATGCCAGAGGACTTCCGGCCCGCGCTTGGCGAAGGGGCTTGGCGCGACTATTTGGAACGATGCACGGAAATGGCGGAGTCGAATTCCTGGGTCGTCGGAGTTTCAAATTATTCAGCGCAAGAGTTCCGAAAATTTCAACCTGACTGCAAGGCTCGTGTTCGATTTGTCCATCCTGCCAGCAATTACTCGCGGTTCTGGCCATATCTCCAGGGTGACCGCCTCTCCGATCCACGTTACGTGCTTTATGTCGGCGGGTTCGATCCGCGCAAGAACATGGACAATGCCCTGCGAGCGTTCGCCGCCTTCGCGGCAATGCCTGGGCGGGAAGGCGTCCGCTTCAAGGTCATCTGCGCAAAGGATACCGCGTCACGCGACCGCTATTTCGCCCTGGCCCGTGCGCTCGGCGTCGCGGATCTGCTTGATCTTCCAGGATATGTGACTGACGAGGAATTGGGTTTCCTTTTTCGCGGTGCGAGCGTCTTTTTCTTTCCCTCGCTATACGAAGGCTTTGGCCTACCGGTGTTGGATGCGTTGGCCTGTGGCATACCGGTCGTCGCCAGCAAAACATCGGCGATTCCAGAGGTTGCCGGCGATCATGCGATTTACTGCGACCCGACGGATGTAGCCGACATGGCGGAGGCCCTTGGCCGCGCATGGCTACAGCGCGATCCCAACAACCCAGGCCGGACCGACGCCGTCGCACGTGCGCGGGAGTTTTCGCTGGGGGGAAGCAGCCAAACAGTACCTAAGCATTCTCGACGAGGCTGACAATGCTAGTCGCAGGGCCCAAGTCAATCGACTTTCTCGAAGACCTCGGATCGCCTATTTGTCGCCCTGGCCGCCGCAGACATCGGGTGTCGCTGACTACTGCTATCACCTGATGCCGGAACTGCTGGCGCGCATGGATGTAACGCTCTTTGCCGAAAACCCTCAAGACTGCGTGCCCATGGCGGGCCTGGAAATCCGCTCGCTCGATGATTATTCCGATTGCGCATCGGGGTTTGACAATACAATCTATCACCTTGGAAACGGTCTTTCCCATGTAAAGATCTATGAGCACGCCTGGCGAATTCCGGGTGTAATCGTCCTGCATGACTTCAACATCCACCCATTTTTCCAGCATGGGTTTCTCGGCCATCCGCGTGAGGCGCTCTACGAGAGTGCCCTCTTGGAATACGGTGATGAAGGTCAAGCGGTCGGTCGCAATACCAGGTTACGGGAGTCGACCTGATGTCTGGCAATTTCCGATGTCCCATCCGATTGCTCGACGTAGTCGGGCAACAATCGTACACAGTCGCTGGGTCGCCGAACGATTGATCGGAATAGAGAACGTCGTACGAGTTCACCATGGCGCCCAACCAAAGGCGGCGGTCTCGGCCGCGGAGTACCAGCAACTTCGAAAACGTTTGTCGTTGGATGAAGATGCCTATTGGATTGGCGTTTTTGGCTTTATCAACTGGCACAAGAGACTCGAATCGGTCCTGGCGGCTGCAAAAGTCCTTGTTTCGCAGAATTTGCCCTTGCGACTCTTGATCGTCGGCGCGGTGAATGACAAGACAATAGATATTCCTGCAATGGCACAACGAATCGGCGTTGCCGATATCGTCCGCCACGAGGGCTACGTTCCTGAAAGCAAGATTCCTCGATTACGTAAAGGCCGTCGATGTCGTTTGGTTTTGCGTTACCCGACAATGGAGAATCGTCCGAATCCCTGCTTCACTGCCTTGCTTTGGGCAAGGCAACCCTGGTCTCGGACTATGGATCCTTCTCTCAAACCCGGACCGGGTCGCCTGGAAAGTTGACCCAAGGGTCGATGAGTTAGAGCATCTTTTGCTTGCGCTCGAATTATTGATGAAACATCCCGCCGCCCGAAAAGTGTTCGGCACAACGGCAGAGAACTTTGTCTCCTCGAAGGCGTCTCGCTGGAACTCGTCGCACAGTGTTATTGTAGGACGATCGAGAATTCTATGATTGCAAGAGTGTCCGGCGATCGAAAGCCAGATTCTGGCGGTGACGCAAGTCCTTGCGGCGCTTCCGAGGCTACGGGCGCTCCCCCGACCGAAGTAGCTTCGCAAGCGCATCCGCTAGAACATCGTACTAACCTGAAGTCCCAAGAAAGCCGGAGATCAAATGCGCCTACCAAAGATGGTGGATTAATCACGGCAGTCATTAGCGAGCTTGTTCCGTTGCAAGCGCCGCCACCGCCTCCCGAATATCCGCCTCGCTGTGCTCGCAAGACATGAAGAAGCGCAGGCGGGCGAGTTTCTCGGGCACCGCAGGATACAGGATCGGCTGCACGTTGATGCCGCGCTCGAACAGCGCAGCCGAGAGCCGTGCCGCGCGCATCGAGCTGCCGACGATGGCGGGTATGACGGCGAGACCCGCGCTGGTGCCGATGTCGATGCCCGATTCGCGCGCAAGCCGCAGGAACAGCGCGCCGCGCTCGCGCAACGTCGTGGCGCGCTGCGGCTCGCGGCGCAGACACTCGAGCGCCGCCAAAGACGCGGCCGCCACCGGCGGCGCCATGCCGACGCTGTACAGGAATCCGGGAGCAAGGAACTTGAGGTGCTCGACCAAGGCGGTTTCCCCGGCGATGTAGCCGCCGCAGCCGGCGAGCGCCTTGCTGAGCGTGCCCATCCAGATATCGACGTCGCCGCCCTGAAGCCCAAAGTGTTCGCGGATGCCGAGCCCGGTCGCGCCCATGACGCCGAAGGAATGCGCTTCGTCGATCATCAGGAACGCCTTATGGCGGCGCTTGATGTCGATGAAGCGCGGCAGATCCGGGAAGTCCCCGTCCATGCTGTAGATCCCCTCGATGACGATCAGCACGCGCTCGAATTGGTGTCTTTGCCGCGACAGGAGCGCGTCCAGGGCCTGCCAGTCGTTGTGCGCGAAGGGCAGGCGGCGTGCGCCGGAGAGGGCGATTCCCTGCAGTGTGCTGTTGTGGATGAGTTCGTCATGCAACACCAAGTCGCGCGGGCCGAACAGATAGCCGATGCTCGTCACGTTGGTCGCATGACCGCTCACGAATACCACCGCATCCTGGGTGCCGTAGGCATTGGCAATCGCCGCTTCGAGCTCGCGGTGCAGCGGGCGCTCGCCGGAGACGGCACGGCTTGCCGAGACCGATGTGCCGTAGCGGTCGATGGCGCTCTTGGCGGCCGCGGCAATCATCGGATGGCCGGACAGTCCCAGATAGTTGTAGCTCGAGAAGTTGAGGTACTCGCGGCCGCCGATCCGCGTCCGAGCGCCGGCGATGCCGTCGTGCTGCTTGAAGTACGGGCTGTCGATGCCGAGTTGCGCGGCACCGTCGGCGATGATGCGCAACTGCTGATAACCGGGGTGCCTGTCGAACCGATAGTGCTGCTCCGGAATCGCGGCCTTGGCGGCGGTCGTCTCGGTGAATCGATGCACGGGCACTTCCGCCGGACTCGCTTGCTGCCGGCGCCTCTCCAAGCTCTGTTGAATCAATTTTTCCTTGATTTCCGGGGTCAGGCCCGCCAGGGATTTTCGGTTCATTTTCCTGCCCGCTCCTGCTACTGAATCATTCGCCGGTTGGCTGCGGCCTCGCCCAGTCGCAGGCTGTCCGCGATCCGATCAAGCTCCGCAGCCTGTAGCTCCACCGCATGTTGGCTTGCGATTCTCTCGAATTGGGCGCGCGCTTCATCGACATGGCTCGCGGGAGCAGCTGCGGCCTCCTCGCCGCGCAGCTGCCCCAGAATCCAGCTCGCGAGCTTGGCGATGGTCGGGCTGTCGGAAAGCGCCATCATGGGCAGGCGCGTGCCGAAGCGGCTCTCGACCGCAACCGCCAATTCAACCCCCATGAGAGAGTCGAGACCCATCTGCTGGATCGAGCGCGCGGCATCGATCTTGTGGGGCGAAATGCGCAGGATTTCGCCAATTTCGGCCTTCAGCATATCGACGATGATACCGAGCAGTGCCTCCGGCGACAGTTCCGTGAGCAGGCGCTTGAAATCGTGCGACCCCTCATCCGCGGCTTCAGCGTCGCCGGCAGTCCGCGCCAATTCGACGAATTTCGACGACGTCGCGCTCGGCAGGAAGCGGCTCAAGACGCGCCAGTCGAGTTCGAGCACACCCACGTCCGATCGGTCTTCGAGCAGCATCGCTTCCAGCACGTCGAATGCAGCCGCCGACTTGAGCGCGGAGCCGCCCATGCGCCCCTGCAGCGCATCTCTCATGACTGTATTGCGCGCCAGGAAGCCCACATCCTCGATCGCTCCCCAGCGTACGCAGGTAGCCGGCAGTCCGGCGGCGCGGCGCGCTCTCGCGAGGGCCTCGAGCGAGGCATTCGCCGCCACGTAATTACCTTGGCCGGGATTGCCGAACAGGGTCGTCGCCGATGAATACAGCACGAAGAAATCGAGCGGCAGGTTGCGCGTGAGCTCATGCAGATGCTGAGCCCCAAGCACTTTCGGCGCCAGCACAGCGCGGATCTGCGCAGCATTCATCTCGCGGATCAAGCCGTCGTCGATGACCATGGCGGAGTGGACCACGCCGCGCAGCGGCGGCATCTCGCGCGCGACTTCCTCGAGCAGGCTCTTGAGCGCCGCGCGATCGGTGATGTCGCAGGCGCGCGCCAGTATGCGAATGCCGCGCCGTTCGAGCCGCGCGAGCGCGGTCTTGGCCTCGTCCGCGCCCGCACCGCGCCGGCCGATGAGCACTAGGTGCCGCGCGCCGCGATCGGCCAGCCACTCCGCGGTGCGCAAGCCGAAGCCGCTCAAACCGCCGGTAATCAGGAACGTTGCGTGCGCCGATAACTCCAGACGGGTCTTTGATCGCCATGCAATCGCCGATCGCGGCGCGGCCACGGTGTCGGGGATCCCGCCGCGGTAGGTCACGACGATCTTGCCGATCTGGCGCGCCTGCTGCATGTGGCGGAACGCATCCACCACGGAGCGTGCGTCGAAGGCCTGATAAGGCAGCGCATGGAACACGCGCTCGTTGAACAAATCGAGTACTTCGGCGAACAGCCGCTGAGTCAGATCCGGCCGCTCCCGCATCAGCTGGTCGGCGTCGATGCCAAAGTAGCTGATGTTGTTGCGGAACGGGCGCAATCCGATCTGCGTATTTTCGTAGAAGTCGCGCTTGCCGAGTTCGAGGAAGCGGCCGAACGGCTTCAACACCCGGAAGTTGCGGTTGATGGCCTCGCCGGCGAGGGAGTTCAACACGACGTCGACACCGCACCCATTGGTTTCGCCTAGAATCTGATCGGCGAAGGCCAGAGTGCGCGAATCGAATATCCGTTGGATCCCGAGCAGGCGCAAGAAATCCCGTTTTTCCTCCGAGCCGGCGGTGGCATAGATCTCGGCACCGCACCATTGGGCAATTTGAATCGCCGCGATGCCGACACCGCCGGCAGCGCCATGAATCAGCACCTTCTCGCCCTCCTGCAGCCGCGCCAGATGATGCAAGGCGTAATAGGCCGTGAAGAAGGCGCTGGGAATGGTGGCAGCCGCTTCGAAGGACAATCCGGCCGGGATGAGCGACAGAGCGCGGGCGCGCGTTACCAGGCGGTCGCCGAAACTCGAGGGCGCGAAACCGACCACGGCATCACCCGGCGCAAAGCCTTCGGCATAGGGGCCCACGGCCAGGACCACGCCGGAAAATTCGAGCCCTAAACTGGAGCCGGCAAAACCACTCTCGACGGCCTCATCGGACAACAGGCCGAGCGCATACATGATGTCGCGAAAATTCAGTCCGGTGGCTTTAACCGCCACTTCGACTTGATCCTCGCTCGGCGCCGTTCGTGGATAACTCACCCATCGCAGGTTCTTGAGCTGCCCGGGCAGTGCGAACCCTAATCGCACATTGCTGTCCGCGCCGGCGGGCGGCGCCGGGTGATCTTGGTGCGGCCGTAAAACCCTCATTCCCAACCGCGGTGCGTAGCGCTCGCCCGCCGCCGTGAGAATGACCTCTTGCTCGGCATCGCCGTCCAGAAGTTCGCGGGCGAGAGCGGCGGCGGTCACCCCCAGATCCGCCTCCGCCGTCTCCAAGTCGATCATGCGCACCGCGGCTCGAGTGGCCTCGTTCATCAGGGTCCGGGCGATCCCAGCGAGCGGCGCATCGGCGATCGCTGAGGGGCGCCCCGCCGCCGCGCGCGCTCGATCGGGCAGCAGGTACGTCGCCGCCTCCGCGGTCACGAAGCTCAGGGTGGCGCCGAGGGCGTCGCGTTCGCACGCCTGACTGAGCGCGGCGGCCATGGCGCAGCGCTCCAGCTGCGCCGCGAAGAGCGGCACGGCCTCCTCGGTGGTGCGCACGGCGTTGAGACCGCTGAGGTAAACGATACCATCCAGTGCGCCGCCGATCTGCGCGGCGTCGCGCAGAATTCCTTGAATCGCGGCGGCGTCGGAGGCGACCGCACAACTGACTTGCTCGCCGACGCCCTGAAGCCGGTGGCGCAGGACTTCAGCCAATCGCGCCGAATAGCCTTCCGTATCGGCCAGCAACAACCAGTGACGCGCCGGCGGCAATCCCGGCGCCGCGGGCCCGGCCACCGCGTCACGGACGCTCACCAAACAATAGGCGCCGGCGGCAGCAGAGGCGGCATGCAGCCTCGGCCGCGCGAAGCCGGCTTGGCTCAAGCGGTGTCGCCAGAATTCGGCCGGTTGCAGACAGGACAGCGGCGTCCCGTCCGGCGCGTCGATCCACCATCCAGCGTCTGCGCCAAACACGAAATCCAGCCAGCGCGCGGGATTCTGACCGAGGATGATGAGCGTGCCGCCCTCGGCCAGCTGCGCACTCGCGTGATCAATCGCCCGCAGCGCACTGCGCAACGAACGAAAATCGAGCGTGACGATGGCCAGGTTGCGGCTGCCCCGCCGGTCCGGTACGGCGTCGAGCTCTGCCGCCTCGAGCGCGGGATATCTCTCCCGCAGCCGATGCGCTTCCTCGAGGCTGGCCGCTGCCGTGGTGAGAAAGCCATAGTCGGCGCGATCGAAGTCGAACTCGGCGCAGAGCTCCGCGGCGAGCGCCGGCGCACCTTCGCTGATCTCGAGAACGCCGAGACGCCGCCCTTCAGGCAGGGTGCGCAATGCCGCGGCGATCTGCCGGCGAAGCACTTCAATGAACCGCACGCTGAACTCGGAGCCGATCGCTTGTCGCAGCAGCGTCGGCAGCAATACCTGGTTGGGCCAGATGTCGGCAAGCCTTCGGTGCCCGCTGAAAAGCTCCTTCAAATGCACTCCCACGCAACCCACCGCGTGCACCATCTGGAAATGATCCGGGTAGTCGCCGAGCAGGCTGTGCCAGATTTCCTGAGCCGACCCCGGCGCCTCCGGCGCACCGAGCAGCGCGCCGGACTCGTTCACTTCGAGCAGGCCGTCGACTCGCGCCAGCTCGATGAGATGTGCGCGATACCTCCCGGACCCCTCGGCGACGCCCGCGCCCGGCGCCGGCATCCGTTCAGACGCATCGGCCACATAGCGACTGCACAAAGCGTCCAGCAACGGATCGATCTCTTCGGCATACAGCCGTTGGGCGCGCGCAACGTCGGCAGCGGCAAAGCAATGGCTTAAGTCCGCATCGAAACGATCGCTCGGAAAGCTCTGAATGGCGCCTCGTGCGGCGGCCCATGGGCGCGGCACGGCGTGATATTCGAGGCAGCGGATCTGCTCAACGGCGTCGTGCTGCACGCTGATACTGCGAAAGCGAACCTCCTCGAACACGGCAATCGGCTGTTGATCCTCGTCGAAGATCTCGAACTCCGCCGAGAGAGAGCGCAGTCCGCGGCTCTTTAGGCGCGCACGCGCATAACGCGGCGAGCTCAGACCGCTGCGATAGCTCAAGTGCCCGATCCGCGCCGGCACAAAGATCATGCCCGCATAGTCGGCAGCCGCATCGCGCAGCAGTTGAATGATCAACTGAAACGTGCAGTCGAGCAATGCCGGATGCACATGGTGGCTCTCGAGCTCGATGCTTAGGGCCGCCGGCAGATTGAGAACGGCGAGCGCCGCGTCGGCCTCGATCCAGCCAATTTCGATGCAGCGGTATGCCGGTCCGTAATTGAGTCCGGCGGCGACGGTGAGCAGATCATGACTCTGGGCGGTGAAATCCGGCAATCGAGCCGGCAGTCCGCCCAGCGTGCGCGCGAGCCGGATGCCGCTGGGCTCGCGCAGAATCCTGCCGACGGCGTGCAGCGTCCATTGCTCCTGCTTGAGCTGTTCGCGCGATTTGATCGATAGCTGCCCGTCCCGCGGATCGAGCGCGCAGCGCAGCAGCTGGCTCGGCTCCTGCGCCAGCAGCAAGGGCGCGCGAATTTCCAGGTCTTCGACTTCGGCGCAACCGCCGCCGTGCCAGCGCAGCGCCATGGCGAGCGCCAACTCCGCGAAGCCCGCGCCCGGCAACACCGCCGATTCGCCCACGACGTGATCGGCGAGCGAGCGATGCTTCACCGTGTCGAGCGTGTTTTCCCACGTGAGCTCCGCCTGATTCAGTGCGTATCCCAGCAGCGGATGCGTGATGTCGCGGACAAGCAAGCCTAACGAGGAACTGGTGGCCGTGTGCCAGTGAGCTTCCCGCTGCCACGGATAATTCGGCAGCCGCAGCTGCCGTCCCGGCCACGGCAAAAGCCGCTGCCAGTCGACGGCGGCGCCGGCGATCAGCGCCTGGCTGGCCCCCGAGTAGATACGATGGGGCGAGTCGTCACCGCGCAGGCCGGTTGAGATCACGCGGCCCGGGAAGCCGGCATCATCGAGGCATTCCACGAGATAGCGGCGCAGCACCGCATGCGGACCGACTTCGACGTAGATGTTGATGCCGTCGCGCACCATGCTTCCGATGGCGGGCGCGAGCAACACCGGCTCGCGAACATTGCGCCACCAGTAATCGGCGTCCAGCGACTTGCCCGAGAGCTCGGTCCCGGTGACCGTCGAATAAAAAGGAATCGTCGTCTCTTCGGGCTCCAAATGCGCCAGCGCGCGGCGCAGCTCGGTCGACAGGACGTCCATCGCGGGACTGTGGAACGCATAGCCGAGATCCAAGCGCTTTGACGGGACACCGTGCGCCGTCGCCGCCTGTTCCACTCGATCAAGGTCGGATGCGGCGCCCGCCACGGTAACGCCGCTCGGGCTGTTGACGCCGGCGATGCTGATTCGTTCGGCGAGCCCGAGCGACTTAAGTAGTTCGCGCGCCTGCGGCTCACCCATGTTGAGCGCCGTCATGTGGCCGCTGCCGCGGGTGGTTCCCTGCAGCGCGCTGCGGTGATGAATCACGCTCACGGCCGCCGCCAGCGACAATGCCCCGGATGCCCACGCGGCCGCGACTTCGCCGACGCTATGGCCGCCCACGGCCACGGGCTCGAGGCCGCGACGCCGCAACATGGCGGTGATGCCGACCTGCAGCGCAAACAGCGCGGGCTGTGCTATCTCGGTGTGCTCGTAGCGATCTGGCCCGTTGCGACCCGCCAATTCCGCCTCGAGCGAATACTCCGCATAGCGCGAAAATAATGCGTCGACCTCGCGCACGGCAGTCTTGAACGTCGGGTCGGCCAGCAAGCGGCTGCCCATGCCGGCCCACTGCGCGCCGTTGCCGGTGTAGATGAAGGCCGCCCCCTTGGGCGAATCGAGCGGCGTTCCATACTCGACACTCGTCGGTTCCACCGCGTTGTTCGCGAACTGCTCGAGCGTGGCGGCGACCCGAGACGGCGTCGCGCCGAACAGCACGGCGCAGTGCGTGTGCCGCTCGCGCCCATACACCGACTGATAGGCGATGTCGTAGAGAGCGCTCTGCGGCTGGCGGCCGACGAACTCGGCCATATCGCGTGCCGCGGCTGTCAATGCGCTCGCATCGCGTGCCGAAATCATGATGGGCAGCGCTTGGGCGCGGGTTTTGGAGAACGCCGGACGCGGAGAGACTTCCGCTGAGTGGCTTTCGAGGATGACGTGCGCATTGGCGCCGCCGAAGCCGAACGAATTCACACCGATGATCAGCCGGCCGCTGGAGCGCAGCGGCTTATTGGCGGTGACCACCTCCAAGTTCCAGTGGTCGAACCGGATGTGAGGATTCGGCGTATCCATGCCGATGTGCGCAGGGACGACGCGGTGCCGGAGGCTGTACACCGCCTTGAGCAGCCCGGCGATGCCGGAAGCAGCCTCGAGATGTCCCACATTGCCCTTCACCGAGCCGATCGGTAACGGCTGCGTCCGCGGCCGATGCTGCCCCAATGCCTCGCCCAAGGCGCGCGTCTCGACGGGATCGCCCACCGCGGTGCCGGTGCCGTGCGCTTCGATGTAATCGATTTGCGCCGGATCGATACCGGCCTGCAGATAGGCGTTCTTGAGCAGCGAGGTCTGAGCCGCCGCACTGGGCACCGTGATGCCGGACTTGGCGCCGTCGGTATTCACGATCGTGTGCGCCACCACCGCGAGGATGGGGTTGCCGTCGGCAACCGCGCGATCGTAATCCTTCAGCAGGAACAGACCCCCGCCTTCGGAGCGCACATAGCCGTCGGCGGAGGCATCGAACACCCGGCAGCGGCCCTGTCGCGACAGCATTGAGGCCTTCGAAAAAGACAAGAAACACAGCGGGTGCAGATGCAGGGTGACGGCCCCCACCAGCGCCTGAGTGATCTCGCCCGAGACGATGGAGCGGCACGCCTGGTGAAAGGCGACCAGCGAGGAGGAGCAGGCGGTGTCGATCGCCATGCTCGGTCCGCGCAGGTCATAAATATAAGAGAGCCGATTGGCCGCAATGCTCGCGGTGTTGCCGGTGGCGAAAGAGGAATCGACGGCGGCCAAATCCTCGGCGAACCGGTAGGAATAATCAGTCGTCGAAATCCCGACGTACACGCCGCAATCGCTGCCTCGCAGAGTCGATGGGGGAATGCCGGCGTTCTCGAACGTCTCCCAGCTCATTTCCAGGAGCAAGCGCTGCTGCGGGTCCATCAACGCGGCCTCTCGAGGCGAGATCGCAAAGAAGCCGGCGTCGAATCCAGCGATATCGCCGATCGATCCCGCGGCAAAAGTGTAGGCAGTGCCCGGATGGGCCTTGTCGGGATGCCAATAAGCATCCTTGGACCAGCGCCCCGGCGCGACCTCGGAGACCAGATCGCGGGCGGCGAGCAGGTCTTCCCAAAAGCGATCCGGAGTAGTCCCCGGCATGCGAAAAGAGGTCGCGATTATGGCGACTTTGCGTTCGTTCATCATCCCGTCAGCTCGGCAATCCGCAGGTTGGGAAAACGTGCGAAGTCGCGATCTGCGGTGAGCAGCTGATCGATGCCGTGCTCGCGGCACACGGCGGCTATCTGAGCGTCAAAGGCGAGATTCCCGCGAACGCCGCCTGCGATGCAGGCGTCTCTAAAAGCGGCCGCATATCCGGCGGTTGGGTTCAACAAGCGAACCGAGGGACTCTGGAGCAATTGGCTGAGGAAGTCCAACGCCTCGGCGAGCGAGCTCGGCGGATCGAACACCCGCAGGTGGGTCACGACCCGGACGAACTCCGCCAAACAGAATACCGGCAGTCCCCACGGCGCATCGCTTTCGGCGATCGCCGTAATCTTGCCCAGAGCGATTTCGTGATGAGCGGATTCGCGCCGATGCGAGTAAATGAGGACATTCGTGTCTACCGCGATCACTCACGCTCCATCAAATCGTAGAGCGCATCGCGGTCGCCGATGTCCACTGCGGGGGGCTTGCGTCCCTCGACCACCGGGAGCGCAAGCTTGAACGGCTTTCGGCCGCCCGGCGCAGGCAGCATGCGTGCTCGCAGCGCATCCTCCACAAAGGTACGCAACGAGACGCCCTCGGCGGCGGCGAGCTGCTTGGCTCGACGCAGCAGCTCCTCGTCCATGTCCAGCGTCGTCTTCATATGGCTAAACCATATCATTTGACCGTAAATACGGCAAGCTTCTGAAGAGCAAAAAAAACCCCCGCCGACTTGCGCCGAGGGGGGTTGCTTTCATCAAATTAAGAGCCTGGCAGTGACCTACTTTCACATCGACAAAGTCGACACTAGCATCGGCGCAGAGCGTTTTCACTTCCGAGTTCGAAAAGGGATCGGGTGGTTCCCGCTCGCTATGGCCGCCAGGCAAACCGGTCGCAACGGGGGCTAGTCATGTCTAACCCCCGTTAGCTATTCGCACAATTTGTTTCGACGTTTAGTCGCATTCAAGTCAGTTCCCAATCACGATTCGTACGTTAGGACAAATCGCTTGGGTGTTATATGGTCAAGCCTCACGGGCAATTAGTACTGGTTAGCTAAACGCATTACTGCGCGTACACACCCAGCCTATCAACGTCGTAGTCTTCGACGGCCCTTTAGAGACCTTAAAGGTCTAGGGAGATCTAATCTTGGGGGGGGCTTCCCGCTTAGATGCTTTCAGCGGTTATCCCGTCCGTATATAGCTACCCGGCAGTGCCACTGGCGTGACAACCGGAACACCAGAGATACGTTCACTCCGGTCCTCTCGTACTAGGAGCAACTCACCCTCAAATCTCCAACGGCTACGGAAGATAGGGACCGAACTGTCTCACGCATGTGATTCCACCGTTTCTGGTGGCATGGACTATACCTTCATCCTTCGCTTGCGACGAAGGCGGTTGGCGTGTTAGCCGTTGAATGGTCCAACGACTCTCTCCTTAATGGATCAGTCTCTACAGGGGCAAGATAACCACGTGACTTCAGAAACTCTTCAACAACCGCAGAAGTGATGACTCGCTTCTTTGAATAGTTGATGGTTCGAAATCGATCGACCAGCCGGCACAATGAAACTAGTTTCACCGCATCAACTGCCCTTGGAATTTCATCCAAGATCCGCAAGCCCAACCGCACATGCTCCTCTTTTAGGCGCACATAGGGTTGTAACAGCTCGAGAACCTTTCGAACTTCCTTAGGTTCCACGATCGTATAGTCACTGATTCCCGTTTTTCGGCATCGTATGTATCCAGATAAGAACTGCTCCTTCAGCCATTGGAGAATTCGTTCATTCTCCGTCTTCTGATAGAAGGCAATAGACGTTCTTACCTGATATCCAAAGCAGTAATCCTTTCGTCTTACCAGCTGAAAGAAAATACTGCCGTCACCGTCTAGGAAACCAGCGATATAAGCAAGGACCGTAGCGTCCATAAATTATCCGCCTTCCCTCGGTATTACCCTTTGAAGTCAGTTCGTCTTCAGGAGGGCTTCACCGATATGAGCCAACTTTATTTTTCCAGAAATTACTTTCTGGCAACGCAGTGTTGTCTACGTTCTGAACCCAGCTCGCGTACCACTTTAAATGGCGAACAGCCATACCCTTGGGACCTGCTACAGCCCCAGGATGTGATGAGCCGACATCGAGGTGCCAAACTCCTCCGTCGATGTGGACTCTTGGGAGGAATAAGCCTGTTATCCCCGGAGTACCTTTTATCCGTTGAGCGATGGCCCTTCCATACAGAACCACCGGATCACTATCACCTACTTTCGTACCTGTTCGACATGTCCGTCTCACAGTTAAGCACCCTTATGCGATTGCACTCTATGCGCGATGACCGACCGCGCTGAGGGTACCTTTGCACTCCTCCGTTACTCTTTGGGAGGAGACCGCCCCAGTCAAACTACCCACCATACACTGTCCCCAACCCGGATTACGGGCCAAGGTTAGAACTGCGAAGTTGTCAGGCTGGTATTTCAAGGTTGCCTCCATGAGAACTAGCGTCCCCACTTCGTAGGCTCCCAGCTATCCTACACAAACAAATTCAAAGTTCAGTGTAAAGCTATAGTAAAGGTTCACGGGGTCTTTCCGTCTTTCCGCAGCTACGCCGCATCTTCACAGCGATTTCAAGTTCACTGAGTCTCGGGTCGAGACAGTGGGGCCAGCGTTACGCCATTCGTGCAGGTCGGAACTTCATGATTTCCACGATTACTCGCGGCATAGACTATACGTTCACCTGATTGCACCGAGCTGAGTATCTCGTTGCCGAAGTATTTTCGTTTGCCCGATGGATTCATCTCCATCGCTAGCCGGACGATCTTGCTAAAACCCTCGAGTTCTCGATGCCGACCGTCGCTGATGACACGGCAGACTCTTGCAAATCTGTCGAAATCCATCTGCTTCGATGACATCAGTGGGAACGCTTCGAAATGCGGTATCACTCTTGATACCAGATACTGAACGTTTCTCACTTCGAACTTAAGAGTTTTATCTGATCGATCCGGTCGTATGGAACCGCATCCCCACATCTCTTGGATCAAGTAGAGCAACTGAGCTCGATCGGCGTTTTGGCTGACCGAGAAACTCGGTCAACCTCCCAACCCAGACGGTGTCG
>CAWEZY010000010.1:0-113482 GCA_963813755.1 uncultured Gammaproteobacteria bacterium | reverse complement strand
ACGAACAGCCGACCCGCAGCGCATGGGTGCGTACCCGTCAGCAATCCGAGCTGGCGGAAATGACCTATCCGCGGTACGGCAAATTGCCGCCGAAAGTCCCGGGCTGATATTCGAATTGGCCACCCAGCTCGCCACCCGGCTCGATCGAACCAACCGCAAACTCGGCGATCTCGCCTTCGTGGACGTCACCGGGCGCGTGGCGCACGCCATCATGGACCTGTGCGGAGAGCCGGATGCGATGACGCATCCGGAAGGCATGCAAATCAAGGTCAGCCGGCAGGAATTGTCGCGCTTGGTGGGTGCCCGCGCGAAATGGCGGGACGCGTGCTCAAAGTCCTGGAGGAACAAGGACTGCTGCGCGCCACCGGCAAGACCATCGTCGTGTTCAACGCGCGTCCCAAGGTCAAGACGCGGCCGCTGATCGTTCCGGTGAAGCCCGGCACGAATGCCAATGCGCCGGCCGGCAAAAGCGCGCGCGCCGCAAAGCGCGACGAGGACGAAGCGAGGACGACGGAGAACTACGAGTAGCGCCGGCGCGGGTCCGCGCCCCGCCGCGCTCGATCAACGCATGCCGCGCGCCGCGCGTATCGCCTCGTAGGCTTCCTGGATGCGCTGCGTCTTTTCCTTGGCGACCTGCGCCATCGATTCCGGTAACCCGTTGGCAACCAGCTTTTCGCGATGATGGCGGCTCATCTGCCGTCGATAAGCCTTGGTGACCTCTTGATCGCTTGTTCCGCACCGACCTCGAGTTCCGCGTAGCAATCGGCCTACGGCTTTTGCGCGGGGTCAGGACCGGCCGTCGGCCGCCGCCTGTTGCCGGGTGCGCACGGCGGATTCCATGTGGAAATTCGAGTGGCGACATGCCGAGCTCCGCCGCCACCCGAAGACAAGATGCCTGCGCGCCGATTGCGAGATGCCGTTGCCGGCCAGCGCCGCCCGCAATTGCAATTCCATGAAGGCGCGCAGCAGGTCGTAGCGCAATCCACAGGCTTCGCGCAGCTGCTCCACCCGCAAACCGGCATCGAAGGCCGCCGACTTCCCGGCCCTGTAGCACTCGATCGCGACGCCGATGTCGCGCGGACCCAATCGCAATTCCTGCATGAGCCGTCGCGCCGCATCGATCTCCGCCTCCGACACCCTTCCGTCGGATTTGGCGACGTGACCCATGAGTCTCAAAGGTGGTGCGGAAAAAAACCTCGGGTACCGCCGCGGCTCGACGCTTCGGCGCCCGCCCCCCGCTCAGTCGCCCGCTCTGATCGAACATCTGCCCGACGATGGCGCCGATCACGGCGCCCCAGACGCTTCTGGTCATCAACAAGCCGCCCAATGCGCCAAACAATGTACCGTTCCATGCCATTCGCGTTGACCTATCCGATCCGCCCCGCCACAATCGCCGACCTTCCACTCCGCAATGGTAGCAGCCGCCTCGCTCATGGAACCGTTTTCGAAATCGCCGCCTTATTCGAGTCCCAATCGCAGTCTGCGCAGGATTCATCAGGGCAAGGTGCGCGACATCTACGATGTCGATGCCGATCATCTGCTGATCGTCACCACCGACCGATTGTCGGCCTTCGATGTGGTGCTGCCGGACCCGATTCCCGCACAAGGGCGAGTGCTCACGGATCTCGCGCTTCTGGTTCGGCAAGACCGCAACATTTGGTCGCCAACCATCTGACCGACTGCGCGCTCGCGGACTTCGATCCAGGATCCGGCGGAGCGGGCGCGCTCGCCGGCCGCGCCATGCTGGTGAGGAAGCTGAAGCCCGCTGCCCATCGAAGCGGTGGTGCGCGGCTACCTGATCGGCTCTGGCTGGAAGGATTACCAGTAGCGTGGCACCGTCTGCGACATCGTGCTGCCGCGCCGGACTGAAGCTGGCGGCAGGCTGCCCGAACCGATCTTCACGCCGGCCACCAAGGCGCCGACCGGACGGCACGACGAAAATATCGACTTCGAGCCGACGGTCAGGCTGCTGGGCCGGCGGCATGCGCGGAGAAATCCGGCGCATAGCGCTGCAGGTCTACGATTGCGGCCAAGCACGCGCGCGCGCGCGGATCATCATCGCCGACACCAAATTCGAGTTCGGCATCGACAAGCGGCAATCTGCTGCTTATCGATGAGGCCCTGACGCCCGATTCGTCGCGCTTCTGGCCGGGGCCTGACAGGCCCGGCATCAGCCCGCCGAGCTTCGACAAGCAGTTTGTGCGCGACTATCTGGAATCCATGGACTGGAACAAGAAACCCCCGGCGCCGCACTTGCCGCCGGAGGTCATTGCGCGCACCAGCGATAATTATCGCAAGGCGCTCGAATTGCTGACCGCCTGACCGCCGGGGCCCGGCTTGCTCGTGTCGTTTGAACATCTCGACGAAAAACTGGGGCGAAAATCCCGTGATTTGCGCCGACCCTGGGGGACGGTATTTTACGCGCTGCGCTATCCGACCGCCCTGCTGCGCGACTGGCTGGCGGGTGACATCGACACCCAGGCCATGAGTTTGGCGTACACGACACTCCTGTCCCTGGTGCCGCTGATGGTGTTCCTCTTTGCGGTCCTCAAGCGCCTCGGCGCGCACTCCGACTTGAGATTCGTCCTGCATGAGTTCTTCCGCCCCTTGGGCCATGCGGAAGGTCCGCTCACCGAAACCGTCATGCAATTCGTCGAGAACATGCGCGGCGAACTGCTCGGTTCGATCGGTTTCGCGATGCTCCTCTACACCGCCTTTAGCACCATTCAAAAGGTGGAGGCGAGCTTCAATTTCGTCTGGCGCATCGACCGGCCGCGCAGCTTCGGCGCGGCGCTTGACCGAACTCTTGAGCGTCATGATCGCGGGGCCGATTCTGTTGGCGGTCGCGCTCGAGCTACTGGCCTCGGCCGATACAGCCCAGCCGCCCACTGGCTGTACTCCTTCGCGCATCTCGCTTGGGCATTCCGTTTCATGGGTCAGCTCCTGCCGTACGCCATCGTCACGCTGGTCTTCACGTTCATGTACGCGTTCATTCCCAACACCCATGTCGATTTGCGGCCGGCGCTCATCGGCGGCGTTACGGCGGGCATCGTTTGGGCCCTGGTCGGCCGCGCTCAGCGCGTTCATCGTCTATTCCTCGCACATGATCGCGGTCTACACCGGCTTCGCGATCGTGATGACCGCGTTGCTGTGGATCTACGTAAGCTGGCTCATCCTGCTGATCGGCGCGCAGCTCGCCTGCTACGTGCAATTCCCGCGTTACCTGCGCCACCGGCCGACTGGCGAGCGGCCGGACCCTGAGGCGTCGGATCGTGCGCCAGCGTGCCGCATCACTCGCCGGCGACGGTCATTTCATTCAATAGCACCGATCCGACGCGGATGCCGCTGCGCACGTCGATATCGTCGCCGACCGCAACGATGTCCTTGAACATCTCGCGCAGGTTCCCGGCAATGGTGATCTCGGCCACCGGGTACTGAATGGCGCCGTATTCGACCCAAAAGCCCGCCGCTCCGCGCGAATAGTCGCCGGTCACCGGGTTCACTCCCTGGCCCATCAATTCGGTCACCAGCAGCCCGCTGCCCAGGCGTCCCAGCATCGCCTCGAATCCCCCGGAGGTGTTCGGCGCCACCAGAAGATTGTGCGCCCCGCCCGCATTGCCGGTGGTCGCAAGCCCAGCTTGCGCGCCGAGTAGCTGGAGAGAATGTAGCCGGTAAGCACGCCGTCGGCGATGAGTTCGCGGTCGCGAGTGGCGACCCCCTCCTCGTCGAACGGCGCGCTGGCCATCGCTTTGGGGATGTGCGGGCGCTCGACAATCGAAAATCCCTCTGGGAAATACCTGCTGTCCGGCCGAATTGAGCAGGAACGAGGATTGCCGATACTGGCTGCTGCCGCGTATCGCCCCGCTGAAATATCCGAAGAGCCCGCGCGCCATCTCGGGACTGAACAAGCACCGGCGCGCGCCGCGTGCTGAGCTTGCGGGGCCCCAGGCGGGCGATGGTGCGCCGTGCGCTTTCGCGCCCGACCGCCTCCGCATCCTGCAGCTCGCGCCAGTCCCGCGAACTCGTATACCAATAGTCGCGCTGCATGTCCTCCCCGGTGCCGGCGAGCACCACGCAGCTCAAGCTGTGCGAGGTGGTCGGATAGCCGCCGATGAAGCCGTGCGTATTGCCGTAGACATGAAGCCCTTGGTGGGTGCCGACCGAGGCACCCTCCGAATTGTTGATGCGCCGGTCGAATGCCAGCGCCGCCGCCTCGCAGGTTTTGGCGATCTCGATCGCACGATCCGCGCTGACATTCCATGGATGCGACAGATCCAGATCGGGCGGCGAGCGCGCCATCAGCGAAGGCTCCGCCAAGCCCGGCGCAGTCGTCCTCCGCCGTAAACCGGGCGATGCTGCAGGCCTTGGCGACGGTCGCGCGAACCGCGTCCAGGGAAAAATCGGCGGTGCTGGCCGAACCCTTGCGCTGCCCGAAATACACCGTAATGCCCATGCTGCGGTCGCGTTGATGCTCCAGGGTCTCCACCTCGCCCAGTCGCACGCTGACCGAAAGACCGGTATCCTGGCTGACGGCCGCCTCGGCCTGAGAGGCGCCGCGCGCCCGCGCTTCCTCGAGGGCGCGCTCGATGATCGACTCGAGGTCCCCTTGGGCTAGACGCACGGACTACTAGGCACGGACTCGCAGGCACGGCCATCGTATCTCCAGCATGCCATCTAGATTAACCGTGATTCTACCGGCCCGAGTGATAGCATGGGGAATATGAGGAGCGAGAATGAAGCCGGCGATTCCGGCGAAACCGAGGAGCAGCGCTTGAGCAAAAGCGCCCGCAAGCGCGATGCGGCGTCCTTGCAGGAATTGGGCGTGAAACTCGCCGCCCTTCCGGATCAGGAAATCAAGGCCCTGAATTTGCCGGACAATCTGTTTGTCGCGTTGCGCGACCTGCGCCGCCTGCCCTCGCACGGTGCGCAAGTCAGGCAGCGGCAGT
Source organism: uncultured Gammaproteobacteria bacterium (assembly GCA_963813755.1). Taxonomy (GTDB): domain Bacteria; phylum Pseudomonadota; class Gammaproteobacteria; order Steroidobacterales; family Steroidobacteraceae; genus Bog-1198. Next base: position 108,536 of record CAWEZY010000010.1, on the reverse strand, counting down.
ACATCGGCAAATTGATGCGCAGCATCGATCCGGAGCCGGTATTGGCCAAACTGGCGGAGCGCAAGCAGCGCCACGATCTGGAAATCCGCCATTTCCAGCAAATCGAGCGCTGGCGCGACCGGCTGCTGTCCGAACTGCCGAGGCGACCGCTCGAGAATTGCTGCAGGAATATCCGCATGCGGACGCGGCGGACTGCAGCGCTGCTCGACAAGGCCGAAAGCGAACGGCTGGAACAGCGCTCCCCGGTGGGTGCCCGGGAGCTTTTTGCGTTTCTGACGGCAGTTGCTGGGGTAGTCTTTGGTAGACTGACGATCCATGAAAGCCGTGGTCGGAATCATTATGGGCTCCGCGTCCGACTGGGAAACGATGCGGGGCGCGGCTGACATTCTCGAGTCGCTCGGGGTGGCGCACGAGGTGCGCGTGGTCTCGGCGCATCGCACGCCCGACTTGTTGTTCGAATATGCCGCCTCGGCGCGTGAGCGCGGCCTCAAAGCCATCATCGCCGGCGCCGGCGGAGCCGCTCATCTTCCCGGAATGACCGCCGCCAAGACCCCGGTTCCGGTGCTCGGCGTTCCGGTTCAAACCAAGAGCCTGAACGGCATCGATTCCCTGCTTTCCATCGCGCAGATGCCGAGCGGCGTACCGGTCGCGACCTTCGCCATCGGCGCGGCCGGCGCCGCAACGCCGCGCTGTTCGCCGCCGCGATCCTTGCCAACGAAATGCCCGCATTGCGCGCCGCACTTGGATGCGTTCCGTGCCGCGCAGACGGCGGCCGTGATCAACAAGCCCGATCCGCGTCAGCCTTGAGAGCCTTGCGCGTCGGTATCGTCGGTGCCGGACAACTGGGGCGCATGCTGGCGCTCGCCGGCTATCCGCTGGGCATCCGCTGCTCGTTTTTGGATCGCAGCGCCGAGGCGCCGGGCGCGCAGGTCGCGCCCATATTGGTCGGACCGCTGGAGGATGCGGCACTGCTCGCAGAGTTGGCATCGGACAACGACGTGGTCACCTTCGATTGGGAAAACATTTCAGGCTCCGCGCTCGCGCCCCTGGAGAAGCTCACCTCGATCCGGCCTCCGCGTGCTGCGCTCGAGGTGTCCCAGGATCGGCTGCAGGAAAAGGCGTTGTTCAAGCGCTTGAAGATCCCGTGGCGGACCACGCAAGGTCGACAGCGCAGCAATTGGTGCGCGCGGCCGCCAAGCTGGCGGTTCCGGGCGTGCTGAAGACGCGGCGCCTGGGCTACGACGGCAAGGCCAATTCGTGGTGCGGCGCGCGCGGGACATCGAGCCGGCCTGGGACTCGGCTCGGCGCCGACGGTCTGATCTACGAGAAATTTCAAGCGTTCACCGCGAGGTCTCCATCGTGGGCGCCCGCTCCGCGGCCGGGAACATTGTCTACTATCCGCTGTCCGCGAACACCCACGGGGACGGCGTTCTGCGCTATAGCGTGGCGCCGTACCGAGCCCGCCCAGCGAGCGCAGCGCCAGGGTCTATCTGAAGCGCGTCATGACCGCGCTCGACTATGTCGGGGTGCTCGCGTCGAGTTCTTCGTCGTGCGGGGCCGATTGATCGCCAACGAGATGGCGCCGCGCGTCCACAATTCGGGCCATTGGACCATCGAGGGCTGCGTCACCAGCCAGTTCGAGAACCACCTGCGCGCCATTTGCGATCTGCCGCTTGGCAGCACGCGCGCCTTGGGACATGCGGCCATGATCAATTTTCTTGGGAAGCTGCCCGACCGCAAGCGCCTGTTGCAAATCGACGGTCTCGCGTTCCACGATTACGGCAAGGAGGCGCGGCCGGGCCGAAATCTCGGCCATTGCACCATCCTCAAGGCGGGCATCGCGGATCGAGACAGGGCGCTGGCGAAGGCCCTGAAATTAATCGAATGGTCGTCGTCATTCTCGCGCTTCGACCGCTCTCATCCCGCGAACTGACCGCACGATGTATCTAGAACTGTTCAAACTCCGCGAGCTGCCGTTCCGCTTGAGCCCGGACCCGCAGTTCCTTTATCTCAGCAAACAGCATGCGCGCGCCAAAGCGTACATGGAGTCGACGATCTGGTTCACCGACGGGTTCGTGGTGATCACCGGCGAAATCGGCGCCGGGAAGACCACCCTGATCGAGACATTCCTGCGCGAGTTGCAGGGCGACGTGGTCGTCGCGCAGATAAACCAGACTCAGCTGTCGCCGACGGCGTTTCTGCAGACGATCCTGGTGCAGTTCGGCTTCACCCCCTTCGACATGAAGAAACCGGAGGTCCTTGGCGACGTTGAACCAATTCCTGGTCGAACAGTACGTCAACGGCCGCAAAGTCCTGCTGATCATCGATGAGGCGCAAAATTTGAGCAACAGGGTGCTCGAGGAGCTGCGCATGTTGTCGGGCATCGAGACCACGAAGGAAAAGTCCTGCGGATCATCCTGGTGGGCCAACCGGAACTGAACGACAAGCTCAATTCCCGCGAGCTGATCTAGCTCGCGCAGCGCGTTCGCCTGCGTTTTCACCTGAGCACGCTGTCGCAAGCCGAGACCAGCGCGTACATCGATCATCGACTCGAGGTCGCCGGTCCCGGGACGGCAGATCTTCGAGGAAGACACCTACCCCGCGATCTACAGATTTACGGGCGGCGTGCCTCGGCTGATCAACACGCTATGCGACACCTGCATCATGGCCGCGTTCGGCATGGACCGGGATACCGTGACCCTTCAGGATCTCAGGCCGCGATCGGCGAATTGCAATGGGTCGAATTCAACGCCAACACCAATCGCATGCAAGCGCTCAAATTGGAGCACGGCGCCCTCCGCCATACGACCAGGGGCGCCGGTCGGCCGCATTCTGCTGGCAAGCGACGGCAAGACGCTGCTGGAGCGCGAGCTGCGGCCGGGTCGACTGGTGATCGGACGCACCGCGGATAACGACATACAGATCGACAGCAAATTCATCAGCCGGCATCACTGCCAAATCGTCACCCAGGGCGATTCGTGCCTCATCGAGGATCTCAACAGCACCAACGGCATTTCGTGCAGTCGAAACGCGTTCGGCGGTATAATTTGAACGACGGCGATGTCGTTCAGGTCGGCCAACACGAAATCATGTACATCGATGAACGCGCGCCGCGTGCGCGCAACGGCTAGGACCGTCCGACACCGAAATCGAAGAACGCCGAGCGGCTGCGGCGGATTACCGGTCGAACGCCGACGACAGGTTGATGGTCTGGCCGGGATATTCGCGGCTGAGTGCGCGGCAATCCTGACGCCGCAAGAACACGGTCAGCGCCGCGATCTGGCGAGAAATCCGATACCGAACGCGATCACGGCGTGGGACCCGCGGGATTGGTATAAACGAGCAATATCGCCAACGCGCCGATCACCACATAGATCAGCGGCAAGTTTCATACACCGGTCGAGCCAGGCGCATGGACGGATCCTCCATGCGCTATGGTAATGCCGCTGCCGCCGCAGCGGCGGCGCAATTTGACTTAAAATCAGAAGTCCCGACTCTCGGCCGACCAGCAACTCCGAGAGGCGCGACAACCAGGAATTTCGCCACCCCTCGACCTGCAGCTGTCGCTCTTTCGCTTCGGTTAGCGCGCGACTCCGACAAATTCCTTCGGCAGATTGATCTGAAACGTTCCTGTCATTGATTTGTCGGCCATGGATCTCCGTCGAGGATGAAGCTGGAGCAGAGTACCGAGCCGCCCGGGTTCCGAGATGCGACGCGCCGCACGCTACGGTGGTCCATCCGAAAGAGGCCGCCCCACGCGATTGCCGAGGATGTGACGCAGCGCCGAACTATTTTTGCCATAATACGCGGGCCACGCAACAAGACCGCTCTTCGTGAAATAAGTCCCCGTTCCCCGAGCATCCTCTCATCACCAATGACCCGCCTATCGGCCAGGGAGAGATTTGTTCGACACAGGATCGGCGCGGCCTGGAGCTTGGGAGGCTTATTCACCGGCCGATCCTCCGGACCGTGGGCCACGGCTGCATGGCGCGGTCTTTTCGGCGGCGGCGTTAGGGTCGGCGGCCTCGAATCGACGGCGGCTCTGCAACTAAAAGCGCGGGCAAGATGCCCTGCGGTCTCAGCGTCCCGCCCGCGCTGCGGTGATGCATCCTGCTTCCCTGACAGAGTTTCTTCCTTGACGATACCGCCCGATCATTCTGCCTCAATCGGAATGGCGGCGCAACACCTGGAATCCAGGTGCGAATGCGCAGATTGGCGTCAGAACCCTAGCCGGTGCCGCCCACCGTCAGCGCATCGATGCGCAGCGTCGGCTGGCCGACGCCGACCGGCACCGACTGGCCTTCCTTGCCGCAGGTGCCGACGCCGCCGTCGAGCTTCAGGTCGTTGCCGACCATGCTCACGCGCGTCAGCACATCCGGACCGTTGCCGATCAGTGTCGCGCCTTTGACCGGCGGCGCCGATCTTGCCGTTCTCGATCAGGTAGGCCTCGCTCGCCGAGAACACGAACTTGCCGACGTGATGTCCACCTGGCCGCCGCCGAAGTTCACCGCGTACAGGCCCTTGCTCGACCGAGGCGATGATCTCCTCGGGCGCGCGCGAGCCGGCGAGCATGTAGGTGTTGGTCATGCGCGGCAGGGTCATGTGCGCGAAGGACTCGCGCCGGCCGTTGCCGGTCGGCGCCATGCCCATCAGCCGCGCGTTCAGCTTGTCCTGCATGTAGCCCTTCAGCACGCCGTTCTCGATCAGCGTCGTGCACTGGGTCGGCGTGCCCTCGTCGTCGACGTTCAAGCGAGCCGCGCCGCCGGCGAGCGTGCCGTCGTCCACCACCGTGACGCCGTCGGCGCGCCACCTTCTCGCCGATGCGGTCCGAGAACGCCGAGGTGCCCTTGCGGTTGAAGTCGCCTTCGAGGCCGTGGCCGATGGCCTCGTGCAGCAGGATGCCGGGCCAGCCCGGCCCAGCACCACGGTCATGGTGCCGGCCGGCGCCGGCCACCGCCTCGAGATTGACCAGCGCCTGGCGCACCGCTTCGCGCCCATGTGCGAGCGGCGCGTCGCCGCGCAGCAGCCATCGAGGCCGAAGCGGCCGCCGCCGCCGCTGTAGCCCTGCTCGCGCCGGCCGTTCTGTTCGACGATGACCGTGACGTTGATGCGCACCAGCGGCCGCACGTCGGCGGCCAGCGTGCCGTCGCTCGAGGCGATCAGGATCGACCTCGTGGACCGCGGCCAGCGAGCGCCATCACCTGCTTGACGCGCGGATCGATGCGCGCGCGTCGCGCGTCGATGCGCATCAGCCACGCGACCTTGTCGCTCATCGCGCATGGCATCGAGCGGATCGACGGCAGGTACAGCCGGTGCGTGAGCGGTCGCTGCCACGGCCTGCACCGCACCGCTGCCGCCGCTGCGCGCGATGGCGCGCGCCGCATCGGAGCCTCCTCGAGCGCCGGCAACAGCATCTCGTCGGAGTAGGCAAAGCCGGTCTTCTCGCCGGTGATCGCGCGCACGCCCACGCCCTGCTCGATGCTGTGCGCGCCCTCCTTGACGATGCCGTCCTCGAGCGACCAGGACTCGTCGCGCGAGAGCTGGAAATACAGATCGGCGTAGTCCACGCCGCGGCTCATGCATCGTGCCGAGCACCGTCGACAGGCGCGCCTTCGTCGAGGCCGGAGGGCGCCAGAATCATTCTTTCACGCGACGTCGAGCGGATCGGCGCTCAAGTTGGCACCGGTCCGTCGGACGTCTGGGCAGGTCCGAGCCGGCGGTTCTCCAGCGCGGGAAAGCGCGCGCCGCGTCTCGGCCTGCGTCGCCAGGTCGATCTCGGCCGTGACCACGCCGCAGCCTGTGGCAGGCGCGCCAGCACCCGGCCCCAGTAGTCGACGATCAGCGTATCGCCGTAGGTCTCGCGGCCGTTGGTGTGCATGCCGCTTGCGCGGCGGCCACGACGTAGCAGAGGTTCTCGATCGGCGCGGGCCCGCAGCAGCGTCTCCCAGTGCGCCCGGCCGGTCGGCACCGTGAACGCCGCCGGCATCACCAGCATCCGGCGCCCCGGCCACCAGCTGCCGGTACAGCTCCGGGAAGCGCATGTCGTAGCACACCGACAGCCCGAGCCGGCCCGACCGGCGTGTCGGCGACGCACCACGTCGCGCCCCGGCGTCGACGTGCGCGCTCGCGATACTGTTCGTCGCGCGCCGGGCATGTCGACGTCGAACAGGTGGATCTTGTCGTAGCGCGCGACGCGCTTGCCGGTCGCGTCGTACACCAGCGAGGCGTTCGCGACGCGCCCGTCGCGCCGCTCTTGAGGACGGCGCTGCCGCCGAGGATCCACAGTTCCGAGCCGCCGGGCGGTGTCGGCTCAGAAAATCCTGGATCGGCCCCGCACCGTTGGTCTCGGCCATGGCGGCTTGTCGGCGTCGCGAAGGCCGATGAAGGAGAAATTCTCCGGCAGGCACGCCGGAGAATTTTTCCTTTATCGGACTGCGCGACGCTGACAAGCTGCAAGTGGCCGAAGCCGACGGCGACGGGCCGGTGCAGGCATTTCTCAGCGACACCGCCCGGCAGCTCAAGCTGTGGATCCTGGGCGGCAGCGCCGTCCTCAAGAGCGACTCTCCGGATCGAGTCGCCAATGCCTCTCTGTTGTACGATGCCCACGGTAAGCGCGTCGCGCGCTACGACAAAATTCACCTGTTCGACGTGACCATTCCCGGCCGCAACGAGCGGTATCTGGAGTCCGCGCACGTGACGCCGGGTCGCGCCGCGGCGGTCGCGGACACTCCGGTCGGAAGGCTGGGGCTGTCCGTGTGCTACGACATGCGCTTTCCCGAGCTGTACCGGGATCTGGTGGCTCAGGGCGCGGAATGGCTGGCGATGCCGGCGGCGTTCACGGTGCCGACGGGACGCGCGCACTGGGAGACGCTGCTGCGCGCGCGGCGATCGAAAATCTGTGCTACGTGGTGGCGCCGGCGCAAAGCGGCAAGCATACGAGCGGCCGGGAAACCTATGGCGATACGTTGATCGTCGATTATTGGGGCGAGGTGCTCGCGCGCCTGCCAAAGGGTACTGGAGTGATCACAGCGGACATCGACAGGGCGAAACTGGCGGAAACACGGGCGCGCTTTCCCGCGCTCGACAATCGTCGACTCGGATTGCCCGACGTCGCGGCCAGGCAACCATGAGCGCCGTACCCTCGTTCGACGTCGCGGAGAAAATGATCCTGGAGCCATCGGGGTTGAACGAAGGCCGCCTGTCTTCGGTGCTCGGCAAGGTGATGAGCCGGGGCGTGGACTACGCCGATTTGTATTTCCAGCTGTCGCGCGAGGAATCGTGGTCGCTCGAGGATGGCATCGTCAAGGAAGGCTCCCACAACATAGAGCAGGGCGTCGGTGTACGTGCGATCAGCGGCGAGAAGACCGGCTTTGCCTACACGGACGAGGTATTTTTGCCTGCGCTGTTGGAAGCTTCGGATGCGGCGCGCGCTATCGCGCGCAGCGGCGGCAGCGGTGCGGTCAGGGCGTGGGAACGACCGCTCACGCACCGGTTGTACCTGCCCGTGGACCCGCTCGATGCGATGCGCGATGAGGACAAGGTGGATTGGCTGATGCGGATCGATGCGCAAACTCGGCGCATCGATCCGCGAGTCAAGCAAGTCATGGCCTCGCTGGCCGCGGTGCACGAGGTCGTCCTGGTCGCCTCGAGCGACGGATCGCTGACGGCCGACGTGCGGCCTTTGGTGCGCATCAACGTGTCCGTCATCGTCGAACAAAATGGCCGGCGGGAACAGGGATACAGCGGCGGCGGCGGGCGATTTGGCCTGGATGAATTGCTGCGCGGCGAGGAACCGTTCGCATATGGGCGCGAGGCGGTGCGCCAGGCGCTGGTGAATCTCGGAGCGGTGCCGGCGCCGGCCGGCTCGATGGCCGTGGTGTTGGGATCCGGCTGGCCGGGCATTTTGCTGCACGAGGCCATCGGGCACGGATTGGAGGGGGACTTCAATCGCAAGGGTACCTCGGCATTCTCGAATCGCATCGGCCAAAAAGTCGCCGCCGACGAAATCACCGTGGTGGACGACGGCACGCTGAACCGGCGGCGCGGCTCGCTGAACGTGGACGATGAGGGAACGCCGACCCAATGCACGGTGCTCATCGAAAACGGCGTGCTGCGGGGCTATATCCAGGACAAGATGAATGCGCGCCTGATGGGCATGGCCCCGACCGGCAACGGCCGGCGCGAGTCGTTCGCGCACATGACCTTGCCTCGCATGACGAACACCTACATGCGCGCAGGCTCGCGTGCGCCCGAGGAGATCATCGCATCGGTCGAGAAGGGTTTGTACGCGGTGAATTTCGGCGGGGGCCAGGTGGATATCACGTCCGGTAAGTTCGTGTTTTCGGCGAGCGAGGCTTACTTGATAGAGAACGGCAAGATCGGCGCCCCGGTAAAAGGCGCGACCCTGATCGGCAACGGCCCCGATGTGCTGACCCGGGTGAGCATGGTGGGCAACGACATGCGGCTCGACGCCGGTGTCGGGACCTGCGGCAAGGAAGGTCAATCGGTGCCTGTCGGGGTCGGGCAACCCACACTGCGCATCGATGCGCTCACGGTGGGGGGTACCGGCTAGGGTTCTGGGCGCCAATCTGCGCATTTGCATCGTAGTCGGCTCTATCGCCGGCGGGCCGCTGCGGCCAGAATCAGCGCGCGGCTCCTCAAGGAGGAGGGGTAGCAGGATGCTTGCCGCAGCGCGGGCGGGATGCTCAAGACCGCGAGTGTCTTGCCCGCGCTTTTAGTTGCAGAGCCGCCGTCGATTCGAGGCCGCCGAGCCCTAACGCCGCCGCCGAAAAGGCCGCGCCATGCAGCCATGGCCCACGGTCCAGACGGATCAGCCGGGTGAACAAGCCTCCCAAGCTCCAGGCCGGCGCCGATCCGGTGACGAGCAAATATCCCAGGCGATGAGGAGTGGCCAGGAGATGAGAGGATGCTCGGGGAACAGGGGACTTATTCACGAAGAGCGGTCTTGTTGCGTGGCCCGCGTATTATGGCAAAAATAGTTCGGCCGCTTCGTCGCATCTTGGCGACGCATGGGACGGCCTTTGCGGATGGAACACCATAGCGTGCGGCGCGTCGCATCTCGGTACCCGCCGCTGCCGGTACTCTGGGTGGCAGTTTCATCCTCGCTGGAGAATCCATGTCCGACAATTCCATGACGGGTACGTTTCAGGTCAATCTGCCGAAGGAACTTCTGTCGGAGTCGGCGCGCCAATCGAAGCGACACAAGGAGCAGCTGCAGGTCGAGGGGTGGCGCAATTCCTGGTTGTCGCGCCTCTCGGAGCTGCTGGTCGGCCGGGAATAGGGACTTCTGACTTAAGTCAAATTGAGCCGCCGCTGCGGTGGCTGCGGCATTACCATGGCGCATGGAGGTCCGCATCCATGCGCCTTGCTAAACCAGTGTATGAAACTCTACCGCTAATGTACGTGGTGATCGGCGCGTTGGCGATTCTGCTCGTGTATGCCGATCCCGCGGGTCCGTTCGCCTTGATCGCATTTGGTATCGGATTTCTCGCCGAGATCGCGGCGCTGACCGTGTTCCTGCACCGGCAGGATTGCCGCGCTCACAGCCGCGAATATCCGGGCGAGAGCACCGACTTGTCGCCGACGCTCAACCGGTAATCCGCCGCCGCCGCTCAGCGTTCGTGGGCATTGTCGGCGCCGGACGGATCCTCGCCGTTGCGCGGACGCGGCGCGCGTTCGTCGATATACATGATTTCGTGCTGGCCGACCTGGACCACATCGCCGTCGTTCAAATTGTGTCGTCGAACGCGCTTCGACTGCACGAAGATGCCGTTGGTGCTGTTCAGATCCTCGATCAGGCAAGAATCGCGTTGGGTCACGATTTGGCAATGATGCCGGCTGATGAATTTGCTGTCGATTTGTATGTCGTTGTCCGCGGTGCGTCCGATCACCAGTCGACCCGGCCGCAGCTCGCGCTCCATCACCGTCTTGCCTTCGCTTGCCAGTAGAATGCGACCGACGACGGGGCCCTTGTTCATATGGGGAGGAGGCGCGTGCTCCATTTTGAGCGCTTGCATGCGATCCGTGTTGGCGTTGAACTCGACCCATTGCAATTCGTCGATCGCGGACTTGAGATCCTGAAGGGTCACGGTATCCCGGTCCCGGCTGAAGGCGGCCATCATGGCCGTGTCGCATAGCGTATTGATCAACCGCGGCACGCCGCCGGTATATTTGTAGATCACGGGGTAGGTGTCTTGGTCGAAGATTCTGCGTCCCTGCGAGCCTGCGACCTCGAGTCGATGATCGATATACGCGCTGGTCTCGGCTTGCGACAGCGTGCTCAAGTGAAAACGCAGCCGGACGCGCTGGGCAAGCTGTATCAACTCACGGGAATTGAGCTTGTCATTCAGTTCCGGTTGGCCCGCCAAGATGATCCGAAGGACTTTTTCCTTCGTGGTCTCGATGCCCGACAGCATGCGCAGCTCCTCGAGCACTCGGTGGCTCAAATTTTGCGCTTCATCGATGATCAACAAGACTTTCCGGCCACTGACGTGCTGTTCCACCAGGAATTGGTTCAAGGTCGCCAAGACCTCCGGCTTCTTCATGTCGAAGGGGCTGAAGCCGAATTGCACCAGGATCGTCTGCAGAAACTCCGTCGGCGACAATTGAGTCTGGTTTATCTGCGCAACGACCACGTCGCCTTGCAATTCGCGCAGGAATGTTTCGATCAGCGTGGTCTTACCGGAACCGATTTCGCCCGTGATCACCACGAACCCATCCGTGAACCAGATCGTCGACTCCATGTACGCTTTGGCGCGCGCGTGCTGTTTGCTCAGATAAAGGAACTGCGGGTCCGGGCTCAAGCGGAACGGCAGCTCGCGGAGTTTGAACAGCTCTAAATACATCTTGCGGTCAGTCTACGGGAATGAGCGCTTTTGGGTGAATTTCGAGTTCTATTACTACGACCAGTCGATCATTTTGAGGGCATCCGCGAGCGCCCTGTTTCGATCCGTGATTCCCGCTTTGAGGATGGTGCAATGGCCGAGTTTCCGGCCCGGCCGCGCTTCCTTGCCGTAATCGTGGAAGGCGAGACCGTCGATCTCCAACAGGCGCTTGCGGTCGGGCAGCTCCCCCAGAAAGTTGATCATGGCCGTGTGTCCCAAGGCACGCGTGCTGCCGAGCGGCAAATCGCAAATGGCGCGCAGGTGGTTTTCGAACTGGCTGGTGACGCAGCCTTCGATGGTCCAATGGCCCGAGTTGTGAACGCGCGGCGCCATCTCGTTGGCGATCAATCGACCTTTCACGACGAAGAACTCGAGCGCGAGCACGCCGACATAGTCGAGCGCGGTCATGACGCGTTTCAAATAGACCCTGGCGCTGCGCTCGATGGCGGGGCTGGTATACGGAGCCACGCCATAGCGCAGGACGCCGTCCCCATGGGTGTTGGCGGACAGCGGATAGTGGGCGATGTTCCCGGTTGCCGAGCGCGCGCCCACGATGGAGACCTCTCGAGTGAACGCTTGAAATTTCTCGTAGATCAAACCGTCGGCGCCGAGCCGATCCCAGGCAGGCTCGATGTCCTGCGCGCGCCGCACCACGACTTGGCCCTTGCCGTCGTAGCCCATGCGTCGCGTCTTGAGCACGCCCGGAACCCCCAGTTTGGCCGCAGCGAGCACCAGCTGCTGCTTGCTGTCGATTTTTGCGTGCTCGGCCACGGGGATTTTCAAGCGCTTGAACAACGCCTTTTCCTGCAGCCGATCTTGCGATAACTCGAGCGCAGCACGCGGGGGGCGGATCGAGGTGAGCTTTTCCAAGGGCGCGAGGGCGGTGCCTGAGATGTTTTCCCAATCGAAAGTGACCACGTCATTACCCGACGCCAACTCTGCGAGCAGAGCCGGATCCTCCAGCGGTCCGACGCGTATGGGTGCAACCTGCGCGCCCGGCGCTTCCGCGCTTCGATCCAAGAACGAGCATCGGATGCCCAAGGGATAGCCGGCGAGCGCCAGCATGCGCCCCAATTGTCCGGCACCGACGATACCAACGCGCACAGCTCTCAAGGCTGACGCGGATCGGGCTTGTTGAGCACGGCCGCCGTCTGCGCGGCGCGGAATGCATCCAAGGCGGTGCGCACGGCGGGCATTTCGTTGGCAAGGATTGCGGCTGCGAACAGCGCCGCGTTGCGGGCGCCCGCCGCGCCGATGGCAAAGGTCGCCACCGGTATGCCGCTCGGCATCTGCGCGATGGACAGCAGGGAATCCATGCCGTTCAGGCTCTTCGTTTGAACCGGGACGCCGAGCACCGGAACCGAGGTCTTGGCGGCGGTCATCCCGGGAAGATGAGCGGCACCGCCGGCGCCGGCGATGATGGCTTTGAGGCCGCGCGCGCGCGCGGAGGCGGCATATTCGAACAACAGGTCCGGGGTGCGGTGCGCGGACACCACGCGCACCTCGTGCGCGACCCCGAGCGACTCGAGCGTTTCAGCCGCACCCCGCATCGTTTCCCAGTCGGACGCGGAGCCCATAATGATTCCGACCACGGCATTCATGGGTCGTCAGTCTACCAAAGACTACCCCAGCAACTGTCGTAGAAACGCAAAAAGCTCCCGGGCGCCCACCGGGGAGCGCTGTTCCAGCCGTTCGCGTTCGGCCTTATCGAGCAGCCTCTTGAGTTCCACCGCGTCCGTGTGCGGATATTCCTTGAGCAAGTCGGCGGTAGCCTCGGCACGTTCGGACAGCAGCCGATCGCGCCAGCGCTCGATTCGCTGGAAATACCGAATCTCCAAATCGTGGCGCTGCTTGCGCTCCGCCAGTTTCGCCAATACCGGCTCCGGGTCGATGTTGCGCATCAACTTGCCGATATATTGCCGCTGCCTCACTTGCGCCCCGTGCGAGGGTAAGCGTCGCAGGTCGCGCAACGCCACGAACAGGCTGTCGGGCAGATTCAGGGCTTTGATTTCCTGGTCCGGCAGCGCGGCGAGTTTGACGCCCAATTCCTGCAGAGACGCCACTTCCCGCTTGCGCGCACTTTTGCTCCGGCGCTGCTCCTCGGTTTCCCCGGAATCGTCGGTTTGGCTCTCGGTCGTCATATTGCTCCATGCTACCACTCAGGCCGGTAGAATCACGGGTTGGAATCCTCGAAGGCAGTGTTGGAGATGACGATGTCCGTGCTTAGCGAATCAGTGCCCAGTCAGTCCGTGCGTCTAGCCCAGGCGGACCTCGAGTCGATTATCGAGCGTGCCCTCGAAGAGGCGCGCATGCGGGGGGTCTCTCAGGCCGAGGCCGCCGTCAGCCAGGATACCGGGCTTTCGGTCGGTGTGCGACTCGGCGAAGTCGAAACCCTGGAGCATCAGCGCGACCGCAGCATGGGCATTACCGTGTATTTCGGCAAGCGCAAGGGTTCGGCCAGCACAGCGGATTTTTCCATGGAGGCGGTTCGTGCGACCGTCGCCAAGGCGTGCAGCATTGCGCGGTTTACAGCCGAGGATACCTGTGCGGGCTTGGCGGACGCGTCGCTGATGGCGCGCTCGGCGCCCGACTTGGATCTCGCGCATCCTTGGAATATCAGCGCCGATCGAGCGATCGAGATCGCGAGGGTCTGCGAGGCGGCAGCGCTGGGATTCGACCCCCGCATCAACAATTCGGAGGGCGCCACGGTCGGCACTCATCAAGGGCTGCATGTTTATGGGAATACCCACGGCTTCATCGGGGGCTATCCGACCACCTCGCACACCTTGAGCTGTGTGGTGCTCGCCGGCACCGGAGAGGACATGCAGCGCGACTATTGGTACTCGAGCTCTCGGGACTGGCGCGACTTGGAGGATGCCGAGGCGGTCGGGCGCGAGAGTGCGCGGCGCACCATCGCACGATTGGGACCTCGCAAGCTCAGCACGCGGCGAGCGCCGGTCTTGTTCACCCCCGAGATCGCGCGCGGCCTCTTCGGATATTTCACCGCTGCGATCCGCGGCAGCAACCAATACCGGCAATCCTCGTTCCTGCTGAATTCGGCCGGACAGCAGGTATTTCCGGCGGGCTTTTCGATTCTCGAGCGCCCGCACATACCCAAGGCGATGGCCAGCGCGCCGTTCGACGAGGAGGGAGTCGCCACTCGCGATCGCGACCTCATCGCCGACGGCGTGCTCACCGGTTACATTCTCTCCAGCTACTCCGCGTGCAAGCTCGGGCTTGCGACCACCGGCAATGCGGGCGGCGCCCACAATCTGCTGGTGGCGCCGAACGCCTCCGGAGGATTCGAGTCGATGCTCGGGCGCTTGGCCGGCGGGCTGTTGGTGACCGAATTGATGGGGCAGGGCGTGAACCCGGTGACCGGCGACTATTCGCGGGGAGCGGCCGGCTTTTGGGTCGAAAATGGCGCCATTCAATACCCGGTGGCCGAGATCACCATCGCGGGAAACCTGTGCGACATGTTCAAGGACATCTTGGCGGTCGGCGACGATATCGACGTGCGCAGCGGCACCCGCGTCGGATCGGTGCTGCTGAAAGAAATGACTATCGCCGGTGAGTGACCTGCATCGCCTCAATGGGCTCACGGCCGTGGCGCAAGTATTGCGGGAATTGCGCGTAGCAGGCGAGCTGCGCGCCGATCAACAGGATGAGCCAGCTCAGGTAGATCCAGATCAAGGCGGTCAGCACGATCGCAAAACCGGTGTAGACCGCGATCATGTGCGAGGAATAGACGATAAACGCGCTGAAGGCATAGCCGACCAGGGCCCAGATGATCCCTGCCGTGACGCCGCCGATGAGCGCCGGCCCGAAATCGACGCGGGTGTTGGGTATGAAGGCGTACATGAACGTAAAGACCATCGTGACTAGGGCATAGGTCAAGAGTCGGCCGAAGACACGGAACATCCAACCGACATGCGCGACGGAGTAGAGCCAATGTGCGGCGGAGCTATGCACGGCCGAGGCCAGCAGCTCGAGCGCGACAGCCAACAGAATGGGTCCCGCGATCATCACGACCAAGAATTCGGCGACGCGCCGCGCGAAGCTGCGCGGCCGATTGATCCGCCACACGAAATTGAAGCTCGCTTCCACTTTTTGGATGGTGCTGACGGCGGTGTAGAGGAGCATCGCGAGACCGATCGAACCGAGCACATTGCCGCGCATGTTCGCGACGAACTGCATGACGGTCTCGGTCAGCATATTGTCCGCATTGCCCAAGGGGCGGAAGAACTCCTGCAGGATGATTCTGAGGTCGGAGCGCGCTCCGAGGATCTTCAGAATGGACAAGACGAATACCATCAAAGGTACCAGAGCGAGGAGTGTCGTGTACGCCAGGCTCGTGGCCAGGTTATCGATGTCACCCGCCAACCAATCGCGAAGCAGGGCGGTCGGGTAGCGCAGCACGTGCAGCGCCGGCCCCCAGGGACGGCCCAAATCGCGGGATTTTTGCGCCAGTTTGTCTTCGATATAATCCAGCAACGCGAGCATGCCGGGCTTCGGCGCTCAGGCGGTCAGCAATTCGAGCGCCTTGCGATAATTATCGCTGGTGCGCGCCAGAACCTCGGGCGGCAAATGCGGCGCCGGGGGCTTCTTGTTCCAATGTATGGATTCCAAATAGTCCCTCACGAACTGCTTGTCGAAACTCGGCGGGCTTACGCCGAGCTTATAGGAGGCCACCGGCCAGAACCGCGAGGAGTCGGGCGTCAGCGCCTCATCGATCAGCAGCAGATCACCGGACTTGTCGACTCCGAACTCGAACTTGGTGTCGGCGATGATGATGTCGCGCGCGCGCGCATGCAGCGCCGCGAACCGGTAGACCGCAAGCGCGATGCGCCGCACGGCGTTCGCATGTTCCCGGCCCACCGTCTCGACCACCGACTTCGAAATCGACGTTTTCATCGTGCTGGCCGGCGGGCGCTTTGGAGGCCGGAGTGAAGATGGGCTCGGGCAGCGCCTGCGCCAGCTGCAATCCGGGCGGCAAGGCGATGCCGCACACCGAACCGTGCAATTGGTAGTCTTTGTAGCCCGAGCCGATCAGATAGCCGCGCACCACCGCTTCGATCGGCAACGGAGCCGCCTTCTTGACCACCATCGCGCGGCCGGCGAGTTGCGCCCGCTCCTCGGGGTCGACGACGACGTCCTCCACCCGCAAACCGGTCAGGTGATTGGCGATCAAATGGCGGGTCTTGGCGAACCAGAACAGTGAAATTCTGCGTCAGCACCTCGCCCTTGCGGGGAATGGGATCCGGCAGCACCACGTCGAACGCCGACAACCGATCGGTGGTGACGATCAGCAGATGATCGCGCATCGACATCGTAGATATCCCGCACCTTGCCCTGATGAATCCGGCGCAGACTGCGCGATTTTGGATTCGAATAACGGCGGCGATTGCGAAAACGGTTGCATCTGCGCCTAGGAGCCTTGCTACCATTGCGGAGTGGAAGGTCGGCGATTGTGGCGGGGCGGATCGTATAGGTCAACGCGAATGGTTTGGAACGGTACTTTGATTGGGGCATTGGGCGGCTTCTTGATCACCAGAAGCGTCTGGGGAGCCGTTTTTGGCGCCATCATCGGGCAAATGTACGATCAGAGCGGGCGCCTGACCGCCGGCGCGGACGCGGAGGCATCGCAGCCGCGGCCGTACCCGAGATTTTCTTCCGCACGACCTTCGAACTCATGGGCCACGTCGCGAAATCCGATGGCAGGGTGTCGGAGGCCGAGATCGATGCGGCGCGCCGGCTCATGGACGAGCTGCGTTTGGGTCCCCGCGACGTGAGCATCGCCATCGAGTGCTTCAGGACCGGAAAATCGCCAACTTACGATGCGGGTTTGCGCGTGGAACAACTGCGCGAAGCCTGCGGATTGCGCTACGACCTGCTGCGCGCCTTCATGGAATTGCAATTGCGGGCCGCGCTCGCGGGGAACGGCATTTCACCGTCGGCGCGCAGGGTCTTGATGCGCGTGGCGGGAGAGCTCGGCATGTCGCGCATTCGAGTTCGCCCATATGGAAGCGGCGGTGCGCGCGCGGCATCAGAGGGGCAGATCCGCAGGCCCCATGCCCGCGCAAAGGCCGATGGCCGATTGCTATGCGGAGCTCGAGGTCGGCGCGAGACATGAGCGATCAAGAGGTCACCAAGGCTTATCGCCGGCAGATGAGCCGCCATCACCCCGACAAGCTGGTTGCCAACGGGTTGCCGGAGTCCATGGCGCAGATGGCCAAGGAAAAGACGCAGCGAATCCAAGAAGCCTACGAGGCGATACGCGCGGCGCGCGGCATGCGTTGATTGAGGCGGCGGGGCGCGGTCGCGCGCCGGCGCTACTCGAAGTTCTCTTCGTCGTCCTCGTCTTCGTCCTCGTCGTGTTTTGCGGCGCGCGCGCTCTTGCCGGCCGGCGCAGCGGCATTCGCGCCCGGCTTTACCGGAACGATCAGCGGCCGGGTCTTGACCTTCGGGCGGGCGTTGAATACGACGATGGTCTTGCCGGTGGCGCGCAGCAGCCCTTGTTCCTCCAGCACCTTGAGCACGCGTCCGGCCATTTCGCGCGAGCAACCCACCAATCGCGACAACTCTTGCCGGCTGACCTTGATTTGCATCCCTTCCGGATGCGTCATCGCATCGGGCTCTCCGCACAGGTCCATGATGGCGTGCGCGACGCGGCCGGTGACGTCCACGAAGGCGAGATCGCCGAGTTTGCGGTTGGTTCGATCGAGCCGGGTGGCGAGCTGAGTGGCCAATTCAAATATCAGCCCGGGACTCTCCGCGGCAATCTGCCTGAATCGCGGATAAGTCATTTCCGCCAGTTCGGATTGCTGGCGGGTGCGCACCCAGGCGCTGCGGGTCGGTTGTTCGTAAAACAGACCCATTTCGCCGAAAAACTGTCCCTTGTTCAGATAGGCGAGCACCATTTCATTGCCGTCTTCGTCCTCGATCATGACTTCGACGGAGCCCGAGATGATGTAGTAAAGAATGTCCGGCAGATCGCCCGCGTGGATGATCACGGTCTTGGAAGGGACTGTCCGGATACGGCAGTAGCTCAAGAAACGATTGATCGCAGGGATATCGCTTAAGGCCTTTGCCACTTCTTCCATGGTCTCTCCCTAGTCTTTGTCTTTGAGGTCGTGAAAACGCCTGTTCTGGCGCACGTTTTATTACATAAGTCCCGGAATCGCAAGCACTAACGGGATTTCGCTACAGCCAATACGAACCGCCGGTCATCACGCGGGAGGTGAGGCGCATCGCATGCGGCGCAGAGCAATCGGCAGCTCCTTGCCGCCTAAAGCGAGCGCCATGGCGCCATGCCTGCACCTCGTCGTCGGCCATCTGCTCGAGGATTCGCGCGGCTGCGCCGTCGGCTTGCGGCAAGCGCTCGCATGTGATCCTTCAAATGCGATTCGACTTGGCGCTCGGTCTCCGTGATGAATCCCAAACTGGCACGATCGCCGAAGGCACCCGCCACGGCGCCGATGGCGAAGGAGCCCGCATACCACAACGGGTTCAAGAGACTGGTGCGGCCTTGCAATTCCTGCAAGCCGCTGCTTCGCACCAGGCCAGATGGTCCATTTCCTCCGCGGCCGCCTGGCGCATGGCGTCGCTCACGGCCGAATCCCGCGCGGCCAGCGCCTGCCCGCGGTACAGCGCCTGGGCCGCCACCTCGCCGGCGTGGTTCACCCGCATCAGACGAACCGATTCCCGTCGCTCCGCTTCGTTCAGGCCGGGCTCGCCGCCGGGCGCTGCCGGGGGCCGCGCCGAGCCGTGTGCACGGGGCTGGCTAAGACCTTGATTGCTCTATCAATTTCGCCAAGAACCCGGTCCGCCAGAGCTGAATGATGCGAGAACTCATGCACACATTATATTATAGGGGCCTGCGCGCACGGCGGGCTGGTAACGGGCCGCCCGGTTCTGTACACTTTCGCGCCTTTCGTAATCGGCCCGACACATTCGAGTATTTCCATGTACACCGTATTTTCCAAGCCTGAAGCAACCCGCGGCGACTGGTATCTGGTCGACGCCGGCGGCAAGACCCTCGGCCGGCTGGCCTCGCAGATCGCGCATCGATTGAAGGGCAAGCACAAGCCCAATTATGCGCCCCATCAAGATCTCGGCGATCATATCGTGGTGATCAACGCCGGAACCGTGCGCGTCACCGGCGCCAAGCTCACCGACAAGCTCTATCACCAGCACACCGGCTACGTCGGAAACCTGAAGAGCATCGCTCTCGGCAAGCTGCTCAAGGAGCACCCGGAGCGCGCGATCGAATTCGCGGTCAAGGGTATGCTGCCGAAAGGGCCCCTGGGCAGGCGCATGTACAAGAAGCTGCATGTATTCGGCGGCAGCACCCATCCGCATCAAGCACAGCAGCCCAAAGCGCTGGAAATCTAAGAGCTTCCTAGGAAACTAAAGCAATGGCATCAAACACAGCCGCGAATACATTTTACGGCACCGGCCGCCGCAAGACCTCGAGCGCGCGGGTATACCTGCGCAAAGGAACCGGCAAGGTCTCCATCAACGGCCGTTCCCTGGACGAATTCTTCGGGCGGGAGACCGGCCGCATGATCGTGCAGCAGCCCTTCGGCGCGGTCCAGTTGGACGGCAAGTTCGACGTGGATGCGCATGTCGAAGGCGGCGGAATCACGGGCCAGGCCGGCGCGATTCGCCACGGCATTACGCGCGCCTTGATGGCTTACGATGAGGCGCTGCGCTCGCCGCTGCGCAAGGCGGGTTTTGTGACTCGGGACGCGCGCGAAGTCGAACGCAAGAAGGTCGGCCGCCGCAAGGCCCGCCGCGGAACCCAGTTCTCCAAACGCTGATCGGCTTTGGACCGTTGCCGTTCCGCCGGTCAGCAACGACGACACGATCAATCGGATTTGGGGGATCGTCTAGCGGTAGGACAACGGTCTCTGACACCGTTTACCTAGGTTCGAATCCTAGTCCCCCAGCCACTTTAATCAGGGCCCACATTGTGGGCCCGGTTGTTTTCCGCAGGCACACATGTCGGGCGATCTAAAATGCGGGTAGACGTGTCGTCCCGCTGGCGCTGGCCGCGCTGGGCGTGGTGTTCGGCGACATCGGCACCAGTCCCGCTGTACGCCATGTCGGCATGTTTTACCGGTCCCAACATTCCAGTGACGCCCGAGCACATCTTCGGCGTGCTGTCGCTGATTTTCTGGACCCTGGTGCTGGTGATCCTGCTCAAGTACGTGGTGTCGTGCTGAACGCCGACAACAAGGGCGAAGGCGGCGTGCTGGCCCTGACCGCGCTGGTGATCAATACCGAGCGCGCGAGTCCGCGCCGCAAGCTCTACGGGATGCTGGGTATCCTGGGCGCGGCGCTGTTCTTCGCCGACGGCGCGATCACGCCCGCCATATCGGTGTTGAGCGCGGTCGAGGGGCTTCGTGTGGCCGCGCCGGCCGCGGATATTCCCGTGCTGCCGATCACCGTCATGGTGCTGGTCGGGCTGTTTTTGATCCAGCGCCATGGCACCGGCTCGGTGGGCAAGGTATTCGGCCCGGTGATGCTGGGATGGTTCACTCATCCTGGCGGTGATGGGCGTCCGCTGGATCGTGCGCGAACCCCAGGTGCTCTACGCGCTCGACCCGTCGCGCGCGCTCGAGCTCATCGCGCAGCACCAGATTTCCGCGCTGGCGGTGCTTGCCGGCGTCTTTTTGACCGTCACCGGCGGCGAGGCGCTGTATGCCGACATGGGCCATTTCGGCAAGTCGCCGATTCGGCTGGGCTGGATGTGCATCGTCATGCCGGCGCTCGTGCTCAACTACTTTGGCCAAGGGGCCTTGCTCATCGAGAACCCGGCGTCGATCAGCAATCCATTTTACTTAATGGCGCCCGAGTGGTCCTTGTGGCCTTTGGTCGTCATCGCCACCGCGGCCACGGTGATCGCCTCGCAAGCGGTGATCTCGGGGGTGTTCTCGGTGACCACTCAAGCGGTGAGCCTGGGTCTGTTTCCCGCGGCTGCGGGTCGAACATTCCTCGGCGGACTACGCCGGACAGATCTACGTGCCAACGATGAATTGGATCATGATGGTTGCCGCGTTGGCATTGGTGGTGGGTTTCGGCAGTGCGGCGGCGCTGGCCGGCGCCTATGGCCTGGCCGTCTCCGGCGCCATGACCATCGTGACGCCGTTGATCTTGAGTCTCATCAAATCGCGAACGGGACGCGAAAGCCGCGTGTTGCGCGGCGGTCTGTCGCTGCTGTTCATCATCGACCTCGCATTCCTGCTGTCGAACTCTGACCAAGCTCGGGGAGGGAGGATGGCTGCCGCTGCTGTCCGGATTCATCATTTATTGGCTGATGCAGACCTGGGCCAGCGGCAAGGCCTCGGTCATGGCGCGGCTGCTGCGCGATCAAAAGCCGGTGCGCGATTTCCTCGAGGATTTGAAGCGCGATCCGCCGGTGCGGGTGCCCGGAACCGCAATCTTCATGGACGCGAAAGCCACCGGTATACCGCGGGCGCTGCTCAACAACATCAAGTTCAATCGCGTCATCCACGAGCGGGTGGTTCTGCTGACGGTGGTCACGCGCGAGCAGCCACGTGTCGCGCGAGATAAGCGCTTGAGCGTCACCCCGGTGCGCGAGGGCATCGTGAGGCTCGTGGCTCAGGTCGGATTCATGGAGAAGCCGAGCATTCTGGAAATCCTCCGCGATGCGGAGGCCTACGGCATCGTGTATGAGCCGGAGAACACGACGTTCTTCCTGAGCCGCGAGGAATTGCTGCCGGGACAGCGCTCGGACCTGCCGCCGCTGCGGCGCCGGGCGTTCATGCAAATGGCGCGCAGCGCCCAGGTCGTCGCCGACTACTACGGTTTGCCGCCCGGCCGCGTGATCGAGATCGGGACGCGGCTGGAAATCTGAATCGTCCTGACGCCGTCATCGCCCGCCACCAGCAGCAGATCCGCCGTTCGCCGCGCGAACAGGCCGACGGTGACCACCGCCCGCGATCCGATCGATCGCATCCTCCATGGCGAGGGGGTCCGTGAGGCGGCAAATTGTGCACGTCCAGGATCGCGTTGCCGTTGTCGGTCACCACCCCTTCGCGCAAGACGGGTTGACCGCCGAGCTTCACCAACTGGCGCGCGACGTACGAGCGCGCCATGGGGATGACCTCGACCGGCAAGGGGAAGGCGCCCAGCGATCTGACCAGTTTGCCGTCATCGATGATGCAGATGAACTTCTCGGAGGCCGCGGCGATGACCTTCTCGCGGGTGAGCGCTCCGCCGCCGCCCTTGATCAATGCGCCGTGTTCGTTGGCCTCGTCGGCCCCGTCGATGTAGAGGGCGAGATCGGTCTTGCGCATTGAGATCGAGTACCGGAATCCGCGGCCGCCTGCAACGCCGTCGAGGTGCGCTCCGAACTCGAGACGGCGCCCGCAAGCTTGATTTTACGGTGTTTCAGCTCTTCGATGAGTTCGCCCACCGTCGAGCCCGTTCCCATGCCGAGCACCATTCCCTCTTCGATGTAGGGAATCGCCGCTTGCGCGGCGCGACGTTTTTTTTGACTGGCTGAAAGGATTTTCCCGCTCCTTAAAACAACTGTGCCCGCTTACGCGGGCACAGTTGATTACTTTCGAAGGCTTACTTCTTCTTAGCGGCCTTTTTCTTAGCTACCTTCTTCTTCGCCTTCTTTGCTTTCGCTGCCATGATAGAAACTCCGTTGTCGGGTTAGTCCGGGGATCGAGTATATACACGAATAATTAATTTACAAGCAATACGTCGCGCTTCTTGCACGACAATGTGGTAGCGATGTGATCGACCTCACTCAAGAGTGAGAACGAAATCCCATTCCGCCTTGGATACCGGCGTAACCGACAGACGATTCCCTCGGCGCAAGACGGCCAAGTCGGCGAGCTCTTCGGCGACATGTTTGCGCAACTCCTCGAGCGCGATGAGGCGCTTGAACTTGCGCAGCAACTTCACGTCGACCACGAACCAGCGCGGATCTGCTCGGATTACTGCCGGGCGTCGTAGTGATGATGCCTGGGGTCGAAGGCGGTCTTGTCCGCATAGCCCTGCTTCACCACGCGGACTATTCCGGCGATGCCCGGGATGCTCGCAACCGGAGTGATAGAAGAAGGCCGTATCACCTATTTTCATGCAGTCCCGCAGCATGTTGCGCGCCTGGTAATTGCGCACGCCGTCCCAAGCCGTGGTCCGTCCCGGCAATGCGGCGAGGTGATCGATGCCGAAGGTGTCGGGCTCGGATTTCATGAGCCAATGATTCATTTAAGCGTCCTTCGGGAATTTCTCATATCCGGATTCCGTCGCCAGCGCGTCCAGGCGCACGTCCCACGGTTCGGCGAACACGCAAGCTGCGCGCTGGCGGTCAAAGCCGAAGCCGACGAGTCGCGGACCCTTCCAATGCTTGCGGTGGCGCCGAAAGGCGAGCGCGCGATCGTAGAATCCGCCTCCCATCCCCAAGCGGCGGCCTCTCGGATCGACTCCCACCAGAGGTACGACGATGAGATCGAACCAGCGCGGCTCGACGGCGCGCGCACGGCGGTGAGCGGCGGATTGCGGCACCGAAATGCCGAAAGTGCCGCGCCGCGTCCTGCCCGTCAAAGGATAGAAGCGCAGGCGACGATGGCGCAGATCGCTCACCACGGGGACGAAAACCCGAATTTCGCGGCGCCGCGCCGCGACGATGAGAGCGGCGGTGTCCGTTTCCCGATCGAACGGCAGATAGAGCGCGACGCGGGCGCTCGACTTGAATGCGGCCAACCGGACAATGGATGCGGCGGCGAGGCGCGAACGCAGGTCGTGATCCGCGGGTGCGATGGAGCGCCGCGCGGCCCGCAATTCCTTGCGCAGCTTCACTTTCATGAAATCAAGAATAGACGTGCGACGGAGATGGCGCCACCCGCATGTGCCGTTTTGGACCGTTGCTCCCGACCTGAGCAACAGGTGGGGCCAACTGCGGCACTTAAGGCTTTCCGCTCGAGGCGGACTTGCACAATGTTGCCAGCAAGCAATGGCCCCTGGGGTTTACAAATTAGGGTCAGGAGGTAACCCGATCCGCATCGAACACCGCAGGCAGCGCCAAACTTAACTCTACAAGGAGAACGCCCTAGAGCTCGAGCTGTCGGCCCTTCTCCAAAGCCGACTCTACGCGCTCGCGCAGGATACGCAAGCGTCCACCGACGTCGGTTTCGAGAGTGGTGTCACGCTTGCGGAATCTAATCAACTCGTTCGCCAGATTGAGTGCGGCGATGACCGCGATTCTATCCAGACCGACGACTTTTCCGCTGTCGCGGATCTCGCGCATTTTCGAATTCAAAAATTCCGCCGAATCGAGCAGGTCGGAGCGCTCCTCCATGGGGCAGGTAACGTGATACTCCTTCTCGAGTATGCGTACGCTCACCCGCGCCTGAGTGTCGCTCATGCCTGCTCCATGGACTTCAGCCGCCCGATCATCGCTTCGACCCGCGCGCGCACCTGTTCGTTCTTGTGCAACAGATTGGCGCGCTCGGAGCTGAGCGTATCCTGCCGCTGGCGCAGCGCCCGATTCTCTTCCTTGATCTGGTTCAAGGTGGCGACCAGTTCCTCCAAGCGCTTTTCGAGGCGTTTGAGTTCGAGGTCCACCGGCGATTTGAGATTGCCTTCGTTCATAGAACGCCAATATAGATCGCTGCATTGCGCAATGCAAAGGGATGAGAACGGCCCCCCGGCGCGGCTTACGCGGTATCATTGCAAAAATGATGGCGGACATCCGATTTGAGGACTTCGAGGACGTTCTGGTGGCCGCCAGAAGTCTCGCCGATGCGGCCGAGGCGCACGGCTCGTTGTGCGGCGCTCTGTGCTCCATGGCGCCCTATAGCCTGCAGGATTGGATCAACGAGATCCTGCCGGACGGCGCCTCGCTGTCCGACGAATCGGCCGCGATGCTCGAACGGGTGTTCACGTCGACCGCCACCTCGTTCGGCGAACAAGGCATGCAGTTCGAACCCTTGTTGCCGGATGACGAGCAGCCGCTCAACGGGCGGGCCAACGCGCTGGCCTTGTGGTGCACCGGATTCCTCTATGGCCTCGGCACCGGCCAAATCGCCGACTTGGAGGCGCTCAACGGCGATGTCGGCGAAATCGTCCGTGACTTCACCGAGATCTCGCGGGCTACCGGCGACGATGCCGAGGCGGACGAATCGAACGAACAAGCCTATGCCGAACTCGTCGAATTCATCCGGGTTGCCGCCCAGGTGGTCTTCGAGGAACTTCTACCCCTGCGCCGACAGGCCTACCAGGGGACCCAGCAGCGGCTGCACTGAGGAGCCTGTCTGAGCAATCCGCGTGGTCTCGACCGCGGCAGATTTCGCTTCAGCCGAGGCGGAGCCGACGTGGTTGGGTCAAGACCCAGTGAGGAGGCGACAACGATGGATGAAGCGAAATCCGCCCGGTCCCGAAGGGTTGGTTGGGTGAGGGGCGTCTGCGGTGTTGCGCGGCTTGGCCGTAGCACCCGCTACGTCCTGCGCCGCGCGCCTTGCATCCGCTCCCTCGCCCAACCAACGCGGCTCACGCGGATTGCTCAGACAGGCTCCTGATGGATCGCAAGGAGTTCGTGCGCCGCCGCCGCCAGTTCATGCGCATGATCGGCAAGGACGCGATCGCGGTGCTGCCCGCAGCGCCCATTCGCCACCGCAACGGCGATATCGAGTACGCCTATCGGCAAGACAGCCACTTTTACTACCTCAGCGGATTTCCCGAACCGGACTCCGTCGCGGTCCTGGTGCCGGGACGCCCGCAAGCCGAATACCTTTTGTTCGTGCGCGAGCGCGATCCGTTGCGGGAGTCTTGGGACGGCGCATGGGCCGGCACCGAGGGCGCGGTGGAGCGCTACGGCGCGGACGATGCATTTCCGATCGCCGATATCGATGAGATTCTACCGGGCCTCATGGAACACCGGCAGCGGATCTTCTATTCGATGGGCGCGCACCTCGACTTCGATCCCCGTATGCTGGGATGGGTGAACGCCATGAGGGTGCAGGGGCGGCAGGTTAGCGGCATTCAGCAGGAATTCGTCGCGCTGAGCCATGTGCTCGACGACATGCGCCTGTACAAGAGCCGTGCCGAGCAGGCGAGTCTGCGGCGTGCCGCGCAAATCGCGGTGGGCGCACACCGCCGTGCCATGCGCTTCACGCGTCCCGGGCGCATGGAGTTTGAAATCATGGCTGAATTGGTGCACGAATTCCGGTCGCACAATGCGGACCTGTCCTACCATCCAATCGTCGGCGGCGGCGCCAACGCCTGCGTCATGCACTATCGAGACAACGATCAGCGCCTGTGCGAGGGGGACTTGCTGCTGCTCGACGCCGGCTGCGAGCATGACTTTTACGCCTCGGACGTTACCCGCACCTTCCCCGTGAGCGGGCGGTTCACCTCAGTGCAGCGCGCGGTCTACGAGGTGGTGCTCGAAGCCCAGACAGCCGCCATCGACAAGGTGCGGCCCGGAAACCATTGGAACCAGCCTCACGAAGCCGCGGTGCGTGCGATCACCCAAGGACTGGTAAAGCTCGGATTGCTCAAGGGCTCCGTCCCGCGGCTCATCAAGGATCAGGCCTACGTGCCGTTTTTCAATCATCGTACCGGGCATTGGCTCGGACTCGACGTGCACGATGTGGGCGACTACAAGGTTGGCGGAGAATGGCGAGTCCTCGAGGCCGGCATGGCGCTCACCGTGGAGCCGGGCATTTACATTCGCCCGTCGCCGCGCGTTCCGAAGGAATTCTGGAACATTGGTGTTCGCATAGAAGACGACGTATTGGTGACCCAAGGCGCTCCGGAGGTCCTCACCGCGGCGCTCGAGAAGACTCCCGAGGCTCTCGAGCGCCAGGTGCAGGCGGGGTGAGCCGGGTGCCGGCGGCGCATGACTCATTCGATATCGCCATCGTCGGCGGCGGCATGGTCGGCGCCAGTCTCGCCGTTGCCCTTCAGGGGCTCGACGTTCGGGTGGCGTTGATCGAGGCCGTGCCGCACGACGCGGCATCGCAACCGAGCTTCGATGAGCGCACCACGGCCTTGTCGAACGGCAGCCGCCGCATTCTCGAAACCTTGGGCGTGTGGCCGGCCGTCGCGGCCGCGGCGACATCCATCGCCAAGATCCACGTGTCCGATCAAGGCCACTTCGGCTTTGCGCGCATCGATGCGGCGGAGCAGGGCCTGCGGGCGCTTGGGTACGTGGTTGCAAATCGCGCGCTCGGCGCGGCCCTGTGGTCCAAGCTCGGCGATCGCGACGATCTGCGCGTGTACTGTCCGGCGAAGATTTCGCGCCTCATCCCCGGCGAGCAGTCGGTTGAACTCGGTGTCGCGGAGGCGTCCGGGGTCGAGTCCGCGATCAGGGCGCAATTGGTGGTCGCGGCGGATGGCATCGATTCGGCGGTGCGCAGCGCCTTCGGCGTGTCCGCCGACGTGCGCGACTACGGGCAAACCGCGGTCATCACCACGGTATTGCCTCGAAACTTTCACCAGCATGTGGCCTACGAGCGCTTCACCGCGAGCGGTCCTCTCGCGTTGCTGCCGCTCAACGACGGCCGCTGCACCCTGGTTCTCACGTTGAGCCGCTCGACGGCGGAATCGGTCATGAGCTGGTCGGACGAGGAATTTCTGGCCGAAGTGCAGCGGCGATTCGGATTCAGGCTGGGCCGTTTCCTCAAGGTGGGCCGACGCGTTCCCTATCCTCTCTCGTTGACGCGCGCCAGGCGCACCAGCGCGAGACGCTGCGCCATCATCGGCAACGCGGCGCAGGGACTGCATCCGGTCGCCGGAATGGGATTCAACCTGGGCTTGCGCGATGTGGCGAGCCTGGCCGAGCTCATTGCCGAGCATCGCGGCGAGCACCCCGGCAATCCGCAGTTGCGGGACTTCGGCGCGCGCGCGCTGCTGTCGGCGTACGATGCCTGGCGTGCCGCGGACCGCGGCGAAATCGTCGCCTTCACCGACGGGCTGGTGCGGCTGTTTGCCAATCCCCTGGGCGCGGTTAAGCGGCTGCGCAATGTCGGGCTGTTGGCCTTCGATTTGCTGCCGCCGGCGAAAGCGGCGTTGTCGTCGCTGAGCACCGGGGCCGCCGGCCGGATCCCCAAGCTCGCGCGCGGCGTTGCGCTCGGTGCCTCGGCATGAGCCGCGACTTCGATGTCGTGATCGTCGGCGCGGGAGTCGTCGGCAGCGTCATGGCGAGCCTCTTGTTGGTCCGCAAGCAAAGCAGCCCGGGCCGGGTGGCGATCGTCGCCGAGCGCCTGGCGGGCGCGGGCACCGCCGCCGCGAGTGCGGCAGCCGCCGGGGACTGGGATCTGCGGGTGTTCGCGTTGAGCCGCGCCTCGCAGCGGCTGCTGCAAATGTGCGGAGCCTGGCAGAGCCTGCCGCCGCGGCGAGTATTCGCCTACGAACGCATGTGCGTGTGGGACGAGAGCGGCGCGCCGGAAGGGGCGGGATCACTGACCTTCGATTGCGCCGAGATCGGCGAAGCGAATCTCGGCCACATCGTCGAGGGGCGCGCATTGCACGAGTGCTGCTTGCGGGCGGCGGCCTCGGCCGGCGCCGTGATCATCGAGGCGGAGGTGCAAGAGGTCGCGCAGAACGATGCCGATGTGCGGCTGCGCCTGGCCGACGAACGCGAGTTGCGCGGTGCGCTGCTGATCGCGGCCGACGGCGCCGAATCGAAGACCCGCGGCCTGCTCGGCATCGACGTCGCCGGCCATGCCTACCATCAGGATGCGCTGGTGGCGCACGTTCGAAGCGAAAAATCGCATCGGAACACGGCCTGGCAGCGGTTCCTGTGCACCGGGCCGCTGGCATTCCTGCCGCTGCCGGACGGCCGCTCATCGATCGTCTGGAGCGTTGTGCGGGCCGAGGCCGCGCGTCTGCGGGCGCTCGATGCGGGCGCGTTCGGAGCCGCGCTGCGAGCGGCGAGCGGGGGTGTGCTCGGGGAACTCGAGCTCACCACAGCAGTCGCCGAGCTTTGCGCTCAAATTGCAGTATGCGGTTGACTATGCGAGGCCGCGCGCGGTGCTGCTCGGCGATGCCGCCCACGCGGTGCACCCACTCGCGGGCCAGGGATTGAATCTGGGGCTGCTGGATTGTGCGTCGCTCGCCGAGGTGCTCGGCCCGGGCGGCGCTCCCGCGCAGCTCGGCGAGTACCGGCTGCTGCGCCGCTACGAGCGCTGGCGTAAAAGCGAGAACCTGCTTGCCGCGACCGCGTACGACGGTTTGGAGCGCCTATTTTCGAATGCCAACCCGGGCGCAGCGCGGCTGCGCACGGCCGGACTCGACTCGGTGCGCAAGCTGCCCTTTCTCTCGCGGCAGTTCGCGAAGCGCGCCTTGGGGTTGGCCGGCGACATTCCCGATTTTCTCAAGGCCGAGGGCGCCTGAAGCCGCGCGGCGGGAGCCGCCGGCGGGGGCGCCGTCATTCAAGCCGAGGTCAATCGAACAGGCGGTCGATCTTGGCGGCACAGATGAAATCGTTTTGCGACAGGCCGCGGATCGAATGCGTCGTGTAGGTGATGCGGCAGTAGCCGTAGCCGATTTCCAGGTCGGGGTGATGGTCTTCCAGGTTCGCGATGTGCGCGACCGCATTGACGAAACTCATCGTGCGGTAGAAATCCTTGAACTTGAATGCCCGCTTTAGGCTCTTGGCGTCGGCGGCGAGCTGCCATTCGCGGTTGAGCTCGGCGCGCAGCGCCTCAGCCTCGGCGCCGCTCAAGGGCGGAACGCCGCCTTCGCAGGGAACGCATTTCTTGGCGGACAAATCGCTCACGAAGAAGCCCTTTGATAGGTGCGCTCGACGTAGCGTTCCACGAGCTCCTGGAATTCCTCGGCGATCCGTCCGCCTTTGAGCGTCACCGTTTTGGCGCCGTCCTCATAAACCGGCGCCACCGGATTCTCGCCCGTGCCCGGCAGGCTGATGCCGATGTTGGCGTGCTTGCTCTCGCCCGGCCCATTGACCACGCAGCCCATGACGGCGACCGTCATGTCCTCTACGCCCACTCGCTGCTCGCGCCACTGCGGCATTCGATGGCGGATATGGCCTTGGATTTTTTGCGCCAACTCCTGGAAATAGGTGCTGGTGGTGCGGCCGCAGCCGGGACACGCGATCACCATCGGCGTGAACGAGCGCAGGCCCATGGTCTGAAGTATTTCCTGCGCGACGATGACTTCCTCGGTACGGTCGCCGCCGGGTTCGGGCGTCAACGACACGCGGATCGTATCGCCGATGCCCTCTTGCAGCAGCACCCCGATGGCGGCGGTCGATGCCACAATGCCCTTGCTGCCCATGCCGGCCTCGGTGAGCCCGAGATGCAGCGGGTAGCCGCAGCGTGCCGCGAGGTTGCGGTACACCGCGATCAGGTCCTGGACGCCGCTCACCTTGGCACTGATCACGATACGATCCGCACCGAGTCCCAGGCTCTCGGCGCGCTTGGCGCTGTTCAAGGCCGACACCACGATCGCTTCGCGCATCACTTCGAGCGCCGGCAGGGGCGCGGCTTGCTTCGAATTCTCGTCCATCATGCGTGTGAGCAAATCCTGATCGAGGCTGCCCCAGTTCACGCCGATGCGCACCGGCTTGCCGTAGGTGCAGGCGAATTCGATCATTTCGGCGAATTGCGGGTCGCGCTTGCTGCCCCGGCCCACGTTGCCCGGATTGATCCGCAGCTTGGCAAGCGCCTGCGCGCACGCGGGATGGGCCTTCAGCAGCTTGTGACCGTTGAAGTGGAAATCGCCCACCAACGGACAGTGGATGTTTTGGGCGTCCAACCGCTCTCGAATGTGCGGTACGGCGGCGGCGGCCTCGTCGTTGTTGACCGTGACGCGCACCAATTCCGAACCGGCGCGCGCCAACGCCTTGACTTGCGCCACCGTGCCCTCGATGTCCGCCGTATCGGTGTTGGTCATCGACTGCACGACGATCGGAGCGCCGCCGCCGAGCGTCACGTTGCCGATTTTGACGCCCGATGATTTCCTGCGTAAATTCATGGCGCCCATTCTACCTTGCCGGCCGGGTGTATCGCACGGGCGCTCGCTGCCCTTGGGCAAACCGGCATAATGGGGGCATGGCGGAAACAATCATCAATTCCACCGGGATCGGCAGCCTGTGCCCGAATTGCCGTCGTGCGCTGCAGGTCGGGTGGCACGGTGCGCGAGGGCGTGATCGAAATTCAGGGTGATCACCGGGATCTCATCGTCGCGGAGCTGCGGAAAGCGGGCTGTCCGGCCAAGCGCTCCGGCGGCTGAGGGCGTGCGACGGATCGTGTATCATGCGCGCATCGCGAGAAGAGCTGTCTGGAGAGCGTCCTTGTCGTCGAAGGACCGCCGAAGGCGCAACCGCCCGGAAACGCTCAGGCACATGAACTACAGTCTCTAGCGATCTCTGGAGAGTGATCGCGCCGCCGCCGGCGCCGATCCACCGAAGGGGAGCAGCGCGCATTGGTGCGCTCGATCTCTCAGGTCTCAAGGACAGAGGGGCGACGGGCACCGGATGGTGCTTGCCGTATCTCCCGCTTACTTTCGCAGCGAGGTTGCGATGGGCCTGAGGACTACGCTCTACGACACCCAGCTTTCGCGGGGCGCCAAGATCATCGACTTCGGCGGCTGGGACATGCCGCTCAACTTCGGCTCACAGATCGACGAACACCACGCGGTGCGCAGGGATGCGGGAATTTTTGATGTGTCGCACATGTGCATCGTCGACCTGAAGGGCGCTCGCACGCGAGAATTCCTGCGTTTCCTGCTGGCGAACGACGTCGCAAAACTCACGATCCCCGGGCAGGCGCTCTATTCATGCATGTTGCAGCCTGCGGGCGGCGTGATCGACGATTTGATCGTCTACTTCATGAGCGAGTCGTCGTTCAGGCTGGTGGTCAACGCCGGCACGCGCCGCAAGGATCTTGCGTGGATAGGCGAACACGCGGGCCCCTTCGCGGTGGACGTGCGCGAACGCACGGACCTGGCGATGCTCGCGGTTCAGGGTCCCAACGCGGTCACCAAGACGCTGCCGCTGGTGGCGCCCGAACGGCGCGCAGCGGCGCAAAGGCTAGCCCGCTTCAGCGGCGCCGAGTTCGACTCCTGGTTCTTGGCGCGTACCGGATATACCGGCGAGGACGGCTTCGAGATCATGCTGCCGGCGGCTGAGGCCCCCGCCACCTGGCAGGCGCTCGTGGCCCAGGGCATCGCGCCGGCCGGGCTCGGCGCGCGCGATACGTTGCGTTTGGAGGCGGGCTTGAATCTCTATGGCAACGACATGGACGAAACCCGTCATCCGCTCGAGTCGGGATTGGCGTGGACGGTGGCCTTCGAGCCCGCAGCCCGAGATTTCGTCGGCCGAACCGCGCTCAGCCGCGCGCGCCGGGCCGGCGGCCCTGAGCTCGTCGGTCTGGTGCTCGAGGATCGCGGGGTATTGCGAAAGGCCCAGCAAGTGACCGCCGCCGAGGCTGCGGCATCATCGCCGCGCGCCGGCGCCGCGCTGGGGGAGGTCACCAGCGGCACATTTTCGCCGACGCTGAACCGGGCCATTGCACTCGCGCGGTTGGCGCCGGGAGCGGGACCCAAAGTGCTGGTGGACATTCGCGGCAAACCCCATGCAGCGCGCGTCGTGAAACCGCCGTTCGTGCGCAACGGCAAGATATTGATCGCTGTGTAATCAAAGGAGATTGGCGAGTGAGCAACATACCGGGTGATTTGCACTACACGCGAAGTCACGAGTGGGTTCGGCGGTTGCCTAGCGGACAGGTGGAGGTGGGGATCACCGATCATGCCCAGGAGGCGCTCGGGGACCTGGTGTTCGTCGAAGTGCCGCAAGTAAGCCGGCGCGTGACGGCGGGAGAGGCCTGCGCCGTGGTCGAATCCGTCAAGGCCGCATCCGATGTCTACAGTCCGGTCTCGGGCCAGGTCGCCGCCAGCAACGATGACCTGGCGCAACACCCCGAATTGCTCAACAGAGATCCCTACGGTGCCGGTTGGCTGATGCGAGTGCGAGCCCGACGCCTCGGCTGCGGCCGGCGCCCTGCTGACGCCGGCCGAGTACGGGCAATTCCTCGAGGAAGCCGGGTAGGTTCGCCATGCCGTACATTCCGCACACCGCCGAGGACATCGCGCGCATGCTGCAAGTCATCGGAGCGCAATCCATCGAGGATCTGTTCGATGAGATTCCTCCCGCCCTGAAGACCGCGGCTGTGCACGGCGTGCCGCCGGCGCTGTCGGAAATGGAGGTCGCGCGGCTCCTTACCGAGCGCGCCTTGCACGACGGCAGGCCGTTGAATTTCATCGGCGCCGGCGCCTATGAGCATCATATTCCGGCTCCGGTGTGGGCCATCGCCACCCGCGGAGAATTTTATTCCGCCTACACGCCCTATCAGGCGGAGGCGAGTCAGGGCACGCTGCAACTGATATACGAATACCAGTCCATGGTGTGCGCATTGACCGCCATGGAGGTATCCAACGCGTCGTTGTACGACGGCGCGTCGGCATTGGCCGAGGCGTGCCTGATGGCGGTGCGTGCGAATCGCGGCTCGGAATCGCGGCGCATCCTGCTGCCGCGCACAGTGAATCCGACCTATGGCCAGGTGGCGCGCAACATCACGTGCAACCAGCAACTCGACTTCGAAGCGGTGAATTTCGATCGTCGCGAGGGGCGCCTGTCGTTGCGCGCGCTGCCGGAGTACGAGGGGCAGGATTTCGCCGCGCTGGTGGTGCAGCAGCCGAATTTCTTCGGCAATTTGGAAGAGGTGGACCAGCTGACCGATTGGGCGCATGCCCACAAGATGCTGGTGATCGCGGTGGTGAATCCGACGGCACTCGCGCTGCTCAAGCCGCCCGGCGAGTGGGGCGGGCTCTCGGGCGGCACGCGGGGGGCCGACATCGTGTGCGGCGAGGGCCAGCCGCTCGGCGTGCCGCTCGCCTCGGGCGGGCCCTACTTCGGCTTCATGGCGACGCGCATGCAGTACGTGCGGCAAATGCCCGGCCGAATCGTCGGCGGGACTCTGGATATCGAAGGCCGGCCGGGCTTCAGTCTGACGCTGCAGGCGCGTGAGCAGCACATTCGGCGCAGCAAGGCGACCTCCAATATATGTACCAATCAAGGGCTCCTGGTGACCGCTGCGACGATCTACATGGCGCTGCTCGGCGCCGCAGGCCTGAAGCGCGTGGCGGCGGCGTGCGCGCAGCGCACCGCCGACTTGGTGCGCGCGCTCTGCCGAATCGAGGGTGTATCGGCGGCTTTTGACGCCCCGCGGTTTCACGAGGCTGTGCTGCTGTTCGACCGCCCGGTGGCCCCGGTGCTGGCGGCGCTCGCCGAGCGCGGGATCTCCGGTGGGCTCGATCTTTGCGCGAGCCATCCGGAACTCGGGCACGCGCTGCTGGTGTGTGCGACCGAAACCAAGATCGATGCCGACATCGACGCTTACGCCCGTTCGCTCGCCGATGTCATGCGGCCATCGCACGTTGTGCGCGATTCCAATTGAGGGAACGGTTTATGCCCGATTTGAAATTACGCGAGCCGCTGATATTCGATTTGAGCAAACCCGGCCGTCAAGCCAGGAGCCAATTTCCGCCGCAGCCGTCGGTGCCGGAAGCGGCGGAGGCAACCTGGGGCATTCCCGCGCATCTGCGCCGGGGGGCGCCGCCGGCGCTGCCTGAGGTCTCCGAGCTGCAGGCAGTTCGGCACTACACGCGCTTGTCGCAGCTCAACGTTTCGATCGACACGCACTTCTATCCCTTGGGGTCCTGCACCATGAAGTACAACCCGAAGGCCTGCAACGCGTATGCCATGCTGCCGGAATTCTTGGGGCGCCACCCGCTCGCACCCGAACCCCAGGGCTTCCTCGCCTGCATGTACGAGCTGCAGGAAATGCTCAAGGACATCACCGGCATGCAGCGGGTCAGTCTCACGCCCATGGCCGGCGCGCAGGGCGAGTTGGCGGGTGTGGCGATGATCCGGGCCTATCATCGGCAGCGCAACGATGCGGCTCGCCGCCAGATCATCGTGCCGCAGGCCGCGCATGGCACGAATCCCGCCACCGCCGCGATGTGCGGCTGCAGCGTCAGGGAAATTCCCTGCGACCGCAACGGCGATATCGACATCGAAGCGCTGAAGGCGGCGGTCAGCGCTGAGACGGCCGCGATCATGCTCACCAATCCGTCCACCTTGGGCGTGTTCGAGCGCCGTATCGAGGAGGTCGCGCGCATCGTTCACGACGCCGGCGGGCTCTTGTACTACGACGGCGCGAATCTGAACGCCATTCTCGGCAAGGTTCGCCCGGGCGACATGGGCTTCGACGTCATTCACATGAATCTGCACAAAACCTTCTCGACTCCGCACGGTGGTGGCGGCCCGGGTTCCGGCGCGGTGGGCGTCGGCGCGCGCCTCTCGCCCTTTGTGCCGATTCCGCTGGTGGGCAAGGTCGAGGAACGGTATCGCTGGTTGACGGAGCGGGACGTGCCGCAATCCATCGGCCGCCTGTCCGGGTTCATGGGCAATGCCGGCGTCAACCTGCGTGCGTATATCTACACGCGGATATTGGGCCGCGAGGGCATGGTGCGGGTCGCCGAATTTGCCTCGCTCAATGCCAACTATCTGATGAAGCGCTTGATTCAAACCGGTTACGAAGCGGCATACCCGACGCGCCGCGCCAGTCATGAGTTCATCATCACCCTCAAACAGGAAAACCGGCGCTATCAGATCACCGCGATGGACGTGGCGAAGCGGCTCTTGGATCTTGGATTTCATGCGCCGACCACGTATTTCCCGCTGCTGGTGCCCGAATGCCTGCTGATCGAGCCGACGGAAACCGAAACCAAGGAAGAGCTAGACCATTTTTGCGACGCCATGGCGGTCATCCGGCGGGAAATGGAACGGGAGCCCGAGAAATTGCGATCCGCGCCGCATACAATGCCGGTCCGGCGGCTGGACGACGTGCGAGCCGTCAAACAACTCGACTTGGCTTGGAAGCCCGCCGCTTGAATGACTGAACGAGACAAACCCACCGGATTCGTGCGCCTGCTGCGCGCATTCGGATATTCCGCCCAAGGTTTCCGCCACGCCTGGCGGGAAGAGGCCGCGTTCCGTCAGGAAGTGCTGCTGGCGGCATTGGTCATTCCCGGCGGCCTATTCCTGGGCCACTCCGGCGTCGAAAGGGCCCTCCTGATTTGCCCGATGCTGCAGATTCTGGTGATCGAAATCTTGAACAGCGCGGTCGAGGCGGCCGTGGATCGCAGCGGCATGGAACGCAACACGCTCGCCGGCATGGCCAAGGACATGGGCTCGGCGGCCGTCATGCTCAGTTTCGCGATGCTGGGAACCGTGTGGCTCCTGATCTTGTCCGATCACGGACATTGATGTTCACCTTACAAGGATCGGCATGTCCCGTACGTCGTTAGTGCTCTCGCTCTTGTGGCTGGCGGGACCGATTTTCGCCGCCGCCGCGCCGGGCGTGCCCGGCCCCGAACCCGGCCAAATGGCCAGCAGCGCCAATTGGGCGCAGACACTCGAGCGCATCGCCTCGGGTGTGGTGACGATTCAAATCGACGCCACGCGCGCCTTCGACACCGAATGGAATACGACGGCGCAGGCGACCGGATTCGTCATCGACGCGAAGCGCGGCCTCATATTGACGAATCGGCACGTGGTGACGCCAGGGCCGGTGACGGCGCAGGCCATCTTCCAGAATCGCGAGGAAGTGCAGCTCTACCCGGTGTATCGCGACCCGGTTCACGACTTCGGCATCTATCGCTACGACCCGGATAAATTGCGCTTCATCAAGCCGGCGGAATTGCCGCTGTATCCGGCGGGCGCGGTGATCGGCCGCGAAATTCGCGTGGTGGGCAACGATGCGGGCGAGCAGCTGTCGATTCTCGCCGGCACGCTGGCGCGGTTGGATCGCGAGGCTCCGGAGTACGGCTACGGCAAATACAACGATTTCAATACGTTCTATTACCAGGCGGCGTCCGGCACTTCCGGCGGCTCTTCGGGGTCGCCGGTCATCGACATCGAGGGACGGGTGGTGGCGCTCAACGCCGGCGGCGCGACCGGCGCGCAGTCGAGCTTCTACCTGCCGCTGCCCGCCGTTGCGCGCGCGCTGAAATACATCGACGCCGGCAAGCCGGTGCCGCGCGGCACCCTGGAGACCGTATTCAAATACACGCCTTACGACGAATTGCGGCGTCTGGGACTCGACCCGACAACCGAAGCGCGCATGCGCCGCGCCTTCCCGAAGCTCACCGGGATGCTGGTGGTCGACGAGGTGCAGCCGGGATCCGCGGCGGACGGCATCTTGTCCCCGGGCGACATTCTGGTCGCGATCGACGGCAAACCGGTGCCGGAGTTCTTCGCTTTGGAAGACGTGCTCGACAATCACGTTGGTCAAGAGGTCAAGGTGGAGATTCAACGCGGCGACCAAAGCCTGCGGCACGCGCTCGAGGTGCAATCCTTGAGCGCCATTACTCCCGACGAGTACATCGAATTTGGCGAAGCGGTCGTGCACACGCTCTCCTATCAACAGGCGCGCCACTTCAATTTGCCGATCAAGGGCGTATACGTCGCCAATCCCGGCTATGTGTTCGGCCGCGCGGGCATTCCGCACGGCGCGCTGATCAGTTCGTTCAACGGCAGGAAAACGCAGACGCTCGCCGATTTCGAAGCCGCGTTGAAGGATCTTGCGGATGGTGAACTGGCGGCCGTGCGCTATGTCACCCTCGAGGATCCGCGCACGACGCAGCTCAAGGTGGTGCGCATGGATCGGCGCTGGTTTCCGGCCCGTCACTGCAAGCGCGACGATGCGCTCGGTATCTGGCCCTGCGTGAACTTGAGCGCAGGGCCCGCGGCGGCGGCGCTCAAGCCGGCATCGACACAATTCGCGAAGACCGGCGATCCGCGCATCGATCGCCTGGCGCCGTCATTGGTATTGGTGACCTTCGACATGCCGTATTCGGTGTCCGGCGTGACCGAGAAGAACTACCACGGCACCGGCGTGATCGTCGATGTCAAGCGCGGCTTGGTGGCGATCGACCGCAATACCGTGCCGGTGGCGATGGGCGACGTGCGCCTGACCTTCGCTGGTACGGTCGAGGTGCCGGGCAAGGTCGTATTCATACACCCGCTGCACAACCTGGCCGTCGTTTCCTACGATCCCAAGTTGATCGGCGACACGCCGGTGCGGGCCGCGACCTTGCTCAGCAAGGATCTGCGACCCGGCGAGGACGTGTGGGTGGTCGGTCAACGCAACGATTCCAAGATCGTGTCGCAGCGCACGCAGGTGGCGAGCGTCGATCCGGTCGCGTTCCCGTTGTCGCGCACGCTGCGCTTCCGGGACAGCAATCTGGAGGTGGTGAACCTGGTCAACGCGCCCGGGGATATGGACGGGGTATTGGCCGACGACAAAGGCGAGGTGCTGGCGCTCTGGTCGAGTTTCGCCTTCGAAACCCAGCGCGAGGTCGAGCAGGTCAATCGCGGCATTCCAGCCGACTTGATCACGCAAATGATCGAGGTCGTCGCCGACGGCCGGCCGCTGTATGCATTCGATGCGGAGTTCAATGTGCAGTCGCTCGCCGGTGCGCGGAAGCTCGACCTGCCCGACAAGTGGGTGCGCCGTTTCGAGGAGCACGACCCGCAGCGCCGGCAGGTGCTCGGGATCGATCGGCTGGTCGCCGGTTCACCCGCCGCGGCACTGTTCGAGCCGGGAGATCTCTTGCTCGCGATCGACGGCAAGGTCGTCAATCGCTTCCGCGAAGTGGAGCGCGCGGTTCAAAAGCCGGAAGTGTCGGTCGCGGTATGGCGCGACGGCGCGGAGAAGATTCTGCAATTGAAGACGAGCGAACTCAACGGCCGCGGCCTCGATCGGGTGCTGATCTGGGCGGGAGCCACCCTGCAGGCTCCGCACCGGGCGATGGCGGCGCAGCGCGGCATCGCGCCGTACGGCGTATTCGTCTCGTTCTTTTTTTACGGCTCGCCCGCCACGCGCTATGGGCTGTATGCCGGCAGGCGCATCACCGAAGTCGACGGGCAGCCGACCGCCGACCTCGATGCGTTCATCAAAGTGGTGCGCGGCAAGCCCGATCGGGCCTCATTGCGCCTGAAAACCGTCGCTTGGAACGGCCAAACCGATGTCATTACGCTGAAGCTCGACAATCACTATTGGCCGGCCTATGAACTCGTTCGCGGCAGCGACGGCACCTGGACCCGCACCGCGATCGACCCCGACCAGACAACCGTGGCACGCGCGCCTTGAGCGTACCGTTCGCGATTTACCCCGCTGCGCGATTGCAGTTGGCGGAATTATTGGCGATCTACAATGAAGTGATTCGCGATGCCACCGCCGTGTACTCGCAGGAGGAGGTCTCCTTGGCGAACCGCGAGCGGCGCATTTGATATCATGGGCTTGTGGTAAGAGCGACACAGACCGAAATCGAGCAGGCCGTCGAGGCGCTGCGCGCCGGCGACTTGGTGGTATTTCCGACCGAGACCGTCTACGGTCTCGGCGCCAATGCCTCCAATCCGGCCGCGGTGCGCAAAATTTTCGAGGTCAAAGGCCGTCCCGCGGACCACCCGGTGATCGTCCACCTGGATAACCCGCGCTATCTGCACCGATGGGTGTCGGAAGTGCCGCCGGCGGCGGAACGATTGGCGGCCATGTTTTGGCCCGGCCCCCTCACCTTGATCCTGCCGAAGGCCGAGAACGTCAACGACATCGTCAGCGGCGGACAAGACAGCATCGGCATTCGAATCCCCTCGCATCCGATGGCGCAGCAGCTCTTGACCGCATTCGGCGGCGGCATCGCGGCGCCTTCCGCCAACCGTTTTGGCCGCCTGAGTCCGACCAAGCCCGAGCACGTGCGCGAGGAGCTCGGCGAGGCGGTCCATGTGCTGCTGGATGGCGGCGACTCGCCGATCGGACTGGAATCGACGATCGTGTCCTGCATCGACAACGAGGTGCGGCTGCTGCGCCCCGGATTCATCACCCGCTCGCAGATCGAAGGGGTGGTCGGCGAATTGGCGGTCGGCGGCACGGCGCTGCGCGCTCCCGGCGATCGGGCGGTGCACTACGCCCCCTCCACTCCCCTCGACATCGTGCCCGTCGACGAGCTGGAGGCGCGGGCCGGAGAGTTTGTGGGGCGCCAGGAAAAGGTGGCCGTTCTGGCGATGCGGCCGCCGCTGCACACCATGCGTTTTATGACGTGGATCAATGCCGGCAAAAGGCCCGATGCGTATGCTCATAATCTTTACAATCACTTGCGCACCTTGGACCGTGCCGGCTGCGTGAGGATACTGGTTCAGGAACTACCGCAGGACGAACGCTGGGCCGCGATCCTGGATCGACTGCAGCATGCCAGCGGGATGCGCGAGGATCCGCTCGAATTGAGCGCGGGTTGAGAGCTGATCCGATGGCCAAGGCGTCCGGAATTTCCATTTTACGCACAGCCACTGCGCGCGAACTCGATCCCGCGCAGGATCCCCTCGCGCCCGAATCGATCAGGCATCTGGTGGCCCGATACGGTTCGCCCCTGTTCATCATCGATGCACAGCGTGTGCGCGCGCAGTACCAGCGTCTCGCGGCGGCGTTGCCCGGCGTGGATCTGCATTACGCTGTCAAGTCGCTGCCGCATCCGTCGGTGGTCGACACGCTGCGCGCGGCGGGCGCCTATTTCGATCTCGCGACCAACGGGGAAGTCGACCTGGCACGGCGTCTCGGGGTGCTGCCCGAGCGCTGTATTCACACCCACCCGATCAAGCGCGACGGCGATATCCGCACCGCGCTTGCGTTCGGGGTTACGCGATTCGTCATCGACAATCCGGATGAGCTGCGCAAATTCGTCAATTTCAGAACGCGCGCCTCATTGTTGATCCGGGTCGCTTTCCGCAGCGATGCGGTGTGCGACTTTTCGCGCAAATTCGGCTGCGATCCCAATGCCGTGCCGGATCTGCTGGCGCTCGCCGCAAAGCTCGGCATCAAGGTCGAGGGACTGTCCTTTCACGCCGGCTCGCAAGCCTCCGGGCCCGCCATGCATGTCGAGGCCATAAAAGTGTGCCGCGAGCTGATCGAACAGGCGGCACGGAGTGGACACAAGATCGGTATCCTGGATATCGGCGGCGGTTTTCCGGTCGACTACCGCGAGCGCTCGATGCCCATCGAGGAATTTTGCGCGCCCATTTGTCGCGCCTTGAGTCCGCTCGAGGCACCCATGCGCGTCATCGCCGAACCGGGGCGCTATATCGCCGCGCCTGCCGCGGTGGCGGTGTCCTCCGTGATGGGGTGCGCGTTGCGCGACGGGCGCTGGTGGTATTATTTAGACGACGGTGTGTACGGGAGCTACAGCGGTCAGATGTACGATCATGCGACTTATCCGATAGAGTGCTTGGCACCGGCCGGGCCCACCCACCCCTCGGTGCTTGCCGGACCGACCTGCGACGGCATCGACGTCATCAACGATCGCGTGGAGCTGCCGAGGCTCAAGAATGGCGATCTCGTCGTCGGGCGCTCGATGGGCGCCTATACGTGGGCGTGCGCCTCGGAATTCAACTTTTTCCCCCGCCCCACAGTATTGACGCTCGATGGCGGCCGGCTTTGGCAAGAGGGGGAAGGGCGATGAAGCGGATCGCGACGTGGAGCCGCCGACGGGTGCTCAAAGCCGGTGCGCTGGCGGCTGGAGCGTCCGCAGTCGGCATGTGGGCGTCTCGTGCCAAGGCGCGGGAGTCCGGGATCGTCAAGCGCCTCGCATTGCGCAATTTGCACGCCCCGGAGTCGATCGAGCTGGAGTTCTTTCGAGACGACGCCTACGTCCCCGGCGCGCTCGCGGCCGCGCAAGTGTTTCTGCGCGACTATCGCAACGGCCAGCAGCACCCCATCGACCCGCCGTTGTTCGATTACCTGCACGACGTTGCACGCAGCCTCGGCGTCGAGCCGGTATTTGGCGTGATTTCAGGCTATCGGTCCCCGCAGACCAACGAACGGCTGCGCGAGCGCAGCAGCGGCGTGGCGCGCCATAGTCTGCACCTGGAAGGACGGGCCATCGATGTGCGCCTCGCGGGGGTGGATTGCGCGGATCTTGCCGCCGCAGCGTTGGTTTTGGCCCGCGGCGGAGTCGGGTATTACCGCAAATCCGACTTTGTGCATTTGGACACCGGAGCGCTGCGCACCTGGCGCGGGTGATCGAGGAAGGCGCGGATGCGCTCCAGTTCCTCATCGAGCGCGGCGCGCGACGAGGGCCTGTTCCAGGCGCTGGTCATGGCCGTAAATGTCATCGAAGAACAGAATGTTGCCCTGCTCGGTCGCCATCGCGGTGCCGTAAACGATGAACACGCGGATGTGGTTCTTGAGAGGGACGATGAGCGGCTTTTCGCCGTTCATGGCCGCCAAAATCCGCTCCCGGGTCCATTCCGGCGAATCGCGCAAGACATACTGCGCGAGTCCCATGGGATCGCTCACCCGCACGCAGCCATGGCTGAAATCGCGCCGCGATTCGCCGAACAGCGCTTGCGCCGGCGTGCCGTGCAAATACACGTTGTAGGGATTCGGCAGCATGAATTTCACCAGCCCCAACGAATTATCGGGGCCCAGCTTCTGGCGCACGCGCAACTCCCCCTTGGCGAGCAGTTCAATGTTCTCCGGGGTGCTCGGCATGACCGTCGCCGAATCGCCGCCGCCGCGCACGATTTCCATGTGCTGCCGCGTGATGCTTTCCGGATCGCGGCGCGCGGCCGGGACGATTTCCTTGCGGGCGATGTCATAGGGGACGTCCCAATAGGGGTGGAACACCAGATAGGTCATGTCCGCGGCGAACACCGGGGTTTGGGTGGCATGGAAGGCCTTGCCGACGATGACGTCCATCTGGCGAATCTTGGCTTCCATGTCGCTGGTCGACTCGAAGGCGAACAGACGGAATTGCGGGATGTTGACGATGATGGGCGCGCTGCTGAGCCGCGCCGGCAACCAGCGCCACCGTTCCATCGTCAGGTCGATTTGACGCACGCGGAGGCGCAAGGGGCGTGTGAGCTGCGCGAACGTCGCCCGCCCCAATACCCCGTCCGGCTTCTCGCCATGCCGCGACTGGAAATGCTTCAACGCGTCGACGAGTGCGGGCGTCAAGGATTGCGGCGGCGAAGGCGCGGGTCCGGGCGTGGAATCGCCGAGCGCGGAGAGCAGATGCTCGAGTTGTGCGGCGCCGGCATACGCTTCGCCGGGTTTCACCGATTTGGCGGGCAGCGGCGGCAGCGCGTTGATGCCTTCCTCGCTCGCCAGCGCGCGATAGCGCGACAACTGCTTTTTCAACAGCGCGTAGTGCCTGAACTGCGGTTCGAGCGCATCGAGGGCGGCGGGCACGTCGGCTGCGGTCGCCAGGCGCTCGAGCGCGGCCGGCAGGTCCCGATTGACCCGGTCGACCGTGAGGTTGTGTCCGACCGTGGCCGGATCGATTCGGCCGTAATGCAGATCGGAGAGTAATCGCAGGCCCGCGCGGCCCAGCTCGGCATCGAATGCGGCCCATTGCGCCGGATCGGAAGGCGCGGCGGCGGATGGCACCGCGCCGGTCAAGCCGGCCAACACGTCCGCCAAGCGATTTACCGGATAATCCCCGGGGTCCAAGCCGCGATCCGCACACCGCTGCAGCTCCTGCAGCAGCGAAATCGCCTGCGGCGTCGGCTTCTGGCCGTCGCTCCACATCAGCCGGCTGCGCGCCGTTGATTGCGCCCCCGTTTGCGCGGTCACCGATGGCGCAGCCGCCGGTGGCGCAGGGGCCGCGGACGCGACCGCGGCGACGAGGATGCCGAGCGCGGCTGCAACGAATCGCAATTCAAGTACTCCGTGGTTTCATTTGCTAGCATTTGCGGAATGACGACGCACCGTACATGGATCATCCGCTGAATGAAACCCATCCTTCACGCCGCGACCGAGATACACCGCAAGGTGGAGCGCTGCCGCGCCGGCGACGCCGCGACCCTGGTGGCCAAACTGCCCTCCGGCTGGGTGGTGATGGGCGATCGGCAGGTATTTCCCGGCTATTGCCTGCTGCTCGCGGATCCGGTGGCAGATCATTTGAATGCGCTCACGTTCGCACACCGGGCGCAATTCCTCTCCGACATGGCGCTCATCGGCGATGCCGTCATCTTGAGCACGGGCGCAATCCGCGCCAATTATGCGATATTCGGCAACGTCGATCCGGCGCTGCACGCGCATGTCTTTCCGCGTCTGGCGACCGAGCCCGAGGCTACGCGCACGGCGCAGCCATGGGCGTTCGATTGGAATATTGCGCCCGCTTACGCGGATTCTCTGCATGG
Organism: uncultured Gammaproteobacteria bacterium; assembly: GCA_963813755.1. Taxonomy (GTDB): domain Bacteria; phylum Pseudomonadota; class Gammaproteobacteria; order Steroidobacterales; family Steroidobacteraceae; genus Bog-1198. The sequence goes on along the minus strand of CAWEZY010000010.1, from coordinate 64,367 downwards.
GGAGCTGCGGCACCGAATCGCGGCGTATCTCGAAGAGGCCAGGCCCAAGCCGATTGCGCTCTACCCTTGAGGCGCGCACCGGTTAGAATGCGCGCCTTCGCCGGTCCGAGCCATCCCTATGCGTGAGTTTTCCGAATTGCCGGTGCTGCGCCTGAAGCGCAATGAGGACCGCCGCCTGCAGGCCGGGCATCTGTGGGTGTTCAGCAACGAGGTGGACGCGCTGCAGACGCCCCTGCCCAAGTTCACGCCCGGCGAATTGGTGCGCGTGCTGGCCCACAACGACCGCGCCCTGGGGGTGGCTTACGTCAATCCGCACTCGCTCATCTGCGCGCGGCTGCTCGGCACCTGGACACCGCCCGATGCCGTGTGGTTTGCGGCGCGCATCCGGATCGCGCTGGCAATGCGCGAACGGCTGTATGCCGAGCCGTTCTACCGCGTGGTCCATGGCGAAGCCGACGGACTGCCGGGCTTGGTGATCGACCGCTATGGTGCGCAATGCGTGGTGCAAATCGGCACCGCCGGGATGGAACGGCTCAAGGCGCCGATTCAAGAGGCCGTCCTCGAAGTGCTGAAATGTGAAACGCTGCTGTTCAAGAATGACGGCGCCGCGCGGGGATTGGAGGGCTTGCCGGCCTACGTCGAGGCGGCCAAGGGCGGCATCGACGAATATGGGTCGGTGGTCGAGGAGGGCCTGAGTTTCAGGCTGCCGCTCGCCGAGGGACAAAAAACCGGTTGGTTCTTCGATCAGGCGGCGAATCGGCGCGCATTGAAGAAATTTGTGCGCCGGGGCGGGCGGGTACTCGATGTATTCAGCTACGTGGGCGCCTGGGGCATACGCGCGGCGCGTGACGGCGCGGCGGAGGTGATCTGCGTCGACAGCTCGGCGCTCGCGCTCGAACTGGCCGAGAAGAACGCCGAGCGCAACAGGCTCAAGATCGCCACCCGCAAAGGCGACGCCTTCGCGGTGCTGGAAGCGCTGGCCGTCGAGGGCGCGCGATTCGACATCGTGATCGTCGATCCGCCGGCGTTTGCCAAGCGAAAAAAGGACTTGCCGAAGGCTCTGGCGGCTTACAGGCGGCTGAATCAGCTCGCCATGCAGCTGCTCACCGCCGACGGGATCCTGGTGTCGTGTTCATGCTCCTATCACGTGAGCGCGGAGGACCTGCAGGACGCGATCGCCAAGGCGGCACGCGGCGCTGACAAGCACGTGCAGTTGCTGGAAATGGGCGGGCAGGCGCCGGATCATCCAGTGCATCCGGCGATCGTGGAAACCCGATATCTCAAAGTCTATTTCTGTCGCGTGCACGACAGTTTAAAGTAGCCCGCATGCTGACCTATCCACATGTCGATCCCATCGCCATTTCGATCGGGCCGATCTTCGGCATCGGCCCGTTGCGCATCCATTGGTACGGCATCATGTACCTGATCGGATTCGCCGCCGCCTGGTGGCTGGCGAGGTACCGCGCCCGCAAGCCCGGATCGACCTGGACGGCGCTCGACATCGACGACCTGATTTTCTATTGCGCGGTCGGCGTCATCGTCGGCGGACGGGCGGGCTGGTGCCTGTTTTACGGCCATGACGTCATCGCCGAGAACTGGCTGAACGCCTTTCACATTTGGGACGGCGGCATGTCGTTTCACGGCGGCATGCTCGGCGTGCTGGTGGCGACGGTACTGTTTGCGCGCGCGAAGACCAAGCATATCGGCGATGTGCTGGATTTCGTGGCGCCCCTTCCGGGCATCGGCCTGATGTGCGGCCGCTTCGGCAATTTCATCAACGGCGAGCTTTGGGGCAAGCCCACCGACCTGCCGTGGGGCTTTGGGGTGCCGAATGCCGAGGGCGTGTTGATCGCGCGGCACCCGTCGCAGCTTTATGAGGCGACGCTGGAGGGCCTGGTGCTGTTTCTGGTGATTTGGTGGTTCACTTCCAAGCCGCGGCCGCGATTTGCGCCCTTGGGTCTGTTCCTGTTGGTGTACGGATGCGCGCGCTTCGCGGTCGAATGGGTCCGGCTGCCCGATGCCAACATCGGCTACTTGGCGGGCGATTGGCTGACCATGGGCATGCTGCTGACCACGCCGATGATTCTCGGCGGCGCCGCGATGATGATCTACGCCTATCGATCGCACCGGCCGAGCGGTAATTTGAACGCCGCCAAGGCTTGAGGCGGGCTCCCAGGGTGCGGCAATATCTCGATTTCCTGTGCCACATACGCGAGTCCGGGGCGCGCAAGGAGGACCGCACGGGCACCGGCACTTTGAGCGTATTCGGCTACCAGATGCGTTTCGGCCTCGACGCGGGTTTCCCGCTGGTGACCACCAAGCAGCTGCACCTGCGCTCCATCATCTACGAACTGCTGTGGTTTCTGCGGGGCGACACCAACGTCAAATTCCTGCGCGACCACAAGGTGACGATCTGGGACGAATGGGCGGACGAGCGCGGTGATCTGGGCCCGGTGTACGGCAAGCAGTGGCGCAGCTGGCCGACTGCCGATGGGCGCACCGTGGATCAGCTTGCCAATGTAGTCGATCAAATCAAGAAAAATCCCAATTCCAGGCGCCTGGTCGTGAGTGCATGGAACGTCGGCGAACTGGATAAGATGGCCCTGCTGCCGTGCCACGCCCTGTTCCAATTCTATGTGGCCGGCGGACGGCTGTCGTGCCAGTTGTACCAGCGCAGCGCCGACGCGCTGCTCGGAGTACCGTTCAACATCGCATCCTACGCGCTGCTCACCCACATGGTGGCGCAGCAATGCGGGCTCGAGGTCGGCGAGTTCATATGGACGGGCGGCGATTGCCACCTCTACCTGAATCATCTGAGTCAGGCCGACCTGCAACTGTCGCGGACTCCGTACCCATTGCCGCAGCTCGAGATTCGCCGCAGGCCGGCGGACTTGTTCAGCTATGCATTCGAGGATTTCGACATACAGAATTACCGGCATCACACCGCGATCAAAGCGCCGATCGCCGTTTGAGGGGTCATGAAGAAGAAGCTCGTACACAAGCGACCGATGATCGAGGTTCGCCACTCCCCCATCCACGGTTATGGGGTTTTCGCGCTGCGCCGGATTCGCAAGGGCACTGCCGTCGTCGAGTACCTCGGCGAGCGGATCAGCCACGAGGAGGCCGACGCCCGGTATGCGGAGAAGGGCTCGCGTGACAACCACACCTTTCTGTTCACGGTCGATTCGAGCACGGTCATCGATGCCGGGGTCGACGGCAATGAAGCGCGCTACATCAACCATGCGCTGCGATCCGAATTGCGAAAGCGTCCGCGTGGAGCGGCGGATCTTCGTCGAGGCCATCCGTACCATTCGGCCGGGCGAGGAATTGGCCTATGACTATCAAATTCAGCGCGACCCGGACGATGCGCCCGATGTCGACGCGGTATTCGCCTGCCGCTGCGGCGGGCACAACTGCCGGGGCAGCATGCTCGAAGCGGCCCCGAAGCGCGCCGTCCGGGGACGTATCCGATCCGAAAAAGCGGGCGGCCGCACACATCGGCGCCACGCGCCGCGATGAGGGATATCGACCTTCGCACCTGCGACTTCGCGGTCCGCGATGGGTTCCTGAGGCCGCCGCAGCTCGGTGCGCTCATCGAATGCGCCGAGATGCGCCGCGAACGCGGCGATTTCGTCGCCGCGCGCATCGGCGCCGGCCGGGCCCTCGAGCGCCGCGAGGAGATCCGCGGCGATTCGATCTGCTGGCTGACCGAGCCCTTGTTCGCGCCGGAGCGTGAGCTTTTGGGATCGCTCGAGGAGCTGCGCCTCGAATTGAATCGCAGCGCCTTTTTGGGGCTGTTCGAATCGGAGTGGCACTACGCGTGGTACCCGCCGGGGGCGGGCTATGCTCGTCACATCGACCGGCCGTTAGGGCGCGAACAGCGCAGGGTCTCGCTGGTGCTCTACCTCAACGAGCGGTGGCAATCCTCCGACGGCGGTGTGCTCAGGATATTTGGCGACGACGGCGGGTACAGCGATATCGAACCCCTGGGCGGTCGGTCGGTCGCGTTTTTGACCGAGGGACGCGAACACGCGGTGCTGCCCACGCGCCGCGGCCGATTGAGCCTCACGGGCTGGTTTCGCGGCCGTGAAGAGTATCCGTTGCGCTAGCGCATCTGGCGCGTCGCACACCGCCGGCGTATAAATCGCCATGGAATTGATCGTTGCGGCGTCGGAGAACGATGTCATTGGGCGCGGCAACCAGCTGCCGTGGCGCCTGCCGGCGGATTTACGCCGCTTCAAGGCGCTCACCCTCGGCAAGAGCGTGCTCATGGGCCGCAAGACCTACGAATCCATCGGTCGGGCGTTGCCCGGCCGTACCAATCTGGTGCTCAGCCGGTCGCGCGAATTCGCGCCGGGCGATTGTATCGGGGTTGCGACGCTGGAGGCCGCCCGGATCGCCGCGGGCACGGCGGCCACGCTGATGGTGATCGGCGGTGCCGAGATCTACCGGCTGTGCCTGCCGCTCGCTTCGCGCATTCACCTCACCTTGGTGCACACCCGGATCGAGGACGGCGATGCGTTCTTCGGCGGATGGCGGGGCCCGGAATGGCGCGAAACGGCGCGCGAACGGCACGAGTCGGACGACAAGAACTCCTGCGCCTACAGTTTCGTCACGCTGGACAGATCCTGAAGCGGCGCGAGCCGCGATTCGATCTCGCGCGCGGCGCGCGCGTAGTCGATATCGGCCAGGGTTGCGGCGCCCGGGGTCAGCTCGGCCAGAATCTGCGCCTGGACGGCGCCCCGCTCGAGCGCGATCCGGTAGGGAATCTCGTGATGAAACATCACCATCGAGTAGCGCGGTATGAAGCGCTGCGGGAAGCGACGCTCGAGCTCCAAAGCCAGGGCTTGGCGCATCAGGAACGCGGAATCCGCGACTTGCTCGCGCATCTCCAGGTAATTCTCGAGCGCCATGGCGGTGATGGCGTCGGTACTGGGTTTTCGAATGGCGTAGAACTCGCCGAACGCGGACTCCCACGATGAAGAGCGCTCGATGCAGGCGTCGAATTCGATGCAATCCTCGAAGCAGCAATTCATGCCTTGGCCGTGAAACGGCACCATGGCGTGCGCGGCATCGCCGATCAGGGCGGCCTCGCCCACGTGCCAGCCTTGCGCATGCACCGTGCCTAAAAACCCAGTCGGGTTCGATTGGAATTCCGCCAGGCAATTCGGCATCAAGGCGCGCGCGTCGGCGAAGTTCGCCGACATGAACTCATCGATTGCCGCAGGTGTATCCAAGCTCGCGAAACTCACGGCGCCGAGCATCGGCAGAAACAGCGTCGCCGTGAAGCTGCCGTCTACGTTCGGCAGCGCGATCAACATATAGCCGCCGCGCGGCCAGATGTGCAGCGCCTCTCGATCCAGGCGATGGCCGCCGCGCGGTCCCGGCAGAATCGACAGCTCCTTGTAGCCGTGCTCGAGGTCGCGTTCGTGCGCCTCGATCAGGCCCCGTTCGGCCATGCGCCGGCGCATCACCGAGCCGGCTCCGTCGGCGGCCAAGAGGGGCTGCATCGGCACCTCGACGATGCGGTCACGGCGCAGATCCTTGAAGTGCGCCACGCGGGCCTCGAAATCCACACGCTCCAAACGATGCTCGAATTGTACGGTAACCCCGCGCTCGCGCAGCGCAACGCCGAGCAGCGCTTGATTGAGCCGCTGGCGTGAGACGGAGTAGATGACTTCGCCGGGCCGCTGTCCGTACGGCTGCAGCGCGCCGGATCCCTCGCGCGGGTGAACGAATCGGCCGCGCATCGGCACCAGCGAGCTCTCGATCCGATCGAAGATGCCGGCGAGCTTGAGGGCGTGTATGCCGCGATCCGCCAGCGCCAAATTGATGGATCTGCCGGATACTCCGGCGCCGTCCCGCGGATCGGGGCGGCTTTCATAAAGCGTGACCCGCAGGCCGCGGCGCTCGAGGAGGATCGCGAGCAGCGCGCCCGTGGGACCCGCGCCGACGATGGAGGCGGCATTGCCGGGGAATGTCACGAGCCGACCGCGCGCGTCAGCGCCTCGACGGCTGAGAAGACGTCGCGATACGAATTGTAGAGCGGAACCGGCGCCCAACGCAGAATGTCGGGCTCGCGCCAATCCCCGATCACCCCCGCCGCAATCAGCCGTTCTTGGCAGCGCCGGGCTTGAGGCGGGGGAAGGGCGAGACGCAGGCTCAATTGACAACCGCGCTCGCTCGCCGGACCGGGGGTGACGATATGCACCGCCCGCGGGAGCAGATGTTCGATCAAGGACTGCATGAATCCGGTCAGTGAAATCGACTTCTCGCGCAGGCGCGTCATGCCGGCGCGCTGAAACACATCGAGCGAGGCGAGCAAGGGGGCGGTTGAGAGTATCGGCGGGTTGCTGATCTGCCAGCCCTGAGCGCCGGCCATGGGCGTAAATTGCGGTCCCATCTCGAAGCGCGTCGATTCGAGGTGTCCCCACCATCCGGCGAATCGCGGCAAATCGCGGCGCTCGCCGTGGCGCTCGTGGACGAAGCAGCCGCCGATCGGCGCCAGGCCCCGCATTCAGATACTTGTAGCTGCACCAAACGGCAAAATCGGCATTCCAATCGTGCAGGCGCAGCGGGATATTGCCGACCGCGTGCGCCAGGTCGAGGCCGACGCTCGCGCCGGTGTCGCGCGCGGCGGCGATGAGCGGCGCGAGCTCCAATGCCTGGCCGGTGAGATACTGCACGCCGGGCAGGAGCACCAGAGCTAGCCGCGGACCCTCGCGCTCCAGACAAGCGATCAGGTCCTCCGTCCTCAAGCAGCGCTCGCCTTCTCGCGGCGCGACCTCGATCAAGTGCTCGGCCGCATTGAGTCCGTGAAATTCGAGTTGCGAGACGATGGCATAGCGATCGGACGGAAACGCCCATTTCTCGATGAGCACGCGGTTGCGTTCACCGGCCGGCCTGAAAAAGCTCACCATCATCAGGTGCAGATTCACGGTCAGGGAATTCATGGCGACGACTTCGGTCTCGTCGGCGCCGACCAGAGCGGCAAGCGCCGCCGCTTGCCCGCTGGTGATAATTGAGCCACGGACGTTCCGCCGCGTGATGCCCGAGGACCGCCAGGCGCTGCCAGTCGTTCAATTCCTGCGTCAGGTATTCCGCGGTCGATTTGCTCTGCAGTCCGAGAGAATGACCGCACAGATACACCAGGCGGCGGCCGGTGGCGTCATGCGGATGATGAAATTCGGCGGCGAACGCCGCCAAGCGGATCGTGCGCATCCAACTGGTGCGCGCCGGCCGCGTTGAGACCAGGGCCGCTCAGGCTACGCTCGATCGGCGCCGCTCATCCGGCCGGCGGCTCGAGAACGGAGCCGCAGGAGGCGCAGGTGCGGTATTGGATGTTCGAATAAAATCTCGAAAATATGTCCGGCAGCTGCGTCTCGATGTTGCGCACCGTGACCCGCTCCAAGTACAGGCAATGACCGCAGTTTTCGCAGTACCACGAGAATCCGTCCATTTCATTGTCGCCGCGGCGCCTCTCGACCACGATCCCGACGCTGCCGGCGGGCCGCTGCGGTGAATGCGGCACCTCGCTCGGGAGCAAGAAAACCTCGCCTGCGCGAATCGGCACATCCGCGATGCGGCCCGCTTGAATGGTTCTGAGCACCATGTCGCCCTCGAGCTGGAAGAAGAATTCCGCGCCGGGGTCATGATGAAAATCCTTGCGTGAGTTCGGGCCGCCCACCGCCATCACGATGAACTCGCTGTCCTCGAACAAAAGCTTATTGCCGACCGGCGGTTTGAGCAGGCCGCGGTTCCGATCGATCCAGTCGCGCAGGTTGAACGGCGCCGATAGGTGCATGGCGGCATTATAGCGAGGTCGCGCACTCGATGCGCACGGGTCGGCGCGTCCGGCGCATCCAAGCGCAACGCGGTGAGGCTTCCTCCCCAGACGCATCCGGTGTCGAGTCCGATGACATCGTCATTCCTGAAAAAACCCAGCGTCGACCAATGACCGAAGATGATCCGCGTACCCCGCCAGGCGGCATTCTCCGCTTCGAACCACGGGATCAACGAGCGCCGTCGCGATTCGCTCGGCGCAAGCTTCTCGCGCAGCGCCAGCCGGCCATGGGCGTCCAAGTAGCGCAGGCGCGTGAAGCAATTGGCGATGAATCGCAGCCGTTCCGCGCCGCGCAGCCCAGGGTCCCACCGATCGGGCTTGTCGCCGTACATCTTGTTTGAACACTTTCTGCGGATTGTGCCGCAAGGCGCGCTCGAGCTCGCGGGCGCAGTACTGCGCCGTCGCGAGGTCCCACTGCGGCGGCAAGCCCGCGTGCAGCATGCACAGCGCCGAGCGTTCGGTCCTCGTGCAGCAGCGGCTGGTACAGCAGCCATTCGAGCAGAGCATCGCGATCGGGCGCGGTCAAAACCTCCGCCAGTGTGTCGTCGCTGCGCAGCGTTGCGCACAGCCGAGCGCAACCGCCAACAGGTGCAGGTCGTGGTTGCCGAGCGTGACGGTGGCGGCATCCCCGAGCGCGCGCACGCGGCGCAGGACCTGCAGCGAGGACGGGCCGCGATTGACGAGATCGCCCACGAACCAGGCCCGGTCCCGATCCGCGGAAAAGCCTATCGCCTCGAGCAGTGCCTCCGAGCTCGGTGTCGCAGCCCTGCACGTCTCCGATTGCATAGAGGGCCATCGCCGCGCCTAGTGCAGAACTCCGGGCATCGCCAACCTGAACGGTGCGATGGGCGCATCGAATTGCTGTCCGTTGTCGGCCAGCATCTGATAGCTGCCCTGCATGGTGCCGACCGGGGTCTCGATGACCGTGCCGCTGGAATAGCGAAATCCCTGGCCGGGCTTGAGATAGGGCTGCTCGCCGACCACCCCTTCGCCGCGCGTCTCCTTCACGTTGCCGTTGGCGTCGGTGATGATCCAATGGCGCGTGAGCAGGCGTGCCGGAACCTCTCCCTCGTTGCGAATGGTGATGGTGTACGAGAATACGAAGCGCTTGTCGCCGGGGTTCGACTGCTCCTCGATGTAGGAGGTTTCTACTTCGACGTGAATTCGCGGATTCGCCGGTGCCGATGTCATGCCTTGAATCACCCTAGCTCAGGCGCACCGCCAGCACGTCGCAATGCGCGGCGTGCAGGACCGTGTCCTCGGTAAAATTGACGAGGATCGCGAGGCCGTGGCGCTCGCGGCTGCCGAGGACGATCAAATCGGCGCGTTCTTCCGCCGCCACCCTGAGGATTTCCGCCTTGGTGTTGCCGATTTCGACCCGGCGTTTGGCGCCCGCGAGCCCAAGCCGTGTGGTGAGCTCAACCGAGCCGTTCGCGCGAGCGCACGGCCAAATCCGCCTCGATCTGCATGGTCGGCATCAACGTTTCGCCCATCGGCTCGACCGGCACGAATTCCACCACGTGCAGTGCGACGATGGCGGCGTTCGAGTACGCCGCAATGTCCCGACCGGCGATGATGACCCGGTCGCCGTCGTTCGACAGATCCGAGAGGATCAAGACTTTTTGGTAGCCGGTCATGCGATTCGCAAGTATAGCGGAGTGCATCGCGGCTCAAGCGCCGGGTTCGGGCCGCAGCCTGTGGTAATGGGCCGCAAGCATCCCGAATTGCGCGGGAGCCAGGGTTTCGGGGCGCGCTTGCGGATCGATGCCGCACCGCTCGATGTCCTCGGCGCTCAGCAGGCCTTTCAGTCCGTTGCGCAGGGTCTTGCGGCGATGGGAAAAGGCGGCGCTCACCAGCGATCGCAGCGCGCCGTCGCCACCGATGCCGAAGCGCGGCTCGGCGCTCGGCCGCATGCGCACGATGGCCGACCACACTTTGGGTTTGGGTTGAAATGCCCCGGGGCCCACCTCGAACAAGGCTTGCACCTCGGCATAGGCCGCGAGCATCACGGTCAGTCGCCCGTAATCCTTGCCGCCGGGCGCCGCCGCCATGCGATCGACGACTTCCCTTTGCAGCATGAAATGCATGTCGGCGATCGCGGCACGCTGTCTCAAGAGGTGAAACAGCAGCGGCGTGGAGATATTGTAGGGCAGGTTGCCGACGATCCTGCAGCGGCGGGCCGCCGGCGCGCAGCCGCTCGAAATCCGTATGGAGCACGTCCTCGAGATGCACGCGCAGGTGCGTCCGCGCCACGAGGATCCGCGGCGAGCGAGTGCGCGAGGTCGCGGTCGATCTCGATCACGTCCAGTTGCTTGGCCCGCTCGAGCAGGGTCCAGGTGAGGGCGCCGCGGCCCGGCCCCACCTCGACCACGCGTTCGCCGCTCGAGGGCGCCACCGCATCGACGATGCGGCGTATCACGTTCGGGTCGTGCAGGAAATGCTGTCCGAAGCGTTTACGAACCGCCATAGCCGGTACTGATGCTCGCCAACTCGATTGCCAACAGCCAACGCGGCGCGCAGGCTGCCCGCGTCCGCCTTGCCGGTGCGCGCCAGGGAAAGCGCCGTGCCGTGATCGACGCTGGTGCGCAGAATCGGCAGCCCGAGAGTGACGTTGACGGTATTGCCGAAGCCGGCATGCTTGATGACCGGCAGACCTTGATCATGATACATCGCGACCACCACATCCGCGGTTGAAAGAAACTGCGGCGTGAAGGCCGTGTCGGCGGGAATCGGGCCGAACACGTTCAAGCCCTCGGCCTGCAATTGGCGGATCACCGGGCCGATCACCTCGACCTCCTCGCGACCCAGGTGACCGGATTCTCCGGCGTGCGGATTCAGGCCCAGCACCGCGATACGAGGCGCGGCCAAGGCGAAGTGACGTCCCAAATCCGTGTGCACGATGCGCAGCGTCGAGCGCAAGCGCTCCGCAGTGATCGCGCGCGGCACCTCGGCCAGCGGCAAATGGGTGGTTACCAGCGCGACCCGCAGCGCGCCGTTCACCAGCATCATGACCGGCAGCGCCGCGCGCGATCTTTCGGCCAGATATTCCGTGTGTCCGGGGAATGCGATAGCCGGCATCCATGAGCGTGCTCTTTTGCACCGGAGCCGTCACCATCGCGGCGAACTCCCCGTTCATGCACCCGTCGCATGCGCGACCGAGCATCCCGATGACGTAGCGCGGCGTTTCGCGGATCCGGGGTCCCCGCGATCACCGGCTGCGCGGTCGGCAGGTGCAGCACTTTGAGTACGCCGGCGCGGTGCGCGACCGACGGCGCGTGAGGCATCGTAGGTTTCGATCGCGAGCGGCAGCTTGAGCGCCGCCGCGGTGGCCGCCAACAGAGCGGCATCCGCGGCCACTACGATATCGGCCTGCCAATCGCGCTGGGCGAGAACGACGCAGGCGTCCGGCCCGATTCCGGCCGGCTCACCCGAGGTGATGACGATGCGCGGTACGTACACTACATCTTAGTTTCGACGAAAGCCTCGTCGCGTAGTCTGCGCAGCCAAAGCTCGGTCTCCTCGTCTGCCTTGCTCTCGCGAATCGCGGCAAACGCCTGCTGGCGACGCACGTCGTCGGTGCTGTCGTAGGTGCGGGTGCCCAGCATTTGCACGATGTGCCAGCCATAGCGGGTCTTGAAGGGCTGGCTGATCTCGTTCACCTTCAGATCCGCGACCGCCCGGTCGAATTCCGGCACGAAGGTGCCGGGGCCGGCCCAGCCTAAATCGCCGCCGTCGGGCGCGGACCCGGGATCCTCGGACGCGGTGGAGGCGATGCCGGCAAAGTCCTCGCCCTTCAAAATGCGGTCGCGCAGCTTGTTCAGTTTCTGGCGCACGGTCTCATCGTCGTCCAGCTCGTTCGGCTTCATCAAAATGTGGCGCAGGTGGATTTGGTTGATGACAACCTTGGCTTCCCCGCCGCGCCGTTCATTGAGCTTCACGATATGAAAGCCGCTCGGCGTGCGCACCGGTTCGCTGACATCGCCGGGCTTCATCTTGACGACGAGTTCGAGAATGAACTGCGGCAGCTGAGTGCCTTTGCGCCAGCCGAGTTGGCCGCCTTCGAGCGCCGTCTGGCTGTTCGAATTGGCGATCGCCAGCTGGCCGAAGTCCTCGCCCTTGGCAGCGCGCGTCGCCAGGTCTCGGCGCCTTGCGGGCGATTTCTTCGAGCTGTTTCGGAGTGGCGGCCTCCGGCAGGGACAGCAGAATATGCGACACGTTGAACTCGTCGTTGGCCGCGGCCGTTTGCTGGTGCGCGAGATACTGGTCGAGTTCGCGGGGCGTCACGTTGATGTGGGCGATGACGTCGCGTTGGCGCAGCGTGCTCAAGGTCAATTCCTTGCGCATGGATTCGCGGTACTGTTTGTAGTCGACGCCTTGAGCGGCCAAGGCGGTCGGCAGCTGGTCGAAGGGTATCTTATTGCGCTGCGCAATATCCTGCAGCGCGCTGTTCAGCTGCTCATCCGAGATGGTCAGCCCCACGTGCTTGGCCCGCTGCATTTGAATTTCCTGCGAAATCAGCCGCTCGAGCACCTGCTGGCGCAACACGCTCTGCGGGGGCATGTCGATTTTCTGCTCTTGAAGCCGCTTGGTCACGCCATCCATCTGGGTGTCCAGTTCGCTCTTCAGCACCAGGCCGTCGTTCACGATGGCCGCAATGCGGTCGAGGAGCTCGCCATGCGCACTGATGTCCCGGGTTTGCGCGAAGGCGGCCGGTGCGAGCAGGATCGCGGCGCTCAAAAGGCCGCAAAGGACCGTTAATTTACGCATAAATCGCCAATTTTCATGATATTAGGCTACTCGGCATTGGGATCGCGGCTTGAATATCCGCTGATCTCTTTTGATAAAAACGCATTTGCAGGCTTTCCGACCGAGCTCAAGCCCGTCAGTTCCAATTGTAATGCAATCGAGGTGTCGAGTCCCCCGTTGCGATTGGTGACATAGCGGCGCTGCAGGACCTGGATGCGCCAGCAGCAGCTCTTATATTCGATTCCAGCCAATTGTTCGATGGTTTGGTGGTCCTGAAGCGAGTAAACCCAGCGCCCGACGGTGTTCCAATGGCCGGCTATCGGCCAGGCAAACGAGCCGTCGTATTGCTTCAAGATGTTCTGTTGAAAGCGGTAGCCGAGATTCACCACCTCGGAAGGGGCCGGGCGGTACTGAATCAGCACCTCGGACTTGTCGGTTTGCGAGGTGTAGGGGTTCATCTGGTAATCGAGGTTGACGGTCCAATGCTTGTAGGCCGTCAACGACACCTCGCTGATGATGTCCGAGGCGTGAGTGGTCTGCGGGGTTTCCCCGGGCAAGGTCACTTCGGGAAGGGTCAGGTAGCGGATCTGACCCACGGTTGCCGAGAGGTACTGAATGCCGGTGTTTTGATTGATCAGCCGCGTGGTCATGCCGAGCGCAATCTGATCGGCGTCGCCGATGCGGTCATTGCCGACGTAACGGTTGGTGCGGTAGAGCTCGACCAGGTTGAAGTCCGGCGTGCCGGTGTCGAAAATCGGCAATTCGTTCTGATTGCGGTAAGGCACATAGCTGTAGACCATGCGCGGCTCGAGCGTCTGGGTGAACTGATCATGTGAGCCCGCATCCCGCTCGAATATCAACCCGGTGTCGAGCCTCCCGTACGGCAGGGCGCGGGTGGGCGTACTCGGTTCGCCGTAGGAGGCGTTCTGCAAGTCGTATTGGGTATAGTGGTATCCGATTGCCGGCTCGAAAAAATACCCGGCCGTGCGATTCGACCAGCGGATCTCCGGAGACAGATCCAGACGTACGCCGGCGGGGCCGACTTCGCGGATGAAATTGGTGGCTTCGCTGTTCAATAAAAACTCGAATTTGCTGTCGAGGATCGGCCACAGGGCAAAGGCTTCCACTCGCGGCACACGCGAATAGGGCCGGTCGCCCGCATCGACCGCGGTGTCGATGGTTTGGAAATTTTGCAGCTGAGCGCGAACCCGCCACGCGTCGTCGTAGTAAAGGAGATCGGCGCGGCGTTCAAGGAAGGTGACGCTGGTCTGATCGGTGCCGGCGCCGAAGTTTTCGAAGTAACTGCTGTCGCTGACGCTCGCGACGTCGGCATCCAAACGCAGCCCCGGCCGTAGATCCGTGACATCGGTGAAGTGCACGTAGGCGCGGTCACTGTGTGTGATCGCATCGTTCGGCAGGAAATTCTCCTCGAGCTGCCCGTGCGAACTCGCGGTCAAAAAGCGAAATTCCCCCGCGAGTTGCACGCCGCGCGCGGACAAATAGCCGGGCGTCAGGGTCAGATCGTAATTCGGCGCCAAATCAAAATAATAAGGCACCTCGAACTGGTAGCCGGCGTTGCCGGAATGCCCGAAACTCGGGAACAAGAAGCCGCTCTGGCGTTCGGGGCCGAGCGGAAAAGCCAAATACGGCGAGTAGAAGATCGGCACGTCCTTGAAGCGCATGACTACACCGCGGGCGGTGCCTTGCTGCTGGTCGGTGTCCAGGGTGATCGACGATGCCTGCAGCATCCAATCCTGATTGCCCACGGGGCAAGTGGTGTAACGCACCTTCGCGAGATTGACCTTGCCGTCGGGGTGCACCGACATTTGCTGCGCGAAGCCGCGACCATTGCGGTCGAAGATCTGGAAATTGGATTTGCTGAAATTCGCTCCGCCCAGGGCATCGTACACGCCGCTGTCGCTGCGGACGCGCAGCTGCGGATCCTCGAAGTCGACCGCGCCCGTGACCACCAGTTTGCCGGTCCTTTCGTCATACGTGACCGAGTCCGCCGAAACGCTGCGTGCGTCCTGATGAGCCTGCACGTGGCCGGTCAACACCGCGGAGCCGTCGGCATCGACCGTGGCGGCGTCGCTGTCGATCCGGATGCGATGATCGCCCGCGGCGGCTGCGGCTGCCGCGGCGGTGGCGGCGGCCGTAGGTGAGTGGCGTTTGGGAGGAGCGGGGCACATGTCGCCGGCGCGGACCCGGGAATTTGCCAGAAGGCAGAAAATGACGGCCAATGCGGCTCGAGCGTGAAAAGCCATGGGCAAAGTGAATCGCCTTAGTCGGTATACTTGAACCGCCGCATTAGCGGTGTACGAATGGTCAAGCATGGGTGTACCGGATGCAAGCGATTCCCGCCTGGAGCTGCTGACTCGATGGGTCACGGAGGACCTCGGATTCAGCGCCGGTCGGATCGAGCCGGCCTCCGGCGATGCGAGTTTCCGCCGCTACTTTCGCTTAACCCGCGGAGCCGACACCTACATCGTCATGGACGCCCCGCCGGATAAGGAAGCGCTCGGGCCGTTCGTCGGCGTCGCGCATATGCTGAAGGGCATCGGATTGAACGTGCCTCTCGTCTTGGCGCGCAATCTGCGACAAGGCCTTCTGTTGCTTTCCGATTTGGGCACCCGGCAATACCTGGATGATCTGGCCGCGCAGCGCGACGTCGATCGGCTCTATACCGATGCCTTGGGCGCGCTCAACACCATGCAGACACGCGGCCGCACTGTCGCGCGCGCACTGCCGCCCTACGACCGCGCCCTGCTGTTGCGCGAAATGGAGTTGATGCCGGAATGGTTCCTCGGCCGCCACTTGGGTCTTCCGGTCGGCGCCGCGCGCGCGATGCTCGACCGGCTGTTCGACGCGCTGGTGCGATCCGCGCTTGAGCAGCCGGCGACGTTCGTGCATCGGGACTACCATTCGCGCAATTTGCTGGTGAGCGAGGACGCCAACCCCGGGATCCTCGATTTCCAGGACGCGGTGTACGGCGCCGTGACCTACGATTTGGTTTCGCTGCTCAAGGATTGCTACATCGCATGGCCCGTCGCGCGAGTCAACGATTGGGCTCTGCGCTACCGCGAACAGCTGCTCGAGGCGGGGTTGGTCGTGGGCGCCGATGAAGGCGAGTTCATGCGTTGGTTCGATCTCATGGGGCTGCAGCGGCACATCAAGGTGCTCGGCATATTCGCGCGCCTTTACTATCGCGACAGCAAATCCGGGTATCTGAAGGATCTGCCGCGGGTGCTTGCGTACGCCAAAGCCGCGGCTGCGCTCTATCCGGAGACGGCGGAATTTGCCGAGTACATCGACGCGTACATCGAACCGCGATTCGACGCGGCGCAAAGGCGCGTCGGCGCGCCGGCCGGGGCGCCGACATGAGCGCGGTGTCCGAACGACCCCGCGTCGCGATGATCCTGGCTGCCGGACGCGGTGAGCGCATGCGGCCGCTGACCGATCGTTGCCCCAAGCCGCTGCTGCGGGTGCGCGGCAAGCCGCTGATCGAGCATCATGTCGAGCGGCTGGCGATGGCCGGCATCGAGAGCATCGTGATCAATCTCGCATGGCTGGGGTCGATGATCCGCGATTACCTGGGGGACGGCTCGCGCTACGGGGTAACGCTCACATACAGCGAGGAAGCGCCGCGCGCACTCGAGACGGCGGGCGGCATATTCCGAGCATTGCCCCATTTGATTCCCGGCCCGTTTCTGACGGTGAACGGGGATATCTTCACGGATTTCCCGTTCGCGCTGGCGGCGCTCGCACCGGATCGGGATGCGCACTTGGTTCTGGTGCCGAATCCGCCGCAGCATCCCGGCGGAGATTTCGGATTGGAACACCGACTCGCCGTGCCGAGCGCCGCCGTGCAATTTACCTTTTCCGGCATTGCGGTGTTTCGCGAGCAATTCTTCGAGAATTGCGTCGACGGGGCGTTTCCGCTGAAGCCGCTGCTGATGCGCTCGATGGCGGCGCGTCGCTGCTCGGCGGAGCTGTATTCCGGCCTGTGGGAGGACGTGGGCACGGCGGAGCGGCTGCAGGCTTTGAACGCCTAGCAGCCTGGTCTGGAGTACACTGGCGCCATGTCGGAATTCAAGGGCATCCCCATCGTCGAGCCGCGGCGCCCGGCTCGAAGCGGGGAAAAATACGTGACGCCCCAAGGATTTACCGCGATCAAGGACGGCATCAAACCGGCCGTGGCGGCAGCCGCGGCTCCGGTCGCAGCCCCGAGCGTGGGACGCAAGCCTCCGTGGCTGCGGGCACGCGCGCCGATGGGCGCCGCGTTCGCTCAGGTCAAGGGGATCGTTCGGGAACATCGGCTGAGCACGGTGTGCGAGGAAGCCAAGTGTCCGAACATGGGCGAGTGCTGGAACGCGGGGACGGCGACCATCATGTTGATGGGCGCCGTATGCACGCGCGCCTGCCGGTTCTGCTCGGTGGACACCGGCAATCCGCGCGGTTGGCTCGATCCGGAAGAGCCCGACAATGTCGCGCATTCTGTCGAGTTGATGGGCCTGAAGTACGTAGTCCTCACCTCGGTTGACCGCGACGACTTGGCGGACGGCGGAGCCGCTCATTATGCGGCGGCGGTTCGCGCCATCAAGCGCCGCAATCCCCTCACCGCCGTCGAGGCGCTGACGCCGGATTTCGCGGGTGCGATGCGCGACGTGCAAACCGTCATGGATTCGGGATTGGACGTGTTCGCGCAGAATATCGAGACCGTGGAGCGACTCACGCACAAAGCGCGGGATCCGCGCGCGGGCTACCGGCAGACTCTCGACGTGCTGGCAGGCGCCAAGCGGTTCCGACCCGCGGCGCTGACGAAGACGAGCCTGATGCTCGGCCTGGGCGAGACCGATGACGAACTGCGCGCGTGCATGGAAGACCTGCGCGCGGCATCGGTCGACATCCTGACGCTGGGGCAGTATTTGCAGCCGACGCAGCATCATTTGGATGTCGAGCGTTTCGTGACCCCCGATCAATTCGCGCAGTACCGCGATTGGGCCCTCGAATCGGGATTTTTGGAATGCGTGTCGGGACCCTTGGTGCGATCGAGCTATCGCGCCGAAGCCGCGCTGGCCCGTTACCTAACGTGAACTATTCATGAACAACGGAAGCGCTGCCAGGAGGCAGGATCGGGTGGTCATTTTCCGGAGCGTGAAAAACAGGAGTTTTTCCCGCAGCCCCCAGGGGTGCGACGCATGCGTCGCACGGGTGGCCATGGAGGGCCACCCCGGGCTTGCGCGCAGCAGGGACTGCGTAGCGCAATGGGTTCACGGCGGTCCGGAAAATGACCGCCCGATCCCGCCTCCGTACGCAAAGATTTTTTTCGTTCATGAATAGTTCAGGCTAGACCGATGAACGATGCGCCGCTGATTCGCCGTCTCGGGCTCGTACCCTACGAGTCGACTTGGCGGGCGATGCAGCGCTTTACGGATGAGCGCGATGGATCGACTGCCGACGAGATTTGGCTGCTCGAGCATCCTCCCGTGTTCACCCTGGGCCTCAATGCGAGTCGCGAGCACCTGAAATCCGCGGGTGACATCCCGGTGGTGCAGATCGACCGCGGCGGGCAGGTGACCTATCACGGGCCGGGCCAGCTGGTGGTCTACCCGCTCATCGACCTGCGACGTCGAGGGCTCGATGTGCGCCGGCTGGTCGAGGCGCTGGAGAACGCCGTCATCGCCTACGTGTCCGAATTGGGAATAACGGCGAGCGGGTCGCGCGAGGCCCCGGGGGTCTATGTCGGGAGCGCGAAACTCGCGAGCATCGGGCTGCGGATTCGCCGCGGCGCGAGCTACCATGGCCTCGCGCTCAACGTGTCGCTGGATCTCGAGCCCTTCGATCGCATCAACGTGTGCGGCTACCCGGGGCTGGGCGTGACGCGGATTGCCGATCTGGCGGGCGGCGTCGACGTCGGCACGGCGGCGGCCGGGCTGGTGCCGCACCTGGTGCGGCAATTGGGATTTCACAACGCCATCAGCACCGATTTGCAAGCGGTGAGTTCGCGGTAGATGGCATCGAGTTGCGCGCGGCTATGCGCGCGCACGACATAGGTCACTGCCAAAAAATTACCGTCGGTGCTGGTGCGTACCCGTACGCTGGAGTCCGGCACCGGGCCCGCGTGCCGTTCGATGATGGCTTGGGTGAGGATGCGCAGAGCGCTGTCGTGGCGGCCCATCACCTTGATGGGAAAATCGCTCGGGAATTCCCCGGGCGTCGCCCCGCTCACAGCGCGGGCGTCCCGGCGAGTTCGCGCGTGTATGCGACGAATGCAGCGTGGATGCGCTTGAATATCGGGCCGGACCGGCCGGTGCCCACGGGCTTGCCGTCGAGGGTCGTCACCGCCAGGATGCCGCGTGTCGAGAACGCCAGCCATATCTCCTCGGCGGCGCGCAGCTGCGATTCGCTCACCGGAACGCTTTGGCTGTCGATTCCGAGGTGTACGGCGAGTTCATGCACCACGTCGCGCGTGGTGCCCGGCAGTATGCGGGGACCGTTCGGCGGCGTTCGAATCACTCCCCCGGCAATGACGTGAACCGTGGTCGAGGAGCCTTCGGTGAGTTCCCCGCGCTCGATCATGATGGTCTCGAAGGCACCGGCATCCACGGCGAGCTTCTTGAGGAGAATATTCGCGAGCAGCGCCGTCGATTTGATGTCGCGCCGCGCCCAGCGGGTGTCGGGAGCGGTCACGGCCGACACGCCGCGCTCGAGCATTTGCGCGGTGGGGGCCTCGAGTGCCGTCGCGTAGGCGAAGATCGTCGGTTTGAGCCCGTCCGGCCATGCATGATTTCGGCCGTATTCCGCACCGCGAGTCACTTGCATATAGAGGTATTGGTCCCCGCCGCCGTTGCGCTCGATGAGTTCGCGGCACAGGCCGCTCCACTCGAGATGCGACAAAGGGGGCGCCATGCGTATGCCCTCGAGACTGCGCGCAAGCCGGTCCAGATGCTGGCGCAGCCTGAACGGCCGTCCGCCGAACACGGGCACGACTTCGTAGACCCCGTCGCCGAACAGGAACGCGCGGTCGAGCGGCGAAACCCGCGCCTCGCTCAAGGGCAGGTACTGGCCGTTCAAATGACAGATCGGCAGCGGCACGCTCAAGCGAACCAGAGCCGAACGGTGTCGATCATCCGGCGCCACCAGCTTCCCGCCGCGACGGCGGTCGAGGGGTGCAGGGGCAGGGTCGCCAGGGTCTGAGTGCCTTCGATCACGCGCAGCCGCCCAATGATGGCATTGCGCGCCAGAGGTGCAATCAAGCGCGGCGTAATCTCGATTGCCGTCTTGACATCGTTGCCTTCGCCGCGCGGCACCGTCACGTACACATCGTCCCGCACGCTCGCATCGACCGGCGTCGCGGCCGCCTTCCATACCGGCGCCGTGGCAAGCGTGGTGGCGCCCTTGACCACCAATCTGGTTTCATAAAACGAATAGCCGTAATTCAGCAGCGCGGCACTGGCGCTTTCACGGCCCTTCATGCTGGTGGAACCGAGTACCACCGAAACCAGACGCATGCCGTCGCGCAGTGCCGAGGTCACCAGGCAATAGCCGGCCGAATCGGTATGACCGGTCTTCAATCCGTCGACGGTGGGATCGCGCTCGAGCAGGCCATTGCGGTTTTGCTGCTTGATGCCGTTGTACTCGAATTCGCGCACCGAGTACCACTTATAGTACTGCGGAAAATCGCGGATCATGGCGATCGCGAGCAGCGACATGTCGCGAGCCGTGGTGTAGTGGTTAGGCGCAGGGAGCCCCGAGCTGTTCTCGAAATGCGTGCCCGCCATAGCCAGGCGCTTGGCATAGGTGTTCATGAGCTGTACGAACGTCTCTTCGGTCCCTCCGACCCGTTCGGCCAGGGCAATCGTGGCATCGTTGCCGGACTGTACGATCATGCCCAGGATCAGCAGCTGCACCGACACCGGTTTTCCCAATTCGATGAAGGTGCGCGAGCCCTCCGAGCGCCAGGCGTGTTCGCTCACCACCACGGGCTCATCCAGCTTGAGCTTCCCGGTCGCCAGCTGCTCAAACACGATGTAGGCGGTCATCAGCTTCGTCAGGCTCGCCGGCTCCATGCGCGCGTCGGGGTCCTGAGCCGCCAGGACCTTATCGGTGCGGTAATCGACGAGAATGTAGCTGCGTGCGTCGACCGCGGGCGCGGTCGGAATGGGCATCGCCGCGAACACCGATGAAGCGGCAAAGGCGAGGATCAGCAGGAAGCTCGGCAGGGAACGATGCATGATGGACGAATACCTTGAATAAAAAGTGGCTGAGTGTACCGATGATTGACGGTGCGCAGTAGCCGCGGCCGTCGTTAATTCATGGCAAGGTGCGCATCGTGCACACCCGCCTGCTCGAGGGCCGAGACGATGCGGTCGAATTCCGGGACGTCCGGCACCGGGCCGATGCGCACCCGATAGAATTTGCGCCCCGCAATCATGTCATCGCGCACGAACACCCTTGCATAACCGCCGACCCGCAATCTAGTCGCCAAACGATCCGCGTTCGCCGGGTCGGCGAAGGCACCGGCCTGCACGTAGAGCACGGCGCCGCGCGCGCTCGCGGGTGTGGCCGGAGCATGATCGGCGTTGGCTGCGGGTGAGGAGGCAGCCAACGACGCGATCCCGGGCTCCTCGGTCGGCATCCTCGGCCCGACGGAGCGCACTTCGACCATGGCGGTGCCGTTGCGCAGCATGTCGAGCTTCGCCGCGGCCGAATAGGACAGATCGATGATGCGGTTGCCCACAAAGGGGCCGCGGTCGTTGACCCGCACCACGACACTGCGCCCGTTCTGCAGGTTCGTGACGCGTACATAGGCGGGCAACGGCAATGTCTTATGCGCCGCCGTCATACCGTACATGTCGTAGGGCTCGCGGGTCGATGTGCGTATCTCGTGAAATCCGGGGCCATACCACGATGCCACTCCGATTTCGACGTAGTCGGCGCTCGAGGGCAATACATAGTAGCGCTTTCCGAAGACGTCGTAGAAAGGTGGATTGCCGTAGGGCGAGCGCGGCTCGAATCGCGGAACGGCGTCGGGAACCGTCTGCGCTTGAGGGGGCGGCACCTCGGGAGCTGCCGGCGTGCGCGCGACGGGTGCGGGGTGGATCCGCTGCGGCGTGCTGAAGCAGCCGCTCAAGGCCACGGTCCCGGCCGCGAGGATCACCAGGGCGCGATAGGCGTTCATGGCGTCTCTCCGGAGGGCACATCGCCGGGCACATCGCCGGGCACATCGCCGGGCGCATCGATCGCACGCGGCGCATCGGCCATCAGAACCCTCTCTTTGATCGCCGCGGCGAGTTCGTACACGGCCATCGCGTACAGCGGACTGTGGTTGTAGCGCGTGATGACATAAAAATTATTGTAGCCCACGCGCCAATGAACGCCATCCGGTTCATCGGCTGCGATCAGCAGCGCGGGGGCATCCGGCGGCAGCGAGCTGTCAAAGCTCACGCCTTTCTCCTTCAATGATCCGACGGTGTCCGCGAGGACGAGCTGGCGGCCGTCCAAGTCCGCGGCCTTGCCGGGCTCGACACGGGCCTCGGTGAGAACCGCTTCGCCGGGAATCCAGCCGTGCTCCTTCAGGTAGTTGCCGATGCTGGCGCAGACGTCGGACCAATTGTTCCAAAGGTCGATGCGACCGTCCGCGCTGGCATCGACCGCGTAGCGCCGATAGTTCGAGGGCATGAATTGCGGGGCGCCCATCGCGCCGGCATAGGATCCCTTGATGAGGAGCGGGTTCATCTTCAGGTCGCGCGTCAGCAGGATGAATTGTTCGAGCTCATCGCGAAAGAACTTGGCCCGCGGCGGATAGTCGAATGCAAGGGTCGCCAGCGCATCGAGCACGCGGTAGTTGCCCGTTTGGCGCCCGTAATAGGTTTCAACGCCCAGGATGGCCGCGAGGTACTCCGGCGCCACGCCCGAGTTGACGCTCGCCCGGTCGAGATCCTGCCGGTGCGCCAGCCAGAATTCGGCGCCCTCGCGAATGCGTTTCTCGCTCACGAAGATCGGGCGGTACTCGTACCAGAGCTTGGCTTTTTCGGCGGGCCGATCCATGGCTTCGAGGATCGCCGGCTGATATTGCGCGGCAGCCAGCAATTTGCGCAGCGCGCGTTTCTTGAAGGAATATTGATCCGCAATCTGATCGATAAAGTCCTTGACGTCCGCGCGCCGCGTGTCGAGCGCCGCAGCGGGATTGGCGCTTGCGGCCAAGATCGCGGCGCCGAGCAGCAGGGCTTTTAAGCAAGTGAGCGCGCGCACTCCCTCAGGACCCGATGAGTTTGCGATGCGAATGCAGCGACATTAATATCCCGAACCCCGCCAACAATGTGACCATGGACGTGCCGCCGTAGCTGATCATCGGCAGCGGCACGCCGACCACCGGTAGTATGCCGCTCACCATGCCGGAATTCACGAACACGTAGACGAAGAAGCTCAACGCGATGGCGCCGCCGGTGAGGCGCGAAAACGTGTCCTGCCCTTGCATCGCCAAGTACAGCGCCCGACCGATTACCACGCCGTAGAGGCTCAGAATCAGCAACTGGCCGAGCAGCCCGAACTCCTCGCCGATGACGGCGAAGATGAAGTCGGTCGAGCGTTCCGGCAGGAACTCGAGCTGCGCTTGGCTGCCGTTCATGTATCCCTTGCCGAATATGCCGCCCGAACCGATGGCGATTTGCGATTGAATGATGTGATAGCCCGCGCCCAAGGGGTCGGTCTCGGGGTTCAAGAACGTCAAGATGCGCTGGCGCTGGTAGTCGTGGATGAAATGCCAGGCTCCCCAGGCGGCGCCCGCGAGGAGCGGCAGCGATATCAGCACGATCCGAAATTGCATGCCGGCCAGCAACATGACGATCAGGCCCGAGGCGGCGATCAAGAGCGCCGTCCCGAGATCCGGCTGGATCACGATCATTCCCGTCGGAACGGCGATCATGATGCCCATGGCCACCAAGTCCTTGAACGTCGGCGGCAGCGGCCGTTCGTGCATGTACCAGGCGCACATCATCGGTACCGCTAGTTTCATGATTTCGGAGGGTTGAAAGCGTATGAAGCCGATGTCGAGCCAACGCTGTGCGCCCTTGCCGATGTGGCCGGTCACGGCGACCACGATCAGCAGCAGAATACCGATGACGTACGCGATCGGCGCGAACAGCCGCAGGTATTGCGGGGTCGCCAGCTTTGCGAGCGCGACCAGGGCGGCCACCGCAATGGCGATATTCGCCAAATGATGCTCGATCATCTTCAGGTTCTGTCCGGATGCGCTGTACACCACCAAGATACCGATGCATACGATGATCGCCAGTACCCCGGTCAGCGGCCCGTCCAATCCGAGCGCCCGCAGGGTGCGTCCGCCGGCGGTCAGCGTGCGGCGTGTTCGCGATGGTGAGAATTCCTCGAAGATCATGGCGCGTCAGCTGCCTGAATGGGGTTTGTCCGGCAGCAGATACGCATCGAATATCTTGCGCGCAATCGGTGCCGCGGTACTGCCGCCGTGTTTACCGTTCTCGACGAACACGGCGACGGCCAGTTTGGGATCCTCCGCCGGCGCGAACGAGATGAACAGAGCATGATCGAGCATCCGCTCCGATACCTGCTTTTCATTGTACTTCTCGTTCTGTCCGATGGTGAAGACCTGCGCGGATCCGGTCTTGCCCGCGATCTTGTAGGGCGTACCGGCGGTCGCCGCCGCGGCGGTGCCGCCGGGCCCGGTCGCGAGCTCCATGCCTTCGACGATGACGCTCCACTGATCGGCATTCACGGCGGTCAACGGCGGCTCGGGCTCGACGGGACGCGGCGCCACCGCGGTCGATCCGGCCGGCCTCACCCCCGTAACCAGCCGCGGCCTGAAGTTCTGTCCGCGCGAGGCGATGCCGGATACCGCGTGCGCGAGCTGCATGGGTGTTGCGAGCATATAGCCTTGACCGATGCCCACGCTGATGGTTTCCCCGGGAAACCACACCTGTTCGGCCGGTCGTTTGTAGGCGTGGCGCTTCCATTCGGTCGAGGGCATGAGGCCGGGTTTTTCGCCCGGGATGTCGATCCCGGTGAGTCTCACCGAAGCCGAAAGTACTCATAAAGTCGTGCATCCGGTCGATGCCGAGCCTATTCGCGACCGTATAAAAATAGACGTCGCACGATTGCTGAATGGCATGGCGCATCGAGACCGTGCCGTGGCCCTTCGGCTTCCAGTCGCGAAACTGGTGGCTGCTGCCCGGAAGACTGAAGTGGCCGGGGCAAAAGATAGTCTGTTCCGGAGTCATGACGCCGTACTTGAGCGCCGCCAGCGCGAAGAACGGCTTGACCGTCGAGCCCGGCGGGTACGCGCCGCGCAAGGCGCGGTTGATCAGCGGCTTGTCGATGTCGTTTTGCAAGGCATCGTATTGTTTGGTCGTCAGGCCGCGCGCGAAGGCGTTGGGGTCGAAGCCCGGGGTGCTGGCGAAGGCGATCACATCGCCGCTGTGAGGATCGATGGCGATGGCCGCGCCGCGCTTGCCCGACAACGCTTCCTCCGCGACGCGCTGCACCCGCATGTCCACGACTGAGAATCAAATCGGCTCCCGCCACCGGCTGGCGCGTGGCGAGCTTCGGGGTGTATGCCCCCTGACGCTCCACCGGCCTGCCCGCCGCATTGACCAGCACTTCGCGGTAGCCGCGTGTGCCGTGCAGTTCAGCTCTCGTACGCGCCTTCGACGCCCAATTTGCCGATCAGGGTGGTGCCGGCGTACGAATCCAAGTCGATGCGCTTCAAGTCCTGCTCGCTGATCGCGGCGACGTAGCCGAGCGCGTGCACGGCCATCGGCCCGAAGGGATAATGCCGGGAAAGTCTCGCGCGGATATCGACGCCGGTGAATTCGTGGCGATGCACGGCGAAGCGCGCCATGTCCTCGTCGTCGAGCTGCAGCTTGATCGGCACGCTTTCATAGACATGATGCGACAGGATCGTGCGCCGGATGCTGCCGATGTCTTCCGCGTCGAGCAATCCGATCGACACCAAGTGCGCCAGCGTCGCATTGAGTTCGGGCACCCCGCCGACCTGCTCGCGCACCAATTCCAGCTGAAAGGCCGGCAGATTTTCCGCCATCACCACCCCGTGGCGGTCGAGAATCAATCCGCGGCTGGGCGGAATCGGGTCGGTCCGCACGCGGTTGCCCTGCGAGAGCTCGGCATAGTATTCGTGCTTCAACACCGTCAAATAAAAGAGTCGAGAGGCGACCGTCAACAGCAGCACGCCGACGACGACGCCGGCGGCGATGCCGCGCAGCGTAAATATGCGCTGTTCGGCCCAGTGATCCTTGATGCGAACGCGACGAGGCAAAACATGTCCTTAATTGAAGCTACCGCTGCTCATGCAAACGACTCAGGGTACTGGCTAGAAAGGGCCAAATCGCCGCGCCGATCAGCGGCGCCAGCCAGCGGCTGAAGCTTGTGACGGGATTGCCGGTGGCGCCATCGACCCAGAACAAGATGAACTGGTACCCGGTCAGAAACGCGAAAATGCTCAGCGATTGCGAGAGCACCGAGAACACGCGCAGGCGCAGCCGCAGATACGTGGCCCAGGCGGCCATCAAGGTCAGCGCCAGTGCATGCTGACCCAGTACCACGCCTTTGATCGACATCGAGTGCGATGCCCGCGAAGAAGGCCAATGCGAGCCCGCCGGCGCGAGGCGAGTCGATGGACCAATAAAGAACAACCAGCACCAAGAAGTCCGGGCGCAGCGCATCGACTGCGGACGGCAAGGGAATCACGGCGAGCGCGAGGGCCACCAACGAGGACAGCACCATCGGCATGCGGCGGATACGGTCATCGCGCATCATTCGTCGTTTGCTCCCGATTGCGGGGCCGGGCTCTTGGCCGCACTCGCCGGCGCAGCCGGCGCGTTTGCGTGCGGTGCGGCCGCCGCCGCGGTGCCGGGTGACGGAGTCGCGGCGGGTGCCGGGGGTTTGGTCGAAGCAGCTGCCGGCAGGACGGCGCCGGGCTTCAGCCAGACGAACATCAGTTCTCGTGAACGGTCGAGGGCCGCGGCCGGCCGGACGTCGACATCGGCCAGCGATTGCGCGGGGTCGCGTTTGACCTCGGCGACGGTGCCGACCGGATAGCCGGCCGGAAATACCCCGCCGAGCCCCGACGTAACCAATAAGTCGCCCGGCGATCACATCGGCGCTGGTGGGCAGGTAGGGAAGCTTGAGGCGGCTCGAATCGCCGGTGCCCACGGCGATGGTGCGCAGGCCGTTGCGGTTGATCTGGACGGGTATGGCATGCGTCGGGTCACTGATGAGAATCACCTCGCTGGTGAGTTGCTCGACGCGGGCGACTTGGCCGAACACGCCCCCCGCGTCGAGCACCGCTTGTCCCACGAATACCCCCTCGCCCGCACCCTTGTCGACCAGGACCCGGGCTCGAAAGGCGTCGAGATCCACGTCCATGATATCGCCGACGATGAATCGGTCCGAGACCCCGGCGTGTTTTCGCGCAATGCGCGCAGACGCTGAGATTCGGCCTCCAGAGCTTCGTAGCGCTGGAGCCGGAATTGAGCGAGGCGCAACTCGGCCTGGAGTCTTGGCATTGTCCGCGCGCAGCGCATCGCGGCTCGTGACGCTCTGGCGAAACCAATTCCAGCCTTCGAACGGGCTCTCGACCGCGACCAGCACGGGATAGGTGGCGATCGACAGCAGGCGCCGAATCTTCCCCAGGTGATCGTAGCGCTTGTCGACGATGATCAACCCCAAGGCCAGCAGGGAATACAGCACGCAACGCAGCAGCAGCCCGCTCGTTCGGCCGGACGAGTCGGAATTACGAAACGCGACCATGGGCAGAGGGTTCCCGTGTCGCCGTCATTACTCCAATCCGAAGATGCCCGGTCCGTGCTCCTCGGTGAGTTCGAGGATCCGGCCGCCGCCGCGCGCGACGCAGGTCAGCGGATCGTCCGCGATCACCACCGGCAAGCCGGTCTCTTCCATGAGCAATTTATCGACATCGCGCAGCAAGGCGCCGCCGCCGGTGAGCACGATGCCGCGCTCGGCCACGTCGGCGCCGAGTTCGGGCGGCGTCTGTTCGAGGGCCTGCTTCACCGCGCCCACGATGCCCTGTAAGGGCTCCTGCAGCGCTTCGAGGATTTCGTTCGAGTTGAGCGTGAAGCTGCGCGGCACGCCTTCGGAGAGATTGCGGCCCTTCACCGAGATCTCGCGCACCTGTTGTCCGGGATAGGCGGAGCCGATTTCCAATTTGATGCGCTCGGCCGTGGCCTCGCCGATCAAAATCCCGTAATTGCGCCGCACGTAGTTGGTGATGGCTTCGTCGAACTTGTCGCCGCCGATGCGTACGCTCGCCGCATAGACGATCCCGTTCAAGGAGATGACCGCCACCTCAGAGGTGCCGCCGCCGATGTCGAGCACCATCGAGCCGCGGGCTTCCTGCACCGGCAAGCCGGCGCCCACGGCCGCGGCCATCGGTTCCGGGACGATGTCGACGCTGCGCGCACCGGCGCCCTCGGCCGATTCCTTGATGGCGCGGCGCTCGACCTGCGTGGAACCGAAGGGCACGCACACCAAGACGCGCGGGCTCGGGCTCAAGAATCGGTTGCCGTGCACCTTCTTGATGAAGTACTGCAGCATCTTTTCGGTATAGGTGAAATCCGCAATGACGCCGTCCTTCATCGGGCGCACCGCGGTGATGTGGCCCGGGGTCCGACCCAGCATGTTTTTGGCTTCAACGCCGACCGCGACAATGATCTTGCCGCCGCGCGTCGGCTCGTCCTGCACTGCGACGACCGAGGGCTCATTGAGCACAATACCGCGCTCGCGCACGTAGATCAGCGTATTCGCGGTTCCAAGATCGATTGAGAGATCATTGGAAAAATAACCTCTAAGGCGTTTGAACATGGGGTCTTTTCTAGAGCGAAAGGGGGTGAAAAAAGTTGCGCTAATGTAACAACCGAGACGACTTTCAGCAAGGCAACGTGTATCATCTCTTGCGCTTATTTTCTGCGCACTCGCGCGCATTTTTGCACTCATATGAGCCTGACCCGTCAAGACGTGGAAAAGATCGCGCATCTTGCGCGCCTGTCGATCACCGAAGCGGAGATGCCGGTCTACGTTTCGAGCTTGTCGAGTATCGTCGATTTCGTCGCCGAATTGTCCGGCGCCGAAACCGGCAGCGTAGAGCCGATGGCGCACCCCCTCGATGGACAGCGCCAGCGCTTGCGGGCCGACGAAGTGACGGAAACCGATCAACGTGAAAAGTACCAAGCCAACGCGCCGAGTGTGCAAGCGGGGTTGTACGTCGTTCCGCGAGTCATCGAGTAAGGCTCCGTTTGAGTCCCATGACGATGCTGCACAACCTTTCCGTCGGCGAACTCGCCGACCGCCTCGCCGCCAGGCAATTTTCAAGCGTCGAGCTCACGCGGCATTTTTTGGCTCGAATCGAGCGCTTCAACCCGGGTTTGAATGCCCTGATCACGCTCACCGCCGAGCAAGCGCTCGCAAGCGCGGCTGCCGCCGACCGGCGTCTGGCGGCCGGAGAGCGCGGCCGGCTGCTCGGCATCCCGGTCATTCATAAAGACATTTTTTGCACGGACGGCGTTCGCACCAGCTGCGGATCGCGGATCCTCGATAGTTTCATCGCACCGTACGATGCCACCGTCGTGGCGCGCCTGAAGTCCGCCGGCGCCGTGATGCTCGGCAAGGCCAATATGGACGAATTCGCCATGGGTTCCTCCAACGAGACCAGCTTTTACGGTCCGGTGAAGAATCCCTGGGATACGACCCGGGTGCCCGGGGGCTCCTCGGGCGGGTCGGCGGCGGCGATGGGGGCGAGGCTCGCGCCGTTCTGCACCGGTACCGATACCGGCGGTTCGATACGTCAGCCCGCGGCACTGACCGGGGTGACCGGAATCAAACCCACCTACGGGCGGGTCTCCCGCTGGGGGATGGTCGCGTTCGCCTCGAGCCTCGATCAGGCGGGTGTATTCGCCCGGAGCGCGGCCGATGCAGCGGCGGTGCTGCAAGTCATGGCCGGATTCGATCCCAAGGATTCGACCAGTGTCGATGCGCCCGTGCCCGATTATCCGGCGTTGCTCGAGCAGCCGCTCAAAGGCCTGCGAATCGGCCTGCTGCGCGAGTTCTTCGAGGGTTTGGAGGCCCGCAACGCGGCGCTCATCGAGGAGGCGCTCGCGGGTTTTCAGGTCGCTCGGCGCCGACACCCTGGAGGTGAGCCTGCCGCACCTGCCGCTCTCGGTACCCACTTATTATGTGGTCGCGCCGGCCGAATGCTCCTCGAACCTTTCGCGCTTCGACGGCGTGCGGTACGGCTACCGTTGCGCGCAGCCGAAGGACCTGACCGATTTGTACCAGCGATCGCGCGGCGAGGGCTTCGGCGCGGAGGTCAAACGACGCATCATGACCGGCACCTATGTGTTGTCGGCGGGCTATTACGATGCGTACTATTTGAAGGCGCAGAAAGTGCGCCGCCTGATCACCGATGATTTTCGCGCGGCCTTCCAAAAGGTCGACCTGCTGATCGGGCCCACGACCCCGACGCCGGCATTTGCCATCGGCGCGAAGATCGATGACCCGGTCACCATGTACCTGAACGACATCTACACCATCGGCGCGAACCTGGCCGGATTGCCCGGCATGTCGGCGCCCTGCGGTTTCATCGACGGGTTGCCGATGGGGCTGCAGCTGATCGGGCCGCATTTTTCGGAAGCGCGCTTGCTCGGCGCCGCGCATCAATACCAGCGTGCGACCCGCTGGCACGAACAAATCCGCGGGCGGGTACGAATGATGGCCGACTGGGAGGTGGTGATCGGCCTGGAGATACACGCTCAACTGGCCACGAAATCGAAGATATTTTCCGGCTCCGCGACCGCCTATGGCGCCGAGCCGAATACGCAAGCCAATCTCGTGGATCTCGCCTATCCCGGCGTGCTGCCCGTGCTCAACGCCGAAGCGCTGCGCATGGCCGTCAAGTTCGGACTGGCCATCGGCGCGACGATCGCGCGCCGCTCGATTTTCGCGCGCAAGAACTATTTTTACCCGGATTTGCCGAAGGGTTATCAAATCAGCCAGTACGAGCAGCCGGTGGTCGGCAAGGGCTCGCTGGCCGTCGTGCTCGATGACGGTCTCGTCAAGACCATCGGCGTGACGCGCGCGCACCTCGAAGAGGATGCCGGCAAGTCGCTGCATGAGGGACTCGCCAACGCCAGCGGCATCGATCTGAATCGCGCCGGCACGCCGCTCTTGGAGATCGTATCGGAACCAGACATGCGCTCGGCCAAGGAAGCCGTGGCGTACATGAAGAAGATACACACCTTGGTGCGCTACCTCGAAATCTGCGACGGCAACATGCAAGAGGGTTCGTTTCGCTGCGACGCGAATGTGTCGGTGCGCCCGCGCGGCGTCGGTAAATTCGGCACCCGGGCCGAGGTCAAGAACTTGAATTCCTTCCGCTTTCTCGAGAAGGCGATTCAATACGAGGTCGCGCGGCAGATCGATCTAATCGAGAGCGGCGGCAAGGTGGTCCAGGAAACGCGGCTGTACGATTCAGACAAGAACGAAACGCGCTCGATGCGTTCCAAGGAGGAGGCGAACGATTATCGCTATTTTCCGGATCCGGACCTGTTGCCGGTCGAGATGGACCGCGGAATTCATCGATGCGGTTCGCGCGACGTTGCCCGAATTGCCGGACGACAAGGCCGCGCGGTTTGCGCGCGATTTCGGCCTCTCCGCTTACGACGCGGGCGTTCTGTGCACGAGCCGCGAGCTCGGCGCCTATTTCGAATCGCTGGTCCTGGCATTGGGGGCGGCGCATGCCAAACTCGCGGCCAATTGGGTCATGGGCGAATTGTCGAGCGCGCTCAATCGGGATAATGTGGAGATCACCGCCTCTCGAGTGTCCGCGGCGAGCTTGAGCGGCCTGCTCGGCCGTATCGTGGATGAGACGATCTCCGGCAAAATCGCCAAGGATGTGTTCGAGGCCATGTGGTCGGACGGCAAGACGGCGGACGCGATCATCGAGTCGCGGGGCTTGAGGCAGATCACCGACGCCGGTGCGATTGAGAGCGTGATCGATGCCGTGATTGCAGCCAACCCCAAGCAGCTCGCGGACTATCGCGGCGGCAAGGATAAGCTGTTCGGATTCTTCGTCGGACAAGTCATGAAGGCCACCGGCGGCAAGGCGAATCCGGCGCAGCTCAACGACCTGCTGAAAGCCAAGCTGGCCGGCGGATAGGCTCCTAATGCATGACCGGGACTGCCTGCATCGCTTCGTCTTCGAACAGTTTCCCATTCGCGGGCACCTGGTGCATCTCGACGCCGCATGGCAGGCGTTGATCGAACACCAGCGGTATCCGGCGCCGATTCGCGATGTCTTGGGTGAAGCGGTGGCGGCATCGCTCCTGCTGGCGGCGACGATCAAATTCGAGGGTGTCCTGTCGCTGCAATTGCAGGGAGAGGGATCGGTGCACCTCCTGCTGGCGCAATGCACCAGCGGCCTCGGCGTGCGGGGGCTGGCCCGCTACCGTGACGCGAAGGATCCGGCCGTCGCCGCCGCAGCGGCCATCGGCGATCTTGATCGGGCCGGGCAACCTGACGGTGACGCTGGAAACCGACGACGGTGCGCAGCGCTACCAAGGTATCGTCCCGATCAACGGCGACCGGCTGGCCGATTCTCTGCAAGGATATTTCGAGAATTCGGAGCAGATGCCGACGCGTCTGTGGCTTCATGCCGATGGCAACGGGGTTTCCGGCATGCTGTTGCAGCGGCTTCCGGACAATAGCGGCGAAGCGGCGTCGGCGGCGGTCGATGACGCCTGGCGGAGACTGCAATTGATCGGCGACACCCTGACGCCGGAGGAGCTTCGAACGCTCGCCGATGCGGAAATTCTGCATCGGCTGTTCAACGAGGACGACCTGCGGCTATTCGAACCGTCGCCTGTTTATTTCCGCTGTCGATGCTCGCGCGAGCGCGTCGCCGGCATGTTGCAGGGATCTGGGCGAGGCGGAGACGAGTTCGGTTCTGGCGGATCGGGGGGAGGTCGAGGTGCGCTGTGATTTCTGCAATCGTGCCTACGTATTCGACGCGGTGGATGTCGCCCAACTGTTCAATACGGGCGTTCCTGCCGACATCGGCCGTTCGGTTCACTGAGCGAGACGGGCGAAACACTGCCGCACGGCGCCGAATCCGGACCCGAAGCCGGATGCCGAGCCGGAGCGGGGCGATCATCGCGATATTGTTCGCCGGGTGCCACGGCACCGCATGCGGCCAAGCGGCCGAGCCCGGCCAGCGGCCGAGCCCGGCATTGCGACCGAGCCCGGCGCGGCGACTCCTTTCTATGCCAATTCCTTTGCCAAGGTGCCCTCCGCGGCCGCGATGACGGCCGTCGGCCGGGCGATGTTCTTCGATCGCTCGCTGTCGGCGTCCGGCAAACTCGCCTGTGCCACCTGCCATGACCCGGCTAGGGGCTTTGGACCTGCGAACGCTCTGCCCGTGCAGCGCGGCGGACCCGATAACCGTCGTCCCGGCGTGCGGGCCGTGATGTCGCTGACCTATACGCAAAACATACCGCCGTTCACCGAACATTATTCCGACGACGAGGGCGACGACAGCATCGATCAGGGTCCTGCCGGGGGGCGTACTTGGGACGGCCGCGCGCAGTCGGCTCACGATCAGGCGCGACTGCCGCTGCTCTCGCCTTACGAAATGGCCAACGCGAGTCCCGACGAGGTCGTCGCCAAAGTCCGGCGCGCCGCCTATGCGCCGCAATTTCGCGAGACTTTCGGCGAGGCCGTGTTCGCGGACGGCGCGCTCGCGTTCAAGGGCGTGCTGCTGGCCCTCGAGACCTTTCAGCAAAGTCCCGCCGAGTTTTATCCGTACAGCAGCAAGTACGACGCCTATTTGCGGCATGAGACCTCATTGACCCGCGATGAATTGCGCGGCCTCGCCGCTTTCAACGATCCGGCCAGGGGCAACTGCGCGCGCTGTCATCCGAGCGCGGTGCGCAACGGGGCGTTTCCGCAATTCACGGATTTCGGCTACGCCGGCGTCGGCGCGCCGCGCAACATGGCGATCCCCGCCAACGAGGATCCGCATTACTACGACCTCGGGTTGTGCGGGCCGCTGCGTACCGACCTTAAGGACCGAGAGGAATACTGCGGCCTGTTCCGCACGCCGTCCTTGCGCAACGCGGCGCTGCGGCGGGTCTTCTTTCACAACGGGGTTTTCCGCCGGCTGGAGGATGCGGTGCGCTTCTATGCCGAACGCGACACCCAGCCGCAGAGGTGGTATCCGCGCGCGCCGGACGGCGACGTGTTGAAATTCGACGATCTGCCGCCCCAATATCGGCGCAACCTCGACACCCGCGCACCGTTCGACCGGCACACCGGCGATCGGCCGGCGATGAGCGATGCGGACGTTCGCGACATTGTCGCGTTTTTGAATGCGCTCACGGACGGCTATCGACCTTAAAGCGCGGATACTCCACTCAAGTTCGTGAGGCTCAGCGTGCGGGTCAGGGCGATGAACTCTCGGATGTAGGCGGTGTCCGCGCCCGCGCGGCTGGTCGCGGCGTACAGCTCGCAGCGCAGGCCCCCATGTCCGATCGGCCGCGACACGACATAGCCTCGTTCAATGTAGTTGCCGACCGTCCAGGAAGGCAGAGCGGCAATGCCGCGGCCGCTCGCGACCAGCTGCAGAATCGCGACCGTCAGCTCCGCGGTGCGGCGCTTCGGATTGATGCCCGCCGGCGTGAGGAAGTGCTTCATAACGTCGAGCATCTCGTCCGGCACCGGATAGGTAATGAGTGTTTCATCGGCGAAGTCGGCGGCTTCCAGCCAAGTCTTGGCCGCCAAGCGATGCCGCGGACTCATCAGCGCGACGCTCTCGTAGCGAAACAGCGGACTAAACACCACATGAGGGTGAGGCTGCTGCTTGTCATGGATGATCGCGAGCTCCGCTTCCGCCCGCTCGAGCAACGGCAGCGGGTCGACCACAAATCCTGAGATGATGTCGAGTTCCACTTCCGGCCACAGCGAGCGGTAGGCATCCATGGCCGGCATCAGCCAATCAAAGCAGTTGTGGCACTGGACCGCGACGCGCAAAGGCCCCGCGTGGCCCTGCGCCAACCGGGCGATGTCCCGGCCCGCTTCGGCGACCTGGGGCAGCACGGTCCGAGCCAAGGCGAGAAGCCTTTGGCCGATGGCCGTGAAGCGCAGTGGCCGGATGTTCTTCTCGACCATGGCCGCGCCATAGTGGCTTTCCAGCGCCTTGAGCTGGTGGGACAGGGCGGATTGGGTCAGACACAGGCGCGCGCCCGCTTTCGACAGACTGCCGCATTCGCTGAGTGCCAGGAGCGTCTCCAGGTGCCGCAATTCGAGCGCCGAGGTGGCCATGAGCGGATTTCAACCTCCTCATGAAGATAATGAGGTTGAGTCATAGCTTAGGCGCTCGCATGCTGCGGGTCGAGCAGCAAGCTCTCATGGGGCGAACAAATGTCGAATACGGTACGGGTGTCGTTCGAGTTCTTTCCGCCGAACGACGAGGCGATGGCGGCGCATCTGTGGGCGGCGGTGGAGCGCTTGGCGCCCTTGCAGCCCGAATTTGTTTCGGTGACCTATGGCGCCGACGGATCGACACGCTCGAGAACGCACGCCTGCGTGCTGCGCATGCTGCGCGAGACGGGGCTTCGGGTTGCGCCGCACTTGACCTGCGTGGGCGCCTCGCGTGAAGAGCTCATGGCCATTGCCGAGGACTATTGGCGGCACGGGGTGCGGCACCTGGTCGCGCTGCGCGGCGATGCCCCGGGCGGCAATGCGCCCGGCGCGGGCATTACGCGCGGGAAGGCCGGCTCATCGATTCGCCGAGGCAAGGATGTCGCGCGCCAACCCGGCATAGTCACCATCGAAATGATGACCGCCCTTGCGCTTCACGATCCGCACCGTCTTAGGATCGAGCTTGGGGCACAGTGAGTCGCTTTCGTCTTCGCCATAGATGCACAGCACCGGCACGCCGCTGATCCGGTTCACCTCCGGCATGGTCGCCGGCCCGGACGTATCGTTCGATATCCAGCTGCTCACGTGAAACTCGAACAATGCGTGTTCGGACATACCCATGAGCGCGGCCAATGCGACGCGATCGCGCGTTGCCGCTGGCAGGCGGTTGACCGCGAAGGGCAGCACATCGGCGCCCTGGGAATAGCCGATGAGCAGCACCCTATTCTTTTTCAGGTGCGCTGAATAGTAGCGGATCATCCGGTCCAGATCCGCCGCGAGCCCGTCCGGAGTTCGGGCGCTCCAAAAGTAGCGCAGCGAATCCAGTCCGACCACGGGGATGCCACGGGCGCCCAGCGCGAGAGCGACATCCTTGTCGAGTCCCGCCCATCCGCCATCCCCCGACAGAATGATCGCGAACGTATCGGCGCTCGCGTCGCCGGGCTGGGCAGCGGCGCCGGGGGGCATCGGGCCGGCCGGTTGAGCAGGGACTTCCACGACCGGAAGATCGCCCAGGTCCGCGGGCGCCGGCGGAGTCGGCACGGCGGAGGAGCGCTTCACCAGGGTGTCAAAAGCGGCCAGGAAATTCGGCAACCAGCGCTCGGCCGGTTGGTACGTGTGTCCCATCTTCGGCAGCACCGCGAGCGCGGCGCCCGGCATGTTGGCGATGAATGCGCGCGCCGTGCTTGTGTCGCACTCATGGTCGAGCTCGCCCTGCAAGAGCACCCAGGGATTGGCGAGCTGCTTCGCCGGTAGATATTCGACCCCGCGTCGGCCCGGGCGACGCATGAATTCAACTCCCGAATCCTTGCAGAGCGGCTTGCGCATGCTCGAGGCCGGGCAGAATCCCACCGTGAGCGCACCGGCAAAGGTGTTGGACGGTGCCTGAGCGAGCGTCGCGTACGCGAGGCTCGGCGCCTGCGCCGAAGCCCACGAAAAAGGGCGTGAGATAGGTCGGCAGATGATAATAAGCTTGCACAAAATGGCTCAAATTTTCCAGATCGCCATCCGGGAAGACGCAATCGGCGTCATCGGCTTCCAAGTCGGCCCGGAACCTGGGTAGATCGATGCCCGCCACCATGGCGCCGTGGCTCGAGAGTTGGCGCGCTATCGCGGCCATGCCCGGATTCCAGCCGCCGTCGCCGGACAGGAACAGCACAAAACTGGTCGGCGTGCCGCTGGGCGCATAGACGGCGACATTCTTGAAGCGGCCGTGGCTCAGGTGCTGGGCGGCCACTGTCGGCGGCGGCGAGTCCTTCGGCGCGGGCGCAGCGCCACAAAGCGTCGCGCAAACGATGCCGCCCGCCGTCAGGAGTCGCGCCAATGCCGAATTCGAACGCCGCGGATTTTTCATGGCGGCTCATCTTATCCTGTCGTTGAGCAATCAGCGGTGACGGTTCGGATAGGCGTCGATTTCGTCCAACATCTCGGGCCCTCCGACCGCCTGCATCTGGTTCAGTATCCAGTCGCTCCGTTCACGCACATAGCGCGACGGGGCGGCGGCCGAAAAGCGCTGCGGGTTCGGCAGCACGGCCGCGAGGATGGCCGCGTCGGCGCGCGTCAAGCGCGCCGCCGGCTTATGAAAGAATCTCTGCGCCGCCGCCTCGGCGCCGTACACCCCGTAGCCGAACTCGGCGATATTGAGATAGATCTCGAGAATGCGCCGCTTCGGCCAGAAGCTTTCGATGAGAATGGTGAAATAGGCCTCGAGCCCTTTGCGCAGGTAGCTGCGACCGGACCACAGGTACAGGTTTTTGGCGACCTGCTGACTGATGGTGCTCGCCCCGCGCATCCGATGACTGTGCTGATTGAGCTGGTATGCCTTCTCGATGGCGTCGACGTCGAAGCCCCAGTGCTCGGGAAATTTCTGGTCCTCGGAGGCGACCACCGCGAGGGGCAGATTGGGCGATATGCGCGTGATGTCAACCCAATCGTGGCGAAATACGTAGCTACGGTCGCGGTTCAGCCATGCGGCGATTTGTGTCTCCGCCATGAAAGCGCTGTACGGCGGATTGATCCAGCGCAGGAACAGCACCGCAGCCATCGATGCGGCCGCAAGGCCGAGTACCGCGAAGATCAACGCGCGTCCAAGGCGCCTCATCCGGGATCGTGTGCGCGCCATTACGCAGGTCCGGCGTGCTTGAAGGGGCGGCGCGCTTTAAAAGAGCGCGCCGCTATTGGTTGACTTGCTTCGGCGCAATTCGGTGCACGTGCTTCATGACGACGGCCTCGGTCGGCACGTCGTCGAAGCCGCGCCGCCGGCCGGTGGCGACCGCCGCAATCTTATCGACCACATCCATGCCCTCGGTCACCCGCGCGAACACCGCGTAGCCAAAATTGCCGGGCTTGTGATCGAGAAAGTCGTTGTCCTTCAGGTTGACGAAGAACTGCGAGGTGGCGCTGTTGATGTCGTTGGTACGCGCCATCGACAGGGTGCCGCGCAGGTTCTTCAAGCCGTTGGCGGCCTCGTTCTTGATGGGCGGCTGCGTGCGCTTTTGCGACATGTCTTCGGTGAAACCGCCGCCCTGGATGACGAACCCGGAAACGATGCGGTGAAAAATCGTGCCGTCGAAGAATCCCGAGTCGATATATTTCAAAAAATTGACCACCGTCTCCGGCGCCACTTTCTCGAACAATTCAACGGTGAAGTCGCCGAGCGTGGTTTCAAATCGGATCATGAGCGTTCCTAGTTGCGAGTGTACGGTTCCCAGCGTAACGCGGGGGTTGCCTGAATAATCCTGATACGAGCATACGCCCCTGAAGCCGTGGCGCTCGAGGAGTTGTGCGACGTCGCGGGCTTGACCGCTGCCGTGTTCGAGCAGGAGCGTGCCTCCGGGCTTAAGGTGCGGGGCGGCCTGTTCGATGATCGCCGTGAGCGCCTCGAGACCGGTAGGTCCGCTCGTGAGCGCGAGCGCGGGTTCCGCGGCACAGCGCGGCGAGCGCCGGATCGCCGTGCGCGATATAAGGCGGATTGGCGACGACGATGTCGAAGCGCTCGCCGGGTACGGCCGCAAACCAAGAGCCCTGGCACCAGGTGATCCGCAGAGCGAGGATGCGCGAGTTTTCGCAGGCGACATCAAGGGCGGCGGTCGAGATATCCACGCCGGTGATTCGCGCCCGGGGCCGCTCCGAGGCGATGGCGAGCGCGATGGCGCCGCTCCCGGTGCCCAAATCGAGTATCGAGCGATCCTGATCCGGCGCAAAGAGCGCCAAGGCCCGCTCGACCAGAGTCTCGGTTTCGGGGCGCGGCACCAGCACTGCGGGGGTGATCTGGAGATTCATCGACCAGAATTCGCGCGTGCCGGTCAAATACGCGATCGGTGCGCCGTGCACGCGCTGATCGATCAGTTGCCCAAACTTGTCAAGCGCCTCCTCCGCGAGGGACAGGCTGGCGCTCACGATGAGCTGCGGGCGCCTCACTCCCAGCACCTTGCCGAGCAGCAGCTCGGCATCGAGCCGCGGCGATGCGCTGTGGGGTGCGAGTGCGCGGGAGGCGAGGGCCAGAGCCTCGGCGACGGTGTTCATGGGCGTCAATCGACCTGCTGAGCGAGCTCTTCGGCCTGATGCTCTTGGTTCAGCGCGCCGATGAGCTCATCGAGGTTACCCTTCATCACATCGTCGAGCTTGTAGAGGGTGAGGTTGATGCGGTGGTCGGTCACGCGCCCTTGGGGGAAATTATAGGTTCGAATGCGCTCCGAGCGATCGCCGGAACCGACCTGAAGTTTACGCGACTGAGCCTGCTCGCTGTGCTGCTTTTCCCTTTCGGCGGCCAGCAACCGGGCCTTCAGGAGCCACATCGCACGCGAGCGGTTCTTGTGCTGCGACCGCTCATCCTGGCACTCGACCACGATCCCTGACGGCAGGTGCGTGATGCGGATCGCCGAGTCGGTCTTATTGACGTGCTGACCGCCCGCGCCCGAGGATCGGAAGGTATCGATGCGCAAGTCCGCCGGATTCAATTCCACCGCTTCGAGTTCTTCGAGTTCCGGCAAAATGGCGACCGTGCACGCGGAGGTGTGAATCCGCCCCTGCGCTTCGGTCGCCGGCACGCGCTGCACCCGATGCGTGCCGGACTCGAATTTGAGCAAGGAAAAGGCGCCGCGTCCGATGATGCGGCTGATGATTTCCTTGTATCCGCCGTGCTCGCCCGGGACTCTCGCTCAACACCTCGACCTGCCAATGCTTGGATTCGGCATAGCGTGCGTACATGCGGAACAGATCCCCGGCGAATATCGCCGCCTCGTCGCCGCCGGTGCCGGCGCGAATCTCCAGGAAGATGTTGCTGTCGTCATGCGGATCCTTCGGAACGAGGAGGCGCTGCAGTTCGAGCTCCTCCGCCACGATGTGCGGCGTCAATTGCGCCAATTCATCCTCCATGACGAGTTCCCGCGCGGTTGCGGCATCGGCCTCGAGCGCGATGAATCTGCGGTAGCGCTCGATCAGCGGGCCCAAACGCGCATATTCCATCGACAGCTCACGGAACTGGTTCTGCCGCGCGATGACGCCGGGGTCCGCCAGCAGGCGGCTGATTTCCTCGAATCGCTCGTCGAGTTTCTCGAGTTTGCGTCTGATGGAATCTTTCATGGCCGCGAATTATAGCGACCCTCGCAGCGGCCCTTGGGGTTATTGCCGGCCGCGTTCCTCGATGAGCAAGCGAGCGAGCGCTTCCGCCAACGCCGGATCGGTCGATTCAGCGGCCCGCCGCAGCGCCTGAGTCGGGGAATGCAGCAACCGATTGGTCAGCGTATGGGCAAGATAGTCGATGACCTGGTCGGCGGAACTGCCGGCGGCGAGCATGCGCCGGGCCTGCTCGACGGTTTGCAGGCGGATCGCGTCCGCTTGGTGGCGCAATGCGCGGATGGAGGGTCCCGCATCGTGGACTCGCGATTCGGCCAAGAATCGCGCCACTTCCTCTTCGAGCAGCAGCCGGGCGCTGCCGGCCGCGATCTCCCGCTGTTGACGGTTCTCATCGATGAGCTGCCGCAGATCGTCGATCGAAAACAAATAGATGTCCTCGAGATCCGCGACCGCGGGCTCGATGTCGCGCGGAACCGCTAGATCCACCATGAATATGGGGCGATGGCGGCGCGCACGCACCGCCGCTTGCGCCGATTCCTTGGTGATGAGCGGCTCAGGGCTCGCCGTGCAGCTGATGACGATGTCGGCATCGACCAGCTCCTTGTCGATGCCGTTCAAATCGACCGCATAGCCCTTGATTTCGGCTGCCAGGGCCTGCGCTCGACCGAGCGTGCGATTGGCGATGACGGTGCGCTTGATGCCGGCGGCGGCGAAATGCCGTGCGGTGAGGCCAATCATCGCGCCGGCGCCGATCATGAGCGCCGAGCGGGCGTGCAAATCCGCGTACATGCGCTGTGCGAGGCGCACCGTCGCGGAGGCGAGAGAGACCGCGTTCTCCCCGATCCGGGTCTCAGAGCGCACGCGCTTGGCGGCGGAAAAGGCCGCCTGAAACAATTTGTTGAGCCAGGGCCCGGTACTGCCGGCCTCGTGCGCAATGCGGTAGGCGTCCTTCAATTGACCGAGAATCTGCGCTTCGCCGAGCACCATGGAGTCGAGCCCGGAGGCGACGCTGAACGCGTGCTCGACCGCGAGACGATCCTGATGCACGTACAGACTGGAGGCAATCTCGGTTTCGTTGCCGTGATGGCGCACGAGC
This sequence comes from uncultured Gammaproteobacteria bacterium, assembly GCA_963813755.1. Lineage (GTDB taxonomy): Bacteria > Pseudomonadota > Gammaproteobacteria > Steroidobacterales > Steroidobacteraceae > Bog-1198. The sequence continues at coordinate 23,127 of CAWEZY010000010.1, read as the reverse complement.
CACTGCGACAATTCCTCGCTGCTCGCGGTCCCGGACCAATAGACCTCGGTTCGATTGCAGGTCGAAAGAATCACGGCCTCGGCGACGCCGCTTTCGCGCCGCAGCGCACGCAGGGCATCGATCAAGCGCTCCTCGGTAAACGCGACCTTCTCGCGCAGGGCGACCGGCGCGGTCCTGTGATTGAGCCCGAGGATGTTGAATGGCATTGCCGCGCTTTGGATGATAACCCTCGGATTTTCGTGGAGAAACATCGTCCGATCAAGCGGGAATCTGCGGCATCGGACTATTCGTTTAGCTATAGTGCGGCCGTGTTCTCGATTTCACACTGGGCAAAAGCTTCCGTCGGGCTAGGTGCCATCGCCTGCGCCGCCTGCGCAGGCTCCAACCCGAAACCGGATGCCGTAGTGGCCCCGCAGGTATTTTATACTGTCACGGGCGAGATAGCCCTTGCTCGGCACGAACCGCGCGTGGCATCGATTCAGTACGCCGCCGCGGCCGCGGCCGACAAAGAGCCCACGTTGCTCGCGCGCGCCGCCGAAGTCACCGCCGAGTCCTTACAGCCCTCGTTGACCGCCCAGGTTGCGGCGCGTTGGATAAGCGTCGATCCGAGTTCCGTGGATGCGCACCACGCGGCGGCGAAGGCGGCTTTGGCGCTGCACAAGATCCAACAATCCGCCGATCAATATCGAATCGTGCTGACCTCCTCGCCGCGCGGGCCGGACGCGGAGTTTGCCGAGCTCGAAACGGAGATCGAACCGGTCGACAACCCATTCGGCGCCCGCCAGCTCGCCGACCGGCTGGCGGCGTCCTTTCCCAACTCGGCGGCCGCATTGCGCTTGCAGGCCTTCGCCGCCCTGCGCGCCGACGATCCCGCCGCCGCAGTGCGAAGTTTCTCCGCAGCGCTCGCGCTCATCGGGGAAGGAACCGGGGCAGCGGCGGACATGCGCCGCGAACTCACTCAGGGCTTGTGGCGCGCGCAGATTCTGGCGGGCGATTCCGAGGAGCCGCTCGCGCAATCCCAAGCGCTCGCCGAACGCGACGCCACGCCGGAAAACCGGCTCGACTATGCGCTGCTGCTGTGGGCCGCGCAACGCGACGATGCGGCGATTTCGGAGCTCGAGGCTCTCGCGCGCGAACCCGAGCCCGCGCCGGTCGCCTTGCGCCTCTTGGGTCTGATCGAATATCAGAACGACAAGCTCGATGCCGCGGGCAAGCGATTCACGGAGCTATTGACCACGGGCAAGTTCATCGACGACGCCTTTTACTATTTGGGTTTGATCGCCGAGCGGCGCGGCGATCTGGCGCGGGCGTTGCGCCTGTTCGCCCAGGCGCAGAGCGGCGATAACGCGGTTGCCGCGCTGTTGCGCGCATGCAGCATTCTGCAGGCGCACGGAGCCGCTGCCGAAGCTCAGGAACTGCTCGAACACCTCATCGAGGATGAGCCGCAGCGAGCGCCCGAAATTGTGGCGGCGCGTGCCCGGATCTACTCGGAATCCGGCGATTCGCAACACGCGATCGAAGTCTTGAACCGCGGCAGGCTGCAATATCCGGACAGCGTGGATATCCGGTACGCGAAGGCCTCGACCTATGAGGAGCAGGGGCATGTCGATGCGGCGCTGCGCGAACTGAGGGAGATTTTGCAGTCGCGCCCGGACGATCCGGCGGCGTTGAACGCGTACGGCTACACGCTCGCGGATCACAACCGAGAGCTCGGGCACGCGCGCGAGCTGATCGAGCGGGCCTACGCTTCGGCGCCGACGAATGCCGCGATTCTGGATAGCTTGGGGTGGGTGCTGTACCGGCAGGGCCAGGATGATCGGGCATTGCCCTATTTAAGCGCCGCATATGCGGACGATCGGGGTGCGGATATCGGGGCGCATTTGGGCGAAGTGTTGTGGCGACTGGGTCGGCACGCGGAGGCCGAACATGTTTGGGCCGAGGCTGCCGACGTCGATCCCGAGAATCCGCTGCTGAAGGCAACCCGCCAACGCCTGCACGCCTCTAAATGAGCCGCGTGCGGCGACTGATCAGATCCGTCGCGTGCTGCGCCATAGTGGCCGGATGCGCGACGACCCGCCCCGCGCTTGCGCCCGCGCCGTGGCAACAGCGACTCGCGCAGCTCGAGCATGCGAGCTCATGGCAGCTCGACGGGCGGGCGGCGGTCTCGTTGGGCACGCAGGGTTGGCAAGCGAGTTTGGATTGGCGGCAGCGCGGCGAGTCGAGCGAGGTGCATTTGGCGGGTCCCTTCGGGGCGGGAGCACTGGTGCTCCAAGCGACGCCCGCAGGAATCTCTCTGAACGGCGCGCCGCCGAACGCGGACGTGGCGGCACAATTGCGCGACCGGTTGGGGTTTGATCTGCCGATCGACAGCCTGCGCTTTTGGCTGCAGGGCATACCCGATCCGAGCAGCGCATTCGAGCTGACGCGCAACAAGCAGGATCGTGCGCTCGAGTTGACGCAAGCGGGGTGGAGCATCCAATACGATGGGTACATGCCGGCCAACGGCGACTTGCTTCCGGCACGCCTGGTGATGCGCCGTGCGGAAGCGCGGGTTCGCATCGCGGTGGACCGTTGGGAGTGGCAGAAGTGACGGCGAGCCGGGCGCGGCCGTGGCCGGCGCCGGCCAAGCTCAACTTGTTCGTGCACATCCTCGGGCGCCGAGCCGACGGCTATCACGAGCTGCAAACCTGTTTTCAGTTCGTCGATCTGTGCGACGACATTACGATCCGGGTGCGCCCCAACGGCGGAATTTCGCGCGGCACCGGCGCGGCAGGTGTCGCCGCGCAGGATGATCTCTGCGTGCGCGCGGCGCTGGCGCTCAAGTCGGCAGCCGGGTGTGCGCTCGGGGCCGATATCAGCGTGATCAAGCGAATCCCCATGGGCGCGGGATTGGGCGGCGGCAGCTCGGACGCGGCCACCTGCCTGGTGGCGCTGAATCGGCTCTGGGGCCTCGACTGGCCCACCGCGAAACTGGCGGAGCTAGGATTGAAATTGGGGGCGGATGTGCCGGTCTTTGTCCACGGCCGAGTGGCCTGGGCGGAAGGGGTCGGGGAGCGCCTTACCCCGCTGTACCCACCACTGGCGCCGGCCGAGTGTAACTATTTGATTATTAAGCCAAATGCCTTCGTAAGCACCAAGGACGTGTTCCAGGACCCTGAATTGACAAGAAATTCTCCGCCCATCACAATTCACGGTTTCCTGGCTTCCGGCGGTAGGAACGATTGTTTGGCGGTGGTGCGGCGCCGATACCCTGAGGTGGCCCGCGCGATCGATTGGCTGTCGCTCTTCGGCGCGGCGCGCCTGACTGGTACGGGGGCCTGTGTTTTTATGGCCTGTGAGCCGACGCAAGGCCGGGAGATCGTCGGCAAGTTGCCGCCGGCATTCGAAGCGTACCTGGTTCGCGGGCTGAACGACTCGCCCTTGCTTGAGAGGTTGGCGGCCGGCTGAGCGGCGGCGCTTCTTCGAAGCGCTGACGATTGATTTTCAAGTTGGGGTGTCGCCAAGCGGTAAGGCAGCGGGTTTTGATCCCGCCATACGGAGGTTCGAATCCTTCCACCCCAGCCAACTCGAGCCTTGGTGTTCCGTCATATGTCGCGAAGTAAAGAATTCGAATCCCCGACCATCTCCGTGTTCGCCGGCAATGCGAACCCGCATTTGGCGCATGAAATCACCCGACATCTGCGCGTACCGCTCGGGCGCGCGCACGTCGGCCGGTTCAGCGACGGCGAGGTGAGCGTCGAGTTGATGGAGAATGTGCGCGGCCGCGACATCTTCATCGTGCAGCCGACCTGCCCCCCGACGAACGACAATTTGATGGAATTGCTGCTGATGGCGGACGCCTGCCGGCGGGCCTCGGCTACACGCATCACCGCGGTGGTGCCGTATTTCGGCTATGCGCGCCAGGATCGACGGCCGCGCGCGACGCGCGTGGCCATAGCCGCCAAACTGGTGGCGAACATGGTCGCGAGCGCGGGCGTCGACCGGTTGTTGACGGTCGATTTGCACGCGGATCAGATACAGGGATTTTTCGACATACCGGTCGACAACGTCTACGCCTCGCCGGTTTTGTTGGGAGATGCCTGGAGGCAGAAGCACGACAACATGATCGTGGTGTCGCCGGACGTCGGCGGCGTGGTGCGGGCGCGCGCGCTCGCGAAGCGGCTGGACGATGCGGAACTCGCCATCATCGACAAGCGGCGGCCGCGGCCGAACGAGTCGAAGGTGATGAACATCATCGGCGAAGTCGAAGGCAAATTCTGCGTCATGGTCGACGACATGGTGGATACCGCCGGCACGCTGTGCCAGGCGGCGCAGGCGCTCAAAGACGAGGGCGCGACAAGGGTAGTCGCCTACATCACGCATGCCGTGTTGTCGGGTGCGGCGATCGAGCGCATTTCGAAGTCGGTACTGGATGAATTGGTGGTCACCGACACGATCCCGCTGTCGGCGGAGGGCATGGCGTGCACACGCATCCGCCAGCTGAGCGTCGCGGGATTGTTGGCGGAAACGATACGGCGCATCAGCGATGAGGAATCGGTAAGTTCACTGTATGTCGACTGAATGGTCGACGGTATTGGTCTATGGAATGGGTCGGTCTCCCGCAGCTGGTCGCGGTGCGGGGAACCGTGTCTGTAAAGCAACTGGAGAAGATTATGAAGACCTCTTTTGAACTCGTGGCAGAGTTCCGCGAGACGCAAGGCAAAGGTGCGAGCCGCCGCCTGCGTCACGAAGGAAAAGTGCCGGCAATACTCTATGGCGGACATGCGGATGCTCGGATGTTGAGCCTGAGCCAGCAGAAACTCTCGATCCTGCTCGAGAACGAGCGCTTTTATTCGACAATTCTCAGTTTGAAGGTCGGCGATGAAACGCAGGCCGCGATACTGAAGGACGTGCAACGCCACCCCTTCAAGAACTCGGTGCTGCACATCGATTTTCAACGGGTCGACGAGAACGATAAAATCCGCATCAGCATTCCGCTGCATTTCAAGGGCGAGGCGATTTCGCCGGGCGTCAAATCCCAGGGCGGCCTGGTCTCGCACATGCGAACCCAAGTCGAAGTCTCTTGCTTGCCCAAGGATCTGCCGGAGTTCATCGAGGTCGACCTTTCGGAACTCTCGCTCAATGAAAGCATCCATTTGTCGCAGCTGAAGATACCGGATGGCGTGACACTCGTGGATTTGGCGAAGGAAGATGCGGCGGTGGTGGCCATCCACAGCCCGCGTGCGGAAGAGCCGGAGCCGACCGCGGCGGCGGCGGCAGCTCCCGCGGCGGCGGAGGGTGTGCCGGCGGCGGCGGCGGCGGCGGCGGCGGCGCCCGCGGCGGCCGGCGGCGATGCGGCGAAGAAGGCCGAGCCCGCCAAAGGCGAGACCAAGAAGGAGCCGGCCAAGAAAGACGCAAAGAAATAATCCGGTCAAGGCGTCTGAACACGGGGGGCCGTCAGTGGCTGGCGGCCCCTGTTTTTTTTGAGAAAAGTGCCGGGTAGGTGCATCCACGATGGCTGGATTACCGTTGCGTTTAATCGTCGGTCTCGGCAATCCGGGACCCGAACATCAGGCGACCCGCCACAATGCGGGTTTCTGGTTCGTGGATGAGCTCGCACGGCGCCACGGCGCCGAGTTCCGTGACTATCGCAAGTACTCCGGGGAAACCGCTCGGATCAGCATCGGCGCCGAAGAGATCATTCTATTGAAGCCGACCACCTACATGAACCGCAGCGGTCTCTCGATCCGGCAACTCAGCGAATTCTACAAAATCTCCGCGGACCAGGTTTTGGTGGCGCATGACGAGCTGGATTTGCCCGTGGGCAGCGTGCGCTTGAAGCATGGCGGGGGCCACGGCGGCCACAATGGTCTGCGCGACACCATCGCGCACATCGGCGAGAGCTTTTGGCGGCTGCGCTTGGGGATCGGTCATCCAGGCAACAAGACCGACGTGATCGACTACGTATTAACCCGTGCGCCGCGCTCCGAGGAGGACCTCATCATGGAGGCGGTTAACCTGGCGGCGGATTGCATTCCGCTGCTGCTCGAACAAGGCGCGGAGCGCGCCATGACCAAATTGCACAATCGTGCGGGAAAGACCTAATGCCTATTCGTTGCGGAATCGTCGGTCTACCGAACGTCGGCAAATCAACGTTGTTCAACGCGCTCACTCGCGCGCAGATCGCGGCCGAGAATTATCCGTTTTGCACCATCGATCCGAATGTCGGCGTAGTCCCGGTGCCGGATCCGCGGCTGGATAAGCTAGCCGCCATCGTGCATCCCGAGAGAATTCTGCCGACGACGGTGGAGTTCGTCGACATCGCCGGACTGGTTGCCGGCGCCTCGAAGGGGGAGGGGCTCGGCAACAAGTTTCTGGCGCACATTCGCGAAGTGGATGCGATTGCGCACGTGGTGCGATGCTTCGAGAATGACGACATCATTCATGTAGCGGGCACGATCGATCCCGCGCGCGACATCGAGGTGATCAATACCGAGCTCGCCCTTGCGGATCTCGACAGCGTCGAGCGCGCCTATCAGAAGGCGGTCAAGGCGGCCAAGACCTCGGACAAGGAGGCGGTCAAGGCCCGCGATTTGCTCGAGCGGGTGCGCGAACGGCTGAATAACGCGCAGCCGATACGCTCGATGCGGCTCGGCGTCAACGAACGGGCGCTGCTGCGCGACCTGCATCTGCTCACCGATAAGCCGGTGATGTATGTGGCCAACGTCGATGAATCGGGCTTCACCAACAACCCAAGGCTCGATCGAGTGCGGGAGCTTGCCAAGGCGGAGGGCGCGGTGGTCGTGCCGGTGTGTGCGGCGATCGAAGCGGAGATATCGCAGCTCGAGGAAGCGGATCGCGCCGATTTTCTCAAGGAGCTCAAGCTCGATGAGCCCGGACTCAATCGCGTGATTCGCGGCGCCTACGCTCTTTTGGGGCTGCAGACCTATTTCACCGCCGGCGTGAAAGAGGTCCGCGCCTGGACGGTGCGCGCGGGATCCACGGCACCGCAGGCGGCGGGCGTGATTCACACGGACTTCGAGCACGGATTCATACGCGCCGAAGTCACCGCTTACGAGGACTTCATCGCCTACAAGGGCGAGGCCGGCGCGAAAGAGGCCGGTAAGCTGCGCTTGGAAGGTAAAGAGTACGTCGTGCACGAAGGCGACGTGATGCACTTTCGCTTCAACGTCTAATGGAAGCACGCCATACCGGCGCAATTGAAAACGTCTAAAATGGAGCCAACGATCACGGGTATTACTGGAATTTACTCGATGGTAAAATTGTTTTTCCTAGGATGGTAGATCCAATCTCCAAGGTCGTGCGGCGCATAGTGGGCGGTGGAAAGTCATGAGCCGTTTAATTACCCTGACTGCCATGCTGGCCATGGAGCTGGCGGCATGCGCGCCGTCCTCGCACATCGTGGTGGGCACGGTACGCCCGCCAATTGCGCCATCGGAAGTTAAGATTTACCTGCAACCGCCGCCTTCGTTCGATGAAGTCGCGGTTCTGAATGCCTCAGCGGACAGCATGTTCGGAACCGGCGGACAGAGTAGCGTGGACAAAGTCATCCAGCGGTTAAAAGAAGAGGCCGCAAAACTCGGTGCGAACGGCATCATTTTGGAGGGCATGTCCGATCAACAAACCGGATCGCTCGGCGGTGGCAGCGGATCCACCTCCTTTTCGGGCAGCTCAGCCGTTGGCGTGGGACTCGGCGGATCGTTAGGTATCTTCAAGAAGACGGGGCAGGCACGCGCAATCTTTGTTCCCCCCGGACCACCGAATACCCGTGGCGGTGACGCGCGATAGCCGAAGCGTTCAAGCGCTCGAGACCAAGCCCTGAAAGCCCGATGGGTTTTCTGCCTCGCGAAACGCTCCCGGCTAGGGATGGTTTGCACATCATCACGCGGCGCGGTCATGCTTGACGATATCGAGAACCGTATGCTTGCTCATCCCGAATCAGTGGCTGTGAGCCAGGCGCGTAAACTTGCGAAGACGAACGCTGTGTCATACGCTCAGATAGCCAGCAGACTCGAGTGGAGCTGGGGACAGCGATCGAAACAGTGAACAACGGAAGAGAGCCTGGGAATGCAACGAACGAACTACAAGGCGCTGGCCTCGCGCAAGGCCCCGGGGGTGCTCGGCTACCAGCAGCCCAGCACGTTCGCCAGCGTTAGCGCCAGTTCGCCGGCGATTGCCGCGATGACGGACCTGCGCCAGGTCACCGCGGCGACCATCGGCGCCGAGGCGACGCTGAGCGATGCGACGCGCATGATGATGGCTCGCAACGTCCGCCTCTTGCTCGTCGTCGCTGCTGACCAGTCGGTCGTCGGGCTGATCACAGCGCGCGATACGCAGGGCGAGCGACCGATCCAGTGGTTGCACGATCGTGGGGGCAAACATGCGGATCTGCGCGTGGGCGACCTGATGATCCGCACCGAGGACATCGACGTGCTCGACATCAGGGACGTTCTGCATGCCGAGGTCGGGCATATCGTCGCCTCGCTGGAGGCATGGGGCCGCCAGCACGCCCTGGTGGCCGAGCAGGACACGGTCAGTGGCGTAACGCGCATCCGTGGGATTTTTTCGGCAACCCAAATCGGCCGCCAGCTCGGCATTGCGGTGCAGTCGTTCGACGTGGCAGTTACGTTCGCGGACATCGCTCGGGCGCTCGCGGATTGAAGCCGATCCCCGCGTGGGGCCTCCCGAGGTTGCCGGCATTGCAAACGCGCGCCACTGCAAACAGCGTTATTTCATACTCAAGGTTGCGAATTGCACGCTGCCGGCTCAGGCGGTCACGGAGCGATTCAGCTCCGAAGACACAAATCTGAAGGCCTTGTTGAAGCCCACGGTGTACGCAGTGCGCAGCACCAGGGCAGTGAGAAGGACGGCCAGCACTGCGCCGAGGCCGTGCACCATGAATTCGCCTCGCTGCGTGCCTTCAGGCAATTGCGAAACCGCAATGGTCAAAAGCGTCGGTGCACCGATTGCTAAGACGGCGAGCGTGCGCTAAAACAAACCGCGCTGGGTGAATTGCGATCGGATTGCATAAGCCATTGAATTGGAAACGATACACCGGAAAATCGGCTTGACAGGCAACCCCCGGCTCCGGACAATCCGCCGCTGCCCGTGGTGAGGTAGCTCAGCTGGTTAGAGCGTGGCACTCATAATGCCGAGGTCGAGGGTTCGAGTCCCTCTCTCACCACCAAAATCAATGACTTGCGAGCGACTTTCCGGAAGGGCTTTTTACTGTGCCGGTTTTTGTGCGGGATTTTAGCCGGATTTTGGCCGCCGCCCGGGCTAAATGATGCGGCGCGAAGTGCGAATACCGGAGCACCATCGAGAAGCTACGCCAGCCGCCGAGCAGCATGAGCTCGTGCAGAGTCACTCCGCTCTGCACGGCCCATGATGCCCACGTATGACGTAGATCATGCCAGCGGAGCGGCTCGACCTTGGCCGCCCTGACGGCCTTCTGAAAGGCGAGCGTGTTGCAGTCATCGATGCGCTCGCCGCGCCATTGAAAAACATAATCGCCGTCTCTCGGCAGCGTGTTCAGAACCTGGATTGCCTCGGCGCTGAGCGGAATGCCGAGCGAGTGCCCGGCCTTCATTTCACTGCTCGACACCCAGGCGCGCTTCTTGACGAGATCCACTTGCTGCCAGGTGAGCGACAGCATCGCGCGCATCCGAAGCCCCGTGAGCACGGCGAACCGGGCCGCGGCTTTGAGATGATCGGGAAGCTCGTGCTCGAGGCGAGCGAACTCTGGCCGAGTGAGCCAGCGCGGCTCGCCCAGGGCGGGACGATACATCGGTACCTTCGGCGCGGAATCGAGCACCTCCCAATCCCTCACGCACTTGTTCAAGATGGACCGGAGCAGCGCCATGTGCCGGTCGGCCGTCGCTTCGCTGGTCTCCGCAGCTTTCAACGCGCGCAGCTCCTTCACGACTTCGCGTGTGATGGCTTGCACGTCGTAGTCCTTGAGGTGCTGATCGAACCAGGCGAGGATCGACTCATCTCGGGCCTTCGAGCGTTTGCGCGTTTCGGTGAGCCAGCGCTTGGCCGCTTCGGTCCAGGGATACGGCGGCTGCTCGCCGAGGCGAACCTGCCGCCATGCGCGCGTGCGCGCTACGGTTTCAAATTCCTCCGCTTCGCGGCGATTTCCCGTGCCAGTCGAGAGGCGGACCTCGCTGCCGTTGAGCTGGAATCGGGTCCACCAATGCGGAGAGTTGGAGCGGCGGTAGAGGGACATGCGGCCTTGCTCGATTTCAAGTAGCTCAGCAATTCGTCTTGCAGGAACACCCAGGTCTTGCCCGGCTTGTAGGCGCTCAACTTGCCCGCCGCGGCGCGCTTGAGCAGCGTCGACGGCGCCATGTGCAGGAAACGCGCGGCATCCTCGAGACCAATTGTCGCGGCAGCATCGACCACGTGCAACCCATGTGGTTCCGGTCGTTTAGGAGCAAGCTGTCCCGCGTGTTCGACGCCGAAGCCTTCGCGCGCACGATAATCGCGATGTTCCAGGCTTGGATCCCGTCGCGGGGTTTGTCGTGTTCGAAAGGTTTCCTCGATTCATTTCCGTCCAATCCGGTCGCCGGAGCGCGCGGAACTCGCGAAAACTGAGATGCGCGCCCGTCGGTTAGCAAACGCAGATTCCTTGCCACTTCTAGTGAGATAAATCGGCAGAGCAAATGAGTCAATTCTCTTCGTCAAAATCGTACGCAGGTAACGTGGTGAGCCGCGTGTCCTCGACTTGGCCACCGACGGTGAAGTGATAGAAGCTCTGCCAATTCCGTGGCGTGATTCCAAAGACCTCATGGACGGGATCATCGAAGTAGCAGCCAATACCTGTCGAGCGAATGCCCGTTTCTTCGGCCTCAAGGTAAAGCACCTGGCCCACCATGCCGGCCTCCCAGAACAGGTTCCGGTAGAACGCGGCGCCGTAGGTGGTCAAGCTGCCAATGTAGTCGGCGATCATTCCCAGGCTGAATGCTCCGTCACCGGCAATGTGCTGGCCGCAAGAGACGGTAGCCGCGAGTGCCCGACAGTCCCCTTCCTGAAGCAGGTACAGCGGGAGCCCGGGCGGACAGGAGGGCACGTGCTGCCAGCGAAACTCCCGCCGCATCACTTCCTTGAGCACCGCGAGCTTGTCGGGATCGCGCGCGAGGGCGTAAAGGCCCCGCGGGACGCCCTCGACGCGGTGGACGAACAGGCCGAGATGGATGCGCGGCCGCCACGGGATCGCATCCCAGGGCATCGACCGCCGGTCGCGCGTCGGAATCAACCGAGCGAGCATGCGAAAGAACGCTTCCTGCGAGATCGCAGTGGAGCCATCCATCGCTACCGCGCTTCGGCGGCCGAGGATTGCCGTCTCTGCGGTGAGCATACCGTCGCAGACCGGGCTCCCGAACAGCTGCTCTTCGGTGGGGAAGCGCGAGAAGTCTTCCGTGATCGGCGCGCTTTCGGATCGCCGCGTGGCCTGCGCAACCTCGTCGATCACGGGCCACTCGACGCGGTGTTCGGGGCTCAGCGTGTTGGCCCTGCCGCACCATTGCGCACCGATGCTGCCGGCCCTCAGCTCGTTCAGCAGCTGCACATACGTCGATGGTAGATGGCGTGTGACCAATGCTAGAAGCTCAGGCTCCTCACGCTCGGCCGTCCCGTAGTCGTCACTGCGGCTGAAGCCGAGAAGATCCGCGATGGCGCTGGCGCTGATCCCGTCGTGGAGCACCAAACCCCAGCCAAGAGCCGCCGCCGCAATGCGCAGGCTTGCAAGTGCATGCCCAGCATCGTGTTGGCAATAGCGGAACGCGCGCTCACCGTACTTCCAGGCTTCCCGCCAATGAATCGACGAGAGACCGACGAGGAAGGAACCCTCGGGAATCGACGGGCAGAGCTGGGTCCACGCCTTCGCGTTGAGGATCGCCCGCCGTTCGAGAGCATGTTCCCTGGGTGCGTAGTGGTACACGGCCGGTGCGCTGCCGAGCCCATCGATCGCCGGCAGGACCGCATATCCTTCGGTCGGATGGAGATTCCCGCTCGACGGGTTCGCTCGCAGCGACCACGTCGTTGCATGGAAGCGTTTCCATGCGGTCAAAGACAGAGCGTACCGGAAGAATAGGGAGATCGACGCCGCTGACAGCGGTTCCGACGACCTGTCTCCGAGCCCATAGAGCTGCCAGTAAGGCAGCGGACGACCGGGTCTGGGTAGCACAAGCCGAACGAGGTCCGCTCCTGGATAGCGTCGAAACGGATCGGGCTGCGTGGCCCAATCCATGCTGCCGAGCGAGGCGGCGTACCGGTGAAAAAAGTGCTTCGTCCGCTCATGGTAAGCAATGACCAGCTCTTCGGGAGAGGCATCTGCGTCGAGCAGATGGCGATACGAAGGCTTCGAAATCGTTGTCATGCGGCAAAGCTCTCAATCGGCGCCTTCGCGGTCATCACGGCCGCACTGCAAGTGCGATTGCGGCAAAAATAGGCCCGGGCCGGTGAGTTCGATCGTTACCGTCACGCACTAGCGCGTGTCAGCGCGGCCGCCGCTCACCATAGCGGCTTGCTCAGATTCTCCGTGAACGAAGAAAACATGATGTTGAAGCTGATACTGATTCTCTCTTGATCACTCCCGTTCGGGTCGACGGAGTGCTGCAGGTAGGCCGGAAACACGAGCATCGTTCCGTCCTTCACTCTAACGACCACCTGATCGGTATTCTCGGCTGTGAGCTCGACGACCGGTGGCCGAATGATCCCGCTCTGATTGCGCGGGTCATGGAAGTTGATGGTGTCCGCACCCGGATGGGTTCGGAGATAGTATACCCCGCTCAGGAAGTTATTGGGGTGCTGGTGCACCTTGTGTGCCGCGCCTCTCGCCAAGACTGTCGCCCAGCAGGCGGTGACCTCGTAGGCGTCGTAACCGATTCTGAGGAATCGCAGAATTCCCGGCACGATGCGGTGCACGCAGGAAACAAGATCCCGGAAGTCATCAAGCTCATGTAGTGACTGGACCGACTGCCACCCCAGGCCCGGCGCAAGCGGCGGCAGGTCCCGCCTCAGGTGTGTAAGCGCTGCGAGCACCCGAGAGCCGATGGCTTCGCGCAACTGCGCCTCGAGTTCGATCTTCCACACGAGCGTAGGGAACATCGGAATTACATCCGATGCCTCGCTCCACTGGGCGCTCTGATTGCCCATTTGCGCCTCGTGCTAAACCTTCAGCGGATTGTTGTACGCTCTTCGCGCGATGCTGACCAATCTGTAACGGGACCACGGACACCACGCGACCCACATAGCGGCCCGCATCTGGCGGATTGGTACGCCGTAGCTCGCCACTCCCAGCGCCACCGGCGTGCGGGGACGTCCAAACATCCGATCGCCAGGGCAAGCCTAAGATAGACAAAATCGAGGAGAGGATCGCCGCCGGGCGCCAAAACCATCTTAGCTTGGGCGCGCTAAACGACATCTATTCGGACACCTATCAGACGCCCTGAATGAATCCTGGGGCCGGAGTTGATTCGGCCTACTCGCGCGGCATGCGACCGCCAGGAGGCAGCTGGCGGTGCGCAAATACAAGACTCACCCCCACGGGCAGAAACTGGCTGCATAGCATCCTCTAGAAACTCCCCACTCCCTCCGCCAGTGAGGTCCACTGCTGTCCGAAGCGCTGCATGAACACACGGGGCTCAATAAAACGCTGTTAACGACGACGTCGAAAACGGCTGTTTGCTCGCGAGTCCGGTGCGGATTGCATTGTATTTCTGCACGAACCGCTTACAGTGTCTGTGTCGACGAGCTGGGGTGGCCTTAAGGGCCTGAGACGCTGGCCGCGCAAGCGCGCACACCCGCGAACCCATTGAACCTGATCCGGTTAGTACCGGCGGAGGGAGCATGGGTAAAATATTTTCTTCGAGTGTTCTGCTTACTTTTTTCTCGTTCTCGCTGCCGGTCAGCGCAGGCGATCCCAATACCGACCCTCAACTCGATGAAATCGTCGTCACCGCGACGCTGCGGAGGGCCCCGGCCATTGATGTACCCGCTAGCGTCACGGTCCTGGATCGACAGACGCTGCGCGACGCGGGCCGCACCAACTTCGAGGACGTGCTGGGACTGATTCCGAATCTCAATTGGGCGGGAGATACCTCGCTGCCGCGCTATTTTCAACTGCGCGGCATCGGCGAATTGGAACAGTATCAAGGGGCTCCCAATCCGTCGGTCGGCTTTTTGATCGATGACATCGATTTCAGCGGACTCGGCACGGCTGGCACCCTCTATGACATCGATCAAATCGACGTACTCCGGGGCCCACAACCGACCCGCTACGGTGCGAATGCGCTGGCAGGACTCATCTACCTGCGCAGCGCCGAACCGACGGATACGTTCTACGGTCGCGTTGATCTCGACGGCGGCGACTACAACAGCAAATCGGAGGGCGCTGTCATCAGCGGGCCCATCGATTCTCTTGATTCGGGGTTTCGATTGGCGGCGCAGCACTATTATACCGACGGGTATTATCACAATCTCTATCTGAACCGGGATGACACCAATCGGCAGGACGAGTACACTTTTCGGGCCAAGTGGATCTTCAAGCCCTCGGATCGATTGCACATCGAGTTGACCGCACTGCAAGTCAATATCGACAACGGTTATGACGCCTATGCGATCGATAATTCCCGAAACACGGAGTCGGACCAGCCGGGTGTCGACTCGCAGCATTCGACCGGCGTGTCGATCCGCGCCCATTACCTGCCGAGCGACAACATCGGGTTCACCGCGATCGCCACGTATGCCAAGTCGGTCATCAAGTACAGCTACGACGGCGACTGGGGCAACCCGGTGTTGTGGGCACCCGATGCCGCTGTCTATCAATACTCGGAGATACAAAACCGAGACCGCACGACGAAAACGCTCGAACTGCGGTTCGGCACCGAATCCAGCCAAGGATTCGGCTGGTTGGTCGGTATCTACGGCAATCAGCTCGATGAAAGCCTCATCGATTTGAGCCTTGGCAACTACCAACCGCTTGGGCTCCCACCCGATCCTGCCAATGACCAGAGCAATAGCATCATCAACAGTGGCTATCGGGCGCGCAACGGCGCGCTGTTCGGTGAGCTCGACGGCGATCTTGCGGCCGACCTGCGCTGGTCCGTGGGGCTGCGCGGCGAGCGCTGGAGTGCGAAATATCAGGGTACCACCACCGATTTTCTCGGCACGAATACCGGTTATACCTACGGTGCGGTAACGCCGACGGCGATCGAATCGGTAACGCCGGCGACATTGAGTCCGGTCAACAATCTTTGGGGCGGCCAGGTATCATTGACCTATAAGCTCGACTCGGGCCAGTCTATCTATGCAACGGTAGTGCGTGGTTACAAGGCCGGAGGCTTCAACTTGAGCCAGGGTCTGCTGCCGAACCAGTTGTCGTTCAATCCCGAAACCGACGTCAATCTGGAAACCGGGTACAAGGCGGACTTGCTCGATCACCGGCTCAAGGTCAATGCCGACATCTTCTATCTCTACCGACACGACGCCCAGATCAAGACAGGCTTCCAAAGCGATCCGACCAACCCCGATTATTTCGTGTTCTACACCGGCAATGCGGCGAGTGGGCACAACTATGGTCTCGAGAGCGACGTCGAGTGGCGGGTGATCGACAGAGTCACGTTGGGCGCGGACCTGGGGCTCTTACAGACGTATTTCGAGGATTTCGTGCAGCAAGGCGCCTCCGGCGCCACCACCGCCTCCGTATCGCGCGAACTTGCGAATGCGCCACATTGGCAGGCAGCCGTGAATGCTACCTATCGCGACACGCGCGGGCCTTTCGCGCGCATCGACGTCACCGGCATGGGCGGCTATTACTTCGATCTTCCGCCGAATTACACGACTTCCAAACCCTATGGGCTCCTCAACGCGAAGATTGGTTGGGAAACGGCCAGGTGGTCCGCTTATCTGTCCGGCCGAAATCTGTTGGACAAGCGCTATCCGGTGCGCGGCTTTTATTTCGGCGACGTACCGCCGAACTTCTCGAACGAAGTCTATATCCAGCTTGGCGATCCGCGTACCTGGGTGGCTAGTATCTCAGTCAATTTCGGTGTGGCACCGCGTTGACCGGCGCGATGTCTCTCACTACGACGTGGGTTAGTAATCTTTCCCCGTAAAGAGCGGATGATCGGAGACAAAAGAGTAGGACAGAGCTCCCCACTCCCAGCGCCACGGAGGTCCGGGGATGTCGGAGGAATCCGCCAAAAATGTGGGACAACAAAATAACGAGGATAAATCCGCCGAAATCGACCTTCACACGGGGTGCGTGATCGACACTTAATTCGCCACCTCGCATGCTCAACGAGTCGTACCGATACACCGATGGCTCGTCTCACGGACACGGCCTATAAAAAACCATAAAAAGGGAAAGCTCCGTGAGGCCGCGCGAGACGTGCTAGGGCTGGCGGAAACGCAGCCGACTGCGATTATCGACTGTAGGGGACAGATACTGCGCTGGAATGGAAGTTCGGGTGCTATGAGCATGCGCACTGTCCAGGTGGTCAGGGCGAGGCAGTGCGCATGGAGGCGGCACAATCGAGTGGCGTGTCCGAACGCGCGGGCGGTCCGCGTTACTCGCGCCACAGCCCAGAATCCACGCTCCTGTATCAGATCGTCGAGCGCCATTATCCGAGACTTCTCGAGACGCTCGGCGACTGCGCCCGGAGTCTGCCGCGCCACGTGCAACGTGAGTTCGAGGATTACTTGGAATGTGGTCTTGGGGCAGATATCGGCGCACGGTTAGCGCGCAGGTCGGCGTGCAGAAGCCTCTCACCAATTGCCACGGCGTCCATCGCCTTCAATTGGGTGATCGTCATTGCGCACGAATCGGTGGCCAGTAAGATTCGGTTAAGATCGGCGCGGATCTCGGCCCGCCCTACGAGCCGTTGCCCGAGGAGCGGCATCTCGAAGAGGGCATTTCGGGCGAACAACGCCACCGCCGCGGCGATGTCACGTCGGGCAAATGCGTCGGCGTACGCTCGCATTCTTGAGCGGCTTGCATGCTTGGAATCCTGTTCGCCTGTGGTTCGTGCCGTACCAACGACCCTCGGCAGAATTATGAGGTGTGGTCTTTGGGATGCCAATGGACCCTTCTCGGGTCATGTGGGTCCCGCACTGTGGACTTAAGATGCACGCGCCGGCCCACAAGATCACCTGGTTCGTCACCGCCTATGTTCAAATGTAATACTTATACTCTCAGACTGGCTCGGGCAGACCCAAGCCGCGGGTCCGGAAAGGGGGCCGGGTGGCTTATAAGACCGAACATATTCGCAATCTCGCCCTGGTGGGACATGCGGCCGCAGGCAAGACCCTGCTCGCGGAGGCGTTACTGTACAAGGCAGGCGCAATCCGTGTCATGGGTGACCTTATGCGCGGCACCACGGTATGCGATTCCGATCCGATGGAGAGGGAGCTAGGGCACTCGATCGATACCGCCGTGTGTCATTTCGATGGGCAGGGTCAGCGCGTCAACCTGATCGACACGCCCGGCTACCTCGATCTGCTGGGTCGTTCGCAGGCCGTGCTGGCAGCGGTGGAGACCGCCGTGATCGTCGTCGATGCCCAGTCCGGCATCGACATCGCGACCCGCCGCATCACGGAGGCCGCTGTCAAGCGCGGCCTCGACCGCATCATCGTCATCAACAAGATCGACCATGGTGAGACCGACTTGCTCGGATTGCTGGGGCAGCTTCGCGAGACTTTCGGACCGCAGTGCCTGCCTATCAACCTGCCGGCGGAAGGCGGCAAGCGCGTGGTGGACTGCTTTTTTACGCGCGAAGGGCCCTCTACTGATTTCTCGAGCGTGGAAAAGGCACACCGCGACATCATCGAGCAAGTGGTCGAAGTGGATGCGGCGCTGCTGGAGCGCTACCTCGGCGGGGACGAGGCGATCACGGCGGAACAGCTGCATGATCCCTTTGAGAAGGCACTGCGCGAGGGACATCTGGTCCCGGTCTGCTTCACCTCCGCGTTGACCGGCGCAGGAGTGCCAGAACTGCTGAATCTGATTCTGCGTCTGCTGCCCAGCCCGCTCGAGGCGAATCCACCTGCCTTTTTGAAAGGCGAAGGTGCGGTCGCGATGCCGGTCGAGGTCATTCCCGATCAGTCATTGCGCGCAGTGGCGCATGTGTTCAAGATCACCATCGACCCTTATCAAGGGCGTATTGCTGTGCTGCGCGTGCATCAGGGCACGGTAAAGAGCGGCAGCCAGCTGTTCGTCGGCAACATGCGCAAGCCCTTCAAGATCGCGCATCTCTACAGCGTACAGGGCGCCGCACTGAAGGAGATTTCCGCAGCAGTGCCCGGCGATCTATGCGCCGTGACCAAGGTGGATGAAGTACATTTCGATGCGGTACTGCACGATTCGCACGATGAGGACCACCATCACCTGCGCCCGACTGACTCTTGGGCGCCGATGCAAGGCCTGGCGATCACTGCTGCGCGGCATGGCGACGAGCAGAAGCTCGCCGATACGCTGCACAAACTGATGTCCGAGGACCCGAGTCTCCGGCTGGAGCACGTCCCGTCGCTCAACGAAACGGTGCTTTACGGTCTGGGGGATCTGCATCTGCGCGTGGTACTGGAGCGAATGCAGCGCCAGTACAACGTGGCTCTCAAGCTGCATCCCCCCCAGCGTCCCTTATCGCGAAACAGTCATGCGCAGCGCTGAAGGTCACCACCTGCACAAGAAACAATCCGGCGGCGCCGGTCAGTACGGCGAGGTGTTTCTGCGGGTCGAGCCACTGCGGCGCGGTGCCGGCTTTGAGTTTGTGGACGCAGTGAAAGGCGGCACCATTCCCGCCCAGTTCATCCCGGCGGTGGAGAAGGGCGTGCGTCAGGTGTTGCAGGCGGGTGCAATTGCCGGTTATCCGATGGAGGATCTGCGTGTGGTCGTGCACGACGGCAAGACGCATCCAGTGGATTCCAAGGAAATTGCATTCGTGACCGCCGGCAGGAAGGCCTTTCTCGGCGCGGTCGCAAACGCACACGCCATCGTGCTGGAACCGATCGTCAATCTGAACATCGCGGCACCTACCTCGGCGATCGGCAGCATCGCCGGCGATCTCAGGTCGATGCGTGCCCGCATCAATGGCGAGACGGTGTTACCGGACAACCAGGCTGTGATCGCGGTACAGGTGCCGCTGGCCGAGATCAAGGACTATGGGCAAAGGCTCAAGGCCCTGACTTCCGGCGAGGGTGTCTACACCATGGAATTCAGCCACTACGAACCCGCCCCTCCGAAGATGCAACAGGACCTGACCACGGCCTATCGGCGGCGGCACACGGAGGAGAACGAGCAATAGAGCCCGGGCGGCGCCGAAACGTAACTCACGGTTCCTACGTGCCTGCAGAGTTGCTCTCGATCCATGCGGCATAGGGAGCATAGACGTGTTCAAGCGCAAAGGCATGAATGGCAGGTAATTCGTATGGGTGAAGCTCCTTGATTGCCGCCTCGACTGCTGGGTAGCGCTCATCCGTGGTTTTAAATAGGAGGCGAAACTCTTTCTCGTTTTGCACGGATCCCTGCCAAGTGTAGAAACTTTCGATTTCGGAGATCTGCGCGCACGCCGCGAGTCTGCGCCCACCAAGGCGCAGGCGATCGATTGCGCCTCGCCGAGATTGCCGACAGTCGTGACAACGGCAATGTACTTCATGGACGTCGGCGCCTCATGCATCCCGTGCGAGTTGAAGGGGGACCCGTCGCCGGCCCCAGGTTCCGGGTTGCTCGCGGAGGACACCCGGAATCTGCGTGCTGCAGTGATTGCAGCGCCGTCCGCCAATTTCCAGTCGCCGAGTCGATACCAGTCGCGCTCGATCAGCGCGCGCCGCAGCCGTGGCAATACGTGCTGCCGCCGGCCGGGTCGTGCACGTTGCCCGTGTAGACGTAGCGCAGCCCGTGCGCGATGCGCGATCGCCCGCGCGCGCGTCAGCGTCGCCGGCGGCGTCGGCGGCATGTCGCGCATCTGCCAGTCGGGATGGAACGCGGTGAAGTGCAGCGGCACGTCGGCGGCCCAGCTCTGCGACGATCCACTCGCGTCAGCGCGTCGAGCTCCGCGTCGGAGTCGTTCTCGCCGGGGATCAGCAGCGTGGTGATCTCGAGCCACACGCTGGTCTCGCTGCCTCAGATACACGAGCGTGTCCAGCACGGGCGCCAGCTCGCCGCCGCACAGCTTGCGGTAGAACTCCTCGGTGAACCCCTTCAGGTCGACGTTGGCCGCGTCCATGTGCGCGTAGAACTCGCGCCGCGGCTCGGCGTGATGTAGCCGGCGGTGACCGCCACGGTCTTGCACGCCGCGCTCGTGGCAGGCCTCGGCGATGTCGACCGCGTATTCCAGGAAGATGACCGGATCGTTGTAGGTGAACGCCACGCGCCGGCAGCCGAGCTGCTGCGCGGCCGCGGCGATCATCGTCGGGCGTCGCGCGATCCGTCGAGCCGTGTCGATCTCGCGCGCCTTGGAGATGTCCCAGTTCTGGCAGAACTTGCAGGTCAGGTTGCAGCCGGCGGTGCCGAACGAGAGCACCGCGCGTGCCGGGCAGGAAATGGTTCAGCGGCTTCTTCTCGATCGGGTCGATGCAGAAGCCGCTCGAGCGGCCGTAGGTCGTCAGCACCACTCGCGTCGTCCTGCCGCGCGCGCACGAAGCAAAGCCCGCGCTGGCCCTCGTGCAGCTTGCAGACCGCGGGCAGACGTCGCACTGGATGCGGCCGTCCGCGAGCGCGTGCCAGTACTGTGTCGGGAATCCCTGTCCCGATAGATGCGTCGAGTAGGGCCCCCGAGACCAGCGTCGCAATAGGTTTGGCAGCTGGATCAGTCATATATACTGGCTTATCATGCACTCGGGCACCGGAAACTCAAGTGTGCGACCACCGGCCGTTGCCACCCTGTTCTGTCCCGACGATCCTCGGGAATTGCGCACGACGGTGCGTAAGTATCTGAGCCATGCGCGAGCAGTTGACCTATCCGCGCCGCCACGTGCTTATATCGTGCCTCATGCAGCGTACGTGTATTCGGGCAGTGTCGCGGCTTGTTGCTAGGCCTTGATCGCGGCGCAGCGCAACTCGATCCGCCGCGAGGTGCTCATGGGCCCCAGTCATCACACCTACTTGCGCGGTGCGGCACTTCCGCAAGCCGATGTGTTCCGGACACCACTCGGCGACATCGCGATCAATTCCGGCGCCAGCAGCGTGTGCGGATCCGATGTGATGTCAGCGAATCTGATGTGCCGCACGCGATGGATAGCCACTCCGCTCGCCGCGGATGATTGCGCCATTTTGATGATTGATCATCAGGAGGAGACTGGCATTCGCCATCGGCAATCTTCGAAGGATCGATGGGTCCAAAGGTGGTGAAGAGCTCCCCACTCCCAGCGCCATTACCGTCCGGGCATGTCCATAGAACGCAGACATACCGCTTCAGTCGACGTCCGGAACCCGCCGGATACATTCGTTGACTTCCGCGCGGCAATCCCTGATCTCGCACCTCAAACTCGATCAATCTAGACGAACCTAGAATTTGAGTACCTTCACGTACCGCACGTGGGGGCAACGCACGCAGCTTCTGCTGAATGGGCTCGTGCACGACCTGATCGACACCGACAATGGCAATGGCGTCTTGCGCTGCGGCCTGGCGGCCGAGGTGGAGGGTGGCGATGTTGTGTTGATGAGGAGCATCACGGGATGGAAGTCGGCTTCCAGGGGCATGCCCTTGACTTCGACGATCTTGGCGTTGCCAGGCGGCGGCGAGATGATTTCGACCACCGGAGCGGGCGGACTGATCGCAACTGAAAAGTCGACGCTCGCCGACAAACCAGGCGCAGCGGTGAAGAGGGAAAGTAGCGGCCAGGTGAGGTGTTCGCATTCGTTCATCGAGAGCGGCCCATTCCGGGTGCAAGGGCAACGTGTTCCTGATCAGCTCCACTAAATCAGTGGAACTACATATCTAACAGTGGTGACTGCGGATTGCAGCTCAGTGTTGTACTGCTATGCTGTAATAGGGTTAATGTGTAATTCGAGTTGGGCTCTTTGCATTCGAGGAAGACTAAACCACGAGCGCCACATGGCGGGAAATCGGATCTGCTCTCGGCAAAGGCGATTAGGCAAGAGCGTGGGCATGGAGGGGTGTCTTGTCGGCACCAAGAGCGATGTCATTCATAGCCCACATTCTCAAGGCGAAGGCTGACCAGACGGTCTACACGATCGCGCCCACGGCGTCGGTGTTCGAGGCCGTCAAGCTGATGGCCGAGAAGAACATCGGCGCGTTGGTGGTAATGGAGGGCGAGAAGATCGTCGGCATCATTACCGAACGCGACTACGCGCGGAAGATCGTGCTGATGGCGCGGTCATCAAAAAATACGGCCGTGCGCGACATCATGACCCGCCGGTGATGTATGTGCCCCGCTCAAAGGAGCGAGGAATGCATGGCGCTGATGACGGAAAACCGGGTGCGGCATCTGCTCGTCATCGACAGCGGCAAGCTGATTGGCCTTGTCTCCATCGGCGACCTGGTGAAAGACATTATCTCGGAGCAAAAATTCATCATCCAACAACTCGAACACTACATCACCGGGTGACATTGGGTTAAGTACCATTTGCGGGCAAGGACCGCGGCGCATGAATCAACGGGCCACGTCGTCTGTCACCTTAGGCCACCGCGGCGTTTTCGGTTGCCGGTGTCGAATTATTTCCCTCTGTCTGCCCAGAGTGCGGTGCGAAGTTTCGCTGAATCCGTTCGACTGACTGACTGCTAACTGCGGTTGAATTTATGCGGCCCTATGACCGCAGTTGACAGACGAAAGACCGCAATCGGCTTGAGAAAGGCCGCAATGCGCCAATCGTCACGACCATCATTTGCACGAGAAGCCCTTGCGCCTCAAATAGGAGGATCTGAATTCCAGAACTGGGGGCCGCTCGGCCAAGATTATCAATATACTACGAATCTGATTCCTCCAACTTGTCTCATGATCTGTAAGGGCGTACACCAGCATCCCCCGACCAACTTGCTCATTTTGATCATTTGCTCGCCGCGCAGGCTCAGCGACTTCGCGGTGGCGGAGCCGGCCTCCGCGAAAGGGGTTCAGGCGTTCTGGCCGCGCGAATCCGGACGTGCGTGGACCTCGGAGTGATCCGCA
>CAWEZY010000009.1:0-369641 GCA_963813755.1 uncultured Gammaproteobacteria bacterium | reverse complement strand
CCCCGCGCTGCATCTTGATCATCTGCTCCACTGACGATGACATGTTGCACCGGAAACCATCGGCAAAAGTCTTGGTTACCCATGTGCCCTCCGCATTGGGAGTCCAAGCGTGAAACGTTTGTTCGAGAGAGTGAGCGAATTGTTACCGTGCCCTGTGGACAGATAATCGTACGAGGCACTGTAAGATCTCACTTACAATATCCGTCTGGCCGCAAACGGGAACTCGCTGCGAATCGCTGACGTATCCTAAAGCGCTGCAAGCGCCATTTTTTGCTCGCTGACCGGCGTTTCTCGGGCCCTGCGGGGAACTGCCGCCACGATAATATGTCGCCGCGACCTGGTATGAGGCGCGGCCGTTTGTCGGATGGCTCCTACAGCGCCCATTCGAAGCTACCTATTTGAGCGAGGCTGACATCGGTTAAACTAATAAACCGGAATAGCAATTTAGTTATGGTGGGTTTCTTGATGAGTCAGGGCGCAACGCATCGCAGTACAGAGGCGCACCGGTTACGCGAGACGCGCATTCTGCTTATTGAAGACTCGCCTCCAGTGCAGATCCGCCTCAAGGACCTGTTGGAGTCGCCGGGCGAATATCGAGTATCAGCCATTGTGGATTCCGCACCCAGCGCAAGAGCTGTCATCGAGGCGGAAGTATTCGACGTTTTAATCGTCGATGTGCAGTTGAAGCAGGGCACCGGCATTGAGGTGGTCAAGCACGCTCGATCCCGCTACGGCAAAGGACAACGACCGTTGATCATCGTGCTAACAAATTACGGCATGCCGACCGTCGAGGAACGCTGCCGAGAAGCCGGCGCCGATCACTTCTTGGATAAGGTCAGGCAATTCGACCTGGTAAAACCCTTGATCATGGAGTGGCGCCGAGAGCACGCGGGAAATTAGCACGAATCGTCGTGCCGCGGCCCTCCGTGCCATCAATGCTAACTTGACCATGCAACGCCATGACACGATGTCTCATGCCGGCGAGACCGTGAGAACCCACATCGTGCACGTTATCAAGCCCCACGCCATCATCGCGAACGGTAAGCGAATAATCATGTTGATCGCTGGTGAGTTCAAGATAGACGGTCGTAGCTTTGGCGTGCCGAATGACGTTGGTCAGAGCCTCTTGCGCAACCCGAAAAATGCCTAGTGCGACGTCTTTCGGCACCTCGCCGATCGCATCGTCTAAAGTTGCCTGGTACTTCAGGCCGGCTCTCCTGCAGGTATCGTCGTAATAGGCGCCGATCGCGCTCACCAAACCGAAGTGATCCAACAAGCTCGGTCGTAGGTCTTCGATGACGCGCCGCTTGAAATCCATCGCGCTTTCCAGAAAAACTCCGATTTCCCGGAGCTTGTTTCTCATGTCAGGCGAAGCGCGTTCCGACCTAGACTGTAACCAAGCCAGGTCCATTTTGGCCGCGGTCAATACGCCGCCGAGTTCGTCATGAAGGTTTCGTGCAAGCGTGGCCTTCTCTCGTTCTTGCACCGACTGCAAATAAGTGGACAACTCGAATAGTTCACGCGACCGGTCGTCGACCAAGTATTGCAGCTCCGCTTGATGCTGCTCGGCATTGATCTGCACCAACGCCTGTCGCCTCGCTTGATTAACGAATAGTTGCAGCACCAGTAGTAGCATCGACAACGAAAGAATGGCCATGATGACGCCAACATAGTGCGATCGGACCAAATTCTGCGCTTGCGCTCTTCGCGCGGCATCAACTAGATCGGTGATCCTGTGCAAAATACGGTCAGCCGCATCACGAAAATCCGTCATGACCTGTTGGCCGCTGTTGTGCCGAACGATCCCCAACGCCTGCGGCCTTTCGCCGTTGCTAGCCAGTGCTATCGTAGTGGCAAGTTCCGCCAACTTCTTGTTTTGCAGAATTTCCATGCTGGCCACTAACTGTGTCATTTCAGGGATCGCGGCCGCCGCACTACGGAATGCAGGCAGGATATTGATGAGCTTTTCGATTGAATCCCGGTACGGTTGCAGGTACTCGGCGTTATTGGTCAATAAATATCCCCGCTGCCCGCCTCGGCGTCGACGACAATGTTGCGAAACTCGAGAACCTTGCTCTGAAAAGCCAGTAGAGACGCGATATGTTCTCCCTGCTCGTGTACCGCTTTGACGGCCTGTTCGTTGGTCCAAAATAAGCCGCCGATGAATAATGCGATCAGCGCAATCGGCACCCAAATAGTACGCGGCAACAGCGTCAGCGCGCCAAGTGGGGACGTGACGGACATGCGGCGAGACCTCGACTGCAACTAGGCCTATTAGGGTAAGCATACCATCGCGGCGCATGATCGTTTGGCGGTACCGACCACGGCCGTTTTTGGGGAAGCACCGACACGAGTTGACCAGGCGGACCTACGGGCACGCGAGGTTGGGCGGCGGCACGCGCCGGACAGTCACCGATTCCCCGGGCATTGTGCAGTACAAATGAAAGCCTCCACGAGCCGGCCCATCAGCGCATCTCACAGCAATCGATTGCCTGCGCCGACAGAGACACGCCGCCCGCGCGCTATTCTGAATGCAAAGGGAGGGCCGTATGGGTACCAAAGGCATCATTGCCACCGACATCGCATTGCAAACCCGCGTCCCGCGCGAGTGCTCGAAACATCACCGCCTGTACCTGATCGACGCAGATCCCGCACCGGCGTTCGAACTGGCGCTGGAGCTGCTGCAACAACGCTCCGCCCGCGTTGCCTGTTTCGGTTAGATTGGCACGAATTGACCGAGCTGATCTGCGACATTCTCGTCAAGGCCCCGGTGATCTGTCCGGAATGCCCCGCTGCGCTGCTGCTGTCCTGGGAGGCGCGGGCGGTCGCCGAGACCGATCTGGTTCAACCCGTCTAAACGCGCGCGCGATCTGATCCTTGGCGTCATCTGATTCCATATGGCGCGTGTCAGGCGGTCATTGCACTCGGACTCAGGCCGACGGATGAACGTGGTGCCTTCCAATGGTGTGCTGAGACGATGCGACATACCGTGATCGCGTGAAATGCATTGTCCACCTCGACAGGAGGCGGAGATCGAATTGGGGCCGCATCGAAGGCAATTGGAAGCAGTTCAAGGCCAAGGTCCGCGAACAGTGGGGCAAGCTCACCAACGATCACAGCGACGCCATCAACGGCCGTCGCGAAATGCTTGCGGGGAAACTGCAGAAACAGTACGGCATCACCAAGGAAGAGGCCGAACGGGACATCAAGGACTGGTCGGCGTCGCTCGAGGACAGCGGCAACTAGGAATACGCGAGCGGTCGCAAGACCGGTTCGAGCCGCTAGACCAGCGTGAGGCGGACGCTGCTTGCGCGGCCTTCCTCGCTCCCATGATTAAGGAGGACCCTGGTGTCAATGAGGCATGCAGCAACGGCACAACCACGGCCACGGAGGCGCCGGCACCCTGTTATGGCGGCACCCTGTTATTGATCGCGGTGGCGCTGAGCCTGGCGGCGTGCGCGCCTGCGCCGACGACGAGTGAGTCGCTGGAGCGCGCACGCACTGCGGTTCAGTCGGCCGAAGTGGATGTCGACGTGAGTTTGTATGCGGCGCCGCACTTGCAGCAGGTCAAGCACGAGTTGCAGTTGGCGGATGCGGCGGCTGCCGAGCACGACATGGATGCTGCGAATCAGCATGCCCATCTCGCCACCCAAAGTGCAAAGCTCGCGCAGCTGTACGGGGTCGCCAAGGCGGATGAGGCGCGCCTCGCGGACGGCCAGGCCGCGCGCGGATTAGACATGACATTCGCCGATGTCCTGTTCGATACGGGCCACACTGAATTGAAACCGGGTGCCACGGGCAATCTCGATCCGCTGGCGCAGTTCTTGAACACGCATCATACCCGGCGTCTGGAAATCGACGGCTTCACCGCCAGCGTCGGGTCCGATTGGGTCATTGAGGCGCTGTCACAGCGGCGGGCCGAAGCGGTCAAGGAAGCGCTGGTGGCGCGCGGCATCGATGCAGGGCGGATCCATACAAGGCTTCGGCAAGGAATCACCGGCAACGAGCAACGCGCATGCCAGTAGTTCCGTCGTCGTCAAACTTCCCGCTGTAGACGCGCCAGTTAGCCTCGGACGGGATTTGTGAGGATCCAATGGTGACATCGTCGCCTGCGTGATTCATATGGCTCCTTATGGCCGACCGACGAGGCTCATCGGGAAGGTAATGGCGGAAATCCCGAGAAAGGCGAAAAATGGCATTTTGGCGATGTCGACAGCACCTGCCGCGATCCCGCCAAACCCAACTGGCGCCACAATGAGCGCGATGACAAAAAGACCATGGCATAATGCAACGTCGCATTTCTCCTGATAACACTGGCCGCGTGATTGCGTCGCGAGAAGTGTGCAACGATAACCGTGGGACTCAGAGTCGGCTCTATCCGTGTACGGGTGTAGGTTGACTCCCTACGGATCGGCGATCGAGCCGGTTACAATGAGCCGTAGGAGCACGCTGACAGACATCTGGGCATGAACGGGCCTTATGTGTTCAGGCGACGAACCGGCACAATTCGTTGCATCATTTGTATGTGTCGGGTAAATGGGACATCTGTGCAATAGCCGGGGGTTAACGTCATGCGGATGGCAAACGTGTTGATCGCTGATGATCATGCCATGGTGCGAGCTGGTATTCGGAGGTTTCTAGAGCAGGATCACAGCATTCGGCAGATTGGTGAAGCGTCGACGGGTCGAGATACGCTGGAGATGCTACGTGCCGGTGGTTGGCAACTCGTCATTCTCGATATCAATATGCCTGATAAGAGCGGCGTGGATATTCTTCGCAGTATTCAAGCAAGCTTTCCGGACGTTCGCGTGCTCGTAGTCAGCGGGTATCCGGAGCGACAGTACGCGACCAACGTTTTGAAAGCGGGCGCGATGGGCTTTTTACCGAAGGAAAGTCCGCCGGAAGAAATTCTAAAAGCAGTCGGAATGGTACTCGACGGACGCCGCTACGTTAGCGCGGCGTTGGCGGAACTGCTGGTGGACCAATTGGATCAGGACGCCGATCAACCGCCGCATGCTTCGCTTTCAGAGCGGGAATTCCAGATCTTTTGCAAGATTGCTGCCGGCCGGTCGGTCTCGGAGATTGCACGAGAGCTGTCACTCAGCGTAAAGACGGTGAGCACCTATCGCGCGCGGGTCTTGGAGAAGATGCATTTTTCGACCAATGCGGACTTGACCTCCTACGCACTGCGCAATGAAATCATTCGGTAGTGGACGAAAGCGATGGTGCCGCGAGCGCCGCGTATTTCCACTCGATCCACCGCAGAGCACAATATCGCGTCGGCGAGATACTGCTCTTGAGTCTTGCCGGCAATGAAACGCTGCAGTTGAGCGGCCGCGCGTTCGATAACCAGATCCACAGGTCGGTGCAGCAGGGCACTTAGGTCCTCGAGCAATCCGAAATATCGGTCGGCGTAAGACCCGTTTGGCCGCTGATCGAACTCCACCAACAAATCGACGTCGCTGCGCGTGGTGTTAATGTCGACTTTCCAGTCTTCGACCGTTTCCGTCGTGATCTCACTCAGCTTCCAGACATACCACGACTGAAAACAGCGCTTCAATCGTCCTAGGGTATATGCAGACGCTCGAGGTCGATTGACCTCAAGCCAGGGCTTATATTTTGTTTCGATGAATTCCTTCAGAGACAATTTTTCGTCAGGATCAAGGCCAGCGAGAGGCGGAAGGCCATGAGCCAGATTACCCAATAACTTTTCCGCGCGTTCACGTGCTTCAGTCGGTGTCAGGTGGCCGACCGGTCCTATCGTGACGCGACGTCCTCGACCAATTTGAACAACGTAGGAACGTGCTCCCGAAGGCTGAATGCGTAGAATAAGTCCGCGCAAGTCTCGGTCGCCGATCTCGAACGGCCGTGTACGGGCTTGGGCATGCGTGCTACCCAGAAGACGGGCGCTGATAACGGCTTTCATGCGGGGCTCACACTTCGGCAGCAGGCGAATACGTTGGCTAAATGCTATGCACTTATAAGTGCAAGTGCAATGAAACTCAGGCGCATCCCGGCGTACTCACGCGCGCTCGCTCGAAGTGGTGTCAATGCAGTAAAAATAGGGATTTCAGTGCAATTGCAACGCAACGCATTGATGATCAAGAAGTAAACAAATCCGTGGCAATTCTCTCTCATAATGCCGAGGTCGAGGGTTCGAGTCCCTCTCTCACCACCAATCTTACTTGGGTCCTTGCCGAGCAGATCGGCAACGATTCATTCCGGGCCGGCCAATATTTTTAGGCCGAAGGGGTTTTCGGCGCTGGCTATCCGGCCCGTCTCGTGATCAAAGAAACCTAGATCGTACTGCATAAAGCTGACCAGACAAACCTTGCCAGTGACCTCTTTG
This sequence comes from uncultured Gammaproteobacteria bacterium, assembly GCA_963813755.1. Lineage (GTDB taxonomy): Bacteria > Pseudomonadota > Gammaproteobacteria > Steroidobacterales > Steroidobacteraceae > Bog-1198. Next base: position 363,292 of record CAWEZY010000009.1, on the reverse strand, counting down.
ATGCCGACATCATGGCCGGCGAACACGGTGCTTAAGTTGATTTTGCGCCGGCCGATGCAAATGCGGCCGCAGCAGGTCACGGTGATGGTGCGATCGTGGAACGGGTACACGAGGTCGCTCAGGCCCATGTACGGGGTGCTCGAACTCACGTTGAGCTCAGCCGGGTACTTCATGCCAATCGCCTGGTGCGGGCGTTCGTGGTTGTACAAGTCGACATCAGAACGCCCATGTTACCGAGTCGCGGGTAGTAACTTACCCCTGGCATCCGTGGCACGGCCGTTCAGTCTTTGTTTTCGCAGCCGTCAGCAAGGGCGACGAGCCCGTGTTTCGTTGTGCTCTCGAGCAAGCCGATGTTGCCCGGCCGCTGGAGGTTCCGCAATGGATGTTTGATGCGGCAACGTGTTGCCGCACGTCGCTCACGGCGACTCCGAGCGCAAGTATTGCCGCCTTACGGGCGCTGGACGCACTGCTGGGCCTGAGCGCCGCGTCGGCCGGAAGCGCCGTGTTAAAAGCTGAGCACCGATCCAGGTCTGCTACCGGAGGTGCTTATGCGACGCCCGCGAGATCTACGCCGACTCGATCAACTGATGCTGTTTCATCCGAGGCCGATTGTGCCGCAATGGCGGAGTTTTCCGGTCGAGGTGCGCGACCACACACTTCGACTTCTCGCGCAGTTTCTCCGGCATCATCGCCGCGCACGGCTCGCCGCGCGGGAGGTGCACGATGAGTGAGAAGATTCAGCCGCAGCATTTGGCGCGCAAGGCGATGCTATATGTACGCCAGTCCTCGGCATTCCAAGTGATCAACAACCAAGAGAGTAGCAAGCTGCAGTACGCGATGCAGGCGCGGTTGCATGCTCTGGGATTCAGCGAGATCGAGGTCATCGACGAGGACCTCGGCCGCTCTGCGGCCGGCACGGTTTGCCGGAGCGGGTTCGAGCGCATGGTGGCCGAGGTAAGCCTCGGGCGGGTCGGTGCGGTTGCTGCACGCGAGGTATCGCGCTTTGCGCGCAACAGCCGTGAGTGGCAGCAACTCGTGGAGGTCTGTCGCATTGTCGACACGGTATTGGTCGATCATGAGACCGTCTACGCGCCGCGCGCCGGCAACGATCGATTATTGTTGGGACTCAAGGGAAGTCTCAACGAGTACGAACTCGACCTGCTGCGTCAGCGATCACTGGAAGCCCGCCGTGCCATGGCGCGGCGTGGCGAGTTGCTCATCATGGCCCCGGTGGGCTTTCGCAAGGGCGAGGATCAGCGGTTTGAGAAGGATCCGGACCGGCGCGTGCAAGAGGCGATTCGTCTGGTGTTCGATCAGTTCGAACGGATCGGTTCGGTACGGCAGACCTTGCTATGGTTTCACGAACACGGGTTGCAGCTGCCCGCCACTACGCCACGTGGCGAGATCCGTTGGAAGCGCCCCGCCTACGGCACGCTGTATCAGGTTCTCACCAACCCGATCTACGGCGGCGCTTACGCGTATGGCAAGACCGAACGGGGCACCCGCTATGTGGCTGGCGAGGTGCGTCACATTGATCGCAGGATGCCTCGCGATCAGTGGTTTTCGCTGATCCCCAACACCCATGAGGGCTATGTAGACTGGGAGCGTTTCGAGCGCATCCAGCACGCGATCCGCGCCAACCGCCAGGTTGCCGCCGGCCACCACGGTCCGGCTCGCGCTGGCAGCGCCGTGATGGCGGGCCTATTACGCTGTCGCCGCTGCGCCGCCAAGCTCACGGTACACTACACCGGTAGTCTGCACGATGTGGCACGCTACGCTTGCCACCGTGCCTGGCTCGACAAGGGTCAGCCGCGGTGCATCAGTTTCGGCGGAAAGCGGGTCGACGAGAGCATTGCCGCCGAAGTTCTGCGGATCGTACAACCCGCCGCTATTGAGGCTGCGACCTTGGCGTACCGAGACGAGGCGAACAAGCAGGACGAAGTGCGGAGCGCGTTGGAGCGCGACCTGCAGGCCGCACGCTACGCGGCAAGCCGCGCTGAGCGCCAATTTGATGCGTCTGATCCGGAGAACCGACTGGTCACCGCCGAGCTTGAGCGACGCTGGAACCAAGCGCTTGATCGCGTGCGCGAGATCGAGCAGCGGATTTCGCAGCATCGCGGTCAGCAGCCCGAGCAACCCGCCCCAACAATTGCGGAGTTCTCAGCGCTCGCCGAGCGACTCGAGGAGCTTTGGCAATGTGCGGATACCGATGTTCGCCTGCGCAAGCGTATCGTGCGCTCGCTGATCCACGAAGTTATCGTGGACGTCGACGCCGCCACGAGCGAGATCGTGCTGGTAATCCACTGGAAGGGAGGATTGCATTCCGAAGTGCGCGTGCCACGACGCCGGCGGGGACAGAACAGCACTCATACGGCGCCGGCTACGCTCGACGCGGTACGTTCCCTCGCGAGGATCTGCTCCGACTCTTTGATCGCGAACCTTCTTAATCGCAACGCACTTCGAACGGGACGCGGCAATTTCTGGACGCGCGAGCGAGTCACAGCACTGCGCAGCCATCACGAGATTCCGGTCTACAGCCCTGAACAGCGCGCCGACAACGATTGGATAAACCTCACTGAGGCCGCGCGACTCTTGGGGATTGCGCCGAAAACATTACGCATCGCGGTCGAGCGTGGCGAGATTGCCGCCGATCATCCATTGCCGGACGGTCCCTGGATTTTCAAACGCAGTGATTTGCAGACCGACACGGCCGCCGCGATCGCTGCACGGGCTCGGGAGCATCATCAGCGGCCGGCGGTACCGAACAGCCAACAAAGCAATCTAAATTTATCAATGACATAGCGAGGTGAGGCAGTATGAAAAGGGGTTGTAGAAGCACTCGATGTAATCGAAGATATCGGATCGAGCCTCATCACGCGTGCGATAACGTCTTCCGTGGATCCGCTCGATCTTCAAGCTCGAGAAGAAGCTCTCCATGGCTGAGTTGTCCCAGACGTTCCCGGTTCGACTCATGCTGCAGTGGACTCCGTTGTCGGCGAGCAGCTGCTGGTAGAGCTCGTTGGCGTACTGGGAACCCTGGTCTGAGTGGTGCAGCAGGGCCGAGGCTTTAGGGCGTCGCCGCCACACCGCCATCGTCATTGCATCCGCGACCAGCTGTGTGGTCATGTGCTTTTGCATCGACCACCCAACCACCATCCGCGAATAGAGGTCCAAGACCACTGCCAGGTACAGCCAGCCTTCTCCGGTTGGAATGTAGGGGTGAGTAGGCCGGGGCATTTCAGCCCCAGCCCCTCGCAGAACCGGACGTGAACCTCTCAGCTCATCCGGCTCCCGTCATCGAGGCGCAGGGATGAACCCCTGTTCCCAGTGCACGAACGACCGGGGTGCACACTTTGCAAGCCGCCCAAGCGCCTCGGCAGCGCGGGTCACCCTGCGAGCCAGACGTTTGTACTTCCGCTGCTTGTCATTGCCACACCCTGGCGTTGTCGATCTCCGGCGCAAGAATAGCGCGGATGCTGGTTCCTCGGGGACCGAACATGGCGGCGAAGGGCGCGGCGCTAGCGTTGCAACTCGGCCAAGTACCCTAACCCGTGATCGGTAATCTCGTATCCGCCGGTCGGCATTCCTAAGACAGCTTTTGCGCGCACGTATCCCAATGCACCCAAATGAAGTGCGGCCTCGAAAGGCAGCCCTGGCTCCGGTGTCCCGTTTTCCTTGGCGTCACGAAGCGCAATGAGGAATCGAATATTTTCCTCGAACGAGTCTTCGCTCGCTGGCAAGACAGACATAAATCATCTCCTATTCTGAATTTGCACTTTGATTTGCACTCAGTGCCGAGACCCGGCAGCGTTATCGGTTGCTCGGGGAGAAGTTGTTTCCTCCTCGGAGACTCATCAAACCCGCGCCGAAAAAAGTGGACCACAGCGGGGACCACAGGCGAAATCTCGATGCTCTGAAAGACTGGTCGGGGCGACAAGATTCGAACTTGCGACCCCTTGCACCCCATGCAAGTGCGCTACCAGGCTGCGCCACGCCCCGACCGAGAAGCGAATGATAGCCGAAAAGACCCGCGGGAACTTAAGTGCCGCGCTGTCAGCGGCGAAGAATCTTAATCAGCTCCTCGAGTTCGAGCCGCATCTGATGGATGAGCTGCTGGCTTTGATTCAGATCGACCTGCGCCTCGCCGCCCGTGAGCCGATTGCGGGCTCCGCCGATTGTAAAGCCCTGTTCATACAAGAGGCTGCGGATCTGCCGAATGACCAACACGTCCTGGCGCTGGTAGTAGCGGCGATTGCCGCGCCGCTTGACCGGCTTGAGCTGCGGAAATTCCTGTTCCCAGTAACGAAGCACGTGCGGTTTGACTCCGCACAAATCGCTCACTTCGCCGATCGTGAAGTACCGCTTCCCCGGGATCGGCGGCAATTCGCTGTTATTGCTTGGTTCCAGCATACGCCTCTACGCGGGCCTTCAATTTCTGGCCCGGGCGGAACGTGACCACGCGACGCGCGCTGATCGGGATCTCTTCGCCCGTTTTCGGGTTGCGTCCCGGACGCCGATTCTTGTCGCGCAGGTCGAAATTTCCGAAGCCGGATAATTTCACTTGCTCGCCGGAGGACAGAGCGGCGCGAATCTCTTCGAAAAATAGATCGACGAGTTCACGTGCTTCACGCTTGTTGAGACCCAATTGATCGAATAGGGCCTCGGCCATCTCTGCCTTGGTCAGGGCTGCCATGCTCATTGATCTCTTATTGTGGCGCTCAATACATCCCGTAGCCGGGCGACTACTGCGGTCACCACGGCATCTGCATCTACGTCGGTAAGAGTGCGGGAAGAATCCTGTAAAATCAAGCCTAAAGCGATACTTTTTCGTCCAGAATCTACACCTGGGCCTCGGTAGACGTCGAACACCCGCAGTTCGCTCAAGAGATCCGAGGCGCTAACACTAACATTTTCCCGCAGAACTGCGAATGTCACGCTCTCATCCACCACCACCGCGAGATCACGCCGGACACTCGGAAATCGTGAAATCGCGTGGAATTGCAATGGCTTCGAGGCGAATGCTGACTCTATTTCTAGTTCAAATAAAAACACGACAGCAGTCAAATTCAGAGACTTGATGAGTTGCGGATGCAGTTCGCCCAGCCAGCCGATCGGCGCGCTGCCGCGAAAAATTCTCGCCGCGCGGCCCGGTCGCAAACAGTAGAGCGAATCCGCCTCAAAACGCACGGACGATCCATCGCCTGCGAGCGCAAGCACGTTCTGCACGTCCGCCTTCACATCATAGAAGTCCAGCGCCTCGCGCGCGCTGCCCCACTGCTCCGCCCAGCGCGTGCCGGTGGCCACACCGCACAGCGTTTGTACTTCGCGCAAGCCGCTGCTGCTCATCTCGAATTTATTGCCGATCTCAAAGAGCCGCACGCGGGATTGCTGGCGACGCAGATTCTCTCGGCACGCGACAATGAGACCGCTCCACAACGACACCCGCATCTCGCTCAAGTCCGCCGAGATCGGATTGACGAGCGTCAGGCTCGGCGTATTGGGAAACATCAAGCGCTGCACGGTCGGATCCACGAAGCTGTAGGTGATGGCTTCCCGGTAGCCGCTGTCGACCATCGCGAGGAGCAGCCGATCCTCGTCAATGCGCATTTCGCTGGCAAACCCCGCCACTTGCGGGGCAATCGCGTGGCTCTCGGCGATGCTGTCAAACCCGCGCAGCCGCGCAACTTCTTCGATCAGATCCACCTCGATCCGCAAATCAAAGCGGTGCGGCGGGCTCTCGACGCGCCAGCCTTCGGACTCGGTCTCGACGCATTCGGCGATGGCCGCCATCAGCGAGCGAACCTCCTCGTCCGGCACGGTGGCGCCGAGCAATTTCCTCAAGCGGTCGCGGCGCAAAGGCACCCAGCGCCGCGGTTCGGCGGCGCCGGCCGCCCGAGTCACCTGCAGCGGCCCCGCCTCGCCGCCGGCAATATCAAGAAGCAGCGCCGTCGCCCGCTCGAGCGCGAGGGCCGGCAGGGAAGGGTCCACGCCGCGCTCGAAGCGCTGCGCGGCATCGGTTAACAAGCCCAGGCGGCGCGCGCGCCCCGAGATGGCCTCGGGCGTGAAGTGTGCACCCTCGAGCAACACCTCGGTAGTCGCATGGTTGATCGCGGTATCGCGCCCGCCCATGATGCCCGCGAGGCCGATCGCCCCACTCTCATCGGCGATGACCATGAATTCGGGATCGAGCGCGTACTCCCGGTCATCGAGCAGGGTGAGGCGCTCGCCCGCCCTCGCCGCGCGAACCGTGATGCGCCCGGCTAGGCGCGCAAGATCGTAGGCATGCAGCGGCTGACCGAGCTCGATCATCACGTAGTTGGTGACATCGACGATCGGAGAAATCGGATTGATGCCGACGCGGCGCAGACGCTCGCTCAGCCAGAAGGGCGTTTTGGCCTGCGGCCTCACGCCGCGAATCACCCTCGACGTGAAGACCGGACAGCCCGGCGCTTCGATGCCGACCGGAAATGTAACTTGATGGTCGGCGGCAACGGGAGCAGCGTGGTACTTGAGATAGCGCCGCTCGCGCGCGGCGGTGTAGTCGCGCGCAATGCCGAAGACGCTCATGCAATCGCCGCGGTTGGGCGTCGCGTTCACTTCGAGCACCGTGTCCTCGAGATCCAACGCATCGCGCACATCGCGATTGACGGTGAGAGATTCGGGCAATTCCAGGATTCCCTCGTGCTCCTCGCCCAAGCCGAGTTCGCGCGCCGAACACAGCATGCCCATCGATTCCAGGCCGCGCAGCTTCGCGCGCTTGATCTCGATGTTGCCCGGTAGCTCGGCGCCGACCATCGCCACCGCGACCTTGAGGCCCGCTCGCACGTTCTTGGCGCCGCAGATGATTTGCAGACGATTGACCCCGTCGGTGGTCACCCGGCATACCGACAACTTCTCCGCATCCGGATGACGGCTCACCTCGAGCACCTCGCCCACCACGACGCCCGTGAATGGCGGCGCCACGGGCGTCACGGATTCCACCTCGAGGCCGGCGAGCGTGAGCTGTTGGGCGAGCTGCACCGGGGTCGCGGCGAGCGGTGCGAATTCCCGGATCCACGAGTGGGTGATCTTCACGGGAACTGCCTCAGAAATTGCAAATCGTTGTCGAAGAACAGGCGCAAGTCATCCACGCCGTAACGCAGCATGGTGAGCCGCTCAATCCCCATGCCGAAGGCATATCCCTGCCACAGTTCATCGTCGATGCCGGCCGCCGCGAGCACATTCGGATGAATCATCCCGCAACCCAGAATCTCGAGCCATCCGGCGTGCTTGCATACCCGGCAGCCGGAGCCGTGGCAGAACACGCACTCGATGTCCACTTCGGCGGACGGCTCGGTGAACGGAAAATAAGACGGCCTGAGGCGCATTCCCAGGGGCTGCTCGAAGAAATGCTCTACGAAGGTATGCAGCATCGCTTTCAAATTCGCGAAGCTGACATTTCCACCCACCACGATGCCTTCGACTTGGTGGAACATGGGCGTGTGCGTCATGTCCGAGTCGCAGCGATACACCCGCCCCGGTGCGATGAGGGACAGTGGCGGCTTTTGGGCGCGCATCGCGCGAATCTGCACCGGCGATGTGTGCGTACGCAGGAGCCTGCCGTCGGGAAAATAGAACGTATCGTGCATGGCTCGCGCCGGATGATTCGGCGGAATATTGAGTGCCTCGAAATTATGAAAATCGTCCTCGACTTCCGGCCCGGTGGCGATCTGAAATCCCGCTTGCCTGAAGATCCGCTCGATTCGCAAGCGCGTGCGAGTCACCGGGTGCAGGCTGCCCGGCTCCTGGCCGCGGCCGGGCAAGGTGACATCGATGGTGCCCGTGGCAAGCGCGGTTCGCAGCGCCTCCCGCTCCAAGCTTTCTCGGCGCGCCTCCAAGGCGTCGTGAATCGCAACCTTGGCTTCGTTGATCTTTTGCCCGGCGGCCGGACGCTCGGCGGCGGGCAGCTTGCCCAGGCTTTTGAGCTGCTCGGTGAGCAAGCCCTTCTTGCCGAGGAGCCGCACCCGCACGTCCTCCAAAGCGGAAATGTCGCGACACGCAGCCGCGTCGGCAAGCGCTTCCTCGACGAGTGCGGAAAGGTTTTCCTGAGTGGCCATTGACGATGCCTCAAGGCCCGTGCGGTAGTTGGCCGCGAACGGCCAATCCCGCCGAGTCCTCGATTGTCTCTAGCCCTAGAGGCTTGCCTTGACTTTCTCTGCGATTGCCGTGAACGCCGGCATGTCGTGCACGGCAAGGTCGGCGAGCACCTTGCGGTCGATGGCCAGATCCGCCTTGTTAAGCCCGTCGATCATCGTGCTGTAGGTCAGCCCGCACAGGCGTGCGGCGGCATTGATGCGCGTGATCCACAACGCGCGGAACTCCCGCTTCTTCTCGCGCCGTCCGCGATACGCGTACTGGCCCGCCTTGATGACGGCCTGCTTTGCCGTGCGGAACACCTTGCGCCGGGCATTGAAATAGCCCTTCGCCTTCTTGAGGATCTTCTTGTGGCGCCGGCCTGCGACGACACCGCGTTTAACTCGTGCCATATTCTTTTAACTCCTTTTCAAGCGAACGGAAGCATTTGCTTCACACGGTTCATGTCGGTGTCATGCACGCCGCTCTCGCGACGCAGTTGACGCTTACGCTTGCTCGGTTTCTTCGTCAGAATATGACGACGGTGGGACTGACCGCGCTTGAAGCCATTCGCTGTTTTGCGAAAACGCTTGGACGCGGCCTTCTTGGTTTTCATCTTAGGCACGTTCGACTCCTGATTTTTCTAGCCCTGTTCACAAGCACACGAGGAGAATCCTTACGGATTCCCCTGGTGTGCCGCTGCAGGCGGGTGGCTGGCTTTTTTACGGCCCGCCGCTCACTTCTTTTTGGGCCCGAACACCATGACCATCTGTTTGCCTTCCATCAGCGGGCTCTGCTCGACCACCGAATAGGGGGCGAGATCCTCAGAAATCCGCGTCAAGAGCCGCCGACCAATGTCCTGGTGCACGAGCTCACGGCCGCGGTAACGCAAGGTCACCTTGGCCTTATCACCCTCGGTCAGAAAGCGGACGATGCTACGCAGTTTGACCTGGTAATCGGCCTCTTCCGTCCCGGGACGAAACTTCACTTCCTTTACTTGAATCTGCTTCTGCTTACGCTTCGCCGCGTGCGCTTTCTTGTTTTGTTCGAACAAGAATTTGCCGAAATCCATTACTCGAACGACAGGGGGCTCCGCCATCGGCGAGACCTCGACGAGGTCCAGTGCTTGCGAGCTTGCCATTTGTAGCGCTTCCGCGCGCGTCATGACCCCTGCTTGGCTTCCATCCGCTGCGATCACACGCACCGATGGTGCGGAGATCTCCTCATTGCGCCTTACGCGCTTCGACGTTGCGATACGCGATCCTCCAAAACAAGACGGCCGCGGCTCGCGACTTCGTCGCAAAGCAAGGCAGTGAGCTCGTTAAGCCCCAAACTGCCTAAGTCTTTGCCACCGCGCGTGCGTACGGCCAGGGTATGTCCCTCGACTTCCCGGTCGCCGGCAACCAAGAGAAAAGGGACACGCTTAAGTGTGTGCTCGCGGATTTTAAAGCCTAGCTTCTCATACCTCAAGTCCGTTTCTACCCGAAGCCCCTGATTTTTCAGGTTTTCCGCAACTTCTTGGCAATATTTGTCTTGCGCGTTGGTAATTCCCATGATTACGGCCTGAACGGGAGCCAGCCACGTGGGCAGTTTCCCGGCATGGTGTTCGATCAATATGCCGATGAAGCGCTCCAGCGACCCGAACATTGCTCGATGCAGCATCACCGGGGTATGACGCTGACTGTCCTCGCCTACGTAGGTCGCCCCGAGCCGAGAAGGCAGATTCGGATCCACCTGCAGCGTTCCGCATTGCCATTCGCGGCCAATCGCATCCCGCAGCACGAACTCGAGTTTCGGCCCGTAAAAGGCGCCTTCGCCCGGGTTTAGCGTGGTTTCGATGCCGGCGGCGGCGGCGGCCTGCTTGAGCGCTCCTTCGTAGATATCCCAGCTTTCATCGGAGCCGAGTCGTTTGGCCGGCCGATCCGAGAATTTGATGCGCACGTCCTCGAAGCCGAAGTCTCGATAGATGCCCAAAATCAGCTGCGTCACCCGCACCGATTCTTCGGTGATTTGCGCGACCGAGCAAAATATGTGGGCATCGTCTTGAGTAAAGGCGCGCACCCGCATCAGCCCATGCAAGGCCCCGGAGGGCTCGTAGCGATGCACCTTGCCGAATTCGGCAATGCGCAGCGGCAATTCCCGATAGCTGCGCAATCCCTGCTTGAAGACCTGGATGTGCCCGGGGCAGTTCATGGGCTTGATCGCGAAGGTGCGCTCATCCGGCGTCTTGGTCATGAACATGTTGTCGCCGAAATTAGCGATGTGCCCCGACTGCACCCACAGTTCCCGATCCATGATTTCCGGTGTGTTGACTTCCAGGTAGCCGGCTTCGGTTTGACGCTTGCGCATGTAGGCGATCAGCTGCTGAAAGAGCGTCCAACCCTTGGGATGCCAAAATACCGCGCCGGGTGCCTCGTCCTGCAAATGGAACAGATCCAATTCCTTGCCGATGCGGCGGTGATCGCGCTTCTCCGCCTCCTCCAAGCGCGTCAGGTACTCCTTCAGCTGCTTCTCGTTGGCCCACGCAGTTCCGTAAATTCGCTGCAGCATCTCGTTGCGCGAATCGCCGCGCCAGTAGGCCCCCGCCACTTTCATGAGCTTGAAGGCCTTGAGCTTGCCGGTGCTCGGGACGTGCGGCCCGCGGCACAGATCCTCCCAGGTACCCTGACCATACAGGCTGATGGGCTCGTTCGAGGGAATGGCGGCGATGATTTCGGCCTTGTAGTGCTCGCCGAGCTTCTTGAAATGTTCGACGGCGGCATCGCGCGGCAGCACGCGGCGATGCACCTTCAGATCCTTCGCCGAGATCTCGGCCATGCGCTTCTCGATGGCGGCCAGATCGTCGGTCGAAAACGGCCTCTTGTAGGCAAAATCGTAGTAAAAGCCATCCTCGATCACCGGACCGATGGTGACCTGCGCCTCCGGATACAGCTCTTGGACCGCGTTCGCCAATAGGTGCGCCGTCGAATGGCGAATGATTTCGAGACCCTCGGGATCCCGGTCGGTGATGATGCTCAGCGCGGCGTCGTGCTCGATCAGCGTCGAGGTATCCACCAAGGCTCCGTTGACCTTGCCGGCCAGCGCCGCCTTGGCAAGTCCCGGACCAATGCCCGCCGCGACCTCTGCCACGCTGACCGGCTGATCGAAGTACCGGCGGCTGCCGTCGGGGAGTGTTATTGCGGGCATAGATTCATCTTAGCAAACGCCGGCCGCCTTAGGCCTGCGCCCTTCGAGCAAGTGGTGCGCGCTAGTGGGATCGAACCACTGACCCCCACCATGTCAAGGTGATGCTCTACCGCTGAGCTAAGCGCGCTCGAAGGGCGCGAAAGATACCGGATTCGGCCTCGCCGATAAAGAGCCAGCCGCTGAAATGACGTAAATTCATCTAAGGCTCCGCCGAGTGCGGCCCGGCGGCGGGCGGCTCGGGCGGCGCCTCGGGCTGCAGCCGCGCGGGATTCAAGGCACAGCGAAATTGAATTTCCCCGATTGTCACGACATCGCCGTCGCTCAACAATAGGCGGGAAACCTTCCGGCCGTTCACGATCACCCCGTTGGTGCTGTTCAAGTCCTCGATGATGAGGTCACGAGGGCCCTTGAGCAGCAAGGCGTGATGCCGGCTCACCGATTGGGAATCGATGTGCATTTCGCAGTCCGGGGCTCGTCCGACGCGGGTTCGCCGCCCCACGGTGTAGGTGACCTCGTGCCCGCCGTCGATCCGCACGAATTCGGCCGACCAATCCGCGCTCAATGCGGGACCTGCGCTCGGGATCGGCGTGGCGCCAAGTCTTTCGATACTGGTCTGAATGCGCCCCAGCGCATTGGCATTGTTGTTCTCGCTGCGCTCCAGGCGGCGAATTAAGAACTCGCGCTCCTGCAGAGCGCCGCGGGTTCGTTCCAGCGTGGCGCGCAGATTGCGATTTTCTCCACTCAATTGCTCGATGCTCGAGGATTTGAGCGCAATTTCCTCGTTCGCTCGCTTCAGATCCGCCTGAATCGATTGGATCGGCCGGCGCGCCTCGTTCAAATGTGCCATGAGCACGGTCATTTCCTGCTCGTGCGTTTCAGCTTCCGCTTTCAGTCGCGCGATCTGTTGCGCCTCGGCGGAGCTCAGCTCGCGCGCCCGCGCCAGCGCCTGATCGCGTCCGGCGATCTCGCTGCGTAAACTCTCGCATTCCGCCTCGAGCGCATCGCACCGTGCCGCAAACTCCTCGCGAACGCGCGCGATCTCCTGGAGTTCTTGTGTGCTCTTGGCGAACGCCGCCGCATCTGCCGCGGACGCGCTGCGCAGCTTCGCGATCGTCTCTTCCTGCTCGATGAGTTCGCTGCCGAGGGCGGCGGCTGTCTGCTTGAGCCGGTCGCGCTCCGCCAGCAGCGACCCTTGTGCGGCGCGGGCCGCGCTTGTCTGCGCATCCCATTCCAGAAACCTATTTTGATCGAAGCCGCGGCGCCATTCGCGGGTACGCAGAACTTCCAGATAGGCGCCCGCCTGTACCGTGACCGCGCTCAATTCCTGCCGCGTCGCGTTAAGCTCGTGTTGCTCCCGCTTGATCTGCTGCGCGAGCAAGCCCAAGGATCGCCGAGCCTCCTGCAAATCGCGTGCGCTTGCCTCGGCGTCGCTTCGCAGCGCTTGTAACTGCGCTTCGAGCTGCGCGCTCGCTTGCGAGCGCGCCTCGAGAGTGGGAACCACTTTTGCGTGCTCTCGCTGCAATGCGTGAAGCTGCGCGTCGCGCTCACCGAGCGAATGCAGCACCTGGACGATCGTAGCGTCGCGTGCAGCCAGCGAATCCCGCAGCACCCGCATTTCCCCTTGATGGCGCTCCCAGTCGTGCAGAATCTCGCTCGGCGCGGCTGCGGGAAGCCTCCGCGGCCGCATTCTTCTCGGCGAGGGCAACCTCCAACTCGTGCGTTCGACGCTGTTCCGCTGCCACCCCCGATTGCGCCCCCGCGAGATCGGCGCTCAGCGCGTTGGCGCGTGCAACCGCGGCGGCCTCCGCGTCGCGCGTCTTCTCGTACAACCGGCGGAGCGCCTCGTACTCGGCGCTCTGCCGTGCAATACGATCTTCGATCGAACGCACGGTTTCGGCGAGCGACGGCAAATCGACCCGCGGCGGGCGCACAAATTCAGTGGGCGCCGTCCGGTTCGCCATGGCGGGCGAGCCCGCCGGCGAGCGGTGCTTGAACGAGCGGCACCGCATCGTCCTCCACATCCTGATCCGCGATCGTGCCCTCGAGGATCGGCAGCTTGTCGGTCCGATCGAGATCCGATTCCTCGGATTCACTGTTGTCCGCCGCCATCTCCTCCCCTTTCTCTAGCCGGCCAGTGTCATCGGCACGCCGAACGCCGAGTGGCGCAACTTTTGAATCTCGTCGCGCAGGCGAGCCGCCTGCTCGAATTCAAGGTTTCGCGCAAGCCTCATCATCTCGGTTTCCAGCTTCTTGATCCGCTTCAGCGCCTGTTCGGGCGCGAGCGGCGAGTAATCCGCGTTCGCCTCGCGCACTTCGGCGTCTCGCACGGCACGTGCGCCCTCCATCACGTCGCTCACCGCTTTGACAATCGTGCGCGGCGTGATGCCGTGCCGTGCATTGAATTCGATCTGCTTGTTGCGGCGTCGATCGGTCTCGGCGATCGCCCGCTCGATCGACCCGGTCCTAAGGTCCGCGTACAGAATCGCTTTGCCGCGCACATTGCGCGCCGCGCGGCCGATCGTCTGAATCAATGAACCCTCGGATCGCAGGAACCCCTCTTTGTCGGCATCGAGGATGGCTACCAGGGACACTTCGGGCATATCGAGCCCTTCGCGCAGCAGATTGATTCCGACGACGACGTCGAATTTGCCCAAGCGCAGATCGCGGATGATTTCCGAGCGCTCCACGGTCTCGATATCCGAATGCAGGTATCGCACTTTCACGCCGTGCTCGTCGAGATATTCGGTCAGGTCCTCCGCCATGCGCTTGGTGAGCGTCGTGACCAGCACGCGTTCCCCTGTCTGAGAGCGTAGTCGGATCTCGGACAGCAAATCGTCCACCTGCGCTCGCACCGGGCGCACCTCCACCACCGGGTCGATCAGGCCCGTGGGGCGCACCACCTGCTCGACGAGCTGGCCTGAAATCCGCTTTTCATGGGGCCCCGGGGTCGCCGACACATAAATCGTCTGCGGCGCCAAGCGCTCGAACTCCTCGAAGCGCAAGGGCCGGTTGTCGAGCGCCGAGGGCAGGCGAAAGCCGTACTCGACCAGGGTTTCCTTGCGCGACCGATCGCCCTTGTACATCGCGCCGAGCTGCGGAACCGTTTGGTGGCTCTCGTCGATCACGAGCAGGGCGTTCTTCGGCAGATAATCGAACAAACAGGGCGGCGGTTCGCCCGGTTCGCGCCCGGACAAGTAGCGCGAATAATTCTCGATGCCGGCGCAGTAGCCCACCTCATTCATCATTTCCAGATCGAACAGGGTGCGTTGCTGCAAGCGCTGCGCCTCCACGAGCTTGCCGGCCTCATTCAATTCCTTGAGCCGAGTGCGCAACTCACCGCGAATCTCCTCGACCGCTTGTCGTACGCGCTCCTTCGGCGTCACGTAATGGCTCGACGGGTACACCGTGAGGCGCGGCACCCGGCGCAGCACCTCGCCGGTGAGCGGGTCGAAAAAGCTCAGTGCCTCGATCCTATCGTCGAACAATTCGACCCGCACCGCCTCGCGCTCCGACTCCGCCGGGAAGATATCGATGACGTCGCCGCGCACACGGTAGGTGCCCTGCTGCAAGTCGATCTCGTTACGCGTGTATTGCATGTCCGCCAGCCGCCGCAGCAGCTTGCGCTGCTCGAGGATGTCGCCGCGCGACATGTGCAGCACCATGCTCAAGTAGGCCTGCGGATCCCCAAGGCCGTAGATCGCCGACACCGTCGCGACGATGATGGCGTCGGGCCGCTCGAGCAGCGCCTTGGTCGCCGACAAGCGCATTTGCTCGATGTGCTCGTTGATCGAGGCATCCTTCTCGATGAAAGTGTCGGAGGCCGGCACATAGGCCTCCGGCTGATAGTAGTCGTAGTACGACACGAAGTACTCGACGGCATTTTGCGGGAAGAACGCCTTGAACTCGCCGTACAGCTGCGCGGCCAGCGTCTTGTTGTGTGCGAGCACCAGAGTCGGCCGCTGCAGCTGCTGGATCACATTGGCAATGGTGAAGGTTTTGCCTGAGCCGGTGACGCCCAGCAAAGTCTGTTGAGCGAGCCCGCTGGTCAGCCCTTCCACCAATTTTTCAATGGCTTGAGGCTGATCGCCCGCCGGAAGATAATCCGAATACAATTCGAAGCTCATCTTTATATTCTCTCACGTTGCCGGTGAGGGGGCACCCGCCCGGGCCGCCAAGAGCGTCGGACCGCCAGGAAGCGCCGCGCCCGGCGGCCGCCACTCGATCTGGCGCGGGCGCGCGGTTTTTCGTAAACTCGGCCGCCCTTATTGCATAGGAAACATCCCCTTGGCCGCGACCCTTTCCAAGCGTGTTCAGAAAGTTAAACCCTCGCCCACTCTCGCGGTGACCGCTCGCGCCGCCAAACTCAAAGCCGAGGGCAAAGACATCATCGGCTTGGGCGCCGGTGAGCCGGATTTCGATACACCCTTACATATTGCCGATGCGGGCGTCGAGGCGATTCGCACAGGCCTGACACGCTACACCGCGGTCGACGGCACGGCCGAGCTCAAGGATGCCATCATTGCCAAGTTCAAGCGCGAGAATGGGCTGACCTACGATCGCAGCCAAATTCTGGTCTCCTCCGGCGCCAAGCAAACCTGCTTCAATCTTTGCGCAGCGATCCTGGATCCGGGCGACGAATGCGTGATACCGGCGCCCTATTGGGTTTCCTACCCCGACATGGTCCTGCTGGCCGATGGTGTCCCAGTGACCGTCTATGGAGGCGCCGAGCAAGGCTACAAGATCACGCCGGCGCAATTGGCGGCCGCCATTACGCCGCGAACCAAATTATTCTTTCTCAACAGTCCGAGCAATCCCACCGGCGCCGCCTACAGCGGTGCGGAACTCAAGGCACTCGGCGCGGTGCTCGACCGGCATCCGCAAGTGCTGATCGCCGCCGATGAAATGTATGAGCACATTTACTGGGGATCGGAACCGTATTTGAGCTTTGCGCAGGCAAATCCGCAGCTTTACTCCCGCACGGTCACCATCAATGGCGTCTCCAAGGCCTACGCGATGACCGGCTGGCGCATCGGCTATTGCGGCGGGCCGAAGGACATCGTGGCTGCGATGAGCACCATCCAAGGCCAGTCCACCTCGAATGCCTCGAGCATTTCACAGCGCGCGGCGACGGTCGCGCTGAACGGCAGCCAAGCCTGCGTCGCCGAGATGAACAAAGCCTTCAAAGAGCGCCATGATTTCGTGGTGGCGGGCTTGAACGCCATCCCTGGGATCTCCTGCCGCTCCGGCGCGGGAACCTTTTATGCATTCGCCGACATCGGCGGCGTGATGCGCGCGCTCGGTCTCAAGGACGACAATGAGTTCGCCGAATATTTGCTGGTTGAAGCGGGCGTCGCGGTGGTGCCGGGATCGGGATTCGGGGCGCCCGGTCATATGCGGATTTCGTTCGCGTGCTCCTTGAAGACATTGGAAGGCGCGCTGCGGCGGATCGAGCGCGCCGTCGCGACGGCGGTGGCAAAGCGCGCCTGACCTCGCGCGCTGGGCACGGCGCTCCACACCGTTTCGTGCTAGTCACGCGTACCGGTCACAGATTTTAGGCGATAAATAATATATAGATCATTGTTTTGCAATATAAATCTCTAGGCAACACAGGACTGAAAGTCTCCCAACTTTGTTTGGGCTGCATGACTTTTGGCGTTCCGGAACGGGGCGACCATCCATGGACCTTGCCCGAAAGCCAAAGCCGTCCGCTGATTCGCAAAGCGGTTGATTTGGGCATCAATTTCTTCGACACCGCCAATGCGTATTCCGACGGGACTTCCGAGGAAATCGTCGGTCAGGCATTGAAGGATTTCACACGCCGCGATGAGGTGGTCGTCGCCACCAAGGTCTTTTTCCCGATGAGCGCGGGCCCGAACGGCGGTGGCCTCTCGCGCAAGGCGATTTTTACGGCAATCGATGCGAGTCTTCGCCGCCTCGGCACCGACTACGTGGATCTGTACCAGATTCATCGCTGGGACCCTGCGACGCCGATCGAGGAGACGCTCGAGGCCCTGCACGACGTGGTCAAGGCCGGCAAGGCGCGCTACCTCGGCGCCTCATCGCTGTATGCCTGGCAGCTCAGCAAGGCGCTCTATCTGGCGCGCCAGTTGGGCCTGACGCCTTTCTGCAGCATGCAGAACTTCTACAACTTGCTGTACCGTGAAGAAGAGCGGGAAATGCTGCCGCTGTGCGCCGATTCGCGAATTGCGGTGCTGCCCTGGAGTCCCCTCGCCCGCGGTCGGCTGACCCGCGACTGGGACACCGAGACGCCGCGCACCCGCACCGACCTCTATGGCAACAGTCTATTCGCCGCCACCGAAAAGTCGGATCGAGAGGTCGTTGAGCAGGTCGCGGCGATCGCCCGTGCTCGCGGCGTATCGAGGGCACAGATCGCCCTCGCTTGGCTGTTGCACAAGCCGGTCGTGACCGCACCCATCGTCGGCGCCTCGAAACCGCAATATCTCGATGATGCCGTGGCCGCGCTCGAGCTCACGCTGACCGAACCCGAGATCGCGCAACTGGAGGCGCCCTACGTGCCTCATGCCGTTGTCGGTCACGTATAATTGCGTTCGCACCGCGATTTCTTGACTTAGAGGCCCGGCTTCCCGACAATCCGCGCCTCCTCCGTGTTCCCCGGTAGCTCAGTGGTAGAGCGACGGACTGTTAATCCGTTGGTCGGCGGTTCGAGCCCGTCCCGGGGAGCCATCTTTTCAATAACTTAGAATCGTGACCGCCGCAGTCAGCCGCTGTCATTTCGCGAACTGATATAAACACTGATATGCGCGCCTGCGGAGGCACGAAGCAAATACCGGGCCGGCCGGCAGGTCGAATTGCCTCGATATTTCCCGCACCCAACGCCCAATCATCGTTAACACCCTCCGCGGAACCTTCAGGGCTCAGTCCACCCCCTCCCTAGCTGGACAAGGCCCCTGGGGCCCGGTACAGGTACCAGTAGTGCCGCAAATATTTGCGCACGAAAGATCTGAGGCTGTTATCTGCGGTGTGGGGCGGGTTCGCGGTAAACGAAAAGGCTCATTACGCGACGCCAACTACGTGCTTCCCTCATCGCTTACCCAACTGCTCTCGGTCTGTTCCGGGCACATCGGTTTATACCGGATTGATGTGTATGTGTCGTTTAACTCACTCAGGTCGCGGCGTTTTTCGGCATCCCGAAATAGCCGCCTCGAAGCGGCCGCTTGTTACGGAGGGCGGTCAGTGCCATCCGAAAAGGATTCCGCCGGTCAAGCCAATAGTCTGGTCCCCACTGTGGGCAGTTCCGCTCCAGCTTGGTTCGAGGTACCAGCCGGTGTTTTTATGCGGCCAAAACATGAAGTCAAAGACGACCTCAATGCCGTGAGAAGAGCCTTCGTCTGGGCCGCTCGATACACGAGACACCGTGGGGCCTAGACCAATCATCAACTCAGAGGTCGAGGACAATCGAAAAGGTTTCTTGAAGACCAGATCACTCGAAAGTTCCGTGTGACCGTTGGTGCCGAGTGCTGAAACACCGAGCTCGATTTCAAGCCAGTACTCGATAGGAGTGATTTCGCCGGCCAGATTAGGCCCGAAATTCGATCCACCCCCGTGGATGCCATGTTCGCCGGCTGCGCCGGCTTCGAAAACGATCCCGTGATCGTCCTCGGCGCTCTCTTCCGCGGTCCCGACCCGCGGCAATACTGCACTTGCAAAGAGGGCAATAAGGAAAAAATGAGGCATTCTCAAAGCGGCACCAGCGTACACAGCGGTAACCCCATCCACGCTAACGGTAATCGGCTCATTTTTGGCAAAGTATTCCATCACGATTTTCTTGCGGCGATAATATAGCCTCCGTAGTTGACCCCAGAGTTAGGAGGGCCCGCCGATGACGGAACCGACCCTGACAATAGGGCGGCTTGCGCGCGCTGCCGCTGTGAATGTCGAAACGGTGCGTTATTACCAGACTCGCAAGCTGCTTCCGATACCGAACCGCGGTATCGGCGCGTTCCGCTATTACCCGAGCGACCTGGTCGAGCGCATCCGATTCATCAAGCGGGCGCAAGAATTGGGTTTTTCGCTTACCGAAATCCGCGAGCTGCTACGTTTGAATGACGGGACGGATCGGGCGTCTATCCGGAGGATCGCGGCCGCTCGCCTGGAACAAATCGAAGCTAAACTCAAAGATCTTTCGCGGATGCGTAGCGCACTGTCCGGGCTGATCGAGGCCTGCCGTCACACGCAGGGCGGCGAACCGTGTCCTATTATTGAGGCGCTGGCGCCCAAGCAGCGCGCGCCGGTGACCCATCGCGCTCAGTAATGTCTGACAATTGACTGTGTACTCACGACAGGGCTTAAGATCGATTGGCCGCCGATGTCCGCGCGTCATATACAATAACCATTGGAAATCTTCGGTGATTAAAGCAACACATGCAGTATGCAGCGCTCAATCTAGCTTGAAATGCTTTTGGGCTTTTGATCTTGCTCGCGGCCGCCACTTTGACCACCCTAGTTGGGCCGACAACAACATCCCGTCTTTGTAAAGACGGGCTTAGAGGCGTGCGAATCGCAGGCGCAGGGAATTCGCGATCACCGACACTGAACTCAAGCTCATGGCTGCCGCCGCGACAATCGGGCTGAGCAGCAGGGCGAATGCCGGATAGAGCACGCCCGCTGCGAGCGGGATCCCGAACACGTTGTAGATGAACGCAAGGACCAAATTTTGCCGAATGTTGCGCATCGTCGCCATGCTCAAGTTGCGCGCTCGCGCAATGCCTGCGAGATCGCCTTTGACCAGCGTCACGCCGGCGCTTTGCATGGCGACCTCTGTTCCGGTGCCCATCGCCACGCCGACATCGGCCTCGGCGAGCGCCGGCGCATCGTTCACGCCGTCGCCGGCCATGGCAACAACGCGGGCTTCGCTGCGCAGCCGCCGGACAACCGCGTGCTTTTGATCCGGTAATACTTCGGCCTCGACCTCCGTGATGCCGAGCTTGGCCGCAACCGCCTGGGCGGTGGTGCGATTGTCGCCCGTCAGCATCACGATGCGGATCCCATCTGCCCGCAAGCTCTGCAAAGCCGCCGGTGTCGTCGCCTTGATCGGGTCGGCAACCGCGATAAGACCCGCCAAACGATCGTCAACCACAATGAAGATAGTCGTCGCACCATCTCGGCGCAGTTCGTCGGCGCGCGCCTCAAGGTCGGCGCTGGCAACGTGAAGGTCCCCGAGCAGCTTCGAATTGCCCACCGCTATTTGCCGACCATCTACCCGGCCGGTCACGCCCTTGCCGGTGACGGAGGTGAAGTCGGCGACCTCTGGCATCGCCAGACCACGCTGTCTCGCCGAGGCGACGATGGCAGCGGCCAGTGGATGCTCGCTCGAGCGCTCGAGGCTCGCCCCCGAGGACAAGACCATGGACTCGTCGAAGCCAGCGGCCGGCACCACGGCGACGACGCGTGGCTTGCCTTCTGTCAAGGTGCCGGTCTTATCGACGACGAGCGTGTCGACCTTCTCGAAACGTTCCAGGGCTTCGGCATTCTTGATCAGGATGCCAGCTGTAGCGCCCTTACCGATACCCACCATGATCGACATCGGCGTCGCAAGCCCCAGCGCACAAGGGCACGCGATGATCAGCACCGAGACGGCCGCGATCAGCGCGTAGGCAAAGGCTGGGGGCGGTCCCCAAATTATCCAGACGACGAACGCGACCAAGGCAACGGCGATCACGGCCGGGACAAACCAGGCCGATACCACATCGGCAAGGCGTTGGATGGGCGCGCGACTGCGCTGGGCCTCGCCAACCATGTGCACGATGCGTGACAGCAGGGTATCGGCGCCGACTTTATCGGCGCGCATCAGCAGAGCGCCGGTGCCGTTGATCGTGCCTCCGATCAACTTGGCAGCCGCCTCTTTCTCCACCGGCATGGACTCGCCGGTCACCATCGACTCATCGAGGGCGCTCTTGCCCTCGAGCACCGTACCATCTACCGGCACCGCATCGCCGGGGCGCACCCGAAGACGATCGCCGACCTGCACCTGATCCAGAGGGATTTCCTCATCGTGGCCATCGGCACGGATGCGCCACGCGGTCTTGGGCGCGAGTTTCAGTAGCGCGCGGATAGCGCTGCCCGTGCGCTCGCGGGCTCGCAGCTCGAGCACCTGCCCGAGTAATACGAGCACCGTGATGACGGCGGCCGCTTCGTAGTAGACCGGAATCATTCCCTCCTTCTGTTTGAGGCCTGCCGGAAACAGGCCGGGCGCAAAGCTCGCCGCGAGGCTGTAAAGGTAGGCCGCGCCGATGCCGAGCGCGATCAGGCTGAACATGTTGAGCGACCGATTGCGCACGGACGCCACGCCGCGCTCGAGCAGCGGCCAGCCGGCCCAGAGCACGACCGGAGTGCCGAGCGCAAACTGAATCCACATCGAGGTCGACGGGGAAAGGTAGCGGTGCAGCCCCATACCCGAGATATGTCCCCCCATTTCCAGAATCACCATCGGGACCGCCAGCGCGGCACCGATCCAGAAGCGTCGCGTCATATTGCGCAGCTCGGGGCTTGTACCACCGCTTTGCGTGGCCACGAGGGGCTCGAGCGTCATGCCACAGATCGGACAGGTCCCCGGCGCGTTGCGTCGGATCTGCGGATGCATTGGGCAGGTGTAGATGACGCCCGGTGTGCGAGATGAAGGCAATGGCGGCGAGCTCGCTACAACCGGTGCGAGCGGCTTCAAGTATCGATCCGGGTCAGTGAGGAACTTCGCTTGGCAAGGCTCGCTGCAGAAGTACGTCGTGGTACCGCTGCGTTCAACCCGATAGCGGGTCGTGTTCTGATCGACGCTCATGCCGCAGACCGGATCGCGGACCTGGCTAGCGAGTGAAGGCTCCGCAACCGCGTGTTGGGAATGTTCGGGGACTTCGGGCCGCAGGCTCATGTTGCTCTCGCAAGTGAAGCAATGCTGACCCAATAATCTATCATCGCGCGGCGCCTCAGGCGCCCTGGCCAGCGGCGGTGTTCGGCCGGCCCCAATGCGGGAACCACCGTGGCGTCACGGCCGCGTAGTGCTCCCAGGTTGCGCCGAATTCGCGCTGCGCGTCATGCTCTTCCGCGATCGCCAGCCTCACATACATCCATACCAAGATCGGAAACATCGCCAGCGTCAGGAGGGTCGGCCACTGCAGCAGAAATCCGAACATGATCAGGACAAAGCCGTCGTATTGCGGATGCGGACTCGCGCGTACGGCCCGCGTCTCGCCAGCGCGTGGTGGCGTTGGGCCTGATAAAGTACGTGCCAGGAGCTGGCGAGCAACCAGAAGCCGGCGGCGATTGCGACCAGGCTCGCCACATGCAAAACGCCAAAGTGCGGGTTCCCGTGCTGCCCGGTCAGCGTCCACCAGAGGTGACCCGCATCGTGGGATAGCAGATTCACGCCCGGATAGCGCGTCTGTAGCCAACCAGAGAGCAGGTAGATCGTTAGCGGAAAGCCGTACATTTCCGCGAACAGCGCGACGATGAACGCCGAGAACGCACTGAAGCTGCGCCAGTCCCTCGCTGTAGAGGGTTTCGAAAAGCTGAAGGCAAAGCCGACAAACACTATCGTGTTGATGAGCACCAGTCCCCAGAGACCGTAAGCCGGAGCGCTATCGTGGGTCATCGCTGCCTCTTCCCTTGCGTACGCGGCGGCTCGGATTCCCCAGAGGAGTGATCATGATCTTCGTGACTATTGTGCCCGTGGTGCATGAACAGCATCATCAACGGACAGGCGAGGACGAGCAGATACGGCAGCAGTCCGAACATATGTGCTCGATGTTCGGTGAACAAGAAGAAAGCGGCGACGGCACCAAAACCTAATGCAACCAGTCCGGCGGTTGAGCGCCAGAATGGCGATTGCCCAGTTTCTCGCGTGTCCATGCCACGTCTCCTTCACTTGCGGCGAACTCTCAGGTCGCACACGAATGCTAAAAAGAGTCTTTGCCGTTCGGCCTTGGTAAGTGGGTCGCAATTTTAAACTCTGTACTCGACCCCAGAGTCAAATGACGTTTAATCCCGGGGGGTCGCGTAGGGGTCAGCTCAATATTCGGGAATTTAGGTACGCCAAACACCGACATGTATTTGATTCTTCTCGCATCGCCAAAGGCACAATCTCTGCAAGAACGGCGCGCGACTTGTGCCGCATCGCGGCGCACGATGCGCTGTATTGCCAAATACACACGCGAAGATCAATATTTTCCTGGCGTTGACGAGCGGACTGACGCGTCACTTGACTGGAGTGAGCTATGCGTACAATCACCCTTGTGTCTGTTGTTCTCATCATCGGCGCTGCGGCTTCAGCCGCGGCGCAGCAGTCACCAAATTCGACTACGGTTCCGTGGGGCCGATGTTGCGGCACGGATCCCTGGCCGATGGGTTCAGGTGGCGGGATGATGGGGCAGGGAATGATGGGCAGCATGCCGCGGCACCACACTGCAATGATGTCGGGCATTCCTGCTCCCTATACTTCGCTGAGCAATCCACTGCCGCACACACGGGCGACCGTTGAGCGAGGTGCTACTTTGTATGAGGAGAAATGCGCCGCCTGCCATGGAGCAACCGGTGCTGGCGACGGGCCCGCAGGCCGCGCGCTGTCCCCGCCGCCGGGTAATCTTGCGTGGCTCGCACAGATGCCGATGGTTCAGTGGGACTCATTCATGTACTGGACGGTTGCCGAGGGTGGAGCCCAATTTGGGAGTTCAATGCCTGCCTTCAAGGACGGATTATCTAAGGACGATATCTGGGCAGTCATCGCTTATATACAGGCTCGATTACCAGCAAAGACGAAGTAGCAGCGCTCGGGGGAAGGCTCTATTTTCGAGCCCCGATAGCCGACGGTCACCGAGGACTGCAACGGGTCGACATGACCCGTTCGTCGTCACCCGCCAAACCGTCAGTGTCAAATTCGGCGCGTCTGATAGCCACAGGCCGTTAGAGAACCATTAGACAGCAGGGCCAGGTAACTGACAGTCCAACCAATTTTTGCCGCATAACGGATCGCTAATCCGTTGGTCGGCGGTTCGAATCCGTCCCGGGGAGCCAACAAGCCTGGGTCCTAACCGGACAGATGGTAGCCATTTTCTTCCGGAGACATGGGTAACAGTCTGGCACCGAAGATTTTTCGGCGCAATCGATTCGACCGCTTCCCACGGCGCACCGCTCTTCCAGCCGACCGGCGAACTCTGCGAGGCAGTCTCGCGGTGCGTGGCCTCGAAGCCCTGCTTCGGCGATTAGAACAGCATCTCTCGGGAATCTACCGATGATCACGTGGGTGGCGGACCGCCTCACCCATCGATATGAGATCATCGAGACCAGCAATGACAGTTATCGATTCAAGAAACGCGGCCAACGCCGAGACACTTGGCCTGTCTTCGACGCCGGCGCCCCGCCGCTCCCGGATGCCTGTTGACAGTCAAATCCCCATAATTCAGTGTGCTCGGGAGTTCAGCCCGCAGGCAACAAGGCAGCGATGAAGACCTCACCGCCCGCAAATTCTCCGTTTATCGTCGGGCTCTCCAGCCATCCGGATTTGGATCCAGCACAAGTCCCGCAGTCGACCGATTCGGTGCTGAAATTCTTGCGCGAACTCAAGCAGCATTTGCCCAATACCGACGTGCGGCTGATGGTTGATGCCCGCGGCCATGCCAATTTGGCGATCGCGCAGGCGGCACTGGCGCTTGACATATTCGTGGACGCGCTGGTCGTAACGCCACCCCGGGGTCAAGCGACGGACTCCGATGCCGCTTCGACGAGAGATCTACTTAATCATCCGCAAGTTCGGCGCATTGAGATGACGGCCGGAGACTCCTCCGCGCTGGGCAGAACGCTTGACGCGAATTTCGCCGATGTCGTTGTTCGCCGAAGCAGCCTATTGATCGCACTTTGGGATGGAAAGGCGTCGAGGGCGCGGAATGGCACCGCGGATACCGTATTTCACTTCCTAGGGGTTCCCGCCGGAATCGACGAAGCCGTCGATCGACTCGAGATCGCCAAGGTGTCCGACGATCTGGACGTCTCGGTCAAGCTTGTCTTTTGGGTGCCCGTCCCTCGCGACGGCGCGGGGGCGCTCGAGAGCATACAGCATCCCCATTATCTACTCGCCGCCGGGGATAATTTTCTCGAAGTGCAGCAAACAATGCCATCGTTCTTGAAACGGCGACTCGCGGACTTGAACGAATACAACTTGGAGTTCGAGCGCTTTATTGCCAATGCAAGCGGCGTGTGCAGCGGGTCGTTGATGAGCAATTTATCGGCCGATTTTGCCGACGGCGATGCGTTATCTTTGGAGAACATCGACACTCAGTTCGTCAAGGCCGATTCGCTTGCCGGTCACATGCAGTGGCGTTCCGATCGATTGTTTAACCTGTTCGGAATCATGGCCTTTACGATGGGAGTGGCGTATCTGATTTACGACAAAATTACCGAATCCAGAATTCTATTGATTGTCTACTTGGTTATCCTGTTCACGAGTTTGCTCGCCTACTATTTTTTCCAGGACAAGCGCTGGTTCGGCAGACATCTGGCCTACCGCGCACTGGCGGAAACACTGCGCGTAAGATTTTATCTGGCGCTGGCCGGCCTGAATCGTCGCATGCATACCAGGGAACTGATTGAACTGACGGGAATTTACCGATTCCGTGGATTCGGTTGGATTAGTTTTGTCCTCAGTTCGGTCGAGCCAACAGCGGTCGAGGCGGGCCACACGGGCGAGACATATTTGCGATGGGCGCACCTCGTCGATGAGGTTTGGATTGAGGATCAGTATCGGTATTTTTCGCGCAAGGTTGCAAAAATGGAAAAGGACCACCAGCGCGTGAAGCGACTGAAAGCCGCGGTTTTTTTTGTGGTTATCGTCGTCATATCGACTATGTTTGTATTTGGCGAGTCGCTAGATCACGTCGACGCGCTTACCGGATTACCCGTGAGGAACGTCATGACGTTTTGCAGCGGCTTCCTCGCCGTCCTGCTTGGCGTCTGGGAGCTACGCCAGAACAAAATGGCGACTCAAGAGTTGCTTTGGCAGTATCGCAGCCAATTAAGCCGGTTTGAACGAGCGAGAATGCAGCTACGGCGCATAACAAGTCGAGGCAGACGCGATGACGTTCTCACGGAGCTGGGGGAGAGTTCGCTGATGGAAATCTACCTCTGGGCGATTCATCGCTATCACCGCGAGCACGCGCCCCCCTCCGCCTCAGCCTGAGCTGACTACATTATTTGCAGCAAGGAACGAGCAAGACCAAGCTGGTCGATCGCATAGGTTACGCTGCCTCTTACCGTTCGCCCATTTGGACGAGCTTTATGTGGGAAGGACGACAGCCTTGAAGATGTAGGCAAGGTCAACAGAGATTCGGAACGTCAAAACGCTGGAACGCTAATACCTGTCCTTGCGATTCCTTACCATTTGGACCTGTTGACTCTGCTTCGCTCATGAAGCCGGATCACGATCTCATCGATGTCGGCAGTTGGGCTCGATCGAAAGACCTCAACAATATGAGTCCTGTCGAGGTCGGTGGCATGTGAAATTTTCTTGAAGGCCCCCTGCATGGCCTCCCTAAGCTTCACCACATCCACCTCTTCGACGATATGCAGCACTTCTGGAACGGGGAGCCTGGTCAGCTTCGCCACCGACTCGAAGGCTTCAGCAATGATATTGCTGAGTTTTGCCACGATTTCCTTTTCTTCATCATCCAGATCGGACGGTTGCATCGTTCTGGATTCGTTATCGTTTCCCATGGTGCCTCCTTTGGCGGGCATAGTCTCCCTTCGCTCGAGTATATGCGATGTTTCCGTTAAGTGTCCATCATCCAATTTCATCCATTCTTGTCTTTTCGATCGGCGCGCACTTATTGGCTCAGATGGTCCTGTCGCGAGGCTTTGACCCGGCGCTGAGAACTGAAACGCGGTCCGATGCCCGACAACGGATTACTTGGCGATATCGGCGCCACGAACAGCCGACAGATCAGCCTCGAGGCCAACCGTGGCGATGACGCCATCGGCCTTCTGCAGTACTTCGCGCGCGTAGTCCCAATGAATTGCGAGCGTGCTGTCGCCGACGGCGGCGCGCAGCAACTCGGAGAACTGATCGAGGTTCGGCTCGACGCTTTGTCCCTGCGCATCGACCGGCGGATGCACTTCGAGCAGCAGTTCGCCATTGACCCAAGCCACCTTGACCGGCTCATTGATCAGGCGCACCGGCGTTCCCACGGGAATCAACGGGAACAGCGCGGCAACATCTTCCGGATACATGCGGATACAGCCGTGTGTCACAGCAAGTCCGACGGCAATCGGGTTATTCGTGCCGTGAATCAAGTAGGTCCCCTTCCCCACGGCCAGACGCAGGGCATAGTCTCCCAGCGGATTTTTGGGCCCCGGCGGCACGCTCGCCGGCAGGGGATCGCCGTCCTTGAGGTGCTCCTGACGCACCGATTCCGGCGGATACCAGGTCGGATCCTTCTGCTTTGCCATCACGTGGGTGAGCCCAAGCGGCGTGCGCCAATCCATCTTGCCGATGCTGATCGGGTAGGTAATGACCACCTGGGGGCCGCCATGCATGGGCTTCGGATAGTAATAGAGCCTGTGTTCGGGCAGGTTGACGATGATGCCGTCACGCGGTCCGGGCGGCAGGATATGACGGCCTGGAACAATGACCTTTTTGCCAGCGCCGGGCAGCCATGGATCGATCCCGGAATTCACGCGAATCAACTCCTCGGAGCCGAGGCCGTACGTCCGCGCGAGATCGTAGAGCGTGTCCTCATAGATGGTTTCGACGGTCAGGTCCTCACCGACGACCACATCACCGCTGCTCGGGATGACATATTGCGCCGCTTGCGCGTGTGGCACGCTCCCCAGTACCAGCGAAGCCATTAATGCCGCCGCTGTGCCCCCACACCTTAAGTGCCGCCTCAATGTCTTGCGCACCTCGACAAATTCCATGCCTTTAGCCTAGCACGTGCCCGGCGATACCGTGTCTACGGCAACCTCCTCGCGCACCGGATTCCTTCCGCCAGCGCGCGGCGATGCCGAGCGGTTCCTGCTGCGTGATGCAGTGAATGCCGCCGCCGCTGCGACACAAGGTTTCCACCTTGACCGAATCCACTTGTCTGTCCGGTTCCACCCGGTTCAGGATATCAAATGCCTCGCGATCCTCGCCGATGCCATAGGCCGGTGCGATGACGGCGCCATTCGCCAGATGGAAGTCGACGTAGGAGCGGCAAAAGCGCCCTGGTAACGCATCCGCGGGAACGGCGCTGCGCGGCGTTTCGGGAATCGAGATCAATTCAAAATGCCTGCCTTTGGCGTCGGTCTCCGTTTCCAACACCCTGCGGTTCTCCGCCAGTAAGCCAAAGCGAGGATCGGGCATGCCATCCAGCATCCGGCATGTCGCGCTCTTTCGGCAGGCATCGAGAAGCCGAGATCCGCGGGTCTCGTGCCGCTCATTCAATAGCGCCCTCCAGCGAACTGAGGGCACTCGAAGTGGTTCTGCAACGCGGCGCGATCTCCTGAATGGAATCCTCCAGTCGGTTGAGCAATTCGAGCAGCAACTGCATCGGGATTCCCAAAGGCGGCTCTATCCGAATGGTTCGCGCTTTGGAGTAAGTGCCGGCGACCAGCACCCCGCGCCGGAATAGCGCACCGGCACACTGGTAACCGACCGCGTCCGATGGGAACTCCAGGCCAATGAGCAATCCCTTGCCGCGCAC
Source organism: uncultured Gammaproteobacteria bacterium (assembly GCA_963813755.1). GTDB lineage: Bacteria > Pseudomonadota > Gammaproteobacteria > Steroidobacterales > Steroidobacteraceae > Bog-1198. The sequence goes on along the minus strand of CAWEZY010000009.1, from coordinate 334,295 downwards.
GGTGCGCAAAACGCTCGGGTACTTTCTTTGCAAGGCGCCGAATTCGCGCAGCAACAGCTCCCCCTTGGCCGCGGCTTGACCGGGCAGGTCCTCTTCGAGCGTGACGTCGATGGCCGCGATTCCCGCGGCACAGGCCATCGGGTTTCCACCGAATGTCGTCGAGTGCAGAATCGGGTTCGGAATCAGCACTTCCCATATCGGCGGAGTCGAGATGAACGCCGATAACGGCATCACTCCTCCGCCGATGGATTTTCCTAAGCACATGATGTCCGGCACGACGTTCCAGTGGTCGACTCCCCACAGCTTCCCGGTCCGTCCCATGCCCGTCTGAATCTCATCGGCGATCAGCAGCGCGCCGAAGCGGGTGCACAGTTCGCGCACGCGGGGCAGGTAATCCTCTGGCGGAACGACGGCGCCCGCTTCGCCCTGTACCGGCTCGACCACAAATGCCGCAATCGGAGTCCCCACCGCCTCCGCCTTCGCCAACTCCTGCTCCAAGGCATTCGCATCGCCATAGGGCGCAAAGCGCACATCCTGCAGACCGCCGATGAACGGCTCCCGAAATGTCGCCTTTCCCATCAGTGACAGCGATCCCAGCGACTTTCCATGGAACCCGCCGAGCGTCGATAAAAACGTATTGCGCTTGGTGTATAAACGCGCCAGCTTGATGGCCCCTTCGATGGCGTCGGTGCCATTGTTGATGAAAAAGCAGCACCCCAGCTCTCCCGGAGTCACCGCCGCGAGAAGGCGCGCGAGTCCCGCTCGCCAGGGCTCGAGGAGCTCTTGACTGTTGAGCGCCATGCGACCCATCTGGTCCTGAACGGCCTTGACGATGCGCGGATGATTGATGCCCGCGCTGAAGATCCCGTAGCCTCCCAGACAGTCGATATATTCTCGGCCCAGCAGATCCCGCAGCAAGGATCCGTGGCCGGACCATTCCAGCGCCGCAAACTGCCCCGCTTCGGTCACCGACTTTCGATAGCTGATGAAGCCGCGGTTGACGTGCTGTTCGTACGCCTCCACCGTCTCGGCGATGAACGCCTGCTTCTCGCTCACCGACATCGGCTTCCCAGCGATCAGATCGAGATAGCGGCGGCTGAGACGCAAACTTTCTGCTTTTGACTGGCGCATTGTTTGTCTCTTGATCATCGGCGTCGCTGGCCTTACGGCCTCACAACGCTCTTGTTATTGCAAACTGATTGCACGACGAAGTTGTCCGGGTCGCGGCTAATTCATGGACCCGGCATCGGCCGGCGCTCTGCGATCAACGCGCCGGCTCGAGCAACTGCCCCCGCCCATCATAGCCGCTTGGCCGGGTTACTGACTCAACAGACGGATACCGCAGGTCTCCGGTATCCTGCAAATCATTGCTAAGTCATTGAAACTTTGGCCACCGCCGCCTCGGATCTCACCTGATCGGACTCGGATTGGAGGACTTTTATATTATATAATCAATGACTTATATAAGTTAATTAATGTCGTCAGCCTGTCACAAGTGAACATATTCCAACGCTCCGTGAATGGCCATGAAATCGACTGTCTGCGTTGATCGCTGAACCACTTCGCGGCCTTGGGAATCCGCAGGAGCGGCGCGGCAGACCCACGCGCCGGGAGCGAGGTCCAGAAAACCGCTATGCCGAAAAGGGATGAGCCATTGGCGCGGGAATGCCTGCCCACGGGCCCCAACTCACGGCGGCACCTCCTCGATGCGAAACGGCAGAATATCCCCCTGCTTGTGCACCGCCCTTTCTACCTTGCGCCGCACTTGCGGGGATTCATTGCTGCTGGCACAGAACACCAACACCGTGGTTCGCGCGGCCGATATGGCATCGATGATTTCAGCGGCCCAGTCCGCCGCCCGAGCGCGCGGATTCGTCGGGTTGAGCGTGGCCTCCTTGTACGCGTATTCCGGATGCCGTTCGCGAAGCTTCATGACGTTCTGGGTCGCCGCATAGAAGGCAATGCTTCGCGGGGGAAAGGATTCCTGCACCCTTTGTTCCCGCAATGGCGGGATTTCGTTCGCCGTACAAGCCCGTGTGGCCAAGGCGCTGTCCACCATCAAGCCGGCCTCGGCGAGCACTTCTCGGCGAGCGTTGGCCTCGAGAATGTGCCAGCAGCAATACCCTGCGATGAATGCCGCGCCGATGAACACCACGCTCATTGCCGCATTGATTCGAACCAGTAAACTCGTCTTGAAGCAGCCGCGCCGAACGTTGAATATGCACAGTGCAATGGGTGTCGTCGATTGGGCGCGAGATTATCACATCGGCCGGGCCGGTAATTTGATCTGATTCCGGCGCCTCGCGACCGTTAACGCCCAGGAACTCATTCATGCCGGAAACCGTTTGCGTAGATAGTATCGAGATCGACCGACGCCTCTACGATTTCGTCGTTCGGGAGGCGATCCCGGGAACGGGGGTCGCCGCAGCGGATTTTTGGCATGGATTCGCCGCCCTGACGAGCCGTCTGGCGCCGCAAAATGTCGTGCTCATGCAGCGGCGCGACCTGCTTCAATCGCAGATTGACGCTTGGCATCGCGAACATCCGGGCGCTGCATTCGACCGCGCAAGCTACCGCGCATTCCTGATTCAAATCGGTTACCTGGTGCCGGAGCGGGCGCCGTTTCGCGTCGCTACCGCCAACGTCGATCTTGAAATCTCTCACGTGGCGGGTCCACAGCTGGTCGTCCCCATCAATAACGCACGTTACGCCTTGAATGCGGCCAATGCCCGTTGGGGAAGCCTGTACGATGCGCTTTATGGAACCGATGCGTTGCCGGACAAAGAAGGCGCCGGCCGCGGCGACGGCTTCAACCCGCGGCGCGGCGCACAGGTCATCCGCTTCGTGCGCAATTTCCTGGATGAGCACTTTGCCCTAACGGATGGCAGTCATCGCGATGCCGTCGGCTATCGGGTATCGGGGCGTGGACTCGAGATTCTGCTCAAGCAGGGCGGCATCGGTCTGCTGAAGGATTCAAACGCATTCGCAGGGTTTCAAGGCGCATCCGAATCGCCGTCGCTGATATTGCTGAAGCGTCACGGTCTGCATGTGGAGCTACGCATCGATCGCGAGCACGCCATCGGCCGAAACGACCCCGCAGGCTTGAGCGACGTCGTTCTTGAATCGGCCGTCACCACCATTCAAGACTGCGAGGATTCGGTGGCCGCCGTCACCACCGAGGACAAGATTCTCGTCTATCGCAATTGGCTGGGTCTAATGCGCGGCACGTTGCAAGCGCACGTCGACAAGGCAAACCGGTCGCTGGTGCGGCGCTTGAACCCGGACCGCTGCTATCGGACGCCGTCCGGTGCCGAACTGGTGCTGCCCGGTCGCAGTCTCATGTTGGTGCGCAACGTGGGGCACCACATGCTCTGCGATGCGATCACCTTTCACGGTGCGCCCATTCCCGAGACCTTCATTGACGCGGCAGTGACCTCGTTGATTGCCCTGCACGATGTGCGCGCCCCCGGCGGCTCACGAAATTCGCGCACCGGCTCGGTGTACATCGTCAAACCCAAAATGCACGGCCCGGAGGAAGCGGCCTTCGCGGACCGGCTGTTCGCCGACGTCGAGGATTTATTGGCGCTTCCCAGGCACACCCTGAAGATGGGGATCATGGACGAGGAGCGCCGCACCAGCGTCAACCTCGCCGAATGCATTCGCGCCGTCCGTGAGCGGGTGGTATTCATCAACACGGGATTTCTGGACCGGACCGGAGATGAAATTCACACCTCGATGGAGGCGGCAGCGGTGCCGCGCAAGGGCGATCTTAAAAAGGCCCTTTGGCTCGATGCCTATGAACGGCACAACGTCGATGTCGGACTCGCCTGCGGCCTGCCGGGTCATGCGCAAATCGGCAAGGGGATGTGGGCGATGCCCGATCTCATGTCGGACATGCTCAAAGCCAAGATCGCACATCCACTGGCCGGCGCGAACACCGCCTGGGTGCCCTCTCCGACCGCGGCAACGCTGCATGCCCTGCATTACCACCAAGTCGACGTGGCCGCAGTCCAGACGGTCTTATCCGCGCGCACGCGAGCTTCGCTCGACGAGATGCTGATGCCGTCGCTGGAAGCGAATCCGCATTGGACCACTGCCGAGATCGAGGAGGAACTTCACAACAACCTGCAGAGTATTCTCGGCTACGTGGTGCGGTGGATCGACTTCGGCGTAGGCTGCTCGAAGGTGCCGGACTTCCACAACGTCGCGCTCATGGAGGATCGCGCCACATTGCGCATCTCCAGCCAGCACGTCGCTAATTGGCTGCGCCACGGGATATGCTCGAAAGAACAGGTGCTCGAAGCCTTGCGCCGCATGGCGGCCGTGGTGGACAGGCAGAACGCCGGCGACCCGGCATACCGGCCGATGAGCGAGGATCCCGAGCACAACATCGGGTTCCAAGCCGCCTGCGATCTCGTGTTTATGGGCCGCGAACAGCCCAATGGCTACACGGAAGGAATTCTGGCGGCCCGGCGCAAGGAGAAACTCGCCTCGCAGGCGGCGATCCTTCGAGGCGCTGCGCCATACGCCCGCCCCTCATAGGAACTCCCGACTGAGTTCGGCCAACCGATCGCTCCACGGTTGCGCGCGCTCGAGCCACGCGGCAAATGCGAGCAAACGGGCATCCTCGCCGAGCGGCGCCGCGCATTGCACGCCGATCGGCAAACCGCCACGCGCCAGCGCGCCGCCAACGGCGCATCGACGCTCGCCGGCGGCTTGGGCTTTGCTCTGCGGCTGGACGGCAAGCGCGGCACACTGTACTATGCGCGCAGCTTATTCAGGTAGGCGCTCGGTCAGTGCCACCCTAGCTCGCGGTCCGTCCTCGACGCACTCCGTTTTATTTAGCCCCCTCGCTGCTGGCCGCTGCGGAGCTCGAAGCTCTGTCGTGCGAGTCCAAATTCATTCAAGGATTCATAAATGTCATTTTCCGATCTCGGGCTATTGCCCGACTTGCTGCGTGCCGTAGCCGATAAAGGCTACGACTCGCCCACGCCTATCCAGACGGAAGCGATTCCCGCGGTCCTCGCCGGCCGCGACGTGCTCGCCGGCGCCCAAACCGGCACTGGCAAAACCGCCGGTTTCGTGCTCCCCATATTGCAGCGGTTAGTTGCCGATGCCGCGCACGGCGCGGCCCGCGCACCCCGCGCGCTCGTGCTCACCCCGACTCGCGAGCTGGCCGCGCAAGTCGCCGAAAGCGCCCGCGATTACGGGAAGCATCTGCCGCTGCGCGTAATCCAGGTATTTGGCGGCGTCAACATCAATCCGCAGATCAGCTCGCTGAGAAGCGGCTGCGACATTCTGGTTGCCACACCCGGTCGATTGCTCGATCTTGCCCGGCAGCGCGCGGTGGATTTGTCCAAAGTACAGGTATTCGTGCTCGACGAAGCCGACCGCATGCTCGACATGGGATTCATTCACGACATTCGGCGCGTAATCAGGCTGCTGCCCTCGAATCGCCAGAATCTGCTGTTCTCGGCGACCTATTCGGACGATATTCGTGCGCTCGCCGAACGGCTCCTACACGAACCGATGTCGATTCAAGTCGCGCCGCGCAACGCGCCCATCGAACTGGTCGAGCAGCGTGCCTATCGCGTCCAGAAGGAGCAGAAGAGACACTTGCTGGTGCATTTGATTCAAGAAGGGCAATGGCATCAAGTGCTGATTTTCACCCGCACCAAGCATGGCGCCAACCGCCTGACGCAACAGCTCGAGGGTGCTGGAATTCGCGCGGCCGCGATTCACGGCAACAAGAGCCAAGCGGCGCGCGTCAAAGCGCTCGATATGTTCAAGCGCGGACAGGTAACCGCGCTGGTTGCCACCGAAGTTGCCGCCCGCGGTCTCGACATCAAGGAGTTGCCGCAGGTGGTCAATTACGAGCTGCCGAACGTGCCCGAAGACTATGTGCATCGTATCGGGCGCACCGGTCGGGCCGGCGCTGCCGGTGAGGCGATTTCACTGGTATCGGTCGATGAAACCGGCCTGCTGCGCGATATCGAGCGGGTACTGCGTCGCAGTATTCCCACCATGCAAACACCCGCATTCAAAGTCGTGGAGGCACCGCCTGCCGGCCCGGGGAATCGTCCGGCGCAGACCCAAAGCCGGCCAATCGTTCATGTTGGGCATTCCCGCGGGCATTGGGGCCCGGAGCGGCGCGATTCGCGCCGCAACTCGAACGCAGGCCCTCGGTATAAGGGGCAACAGCGGCCCGGACGCCCATGCTAACTCATTCCATTTACATGCCATATGGCGCGATCTTGTCCGAGGCCTCGCATCACAGGTCATCGACATCGGCATGGGGTGGCTCAAACATCATTACGAACGAGTCTCCGTGGCGGTAGAAGAAGTTGTTCGTGCCGCTCGGATTGCATTTTCGGAAGAAATTGACACTTGCCCCGGAATGAAAGCACCGGACGCCGTCGATGAAATCCTGCTCGTCTGCCGCCGGGACACCTGGCGCCTTTCGATTCTCGATTCGATCCCGCCGGCTCGTCAGCAATGAGCGGCGCGACTTCATTTGGCGTGGAATATCTCTCATCCGCGCAGTTGCCGTTGCAGTCCGACTTATGGTGGGACAGCGTATTGGGTATGGCGCATTTTGGTTCGCAGCCCATTGCCGGATTCCCGGAGCAAGTCCCGGTGGCAGAGGTGACCATTGCGCCCCTGGTTACCGCGGACGGCGTGTGCGAGGTCTGGCGTGCCGAGGGACCCACGAGGAGCGGCCGCATTGGAGCCGTGCAATTCCGTGCCAGCGAGCAGCTGCTTTATGGGTGTATATCGGTGCCGGAGAACATCGCGCTGTGCGGCGGCACATGCAACAGACACAGCCCATTGGAGCTGGCGACGCTTCGGGCCTACACGGACATCTTTGCCACGCTCGACACAGCGGGGTATTCGCAGCTGGTGCGCATATGGAATTATGTGCCCTCCATTAACGAGGATGCGGTCGAGGGAGAACGCTACTGGCAGTTTAATCGAGCGCGCCAAGAGAGCTTTCTCTCTAGGCAACGACCCATTGTTGATACCGTACCGGCAGGGTCAGCGTTAGGCACTCCAACTGGAAGCCCGCTGGTCATCTATTTTCTTGCCAGCCGCATTGCGATGCGGACCATCGAGAATCCGCGGCAGGTGAGCGCCTATTATTATCCGTCAAAGTATGGACCAAAGAGTCCGACCTTTTCGCGCGCCGCACTGCTGACGGAGCCGGCTGGAAAAACATTGTTAGTTTCGGGAACAGCCAGCATCGTCGGTCACGAGTCCGTGCATACCGACGATGTCGCGGCGCAGACTCGTGAATCGATTGCGAACATCAACGTACTGATATCGGAAGCCAACCGGCTTAGCGGGCATCCGCACTACGCCACGGACATGCTTGCATACAAGGTATATGTGCGCAATCCTGAGCATTTGTCGACAATCGCGGCCGAGTTGCGCGAGGCCGTTGGACATCGTGCGACGGTCGCGTACTTGCACGCCGATGTGTGCCGCCGCGATTTATTGGTTGAAATCGAAGCCGCGAGTTCTCATATTCGGGCTTCGCAGTGAAGAGGCAAAGCGGCGCGAGAGGTGGAAGGCGGAGGCTGACACGTGCCGAAGTGTGAGCGCGCCGCTGAAGAGCGGAGATCGAGCGCTCAGGGCTATCACGATCGTTGCCGCAGCGGGCTATAGGCCTCAGAGTTTCACGTGTCCGGTAAGGCGCGCCAGTTGGCATCCGGAATGGATCGAACGGGGCACGGTCGGCGATCGATATATCGAGGCGGCCTGGAATTTGGCGGGAATTCGGTTTCCCGCCGGAGGGAATCAACGGACGTTGGTAACTTCAATGACTACCTGGGCGCGAATCCGCGGCCCGGTACCAAATACTAACGCACAGGGCTCGCGGCGGTCCTGTCGATTTTCTCGCCTCGCATTGCTGTCCGCGTTTCCGCCGCACCGCGCTTGGCAGCCGTGGCAATTTCATGGCCTACGGCCTTTGCCGCGACTCCGACCCGGTGTGCGCCTTCCTTGAACGCGGCCCCGACCGCCTTTGCATCGCGCTTGACATGTTCGCCAATGCTGTTGGTATCCGCTGATGCGGTGGTTGTGGCAGACCGATGGGCTTCAGCAAGGCGCTCAGAATTGCGACCTCGGAACCGAATCGCTCCGTGACCGCCCGAGCCGGGAGTGCGTACCTTTCCAAACCGGGGTCGGCCCAACAGTCGAGTCAACAGGGGATCCAGCTGCCAATTGGCACCTGCTGACACCACTGTTGGGTCTACCCCGCAAAGCGATCCGAGTGGAATCGAGGCCGGCCCGATCTAATTTTCGGCAGCGTGCTCCAGTACCGCTGTCAGCGCAATATCCGCATCGCATGCGCTGTGCGAGCAATATTTCAACCGCCTGACTTCTTTGCCGCAGCCCTCGCCCGCCAACGCCCGCTTCCAAGCATGAATTCTAGATTCGTGTACGGCTCGTAGCGGCCGATCTGTGGCGGTCGCCGGCAGCTGCTTACCCCAGCGCTGCCTCACGCAAAAATAGGCGATTCTGCCCTCCTTGGTTTTGCAGGTCCGCCTGCATTGCAAGCGAGAGCGACCTTCACGCGCCGGCACGCGCGCGCCTCTCAGTCAGGAACCTGCAGGCCGGCTATCCCGTTACCGCCCACTCAGAGCGCCGGCATGTAGCCCGGTGGTAAGGCATATCCCAACAAGTCCTCAAAAATGCTCGTGCCCGTCGACAAACTCAATAGCGATGCCCGCAGTCGGGCAAACTCGTTTGGGCCGGTTTCCAGCGCTCGACACCAATCTGCGGCGAACGTCTGATACAGTCGGATTCGCTCCGCCGCCAATTGCTCAGGGCGGACCGGCATCTCCGTCACCAATTCCACCGTTTGCAGGGATGCCTGCTTTGCCTCGACGATCTGTAGCCGCCGTCCCTTGTAGCGAAGCCAGCAAACTGCCAGCGGAAACTTATGGCGACGCTGTCCGCCCAGCTCCAAATGCTCGTGGTCGCTATAGGGCACCTGCATTTCGCAGCACGCCAACATCAGTTGAACGTCGTTGCGCCCATTTTCTGCCGCGAGTGCAGCAAGAAGCGCCTGTTTTGCACCAATTGTCCCAGTATGCTGCGTAATCACCTCCTGGAACGCGTCCGGCGCTACGCCCGGCACGCCATCGCAATCACGGACGTAATCAGCTACCTCGCGCAGAGTGCGTCCGTCGAATCCGGCGCGACAGGCGGCACTGAATGCCCCACGCGGGTTTAGAACTACATTCGGCAGGAGGCTACCTTCATGTCGAAGCTTCGGAGCAGTGCTTGCGCGCGGCGTGGCATGAGGAAACAGTGCAATTGCCAACTTTCGTAGCTCGACCGCGGAGTGCAAATCGAACTTACGCAGCAACTCTAATCGACAACCGTCGAGGGTTGATGCCGTTAGTCTCAAACGACGTGCAGTCTCACTCAGCGAGAACCCTTCCCTCAGCATCGAACACACATCATGCTGCATGGGGGTCAGTGTCAGCGGGTGGATATTGCTCGTGAGTTTGTCCGGCGTTTTCATGATCATTTCCTCCCGCAGCCCGCATCGCGAGTGAAAACCGCGAAAATACTTGGATGTACTTCGGTGTTGCGGAAGAAGCAGACACAGCGACTGACAAGATCATCGCGGCTACGCGCATCCGTGCGGTCGCCACGAAGCACACATAGTTGCGCGATACGCCGGCCGGACTTCACCGATCGATTGATGCGAGCGGAGAAGCCCAGCCGGTCGGACGCTTGCTCAAAGCGGCTGGGTAATTATCTTGAGCACCTTGCCGCTCGTCGAGACCCACACCTCGTGTTCGGCGGTGGATCCGACGATGTCGACGGACCAGTGGATGAAGTGATCCTCGCGCTCCAGCACCGCCTGCAGCACAGTGCCACCGCCAACCGCTTGCAGCGAGATCGCCTCTGCCCGCGCTTGGTGATGCTGACAGCCTGCAGTGTGGCTGTTGCTTCTACCGGTGTAGGGTTGCGCCTGGGCGGCCTGACCAATGACAGCGGTTGTGAGCGCCGACGCACCCAGCAGGGCCGCCTTCGGAATAAAATTTACAGGGAAAGACATTTCGGACTCCTTGGCTTCGATTTGAATCAAACACTAATTTAGTTACCAATCCCGAAGTTACTCGGGGATTCAGCGGCTGGTTGAACGCATCGATTCCAACCGTTGGAAAGTAATTTAATCGCCTCTGCTTACCGCAGACTTACGCCGGTATATTTTTTTTGGAAAACATGGTCGGCGAAATTGCCGATGGGGCGACTTGGCGTCGTGATTTGGCGACAACTCCAGACGCAACAGCGGCCAGTTTCGACGCGCACGGGAAACTTCGGTGAAGTCGATTGCAGCGCAGTGCGCTGCTTCGACTTCGACAGTAGATCTTCTTCGGTCGGCGACGACTGCGCCGTCGATCTGGAATCAGAACTCGTATTCGACCTGCATGCGCAGCGTTTGATCCGGTGAATGTTGAGTCGTGCCCATCAAGAATCCGACGTTATAGGAGAGAGAGCGTTCCTGCGGCAATCGCAGACGACCCAGCATCACCGGTCCCACACGTAGGACCTGTTGCGGATAGGGTCCCCACGTTTGTGCACCGGAGCTGAATCTGCCGAAGGCCTGAATACCTATTTCGAGCGGCGGACTGTAGCGATACTTGATTTGGCTCTGGTAACCGAACTGCGTTGATGAAAACTGGGAGCTTTGGAAGAAATGCGTAAGGAGAAGATTGAAATTCACTTCAACCTTTCCGATGTCCTTTTGCAGCAGGGGTCCGAATTTTATTGACGTGCCCTCAGTCTGAGGTGAATTCCTAGATGCCTCATATGGCTTTTCGATGTTACACAGCATACCGATGTCCACCGGCCATTGGCCAGTCTCGCCAATTTGTATAATGTTCTCCCATTCGAAGGCGTCGAGGCCTGTACCGACTGGTGACTGCCAGCGGTACTCAATGTCCAGTTCCGTAAACCAGTGCTGCGTCACTCCGTAGCCGAAACCGAGGCCGGCATTGGATTCCGCGCGAGTCTTGTCTCCAGACGATCCGGTGCCACCGTACAAATCGATTTCCCGTTCGCCCTGCGTCACGGTCGGGGTGAATAAATAATCGCCGGCGTTCACGGCAAGAGCATGTTCAGTCGCCAACAACAGCACCATACCCACGAGCGCTTGGCACGTTGCACGACCGATGACGAACTCGGTTGAGGCTCGCGACTCACGGTTGGCGGCGCATCTACCCCCGCGCATCAGACCGGAGTTGGTTAAGCAGCAGCACGCCATTTGTGTCTCATCGGGCCTCGATCACCCCTAAAGCCATCACACCATCCGTCCGATCCTCACCCTGATACACGTACCTGCCAGCCGCGAGCGGCCCGATGAATAGAGTGACGCGAGATTTCGGGGGAACGTGCTTTTCGCGATTCAAGGAATAGCTTTCAAACTCCTCGGGGGTATCGTCCTGATTGTCGACGACAATTTGAACCTTCTCACCCACTGGTATGCGCAGTTCTGCCGGAATAAACCGATGATTCTTGATCTGAATCACGTACTCCGGCTCCGCCGATATAGCGGGCACCATGGCCACGACCAAGAGCCCGAGGAGCACACCGCGGATTTGTACAGGCATTGATCACTTCCGAGACTAAAATACCGGGACGAATCATCCGTTCCACAGATTAATTGGAGCTTACGGCGTCACCGTAAATTCACGCCACCATGATGTTGCGCCGCAACTATAATTGGTCCGTAAGTTTGCGTTCATTTTTGCGCCCAATAATGGCGGCTGCTGAAAACCGTTGATCCGACTCAGAGGAAATGTGCGAATACTCCTAGTTGAAGACGATGAGATGGTCGGCCGTGCGTTGAAGGCCGGTCTTACGCAGGATCGGCATGCGACCGACTCGGTGCAGACGGCCGCGGCAGCGCGTTCAGCCTGGCTCGCGCCGTCACCGCAGTTGGTGCCCTATGACGCCGTGATCGTCGATTTGGGCCTGCCCGACGGCAGCGGCCTAGACCTCATACGCCAGGCTCGTGCTCGCAAGGTCAGGAGTGTCATCCTGATCGTAACGGCGCGTGACCGGGTAAACGATCGCATCGCCGGCCTGGATGCCGGCGCAGACGACTACATGGTCAAGCCCATTGATCTTGATGAGCTGTCGGCTCGATTGCGCGCCATCGATCGCCGCATCAGCGGTCGAAATGACGAGATACGTGTATTTGGTGCATTAACCATCGATGAGCCGGCCCGTGCCGTGACCCTTCGAGGGCAGCCTATTTTGCTTACCGGTCAGGAGTTTACGATTCTGTTGACGCTGGCCCGCCGTCCGGGAGCGATAGTCTCGCGAGCCAGGCTCGAGGAAGCCTTGTACAACTGGGACAACGCGGTCGAAAGCAACGCCATCGAGGTACACATCCATCGATTGCGACGCAAACTTGGAACCGAAACCATTCAGACCCGTCGAGGACAGGGTTACTCTCTCGGTGAGGCGCCGCAATCATGACGGCGGCTCCCTGGTCATTGCGCACCCGTCTCACTCTGACGCTCGGTACGGCTACGCTGTTGATATGGTGTGCGAGCAGCCTCTGGCTGTACCGTGCGGTAATCGATACGGCCAATCGCCTGTTCGACGCGGCGCTTGATAACACCGCGAACGCGGTGCTGGCGGTCGTGCGCAACGAGGCGTCGGAGTTGACCGAAACCAAGGAGGGTGTCGGCTTCGAACTCGCGGTAATCGACCAGTCAATTCAGAACGATACCGTTTACCAGGTGCTCGGACCAAACGGCATCATGGTGTTTCGGTCTCACGGCGCGCCCATTGCACCACTGGCGGCTGCGCAGAGCCGGGGCTTCGGAATTACGCGCATCGATGGCCAGGAATATCGCGTCTTTACGCTAGCGACAGAACTAAACGCCGCAACCATTCACGTCGCGCAACCAATATCCCGACGCATCGAACTGGCTCGTGTCGGCGCCTTAAGATTGCAGCTCCCGGGCGCAGTTCTGATGCTGTCGCTGATCGGCGCCGTAGCGTGGAGTGTGCGCAAGACCACGGCGCCAATTGTCCGCTACGCCGAGTCACTTGACACGCTGACCGCGGAGGCCGCGGTGCCGGTTGACGGCACGGAGCTGCCGCGGGAGCTACAGCCGGTGGTCCGGGCGATCGACCGCCTGATGCAGCGCGTTCGCGACTCAATTATACGCGAACGTACTCTGACAGCCGACGCCGCCCATGAGCTACGCAACCCTTTAGCCGCATTGCGGATGCAAGCGCAAGTTGCTCTGCGCGCCACAAGCCCCGAGGAGCGCAATGCCGCCCTGAGCGAACTCTTGCGAGCAACGGACCGAGCCGCGCGTATGGTCGACGCCGTCCTCACGTTAGCTCGCTTTGATTCCAGTACCAGCTTTCAGATCAGCAAGAGCAAGGTTCAACTGGACCAGCTCGTCGAGCTCGTCGCCGCCGAGTTCTCCGTGCTCGCCGCGTCGCGCAGCATAACGATCCGCCGTGTTTCCGAACCCGTTGCGGTAACAGGGGACCAGGACGCGCTGGCTATACTGCTCCGCAACTTGTTGAGCAATGCGCTTCGCTATGCGCGCAAACAAATTCGCATTGAGATCAGCTCCAACGATCAGTATGCGACGATTGCTGTCGTGGACGATGGCCCAGGATTTAGCGAGGAGAGCTCGACACGAGCCTTTAATCGGTTTTTCCGTGGTCCGGAGGCGACCAATTCATCCGATGGAGTGGGCCTCGGATTGGCGATGGTGCTAAGAATTGCTCAGTTACACTCCGGGGATGTAGAGATCGGCCGTGGACATTATGGCGGTGCTAAGGTCACGGTGACGTTAAGGTGCCTCTGCCCAGAACCAACCATGGAAGTTTCGCCAGCGGCAAATCTCGGTTGACTCGCTCTATATCGATGTAATGTTTGGCACTTACAATCGCGAAGCGGCCTGTAAATCAGGACAATTCTCAAGATCGTCATCGATCCCGAGATCACGATTTTTCTCTTGTTCCCTTTTCCGCTTTTTTCTCAGATTTCCGCGCTCGCGATCAGGCGCAATATTCTGCCTTGCAGCTTGGGACCCAATGCCAGCAGGCTGAGATTCTGGTCAGATTTGCATGCCTGTTTACGGGAATCTGGCCAACGGCATGGCGGTAGGCGTTGAGCAGTACATCACATGGAGTTCCACGGCGCTTGAGGAGCCAATCCGCGAGATCGATAAACTTAGTTTCCTGACGTTGCAATGGAAAGTTAGGGACTGGAGCCTTCAGCTGGGAATTGGCCACGGCTGGAGCAACAGCCCGGATCGAAAAATCGTCAAGCTCGTCGTGGGGGTTCCGATCGGCTAAATCCGTGTAATGGACGTGCAGGTTTCGATGTACACAATGCGGCCACGGCGTCGGTTGGCGAAACGAGTTTTGCATACTCTTACATCTTGCTAACCGCATTTTACGTCTTCCGATGACAAACTTTGTTCCGTCGAATCAAACCGACGTTACAGGAGACAGATATGAAGACTTTGACAAAAAATTGCGGCGACTTCTTCTACCGCACGCTCGCCGCCTTAGCGATCGGGGCGCCTATGTTTTTGACCCTTGCGGTATCGCAACTGCCTGAAGCCACGGGCCGCGGCGAATTTATGGTGTATGGCCTCGAAACCGTTCTGGCCGTCCTTGTCACCGCCCTGGTGCTGCGCGCTGCGTATGCTTTGGGCTTCAGCAAGGGCATCAGAATTCTGAGCTCGGCGCCGAATCGCCCCCTGACCGCCTGAGCCGGGAGTGTGTGCCTTGGCTAATCGAGGCGTAGATCCCACAATCGAGTCAGCAAGGGTTCAAGCCCCCAATTGGCGTCCTCTGACACCACGGTTGGGCCTATTCCCCGGTGCGGACCATCGTCTCGCCTTTTTGGGTTTGCCCCTAACCGACTGCTCCTAATGCGTATATTGCGTGAGCGCAACATCACATAGTGTTCCGTTCAAAACTAGTAACGGCACGTTGCCGGAGTTGACGCCACTTTTGCGAAAGTTGGATGCAGGGTTTGCGGGTGTGATTGTCGTTTTATCTGAACATCGTCGCTTACGGTTGAGTTGCCCAGACTTACAAATTAGCAGGAGAAGCGCTATGAATAGATTTGTTTTATCCTCCCTCGCATTTGCTTTGGCCGCGGCATTCGCGTTCGCCGATACGCCGACCCAGTCGCCAAAAATGATATTTCGCGACGTGGGGGCCGCACGCCAGATGTCGGCTTTCGAGGATAAGATAACCCCCTACCGCTTTGAGGACATAGTGCTTGTGGTTGTCAAAGATTCAGTTCTTTGCGGTCAAAAAGCGACCAAAGCTTCGTTCGCGATTAAGGGAAACGAAATCGCGCTGCACTACGAATTGACGCCGGCCCTACCAGGCACGACAACCAAGTGCATCTTGGCATCCGAGTTCAAGATCGAAAATGTGCCCCACCGGGACCTTACCGTGAGTTTTGCGGAAGGTTCCGAAGCTGCTACGGTCGTGTCAATGCAGAAATGCCCGAACTATAATCCCAAATCCGATGACGTCTGGGAATGTTTGGTGCCAGCAAAGAAGACGACCAGCAAATAGCGCGCTTCGGACTTCGGTTTTCCAGCATGTGGCGGGCCGGTCAATCCGGCCCGCTTCTTCGGGGTCTGCCTGCCGCGGCTGGTGCTATGACGACTGATGCTTCCGAGACCCCTGTCCCACCTTATCGACTGCGGCCCGGAGTGACGGACCATTGGACTAGAGGAGTTATAGTGGTCTAACTTTTAGACACGCCCATCAAAATTCTTGGGCTGGTCCACAGCCAGCACTGGTCGCGCGCTTTGGGGCTCTTGAACAGGTTGGCTGACGCCCCAATACCATGTCAATATGACACCATGATGTCAGCCGGCGTCATTTCATGGTGGTCCTTGCTTTGCGCGGTGGGCGCGCTCAACATCTTTGCCTGGTGCGTGTCAGCCGTGGCGCTCAACCGCCGACAGACTGTCATGCCCACCGAGGCGTACAACGCTCGCCGCCTGCAGCTTCTGTTGTCCGCCGTCTATGTATTCGGATGCGCCTTCCGTTCTGCGTTCCCTGTCTTCGATGTGCCGCGCATCTGCCTGTATAACTCGTGGCTGTCCAGCGTTATCGTCGGCCGCTCGGTCGCAACTGTTGCAGAGTTGTGTTTCGTCGGTCAGTGGGCCCTGATGCTGCGCGAGGCCTCGCGAGCGTCAGGGAGCGTCGTCGGCAAGATCGCGTCGCTGGCCGTGGTACCGCTCATCGCGCTCGCCGAAGCATGCTCCTGGTACTCCGTGCTGACCACATCAAACCTTGGGCACATCGCTGAAGAGTCGATCTGGAGCCTGTCCGCGGCGCTGATGGTAACGAGCATGCTGCTGACCTGGACACGTTGCACGGCGACCCGACATCCCGTGATCATCGCCTGCTGCGCCGCTGGCGTGGTCTACGTAGCGTTCATGCTCCTCGTCGACGTCCCCATGTACTGGTCGCGGTGGATTGCGGACGAATCCATCGGACGCCACTACATGAGCATCGCACAAGGTGTGCATGATGTCGCCGGTCGCTGGGTCGTCTCCTACCGCTGGGAAGATTGGAAGAGCGAGGTGGTTTGGATGTCGCTTTATTTCAGCGTCGCCGTTTGGGTCAGTATCTCGCTCGTCCACGCACCGGTGCTCGAAGCATACGTCGCGGCCGGTGAACGCGAACGCGTGCACTAAGCGGTCGCATTAAGCGTCCCAAATAATATCGACCGTCCTTCCCCTGCCATCGCGACGGCGCCGTTGCCTACGATGTCGGCATTCCCGTAACGCCGCCGCCGAAAGTCCCGAAACCGCCCACGGAGCGCACGATGAGGCTCAAGACTATCGAGACGGCTATCGCCACGAGCACGGTCACCACCGTGTATCCAAGGGACTTCTCGGCCGGACACTTCATCGTGAACGGCAGTCCCAGATAGAGTAAATAAAGGCCGTAGATCAGGCCGGCCAAAGCGGATAGCAGACCCAAGCCCGGCACGATGCCGATGATTGCTGCGACCCAGTCGGCCGTGTAGGCATACGCCACCACCTTGAGTGCTTGCACCCGATCCTTCTGGCCACCGAAAGTCGGCGCAAGCGCATCGACGATAAATGCGACGATGAACGTACCGATCAGCGTCAGCACATACGTGGTGACGGCGGAGGCCAATCCCGGGAGCACACCTCTCCGGTAGCTGCCAGCGAACGGGATGGACACGCCGATGACGCTCCAAACCAGGAACAGCTTGACGGCGGGTATCGCTGCCAAGATCATGATGTACCCAGTGTAAATTCCCCCGATGGTGTCGGGTTCTGCGGCTATTACCGGCCATTCGGTGCGCGGAGTGAGCAGAATCGATTTCGCCCGGCCGATCAGGTTGCTGATTTGCATATTTTCCTCCCTGAAATATTAGGCGGACCATACCCCATGTTTATTCTAGCGCTTTTGCCTCCAACATTAATAATTTGACGCTGGCGACTCTCAGCTAGCGGACCGTCCAATTCATTGCCATTGCGACGGCGCCGTCGATGAATGGTAGCTACGCATGGTCGGCGAATGACACTGCAACGCAAGCAAACGCATCACCAAGGGTCGGTTCCGACCACCGCGGCAGCCGAAACCGCCTCTTATGGAGCCTCCGCGTGTTAATCGATCCTTTTCTTGAATTGAGACGAAAATCCGAATGGCCCAATGCAGCGAACCGCCTACGCCGCTGCCACGCCGCTGACAGCAATCGCAAACGCGGGCCTGAGGCTAAGCGCCGCGATCATGCGCGTACTCACATCATTCGCAGTAGGGTGTTGTCCCTGCGAATAAAATGATGGTATAGACCCGCCGCCACGTGCAGACCAATCACGACGGCGAGCACGACGGCCAGGTCCCCGTGTATGTCGCCCATCTCGTGCCCCAGCTTCGAACCCGCCGCCATGAGGCGGGGTAGCCGCAGCGGGCCGATGCCCACCGACCAGTCGCGGGAACCCGCATTTGCCCAACCCAGAACGGGGACAATGATCATCAGGAGATAAAGAAGCACATGCGTCGCGGATGCGAGACGCCGTGTCCCGCTGCGATCGTTGTCGGTGCCGGTTGGTGGACGTACCACGCGCCACACCACCCGTGCGGCAACGAGCAGCACGATGAGGACGCCAACCGCGAGGTGCCAGCCGATCTCGCCGTCTGGCCGCGTGCCCTTGTGAATCTCCGGCATCGTCCAGCCGATCCCGAGTTGCAGGGGGATGAGCACCGCGATCGACCAGTGCAGGATCTTCGCAACGGCGTTGTAGGTGCGTGCGCCACCGGCAGCGGCTCGCGTCATCGAATCGTCTCCTGATCGACGGTCAGCACGGGGGCGAACAATATCAGAATAACTGAAAGCGGGGCTCAGTCTCGCCCTGCCGGTACCGAAGCCGGCTTCGGATCAGAGCTTCTGCGCCAAGCCCTTGAGATACGCCGCGAAATCGGCGCCTAAATCCGAGTGCTTGAGACCGTATTCCACGGTCGCCTGCAGGTATCCGAGCTTGCTGCCGCAGTCGTAGCGCTTGCCCGTGAATTCGAACGCGTATATGGATTCACGTTGCATCAGACGCGCAATGCCGTCAGTCAGCTGAATCTCCCCGCCCGCACCCTTGCCGATCTTCGCAAGCTCCTCAAATATGCCGGCGCTCAGCAAATACCGGCCGACCACCGCCAAGGTGGAAGCCGCCTTGTCCGGCTTCGGCTTCTCCACGATGTGCGAGATTTTTCCCACGCGCGCAGCGACCTCCCGCTCCAGAGTCACGATGCCGTATTTATCCGTGTCCTGCTTCGGCACCATCTGTACGCCGAGCACGCTGCCCCGGTGGGTCGAGAATACGTCCGTCATCTGCTTCAGGCACGACACCGGGGCATCGATCAAATCGTCCGCGAGATGCACCATGAAGGGAGCGTCGGCTACCACCGGACGCGCGCACAACACCGCATGCCCCAATCCCAAAGGAGCCGGTTGGCGTATGTACACGCAGGTAGCCCAACTTGGCAGAATGCGCCTCAGCGTATCGAGCAGGTCCTGTTTGCCCTGCGCCTGCAGTACGGCCTCTAGCTCCGGGTTGCTGTCGAAATGATCCTCGATCGCCCGCTTCGAACTGCCGGTGATGAAGATCAGCGTCTCGGCACCCGCGGACAGGGCCTCGTCCACCGCGTATTGGATGAGCGGCTTGTCTACCACCGGCAGCATTTCCTTCGGGCTCGCCTTGGTGACGGGAAGGAATCTCGTGCCGCGCCCGGCGACGGGAAATACACAGGTCTTTACCGATTTGTGGCTCATGGCCGAATGATAACGGATATTCAGCGCAGTTTGACCATGGCGTACGACTCGAAGCTGTCCCAGGACTGGCAGGCCGGACAATGCCAGTAGAAGTTTCGTCCCGCAAAGCCGCACTCGGCGCAGCGATATTTCTCGGCCTGCGACAGCAATGCGCCGACTTCTCGGGCGATCCGCTCGAATTGCCCGCCGGCCGCCTGCCATACGGCATTCAGAGTGGCATCGCTCTTGAACACCGTCTCGATGACCGGCCGCAGCGGCTCGGCGCTGGCCAGATCGGCCGCGATCGCGGCGAATACCAAGCGCTTCAACTCGTCGAATTGACGCGATTGAGCCGCCGCCACCAGCTCTGCGAGCATCGGATCGCGACGCTCGTCACCCACCAGCCTCAATAAATGAGGCAGCTCATCCTGCAGCAGTTTCGGCGCTTCGTTCAATGCGCCGCGCAGCAGGCGTGCGGCCAATTCCGGCTGTGCGTCGCGCTCGGCGATTTGGGCCCGCAGTATGGCGGCGCGCGGAAACGGCGCGGCTTCGCGCCGCGCAGAGCGCAGGTAATCGCGCGCAATGAGATTCTCGCCGCGCTCGAGCGCGAGGCTCGCGATTTCGCACAAATAATGAGCGGCCACCAATTTCGGCGGCGCCGCCTTGATGCGCGCCAGATGCCGGTAGGTATCGAGCGCCAGCTGCCACTCGTGCTGCCGTTCGTACACGCCGCGCAGCGACTCGAGCGCGATGGCGCGCAGCCGCGGAACCTCGCTCACTTGTTGGAATAGCGCTTCGGCTCGATCGAGCAGGCCCGATCGCAGATAGTCCTGGGCCAGAGCGAGCAGCGCCTGCTCGCGGTGTTCGGGTGCGAGTCCCTCGCGCGCCAGAAGATTCTGGTGAATGCGAATGGCGCGCTCGACTTCGCCGCGCCGCCGATACAAGGATCCGAGCGCGAAGTGAGTTTCGATGGTGTCCGCGTTCGCATCCATTAGTTTTAGAAACATATCGAGCGCCCGGTCGGGTTGCTCGGTGACGAGGTAATCGAGCCCGGTGAGATAATCCGGGTGCAGCTTGCCGAACGGTCCCGGCCAGCGCCTGCCCCACCCGAAGTGGCCGGCGAGAATGCCCAGAATCAACGCCGCCAAAACGGCGAACCACATGAGCAACGAGATCTCGGGCATGCGGTCGGGGCCGAGTCAGCGCACCGACTCAATCGCGGATCGGCTGATCTGCACCGTCGTTGACGCGCTCGCGCAGGTCCTTGCCCGGCTTGAAGTGCGGCACGTGTTTGCCTGCTAGCGCCACCGCCTCCCCGGTTTTCGGATTGCGGCCCTGTCGCGGGGGACGAAAGTGAAGCGAAAAGCTGCCGAAGCCGCGGATTTCTATCCTTTCGCCGGTGGCCAATGCATCGCTCATGATTTCCAGCAATTGCTTCACGGCGAGTTCCACGTCCTTCGCCGGAAGATGCTTTTGTTTGGCCGAAATGATCTCAATGAGTTCCGATTTCGTCATTATCGATCCGTGGGCATCACTAGACATACGTTGGAGTGCGCACCGGCGGCCGCCGTGGCTGCCGGTGTGCCTTCAGTCCCTCAATCCTGACCGGAGATTTGCTCTTTGAGAAGATCCCCCAGGCTGGTCCCGGTGGGCGAATCGGTCCGGTAATTCTGCATGGCCTCTTGCTCTTCGTGAATATCCTTCGCCTTGATCGACAGCGAAATGGTGCGTCCCTTGCGATCCACGCCGGTGAATTTGGCGTCGACCGCATCGCCCACCTTGAGCAGCAGCCGCGCGTCCTCGACGCGGTCGCGCGACAGCTCGGAGGCGCGTAGCTGGCCATCGACTCCGTTGCCGAGATCGATGATGGCGCCCTTCGCATCGACTTCGCGCACCACGCCGTGCACCACGCTGCCTTTGGGGTGCTCGGCAATGTAGGCGGAGAACGGGTCCTTGGCGAGTTGCTTGATGCCCAAGCTGATCCGTTCGCGCTCCGGGTCGATCGACAGCACCATGGCATCGACTTGCTGCCCTTTTTGGTAGCTGCGTACGGCTTCCTCGCCGGGCATGTCCCAGGAGATGTCCGATAAATGCACCAAACCGTCGATGCCGCCCGCAAGGCCGATGAATATGCCGAAGTCGGTGATCGATTTGATTTGACCGCTCACTTTATCGCCGCGGTTGTAGTTCTCAGCAAACTCCTTCCACGGGTTGGTCTTGCATTGCTTGATTCCGAGGCTGATACGGCGGCGCTCTTCGTCGATGTCGAGCACCATGACCTCCACTTCCTGGCCGACGTGGACCACTTTGGCCGGATTCACGTTCTTGTTGGTCCAGTCCATCTCGGAGACGTGCACCAGGCCTTCCACGCCCTCCTCTATTTCGACGAAGCAGCCATAGTCGGCGATGTTGGTCACTTTGCCGAACAGGCGCGTGTTGGCGGGATAGCGACGCGCGATGTTCTGCCACGGATCGGCACCCAACTGCTTCAATCCCAGGGAGACGCGCTGCCGCTCGCGATCGAACTTGAGAATGCGCACGTCGATCTCTTCACCGACCTTGACCACCTCGGACGGGTGTTTCACGCGCTTCCAAGCCATGTCGGTGATGTGAAGCAGTCCATCGATGCCGCCCAAATCGACAAATGCGCCGTAGTCGGTGAGATTCTTGACCACACCCTTGACGACCGCGCCTTCCTGCAGATTGTCGAGCAGCGCGGAACGTTCGGCGCTGTATTCCTGCTCGACCACCGCGCGTCGCGACACCACGACGTTGTTGCGCTTTTGATCGAGCTTGATGACCTTGAATTCCAACGGCTTGTTTTCAAGATAAGACGGATCGCGAACCGGGCGCACATCGACCAGGGATCCCGGCAGGAAGGCGCGCACATTGTCGATCTCGACGGTAAAGCCGCCTTTGACCCGGCCGGTGATGACGCCGATGACCACTTCCTGCTTTTCGAACGCGCCCTCGAGGCGAGTCCAGGTTCTCGCACGCTTGGCTTTTTCGCGGGACAGGCGGGTTTCCCCCGAGCCGTCTTCGACGCTGTCCAACGCGACCTCGACCGTTTCGCCGACGGCGACCTCGATTTCACCCTTTTCGTTCTTGAACTGGTCGGAGGGAATGACCGCCTCGGACTTCAAGCCGACATTGACTATGACGTAGTCCTGTCCGACTTCGACGATCAATCCGTTGAGAATGGTGCCGGGGCGAATCCGCTGACTCGCGATGCTTTGTTCAAACAGTTCCGCGAAACTTTCTGTCATGTGCTCTCTATAAAAACGCTTCCCTGGCACGAGTCCCGTGTGCACAAGGGGTTACCAATAACAACGGCGATCGATCCCTGACACGCCGCGACCTAATCCGACAAAGCTCCCGGCCACAGACGGCCCCGGGTGATACCCAATGCGCGTTCGACCACTGCGTCGACGGACATACCCGTCGTGTCGAGCAGAACCGCGTCGGCGCTTGCGACAAGAGGCGAGGCGGAGCGCGTAATGTCGCGCTGATCACGCTTCGCTATCTCCAGCGAAAGGGCGGCAAGGGTAGCAGTAACTCCCTTTTCTTTCAACTGCTTATGACGTCTCCGGGCTCGTTCGGCGGGACTCGCCGTCAGGAAAATCTTCACCTGGGCGTGCGGAAACACCACGGTCCCCATATCGCGGCCGTCGGCCACCAGCCCGGGAGGCACCGCAAACCGCCGCTGGCGCTCCAAAAGCGCGGCGCGCACCGCAGGGATGGCGGCCACCTTGGAGGCGTCATTGCCCGCTTCCTCGGTGCGAATGTCGCGGGACACGTCCCGCCCGCCAAGCCACACGATTTCCTCCCCGCCCTCCCCTGAGCCGAAACGCATGTCGATATGCTCAGCCAGATTACTTAATGCAGGGGCTTCGTCCAGAGCGATGCCCGCGCGGCGCGCTCCCAAGGCCACCAAACGATACAGCGCACCACTGTCGAGAAGGCGCCATCCGAGGGCCCTCGCAACGGCGCGGCTGACGGTCCCCTTGCCCGATCCTGACGGACCATCGATGGTGAGGACGGGTACCGCATTCATGACGGTGGCTTGTACGGCTCAGGATTCCGCGACATCGAGGCCCACGGACCGGGCGAGTTCCACGAAGCCCGGAAACGAGGTCGCCACGTTGGCGACGTCCCGAATCCCGATGCTGTTGGCGGCACGCAGGCTGGCGATGCTGAAGGCCATCGCGATCCGGTGATCCCCGAAGGCCTCGACCTCGCCGCCCTCGAAGGCAGGACCCGCGGGGCGCCCCTCGATGCGCATGCCGTCCGGCGTGACGCGATGCGCGACGCCGAGCGTCTTGAAACCCGCGCTCATCGCGGCAATACGATCGCTTTCCTTGACGCGCAATTCTTCCGCACCGCTGATCACGGTTTCCCCTTGGGCGCAGGCGGCGGCGATGAACAGCACCGGAAATTCGTCGATGGCGAGCGGAACCCACGCCGCCGGTACCGTGACGCCCTTGAGCTCCGAGGCCCTAACCCGCAAATCCGCCAACGGTTCGGCGCCGCTGTGTCGGGTATTCAGGATTTCTATGTTCCCGCCCATGCTGCCCAGAATATCGAGCAAACCGGTGCGAGTCGGGTTAAGTCCCACATTGCGCAGCAGCAAGCCCTCCCCGGAACCGCCCAGCAGACCCGCCACGATGAAAAATGCGGCGGAGGAAAAGTCCCCCGGCACCTCGATATTCTGGGCCGTGAGCCTCTCCGGCGGATAAATCGTGGTGGCCAAGCCCTCATTCTCCAGCCGTACACCGCAGTTCAACAACATGCGTTCGCTGTGATCGCGGCACACCGCGGGCGCAATCACGGTCGTTGGGCCCTCCGCATACAGACCGGCGAGCAGAATGGCCGACTTGACCTGCGCACTCGCCACCGGCATGCGGTACTCGATGCCGTGCAGTCGCCGTCCGCCTTCGATGTCGACAGGCGGCTTGCCGTCGTGAGTGCGCACTTCGGCGCCCATCTCGCGCAATGGTTTCGCGACGCGCTCCATGGGCCGCTTCATCAGCGACTCATCGCCTATCAGGCGCGATGAAAACTCTTGCGCCGCGAGCAGGCCGGTAAACAGCCGAATGGCGGTGCCGGCGTTGCCCATGTCGAGCGCGTGCGGCGCGGCCTTAAGACCCCGCAAGCCGACGCCGTGTATCCGCACCCCGGTCGAGTGCTGCTGCTCGATTCGCACGCCCAATGCGCGCATCGCCGCGAGGCTCCGCAAACAGTCCTCGCTGGGTAGAAAACCGTCGACGACACTCGTTCCCTCGGCCAGACCCGACAACATCAGCGCACGGTGCGAAATGGACTTGTCGCCGGGCACGGTGAGCGCACCGAAGATTCGGCGCGTGGGTCGCGTCTCGAAACAGCGCATCAAAGAACGGCCCGCGGATAGGAGCCCAGGATCTTGAACAGGGACGCCCGCTTCTCCAGGGATGCCAGCGCCTTGGCGAGCGGCGGGTCGCTCACATGCCCCTCGACATCGATGAAGAACACATAGTCCCATTTGCGCTTGCGCGATGGGCGCGATTCGATGCGCGTCATGTTGATGCGATGTTCGGCCAGCGGCTCGAGCAGCCGAAACAGCGCACCCGGATCGTCGGTATCGCTGGCCGACACCAGAAGCGTGGTGCGGTCGACGCCGCTCGCATTGAAGAGCTTTCGCCCCACGATCAGAAAGCGGGTGGTGTTGTCCGCACGATCCTCGATATCGCTGGCGAGCATCG
The DNA here is from genome assembly GCA_963813755.1 of uncultured Gammaproteobacteria bacterium. Taxonomy (GTDB): domain Bacteria; phylum Pseudomonadota; class Gammaproteobacteria; order Steroidobacterales; family Steroidobacteraceae; genus Bog-1198. The sequence continues at coordinate 309,239 of CAWEZY010000009.1, read as the reverse complement.
AAAGGCCGTAAATCTCCGCGGCGGCGCTGCTCGCGATCGCCGCGGTGCCGCGCTCATCGCGCGCGCGGCGCGCGCCTTCGGCGTTGCTCGAGACCGCGACCCGCTCGACATCCGGCAAGTGTTCGTCCAACCAACCGCGGCATTGCGCCAGCGCCTGCACGTGCGCGCACACGCGCTTTATGCCGGCGATGGTGCTCATGCGGCCCATCAGCTGATGATTGATGCGCAGTTCCACTTCCCCGCAGATCTTCAACGCAGAGCCCAAGAACATATCGAGCGTGTGATTGACCGTGCCCTCGCTGGAATTTTCGATGGGCACGACCCCGAAATCGGCGACGCCGCCCTCGACTTCGTGGAACACCTCGTCGATCGCCGGAAGCGGCAGCGCCCGCACCGAGGAGCCGAAGTGTTTGAGCACCGCCGCTTGCGTGAAAGTGCCTTCCGGACCCAAGAACGCGACCTTAAGCGGTTCCTGCTGAGCCAGGCAGGCCGACATGATCTCGCGAAACAATCGCGCGATCTCTTCGTTTCGCAGCGGCCCGCGGTTGCGTTTGAGCGCCTTGCGAAGCACCTCCGCCTCGCGCTCCGGGCGATAGAAATCGACCGCCTTGCCGGTCGCCGTCTTGGAGATTCCCACCAGTTGCGCGAACCGCGCCCGCTCATTGAGCAACTCTTGGATGCCCGCATCGATCGAATCGATGCGCTCGCGGATTGCCCCGAGATCGGCGCCTGCGGGCCGGACCCCGGGTGTTCCGCCCGGTGCGGCCGCCCCGCTCGACGCCCTTGCCCCTTGCGCTTTGCGCTTGGTTGTCTTTGCCTTACCGCTTGCCATGCTCCAACCTCACGCGTGCTTGATTTCGAACTCGCGCATGAACCCGATCAGCGCCTCCACACCGGCGAGCGGCATCGCGTTGTACAGGCTGGCGCGCATTCCGCCGAGAACCCGATGCCCCTTTAGATTGGCGAGGCCGGCCGCAGCCGCTTGCTGGATGAAAAGCGCGTCCAAATCCGGCTTGTTCAAGGTAAACGTGACGTTCATCCGCGAGCGCGAATCGATCTGCACCGCATTACGGTACAGCGAAGAGCCGTCGATGGCGGCGTACAGTCGTTGGGCCTTCGCCTGGTTGCGTTCGGCCATGGCGGCAAGCCCGCCGTTCCTCTTAAGCCACTTGAACACGAGTCCCGCGATGTACCAAGCGAAGGTCGGCGGAGTATTCAGCATCGAGCGGTCGTCGGCGACCGCCTTGTAGTCGAACAGCGACGGCGTTTCGGGCCGCGCCCGGCCGATGAGATCCTCGTGCACGATCACCACCGCCAAACCCGACGGACCGATGTTCTTCTGCGCGCCGGCATAGATCAATCCGAAGCGCGACACATCGATGGGCTGCGACAGGATGTTCGAAGACATGTCGGCGACCAGCGGCACGCCGCCGGTCTCGGGAACATAGCCGAACTCCACGCCGCCGATCGTCTCATTCGGCGTGTAATGCACATAGGCGCCGTGCGCGTTCAACGTGAGCTCGCTCTGCGCCGGCACTCGCAGGTAGTTGCCGCCCGCATCGCCGGCCACCCGGACCTTGCAATAGCGCCCGGCTTCGGCGATCGCTTTTGCGGACCAATGTCCGGTGTTGATGTAGTCGGCCGTCGACGCGGCGGTCGTGAGATTCAAGGGTACGGCGGAAAATTGCGCCGTTGCGCCTCCTTGCATGAACAACACCTTGTAAGCGCGCGGCACGGCCATGAGTTCGCGCAAATCCTCCTCGGCCTCGGCCGCGATCCGCATGAAGGCGGCGCCGCGGTGGCTGATCTCCATCACCGACATGCCGCTCCCGTTCCAGTCGAGCAGCTCCTCGCGGGCTTGCTGCAGCACTTCCGGCGGCAGCATGGCCGGTCCGGGCGAGAAATTGTAGGGCCGCATCCCGATTCCGATTTACGCGCCCGGGGCGGCCGCCGCGCCGTCGGAGGCATCCCGATCGGAGACATCGCCATCCGAGGAGTCGCCGTCCGAAGCGTCGCCTTCGCCCGCGAGCCCTTCGATGCGTTCCAGTCCGGAGAGCTGGTCGCCTTCCTCCAACCGGATAAGGCGCACGCCCTGGGTATTTCGACCGACCACGGATATGTCCTTGACCGGCGTGCGCACCAAAGTGCCGCTCTGGCTCATGAGCATGATCTCGTCGTCCAAACCGACCTGCAGCGCGCCGATCATGCGCCCATTACGGTGCGTAACCTGCAACGCGATCACACCTTGGCCGCCGCGGCCGTGCCTGGGAAACTCTTCCAGCGGGGTGAGCTTGCCGAAGCCGTTTTCGGACGCCGTGAGGATGTAGCCCTGATCGGCCACTATCAGCGCGTTGACGCGCTGATCCCCGTTCAGCTTGACTCCGCGCACGCCCGCCGCTTCCCGACCCATGGGCCGCACTTCGTCCTCGTCGAAGCGAATAGCCTTTCCGCCGCTGGAGAACAGCAGGATATCCTTGGTGCCGTCGGTGATTGCGGCGCCGACCAGCTTGTCGCCATCGTCGAGCGCGGCGGCGATGATGCCGCTCGCGCGCGGACGCGAAAACAAGGCCAGGGAGGTCTTCTTGACGGTTCCAAAGCTGGTCGCCATGAACACGAACTTGCCTTCCTCGAATTCCTTGATCGAAAGCATGGCGCTGATGCGTTCGCCTTCCTGAAGCGGCAACAAGTTCACGATCGGCTTGCCGCGCGAGCCCCGGCTCGCCTGCGGCAGCTGATAGACCTTGAGCCAATACAGCTTGCCGTGGTCGGAGAAGCACAAGAGCGTATCGTGGGTGTTGGCCACGAACAGTTTGTCGACGAAGTCTTCGTCCTTGACGCTGGTCGCCGCCTTGCCGCGACCTCCGCGACGCTGCGCCTGGTAGGCGGAGACCGGCTGCGCCTTGGCGTAGCCGCCATGCGACAACGTCACCACCACATCCTCGGGCGAAATGAGGTCCTCGATCGTGAGGTCCTCGTGATTGACGATGATTTCGGTGCGCCGCTTGTCCGCAAAGGTGTCGCGGATGTACTCGAGTTCGGCGCGGATGACCGCAAGAAGGCGCTCCGGGCGCGCCAGAATGTCGCTCAGGTCGCGGATCAGTGCCAATAATTCCTGAAATTCCGCGATGATTTTGTCTTGCTCGAGGGCGGTCAAGCGATTCAGGCGCATGTCCAAAATCGCCTGCGCCTGAGTTTCAGTCAGCCGGTAGCCTCCGGCGACCAACCCCAACGGCACAGTCTCGCCTTGCGGGCGAGTGCTGATCGCGCCGGCGCGCGCCAGCATCTCCGGCACCGCGCCCGCGCCCCATGGCTTGGACATCAACGCGACCTTGGCCTCGGCGGGCGACGGCGACGCCTTGATCGCCGCAATGATCTCATCGATGTTGGCGAGCGCGATCGCCAAACCTTCCAAGATGTGGCCGCGCTCGCGCGCCTTGCGCAGCTCGTACACCGTGCGCCGAGTGACCACCTCGCGTCGATGGCGCAAGAATGCATCAAGCATTTCCTTCAAGCTCAGCAAACGCGGCTGACCGTCGACCAGCGCCACCATGTTGATGCCAAATACCGTTTCCATGGTGGTCTGCGCGAACAAATTGTTCAGCAGGATCTCCGGCACTTCGCCGCGCTTCAGTTCGATCACCACGCGCATGCCGTCCTTGTCCGACTCGTCGCGCAATCCGTCCGACGCGATGCCCTCGATGAGCTTGTCCCGCACCAGATCGGCGATGCGTTCGATCAGCTTCGCCTTGTTCACCTGATATGGCAGTTCGGTGATGACGATCGCCTGACGATCGCCCTTGCCGATGTCCTCGATATGGGTGCGCGCGCGCACGTGCAGCCGGCCGCGGCCGGTTTTGTAGGCGGCGAAGATCTCTTGCGCGCCGTTTATCAGGCCGGCGGTCGGGAAATCCGGGCCGGGAACGATTTGCATCAGTCGTGCGAGCGTTATCTCCGGATCCTCGATGAGCGCGATGCACGCGGTGATGATCTCGTGCAGGTTGTGCGGGGGAATATTGGTCGCCATGCCGACCGCAATGCCGGAGGAGCCGTTGATCAACAGATTCGGTATGCGTGTCGGCAGGACCGCCGGTTCGCTCTCCGACTCATCGTAGTTCGGATTGAAATCGACCGTTTCCTTGTCGATATCGGCGAGCAACTCCGCCGCCAGTTTCGACATGCGCACCTCGGTGTAGCGCATCGCCGCGGGCGGATCGCCGTCCACGGAACCGAAGTTACCCTGGCCGTCGACCAACAGGTAGCGCATCGAGAACGGCTGCGCCATGCGCACGATGGCATCGTAGACCGAGGCATCGCCGTGCGGATGATATTTACCGATGACATCGCCCACTACGCGAGCAGATTTCTTATAGGCCTTGTTAAAATCATTGCCCAATTCGCGCATGGCGTACAGCACGCGCCGGTGCACCGGCTTCAAGCCGTCTCGCACGTCGGGCAGCGCGCGCCCGACGATCACGCTCATGGCGTAGTCGAGATAAGACTTCCGCATCTCCTCTTCGAGATTTACGGGCAATATTTCGCGTGCGATCTCGGCCATAAGCGAGAGTCCGGATGAGCCGTCGGGCTACAATTTAAGCGGGTTTATTGGAGGCGAGACATGGTCTCAACATCGCATAATTCTAGCACAGATCCTCTTCAGTTTAAGCCGCCAATGCCGATAAGCCGATATACTTTGCGTATGCGCGCCATTCCCGCCGATTTGAGCATCGAAGCCCGCCGTACCGCGCCCGCGGCCGGGCGCCGGAGCCGTCCGTGAATTCGTCCGCGCAAAATGCCGATCCTACGGAAATCGCCAAATTCTCGGCCCTTGCGCACAGCTGGTGGGATCCAAACGGGCCCTCGAAGCTGCTGCACGAACTCAATCCGCTGCGACTGCGCTATGTGGATCGTGCCGTTGCGCTGCGCGGGAGGCAGATTCTCGACGTCGGCTGCGGCGGCGGGATTTTGTCCGAATCCATGGCTCGCGCCGGTGCGCGCGTGCTCGGAATAGATCTTGCGCCGGCCCTGGTCGAGGTCGCGCAATTGCACGCGCTCAAGGCGCAGATCGACGTCGAATATCGAACGATTGCCGTGGAAGATCTTGCCCGCGAACGGCCCGGCGCCTTCGATGCGGTTACTTGCATGGAGATGCTCGAGCACGTGCCGGACCCCGCCGCGGCGCTTGGCACTCTCGCCGCTCTAGCGAAGCCCGCGGGGGGCGACGTCATCGTATCGACCTTGAATCGCCATCCGCAGGCGTTTGCGGTGGCCATTCTGGGCGCGGAATATGTCGCGCATGTGTTGCCGCGCGGCACGCATGAATACCTGAGGTTCATCCGTCCCTCGGAGCTAGCGCGCTGGGGGCGCGCCGCCGGCCTCGAGCTCGTGGACCTGTGCGGCATCGCCTACAACCCGTTGACCCGGGCGTTCCGCTTGTCGCCGAATACCAACGTCAATTATCTCGCGCATTTCCGCCGAGCCGCGCCCGGTTGGAGCGCCTCCTGACATGGCGTTGCCGCTGCGCACGATTTTGTTCGATCTGGACGGCACCTTGCTCGACACGGCGCCGGAGATGGTCGATGCGCTGAATGCGGTGCGCGTCGAGCAGGGGCTTGCTCCCCTTGCTTTCGAGGAGGTGCGCCCCTCCGTCAGCCACGGATCGACCCGCTTGATCAATGTCGGCTTTCCGGATGCGGATCCGCAGCGCTTCGCGGCCTTGCAGAGCCGATTCCTCCAGATATACGCCGCTGGCGTCGGTCTGAGGACCCGCCTGTTCAACGGCATGGATGCGGTGCTTGCGGAACTGTCGAACCGCGGTTTGAGTTTGGGTGTGGTCACCAACAAGCCGGCCTGGCTCACCGACCCGCTGCTCGCACAGCTCGACCTGCTTGAACGATTCGCTTGCGTGGTCAGCGGCGATACCGTGAGTGAACGAAAGCCGCACCCGCTGCCGATGCTGCACGCCGCGAAGCTCGCTGGCGTCGCCGCCGAGGCCTGCATTTATGTGGGCGATGCCGAGCGCGACGTGCAGGCGGCCCACGCGGCCGGCATGAGTGCCTTGGTGGCGACCTACGGGTACCTGCGCGCCGACGAGGATTGGCAGGCGTGGGGCGGCGACGGTTCCGTGGCGCAGCCGTCCGACCTGCTCGGTTGGCTCGAGCGCAGCGGGCGCGCATGATCTCCGGCGACATGTGGCCGGCCCTGCTGACGGGAGGCGTCGTCGGTTGCGCGCTCGGGGCGCTGGCGGCGCTGCTGTCGCGCGCCAAGCGCGAGCATGCACTGCGGATCGAATTGGCGACGCTGCGGGCGCAGATCAAAAGCGATGAGATCGCCGCCAGCGAACGCGAGCAGTTGCTCGAACGCACACGGGAGCAGTTGCGCGCGGTATTCGGCGAACTCGCCCACGACAGCCTCAAGAGCAACAGCGAACTTTTTCTGCAACTGGCGCGCGAGAGGCTGACGCGCGAGCAGCTGGACGCATCCGCCGCATTGAAGGAACGCGAGACCGCCATAGAATCCATGGTGCGGCCGATTCGCGACGCCCTCGCCAAGACCGAAGTTCAAATTCAAAGCATCGAACGCGATCGAATCGACGCCTTTGCCACCATCAAGAGTCAAATGGAGACGCTGGCGGGCGGGCAAAACCTGTTGTCGCGCGAGACGCGCAATTTGGTGACCGCGCTGCGCCGACCGGATGTGCGAGGTCAATGGGGCGAGATCACCCTGAAACGGCTGGTCGAGCTGTCCGGGATGAGCGCACACGTGGACTTCACCGAACAACAACACCAATCGACCGAGACCGGGGCGATTCGACCCGACATGATCGTGCACATGCCCGAACGCCGGGACATCGTGGTGGACGTAAAGACCCCGCTCGATGCGTATCTGGCCGCCGTGGAATCGCAGAGCGATGAAGAGCGCGCCATGCAGCTCAGGCGCCATGCGCAACTGGTCGGCGCGCGGGTGCGCGAATTGTCCTCCAAGCAATATTGGTCGCAATTCGAGCACAGCCCGGATTTCGTGGTGCTGTTCCTGCCCGGCGATCAATTTTTGTCGGCGGCGCTGCAGGAAAATCCCGGATTGATCGACGAGTCGCTGCGGCAGAGCGTCATGCTCGCCACACCCACCAGCCTCGTCGCCCTGTTGAAAACCGTCGCCTACGGATGGAAGCAGGGTGCTCTTGCCGACAATGCCGCGGAAATTCGCCGGCTCGGCGAGGACCTGTACAAGCGCCTTGCGGTGTTCGGCGAACATCTCGGGAAGCTCGGCAGGTCGCTCGGCAACAGCGTCGATTCGTTTAACAAGGCGGTCGGCTCGCTCGAGCAGCAGGTGTTGCCGGCGGCGCGCCGCTTTCCGGAGCTCGGGCTGCGCCTCAACCGCGAACTCGAGCCCATCGAGCCCATCGACACGCTGGCGCGCGTACCGCGCGCCGCGGACGCGGCGCAATCCGTCGCCCCCACCGATGAAGGATCCCCTGAAGCGTCTTGAGGAGCCTTACTGCAGCCGCGCCGTGCCGCCGGGTACGGTGCGCTATTGGAGCTGGCTGTTCTCGGCTCCCGACAGCCGCGAGCCCTTGCTCGGAATCTACGCACTGCTCGCCGAGTGGCACGCTCTGATGGATCCCGGCACGGCACCCGAGGTGGCGCAGATCAAGCTCGCCTGGTGGCAGGAGGAAATCGGGCGCCTGGCCGCGCGGGCTCCCGTGCATCCCATCAGCCGCTATCTCGCCTCCCTGCCCCGCTCCGGGACAACTGACTTTACCCCGCTCCAGAGGGCGCTGGAGGCTGCCTCCAAACAGGTCGCCGGTGCGCCGCTCGAAGGCGCCGAGCAACTCGAAACCCATAGCGGCGCGCTGCGCGCCAACCCGCTCATCGTCGCCGCGCGCCTCGCCAGCGATCGTCCGCAGGAGACCGAGGCTCACATGCGAGGCTGCGTAACGGCGCTCGCCGCCGCCGAATACCTCGCCGGCGCGATCGCCGGTTATCGGCGCGAGACGCACTGCGGGCGGGCGGTATTCCCGATCGGGGAATTGCGTGCGGCGGAAATCGAGGACAGCGATCTCGTCGCAGCCGTCCCACCCCCTCGCGTACAATACTATCTGGACGGGTTGCGCCGGCGTGCCGCGCATCTGTTTGCCACCGCAGCCGACTTATTGCCGCGCACTGAGCGGCCACGCCAGCGGCATTTGATGGTGCTGGCGGCGCTCGGACAGAGGCGCCTGCAAAGCCGCGACGCTGCGCCCAGGGCGGATATTCGGCTGCGCGATTTGTACTGCGCGTGGACCGCCGCGCGGCGCGCCGCGCGGTCGACTCGTTAGACGCATTGCGGAGCCTGCATGCCGATACCGAAACAATTCACCCCCGGCGCCGACTTGCTGCGGGGTCGCGTCATCATGATCACCGGCGCGAGCGGCGGCTTGGGCCGGGCGCTGTGCCTGGAATGCGCGCGCGCCGGTGCCAGCGTGATTATATCGGGACGCAACGGCGCCAAGCTCGATGGCCTTTACGACGAAATCGAGGCGCTGGGCGCACCGCAACCCGCCATCGCGAAGCTCGATCTGGCAACTGCTACGGCGGTCGAATACGACCATTTGGCCAAGACCGTCGCCGACGAATTCGGCAGGCTGGACGGTTTGGTGCATGCCGCGGCTCTGCTGGGCGAACGCGCGCCCCTGGAGCACTATGATATCCCCACCTGGTGCCGCGTGCTGCACGTGAATCTCACGGCGCCCGTCATTCTCACCCAGGTATTGCTGCCAAGTCTGCGCAAGTCGAGCGATGCCTCGGTCATCTTCGTCAGCAGCGGCGTGGTGAAAAGCCCGCGCCCCTTTTGGGGCGCGTATGCGGTGTCCAAAAGCGGCTTGGAGTCGGTCCGCAGCATGCTCTCCCAGGAACTCGAACGCGAAGAGAATATCCGTGTGAACAGCATTAATCCGGGACGCATGCGCACCGGCATGCGCGCCGCGGCATATCCCGCGGAGAATCCGAATACCTTGCCGAGCCCGGCGTCGGTAGCCGGGCCGTTTCTGTATCTGCTGTGTCCGCAAGGGCGCGGCATCCACGGTGAATACTTCGACGCGCAATGAATCATTGGAGGAGCGCTAAACGATGACCAAGCGAAGTTCGCTAATCGCCCTCGCCGCGACGCATTGCGCTGCGGCCGCATGTCTTTGGCTCGCACCGCACGCCGTGCTTGCGGACCCGGCAAATATTGCGCTAAGGCCGACGGAAGGCGACTACGTCGTTCCCAACTTCCGCTTCGCCTCCGGAGAGACGCTGCCGGAGCTGCGATTGCATTACATGACGTTCGGTAATGCGCACCGGGATGCCCAAGGCCGGGTCAACAACGCCGTGCTCATCCTGCATGCCACCGGCGGTTCGGGGCGCAGCTTTCTGGTCGACAGGTTCGCCGGGGTCCTGTTCGGCAAGGGCCAATTACTCGACAGCAACCGCTACTACCTGATCCTGCCTGACGGCATCGGCCACGGCGGATCCAGCAAACCGAGCGATGGCCTGCACGCGCACTTTCCGCAGTACGACTACGACGACATGGTGGTCGCACAGCACGCGCTGCTGACGCAGGGCTTGCAGGTCGATCATTTACGGCTGGTGATCGGCACGTCCATGGGTTGCATGCACTCGTGGATGTGGGCGGAGCGCTATCCCGGATTCGTCGATGCGCTGATGCCTCTCGCCTGCCTGCCGGTGCAAATCGCGGGTCGCAACCGGCTGTGGCGCGATCTGCTCATGGATGCGATTCGTTCGGACCGCGAGTGGATGCAGGGCGAATACCGCAGCGAGCCGCTGGGAGGGTTGCGCGCCGCGGCCGGCATGCTGCTAGTCGCCGGCAGCTCGCCGATCCAAATGCAGCTCGCCCTGCCGACCCGCGACGCCGCCGATGAGTTCCTGCAGAAATACATGCAACGCGAACTGGACGGCCTGGATGCGAATGACTTGCTGTATCAGGTCGACGCCTCGCGCAATTACGACCCGTCGACCGGCCTCGACAAGATCGACTTACCGGTCATGTGGGTTAATTCCGCGGATGACTTCGTCAATCCGCCGGAACTCGGCGTCGCCGAGCGAGAGATCAAACGGCTGAAGAACGGCCGCTTCGTGCTCCTGCCCGCTTCGAATCAGACGCACGGACACGGCACGCACACTTGGGCCGCCGCGTGGCAGCAGTATCTCAAGGAATTGCTCGCCTCCTCCGAACCGAAGACAGGTGGGTAGGAGCCGACTCGTGCGGCGATTGCGCATCGTGGGCCGCATTCGCGGCATCGATCTCGTTCATCAATGCGTTGCGCTCGCTCGCCAACATGGCGCGCGAATGCCCGCGCGGCAAGTCCCTCGACAAATGCACCGGACCGAAGCGCACCCGCATGAGCCTGCTGACGATGATGCCGCGCGCCGCCCACCAATGGCGCACTTGCGCCGAGCGAGTCGCGCGCACGGTGACATGCAGCCAATGATTGAATCCCGCGCCGTATTGGGCATCGGCCTGAAGTATGGTCATCGGCTCTCCCTCGCAATCCCCGGCCGTCCGGAACTCCTCGACCAATTCATCCGTGAGCGGTCCGCGCATGCGCAGCACGTAATCGACGGTGAGCGCATGCGCGCCGCGCGACACCCGATGAGCCCATGATCCGTCATCGGTCAGTATTTCGAGACCGCCGTCCACCGGCGGCATGGGTTGTATGGCGAGCCAACGGCCCGAGGAGCGCGGCAGATTCAGACGGTCGGCGGCGCGCGCCGTGGCCGCCTTCAGATCGAGCGTCTCTCCCGGCGACCGGTGAAACAAGAGCACCCGCGATTCAAGGGATTTCAGCGCGTGCAGGCGCACCGGACGGCCGTCGAGAGTGATCCGGTCGCGAGACGCGAGGCGCGCACCCAAGGCGGGCACCTCGCCGTTGATCTGCAACCGCCCTTCGCGAATCCAGCGCTCCACCTCGCGGCGCGACCCCACTCCGGCCGCCGACAGCAGCTTTTGCACTCGCTCGAGGGCCGGCGGCCCCTCGCGCGGCGACAGCTCCTTACGCGGCTTGGGCTGCCTCCGTGACGGGCGCGCTCGCATCAGTCCGCATCGTCTGCGGCGCCGCGGGCGACCAACCCTTGAGGTCGCGCCAATTCAGCATCGGCCGGCTCCGGTTCCTCTTCGTCCGCCGCGGCATCGGCAAGCTCGCCTTGCGCGGCGCCTGTCGCGCCCTCGGCCCCCTGCACGCCCTTCGCAACCGCGGCATCGGCGCCCGGCAGAGCCAATTGCACGCGCAAGTCCTCCAGTTCCTTCAGCTGGGCGAGCGTGGGCAGATCGTCCAGTTTTTTCAGACCGAAGTAATCCAGGAACTCCCGGGTGGTGCCCAAGAGCTCCGGCCTACCCGGCACGTCGCGCTGCCCGACGACGCGAATCCAAGCGCGCTCAAGCAAGGTCTTGATGATGTTGGGGTTGACCGCGACGCCGCGAATTTGTTCGATTTCGCCGCGCGTGATCGGTTGCCGATAGGCGACGAGTGCCAAGGTTTCAAGTAACGCGCGAGAATATTTGGCGGGCCGCTCCTGCCACAGCCGCGACACCGGCGGCGCCACCGCCGCCCGGATCTGGATCCGATAGCCGTTTGCGACCTCCACCAGCTCGATCCCTCGACCCACGTAGTCGTTGCGCAGCGCGTCGATCGCGGCTTGCACTTCGTCGGCGCCGGAACCATCGCGCTCGTCGAACAGGGCGATGAGTTCGTCCGCCGTCAGCGGCCGCCCGGCGGCAAGCAGCGCCGCTTCAATCACATTCCGTACGTATTGGTCGTTCATTGGGTTCTCGCAAGATCATCGTTGGCCGCATTGTCATCGGCCACCAGTTTCAAATATCGCGCAGGATTCCCCAGGCGCACGTGCAGAGGACCATAGGCTTCCGATTGAACCATTTCGATCAATCCCTCGCGCAGCAATTCCAGAATGGCCACGAAAGTCACCGTAACGCCGCGACGCCCCTCCTCGGGACGAAACAGCCGGACAAAGTCCACGAACGCGCTCGAGCTTAGGGCCGACAGCACGTCGGTCATACGCTGCCTTACCGAAAGCGGTTCGCGCTGCACGTGAAGGTGCGCGAACATCTCGCTGCGCGACAGCACTTCTTGAAATGCCACCAGCATTTCTTGCAGCGTGACCGGGGGCGCGATTCGCACCACCTTTCGCTCGACCAGCTCCGCCGAGGCAACCCAGGTATCGCGCTCCAAGCGGGGCATACGGTCGATTCCCTCGGCGGCCCGTTTGAAGCGCTCGTAGTCCTGCAGCCGACGCACCAATTCCGCGCGCGGATCCGCATCTTCGACGGCATCGGCCGTGTGCAATCGGGGCAATAGCATGCGGGATTTGACTTCGGCGAGCGTCGCGGCCATCAGCAGGTACTCGCCCGCCAGCTCCAATTGCAATACCTGCATCAACTCGATGTAACGCATGTACTGGCGGGTGATTTCCGCGATCGGAATGTCGAGGATGTCGAGATTTTGGCGCCGTATCAGGTACAGCAGCATATCGAGCGGTCCCTCGAAAGCCTCGAGGAACACCTCGAGCGCCTGCGGCGGGATGTACAGGTCACGCGGCATCTCGGTGATGGGTTGACCCTCGACGACCGCAAACGGCATCTCCGCCTGCACATGGTCAGGGACGGGCGCCGGCGGATCCGCCGGCGTATTCGGAACCAGGGTCAATTCAGGTCTCATCGGTAATTCATCGACATGGCTTGGCGTACCGCATCCATCGTTTCGCGCGCGGCCGCGCGGGCGCGCTCGCATCCCTCCGCGATGATACCTCTTACCAGTTCAGGATTCTCCTCGAACTCCTGGGCGCGCTTGGTTATCCCGGTGATTTCTTCGACGATTTTGTCGATCAGCGGCGCCTTGCACTCCAGGCAGCCGATCCCCGCGCTGCGGCAACCGCGCTGCACCCACGCCTGGGTCTCGGCCTGAGAATAGACTTTGTGCAGATCCCACACCGGACATTTGTCGGGATCTCCCGGATCGGTCCTTCGTATGCGAGCCGGATCGGTTTGCATGGCTTTGAGCTTCTTGACAACCGAATCCGGCTCCTCGCGCAGCCCGATCGTATTGCCGTAAGACTTCGACATCTTGCGCCCGTCCAAACCGGGTACTTTTGGAGTGGCGGTGAGCAGCACATCGGGCTCCGGCAAAATCGCAATGCCTGTGCCTTCCAGATATCCGTACAATCGGTCGCGATCGGCCACGGTGAGCCGCGCATTGGATTCCACCAGCGCGTGCGCCTTGGCCAGCGCCTCGGCATCGCCCTTTTCCTGGTACTCCTTGCGCAGCGTGCGATACATCGAGGAATTGCGCGCACCCAGGCTCTTGATCGCCCTCTCGGCCTTTTGCTCGAACTCCGGTTCGCGGCCGTAGATGTGATTGAAGCGCCGGGCAATTTCGCGAGTGATTTCCACATGCGCCACTTGATCCTCGCCGACCGGCACGTATTGGGACCGGTACAGCAATATATCCGCGGATTGCAGCAAGGGATAGCCGAGGAAGCCGTAAGTGGCCAAATCGCGATCCGCCAGCTGAGCCTGCTGATCCTTATACGACGGCACGCGCTCCAGCCAGCCGAGCGGAGTGATCATCGACAGCAGCAAATGCAGTTCGGCGTGCTCGGGCACTTTCGACTGGATGAACAGCGTGGCCACGCCGGGATTCAGCCCGGCGGCGAGCCAATCGACGGCCATCGTCCATACGTACTCCTCGAGTTTGGAGGTGTCTTCGTAGCCCGTGGTCAGCGCATGCCAGTCGGCGATGAAGAAATAGCATTCGTACTGATACTGCAGTTCGATCCAATTCTTGAGGGCGCCGTGATAATTGCCGATGTGCAGCATGCCGCTCGGCCTCATGCCGGACAAAACTCGCCGATTCTGCGTGGGTCCGATCATGCCGCGGCTCCGACCAGGACGTTGATGACGCGTCCGATGACTCGATATGCCGGCTCGAACAGCCATCCGAACATTCCCAATGCGGACAGGCCCAACACCACGAACAAGCCCACCGGCTCGATCTTCTCCAATCGCGCGCCCATTCGGGGCGGCAACAGGCCGGCAAGCACGCGACCTCCGTCGAGCGGCGGGATCGGCAATAAATTGAAGATCGCCAACACGACGTTGATCCATATACCGGCCTGTGCCATCAGCGCGATCCAATCGATGACGGTGGCATTGCCGCGCACGCGGGCAACTCCGCCCAACACGGCGCACCAGAGCACCGCCATCAACACATTGGCCGCGGGTCCCGCCAATGACACCCAAACGATGGCGCGACGCGGATTGCGCAGCGCCTTGGTGGCCACCGGCACCGGCTTGGCCCAGCCGATCAGCGGCGCGCCGATCGCGAGCAGAATGCCGGGGACCAACACCGTGCCGATGGGGTCGATATGGCGCAGCGGGTTCAGGCTCAAGCGGCCAAGCAACTCCGCGGTCCGATCGCCGAAGTATCGGGCCATCCAGCCATGAGCGACTTCATGCAAGGTGATCGCAAATAAAACCGGCACTGCCCAGATCGAAATCTTCGAAAGAAAATCAGATAATTCCAACGCTTATACTCATTATTTAAAGTTAACGCGAGCTATTTTTAAGCGCGCCTCCTATCCATTATACGGGCGCCGCGCCCGCAAAAGGGCCCACGTCGCCCCGGCCGACGCGAACCACAACCGCATGGTCTCCCGACAAATCGATCACCGAAGTCGGCACCAGCCCGCAATTGCCGCCGTCGAGCACCAAATCGACGCTGTTCTGCAGCCGCTCGTAGATTTCCTTCGCATCGGTGTGCGGCAGCTCCTCGCCCGGCAGCAGCAAAGTCGAACTCATGATCGGCTCGCCCAGCTCCGTCAGCAGCAGTTGGGTCACCGGGTGGTCGGGCACCCGCAGGCCAATCGTGCCGCGCCGCTCGTGCTTCAGGCGCCGCGGCGTCTCGCGGGACGCCTTGAGGAGAAATGTGAAAGGACCCGGCGTGTGCGTGCGCAGCAGGCGGTATTGCCAGTTGTCCACCAAGGCATACCGGCCGACGTCCGCCAAATCGCGGCACACCAAGGTAAAATGATGATGGCGATCGGTGGCGCGAATGACTCGAATTCGCTCCAAAGCCGCCTTGTCGCCGATACGGCAACCGAGCGCGTAGCAAGAGTCGGTGGGATAGACGATCACGCCGCCGCCGCGCAAACAGTCGACCGCCTGTCGAATAAAGCGTCGCTGCGGCGATATCGGATGCAGTTGCAGGTAAATACTCATGATCCTTGAGGTTATGATACGCGCATGAAACCGTTCCTAGATTGGTCGCCGCTGGTCGTCTTCTTCCTCGTGTTCAAACTGTTCGGCATCTACTGGGCCACCGCGTCGCTCATGATCACCTGCACGCTGGTGCTGTTCGCGCATCGTTGGGGTGCCGGCAGCTTCAAGACCACACACGTGGTCACGGTCGCGGTGGTGCTGGGGCTGGGCACGGCGACCCTCATGCTGCACGACAAGCGCTTTATTCAATGGAAACCCACCGTGCTGCTCGCGCTCACCGCGGTGGTCTTCCTCGGCAGCATGATCATCGGCCGACAACCGCTGGCGCGCCGCATGTTCGAAGGCGTGTTCAAGGAGCCGCTGGACATATCGGCCCGCACATGGCGGTTCATCAACGCCCTGTGGGTGGGGTGGTTCGCGCTGCTCGCAGCGGCCAACATCTATGTCGCGCGAAACCTCGCCGAGAGCGCCTGGGTGAATTTCAAGGTATTCGGCATCAGTGCGGCGATGCTGGTGTTCATGATTCCCCAGGTGCTGTGGCTGAACAGCCGGATCAGGCCCACCGAATCGGGCGCTGCTCCGCCGTGAGCCCCGCCATGCGCGAACAGCGTTTGCGCCGGCAGCTCATGGCCCATTTTGCGCCCCTCGAGCTTGCGATCGAGGATGAGAGTCACCGACACGTCGGCCATGCCGGAGCGGCCGGCGGAGCGGGTCATTTTCGTATACGCATCGTCGCGGAAGCGTTTCGCGGCATTCCCCCCGTAGCGCGCCACCGCTTGATCTATGCGGCGCTCGGCGACCTGCTGAAAAGCGAAATCCACGCCCTGGCGATCGAGGCGCTGCCGCCGGCGGATTGAGTGCGTTGCCGCAGCGCTTTTTTCGCCAAGTGACGCAAATTGCCTTAAACTGCCGCCCCCGGGCGCGTCGGCCAGTTCGGCCAAGGCCGCCTTTTTTTGCGTAAAGGACTCAAATGATCCAATTTTCCCGTACACCGCGGACCCTCGCGTCCGCCGTGCTCGCCATTGCCGCGCTGACTGCTTGTGGCAAGACCCAGCAGTCGGCCGCGCCCCCGGCCGCGGACAAATCGCTGCCGGCGCCGGTGGCGGTCGCCATCGTTAACGGTACGACGATATCGCGCGCCGAATTCGACATTTACGTGAAGGGTCTGTTGCAGGGTAAGCAGCAGGAATTGACGCCCGAGCAGAAAAACCAGGTCCTGGACGAGTTGATCAGCATGCAGCTGCTGTCCGCACAGGCCGAAAAGGATGGGTTGGACAAAGACCCCGAGACCGCGGCGCAGCTCGAGGTGTTGCGCATACGCGTGCTCGCCGACGCGGCATCGCAAAAGTTTCTGAAAGGTCAAGAGCCCACCGATGCGCAATTGCACACCGAATATGACACCGCCATCGGCTCGATGGACAAGACCGAATATCATGCGCGGCACATTTTGGTCTCGAGCAAGGATCAGGCCGACCAGATCATCAAGAAGCTCAAGGGCGGCGCGAAGTTCGAAGATCTGGCCAAGGCTCAGTCCCTCGATACCGGCTCCAAGGCGAACGGCGGCGACTTGGGCTGGTTTACCACCTCGCGCATGGTCAAGCCGTTCGCCGACGCGGTCAAAGCGCTGAAAAAAGGTGAAGTCACCCCGCAGCCCGTGCAGACGCAGTACGGCTGGCACGTGATCCAGCTCGAGGATACCCGCCAGGCCGCCCCGCCGCCGTTCGATCAAGTCAAGTCGCAGCTGGTCAACGCCGTGATTCGCAAGAAGCTGCAGGCGTATGTCGAGGACTTGAAGAAGAACGCCAAAATAGAAAAGAAGCTATAGAAAAGAAGCCTTGACCGCGGCGCAGGACTAGCGGGTCCGTAAGGACCCGCTAGTCGCGCAGCAATTTCAAGAATGCCTTCTCATCGAGCACGGCGACACCGAGATCGCGCGCCTTCTCAAGTTTCGAACCCGGGTCCTCGCCCGCCACCACGTAGGCGGTTTTTTTCGAAACGCTGCCGCTCACCTTGCCGCCGCGCTGATTGATCGCTTCGGTAGCCGCCTCACGCGTCATGGTGGCGAGCGTGCCGGTCAGCACGAAGGTCCGGCCCGCCAAGCGGGCCCGGCTCGGTCGGGCCGGCGTCGGCCAGGTAATGCCGCTCGCCAAAAGCCGATCGACGAGCTTTGCATTCTCGGCGTTGAAGAAATAGGCATGAATGTGGCCGGCCACCACCGGGCCCACATCGGGCACCTGTTGGAGTTCCTCGACCGACGCGGCCCGCAGCGCCGCCGGGTCGGCGAAGTGTTGCGCCAACGCGAGCGCCGTCGCCTCCCCGACATCCCTTATGCCGAGCGCATACAAGAACCTCGGCAGGGTGGTCCGTTTCGCCGCGGCAATGGCCGATTGCAGCTTCTGCGCGGACTTCTCGCCCATGCGTTCGAGCTCCGCAAGCTGCTCTGTCTCGAGATCGAACAGATCAGCGGGCGTCCGCACCCGGTCCTGATCCACCAACTGCTCGACGAGCCTGTCGCCGAGGCCTTGTATGTCGAGGGCGCGGCGCGAGGCGAAATGCTTGATTTCCTCCTTGCGCTGCGCCGCGCACGCCCTGCCCCCGGTGCAGCGCGCAACGGCTTGGTCGGCCTCTCTCACCACGGGAGAGCCGCACACCGGGCAGAATTTTGGCAGCTTAACCAGTTTCGCGCCGGCGACTCGGCGCTCGGCCAACACGCGCGCCACCTCCGGAATGACATCGCCGGCGCGGCGAACGACCACCGTGTCGCCCGGGCGCACGTCCTTGCGCGTCATCTCGTCCATGTTGTGCAACGTGGCGTTGCTCACGGTGACGCCGCCGACGAACACCGGCTCGAGCCGCGCCACGGGGGTCAGCGCACCGGTGCGCCCCACTTGAAATTCGATGCCGCGCACCGTCGTCAGCGCCTCTTCGGCCGGGAATTTGTGTGCAATGGCCCAGCGGGGTGCACGCGACACGAACCCCAGTTGTCGCTGCAATTCCATGTCGTCCACCTTGTAGACCACGCCGTCGATCTGATAGGGCAGTTTGCTGCGCGCCGCGCCCATGTCGCGGTAATACTCGAGACACCCCTCGATCGACTCCACCACGCGGGACTGCGGACAAACCTTGAACCCCAAACGGTGCAGCGACTTGAGCAGTTCGCTGTGATGCGTGGGCGTCTCGCCGCCCTCCACCTCACCGATGCCGTAGATGAACAAATCGAGCGGACGCGCGGCGGTCACGCGCGGATCGAGCTGGCGCAAACTTCCGGCCGCCGCGTTCCGCGGATTGACAAAGACCTTCTCGCCGCGGGCCGCCGCTTCCTTGTTGAGCTTTACGAAGCCGGCCAGGGGCATGAACACTTCGCCGCGCACCTCTAGCACCCGCGGCGCATCCGCCGCGCGCAGCTTGAGCGGCAGCGAGCCGATGGTGCGCAGGTTTTGCGTGATGTCCTCGCCGGTTTCGCCGTCACCCCGAGTGGCTGCCTGCACGAAGAGGCCGTTCTTGTAGCGCGCGCTGACCGCCAAGCCGTCCATTTTGGGCTCGGCCGCGTAGCGGATCGGCTCCTTCAACGGCAGGCGCTCGCGGATTCGCCGGTCGAAATCCCGCACCTCCTGATCACTGAACGCATTGTCCAACGACAGCATGGGAACACGGTGCCGCACCGCACCGAACGCGGCGGCCGGGGCCGCCCCGACGCGTTGCGTCGGAGAGTCCGCCCTCAGCAACTCCGGATATCGAGCTTCGAGTTCGCGCAGCTCGAGCATGAGCCGATCGTATTCGGCGTCCGGTAGCTCCGGATTGTCGAGGACATAGTACTGATAGTTGTAGCGATCCAATCGTTCGCGCAGCTCCGCGACGCGTGTCGCCGCTGTGCTCTTCGCCGCATCCGCCTTGCGCTTTGCGGTCATGAGGCTCGGCGCTCAGTGCAATTCGGCTTGGAAGCGGGCCACCTCTTCGCGCAGCGCCGCGACGCGCTGCGGCGAAAACGGCACTCCCTTGGCGTCCTGTACCGTTCCGGAAAGCTCGCGCGCCAAATCACGCGCAGCGGTCATGAGCGCATCGACGGCACGCAATGGTTCGAGCGGCCCCGGCAATACGGCGAACAAAGTCACGCCGCGAAATTCCTCATCCGCCATGCGTTGCAAATCGAATGTCCCCGGTTCGACCAGGCTCGCAACGCAGAATATGCTGCGACCGTCGCTGTGTTTGCGGTGATAGACCTGATAGCGCCCGTATGCCAGTCCATGCATCTCCAGCGCGGCCATCAATGCCGCACCCGACCAGCGCGAATCGCCGACACTGCAAACGCGCACCGTGACGATTTTTTGCGCTTCACTGGCATTCGGGCCCGGGGCCGCGCCTAGACGGTCGCTGTTCTCGGCGTTCGGCGCCGGCACGGATGTCGGGGGCGTCCCTCGCGTCGGCGGCGGCGTTTGGGCCGACGGCGACAAATCGGCCGCTGGCGGCTGTTGCGGCGGTGGCTCCTGCGGCGGCGCCGGTTCCGGCTGTAGCTCGCCCTCTGGCGCATCCATATCGATGGTCAGATCCAGCGGATCGACCTGCGTCAATATCGGCTCATCGTCCAACAGCGGCACCGGCTCGAAGTCGACGGTTCGGATGTCGAGCGGCTCCAACGGCGGTACGCCCCAATTGCGAATCCCGCTCATGTGCGATCGCTTGTCGATCGATGCGGATTCGATGGCGGCGGGCGCAAACGCTTGCGCCGGCGGCGCGGCCGATTCGCGCAGCTCGGCGTTTCCCGGAGTTTGAGCGGATCGGCGTGCAGTCCACCACCAAATGGCTCCAAGCGCCAAGATTCCCAATCCCGACAATATCCAACGCAGCTCGCCCAACTGATCGTGTCCTTACATCGCGGCCATGCGCACCGCCTCGTCCACATCCACGGCCACCAGGCGCGACACGCCCGGCTCGCTCATGGTGATGCCGATCAGCTGCGAAGCCATTTCCATAGTGCTCTTGTTGTGGGTGACGAACACGAACTGCACGCTGCGCGACATTTCGCGAACGATATCGCAGAAGCGGCCGACGTTGTTCTCATCGAGCGGCGCATCGACCTCGTCCAGCAGACAGAACGGCGCCGGATTCAAATCGAAAATCGCAAATACCAGCGCGACCGCCGTCAATGCCTTTTCGCCACCCGATAATTGGTTGATGGTGCTGTTGCGCTTGCCGGGCGGGCGCGCCATCACCGACACGCCGGCCGCCTCGGGCTCCTCGCCGGTCAGCTCCAAATACGCGTGGCCGCCGCCGAATAGGCGCGGGAATTTTTCCTTCAGTCCGGCGTTCACCCGATCGAACGTATCCTGGAACCGTGTGCGAGTTTCGCGTTCGATCTTGCGCATCGCCGATTCCAGAGTCCCCAGAGCGTCGGTCAGATCCCTGCACTGGCGGTCCAAGTATTCCTTACGCTCCGATTGCTCCTTGAATTCGCCGATGGCCGCGAGATTCACCTGACCCAGGCGCTCGAGTTTGCCCCTTATTTCCTCAAGCTGCGAATCCCATCCTTCCACCGTGGCATCCGCCGCAAGCCCCGCGAGCAAAACGGACAATTCGAAATGGGTGCTCGTCAATTGCTCGGCGACTCCCTCGCGGCGTACTCGAACTTGCTGGGCAGCGAGCCGTGCTTCGTCCATGGCGGCGCGCGCCTGCTCGAGCCGCCGCTCGAGCGATGCGCGTTGCGCTTCGCGCTCGCGTAGCAGAGCTTCGAGCTCGTCGCTGGCAATTCTTGCGGCATTGAGCTCCTTCTCCACCTGCGCACGCGCCTGCAGCGACTTTTCGAGCGTCTCGAGCTGCGCCTGGAGCGGGGCTCCTCCGTCTTCGAGCTGCCGCGCAAATTCGTCGCGGCGCTGGGTCAATTCCTGCAGTTGCTTATCCAAGCGCCCGAGTGCGGTATGCAGCGAGGCGTGCGATGAGCGGCGTGATTCGACCTGCAGCGCCAGGTCGCGGGCCCGCTGTTGCGCCGCCTGCGCCGCGGCGCGAGCGGCCTCGAGTTCGGTACGCAAGCGTTCGCGTTCCTGCTCGAGTTCCAGTCGCTCAGGCTCGAGCGCCACCAGTTCCTCGATGGCCTTTTCCATGCGGCCGCGCGACTCCCTCAGTTCGGCTTCCGCGCGCGCAAGGTCGGCTCGTACCTCCGCCAGGTGCGCCTCGAGCTGGCCCATGCGCCGTGCGGCGTCCTCCCTTCGCGCTTGAGCCGCATCGAATTCGGCCCGCCGGTCCACATGCTCGCGATGCAGCCGGTTGACGTCGACCTGGATTCGATCGCGGCGATCTTCGCGATCGCGAACCCAATCACGGGCGATGCCGAGCTCGTGCTCGAGATTTTTAACTTCCTCGGCGAGCCGGCCCACCTCGGCGCGCAGCTCGCGCAGCGTCTCCTCGCGTTCGATCACGCCGCTATGCGGCTCGCGGTCGCGCGACAGGCGCAGCCAGTCCGCGGCCATCCAAATGCCGTCCCGAGTGACCACGGATTGACCGGCGGACATTCCGCGCCGCAGTTCGAGCGCCTCACCGAGCGTCTCTGCCGTCAACACCGACGACAACATCGAGCTCAAATAGGGTGCGCCGTGCACCTTAGTCCGCAAGCTCGCCGCGTCCGGATTTCCCGGTGGCTCGTGGCTCACGCTGGCGACCGACAAATAGCCGCCGTCGAAGCTGTCCAATAGACTCGTCACCGCATCGAGGCCGTCCACGCACACCGCTTCGAGGTACGAGCCGAATACGGTCTCCACCGCCCGCTCCCAGCCGCGCTCCACGCGCAGTTGTTGCGCGACCCGCGGCTGCTGGTCGAGCGAATGCGCCTTCAGCCACTGCGTGACCTTGCCGGATACCTTGCCGAGCGCGGCCTGCTGCAGCGCTTCGGTGGACACTTGCGAGCCCAGGGCTTGCTGCCAGCGCGTGCGCAGCGCCTCGAGCGACTGCGATCGTTCGCGCTCGCGCTCGCGGGCCTCCGCCAATTCGGCGAGCACATCGGCCAAGTCGGACGCCGCCTTCTCGCCGGCCTGTTGCGCAAGATCGCTCTGGGAGGCCAGGGTCTCCAGGGAAACCGCCGGCCGCAGCTGCTCGAGCGCCGAACGCTCGGCTGCTTCGCGCTCCTGCTGTTGCATCAGGCGCCGCTGCTGGTTTTCCAGCTGCTCGATCCGAGCGCGTTCGACCTGAGTCTCGCGCTGTCCCAATGCGACCGATTGGGCGTGTGCGCCCGAGGCGAGCTGCCAGGTGGCGAGCGCCCGCTCACAGCTCTCCAACCGCTGCCGCGCGTCGCGTTCCTCCTCGTGCGCCGAATCGAGACCGGGAATCATGGTCGCCAGCTCCTGCACCAGCGCATCGAGCTGTCCGTGATCGCGTTGAATCACACCGGTAAGATCCTGAACTTGAACTTCGGCTTGCTCCAAATCCGAACGCTGCCGTTGCTGGAGTTCCCGCGCATATTGAATGCTCTGTTCGATTCGGGTGACTTCGGCGCCGGCGCCGTAGAAACGCGCCTGGATGGCCCCAAGGGCATCGCTCTTGGCGGACTGGTCGACGCGAATCTGCTCGATTCCGGACTCCGCCGCGCGCAGATCCGCCAAGACCGCATGCATCGCCGTTTCGCAGTGCTGGGTCGCCGCGTCGCGGACGCCGGCCTCGAGATCCAGACCCTGCAAGCGCAGCGCCAGCAATTCGGCCTGCAATTTTCGCTCATCTTCCTTCAGGACCTGGTAACGGCGTGCCGTGGCGGCCTGACGCTGCAAGTGGCGAATCTGCTTCTCCACCTCGTCACGCAAATCGTTCAATCGATCGAGGTTCTCGCGCGTCTGACCGATGCGGCTTTCGGTCTCCCGGCGGCGCTCCTTGTAGCGCGAAATTCCGGCCGCCTCCTCCAAGAACGCCCTCAAGTCATCCGGCCTCGCCTCGATCACCCGCGATATCATGCCCTGCTCGATGATGGCGTAGCTGCGCGAACCCAAGCCGGTGCCGAGAAAGAGCTGCGTGATGTCCTTGCGGCGCACCTTGATGCCGTTGATGAAATAATCCGAGGTCCCGTCGCGGCTCACCGATCGGCGCAAGGCGACCTCGTTGTAGTTCGCGTAAGCACCGCCGATTTTGCCGTCGGTGTTGTCGAACACCAATTCCACGGATGCGTTACCCAGCGGTTTGCGCGCCACCGAGCCGTTGAAGATCACGTCCGCCATGGACTCGCCGCGCAGGTGCTTGGCGGAAATCTCGCCCATCACCCAACGCACCGCATCGATGATGTTGGACTTTCCGCAGCCGTTCGGACCGACGACGCCGGTCAGGCTGCTGGGAAAGCCGACCGTTGTCGGATCGACGAAGGACTTGAAGCCTGCAATCTTGAGTTTCGTTAGGCGCATCGGTTGTTGTCGACCTCGGATTTAACGGGCCTTCGAGTAAGGGGTTGCGTGACTCGAGGCGCGTGGCCATGAATGTGGCGCGTAGTGTAAAGTAAACGCCACTTTCGTAAACCCCTGGCGCCATGAGCATCCGCCCCGACGCGATGAATAATTCTCTCGAAATCTTTAAAAATCCCACGCCGGAACGCGACTATACGATCCGTATGACCATCCCGGAGTTCACTTGCCTGTGCCCGAAGACCGGACAGCCGGATTTCGCCACCTTGAATCTCGAATACGTCCCCGATGAGCGCTGTGTCGAGTTGAAATCCCTGAAGCTTTACATTTGGTCGTTCCGCAATCGCGGCGCTTACCACGAAGCGGTGACCAACGAAATTCTGGCCGACCTGGTGGCCGCGACGGCGCCCCGATTCATGCGCCTGGCGGCCGATTTCAACGTGCGAGGCGGCATCTGCACCACGATCGTGGCTGAACACCGCCGGCCAGGGTGGCAAGGCATTGCGCCGGTCACGCTGCCGTAGCGCCGGCGGCGGCCGGCCGCGCCGGCCTCCCCTCCGCCGCCTATACGCTTTCCAATCATCGAGTTAGATTATCAAAATAAAGTTAAAGGATGTTGCCCGGACGGCCTGTACAGGCGGCATTGCGTCGGTATAATCGCGCGCTCTTTCGTTAGGAGGCGGAAACTGCATATGCCCTCGAAAAAACCGAATAAGGCGGCTAAGAAGCCGGCAAAGGCCAATTCGAAGAAAGCGGCGCGTAAAGTCGCCCCGGCCAAGGCGACGCGGACCTCGGCCAGCGCCAAAGCCTCGTCGGCCGCATCCAAGGCATCGATGAAATCGCACAAGCCCGCAGCGAAGTCCAAGTCCGTACCCAAGGCCGCAGCCAAGCCCGCCCCGGCAAAACCTGCTGCCGGTTCGGCACGCGCAAAATCGCCCCCGGCGCCCGCCAAGGCCGAGCAGAAGTTAACGGCCCGCAAGGCGTTCCCCGGTAAGCCTGCCCCGATCAGATTCGACACTCGGCCGCTGGTGATGCCCGGACGCGCGGCCCCTTTCGACGACGACACCGAGGGCGAGCCGGGGACCTCGGCCAGTCTGTTGGCGGGTCCGCGCAATGTGAAACCGTACATCGCGCGCCGTGGCGAACAGTACATGAACAAGGAGCAGTTGGAGCACTTCGCTCGCATACTGCAGAACTGGAAGCGCGATCTGATGGTGGAGGTGGACCGCACCGTGCTTCACATGAAGGATGAGGCGGCGAATTTTCCCGACCCGAATGACAGAGCCACCCAGGAAGAGGAATTCAGCCTCGAATTGCGCACACGCGATCGGGAGCGGAAATTGATTCGCAAGATCGACGAAGCGTTGAAGCGAATCGAGGACGGCTCTTACGGCTACTGCCTTGAGACCGGCGAAGAGATCGGCATCAAGCGCCTCGAGGCACGGCCGGTCGCGACGCTCTCGGTCGAAGCGCAGGAGCGGCGCGAACGCCGCGAAAAGCAGTACGGCGACCGCGACGACAGATACCGGTAGCGCGGGGGCTCATAGAGCCCGGGCGATTCCAGGCTACGTGGGCCGATTTGCGCCCTCGCCGACCGGCGATTTGCACTTGGGATCGCTGTACACCGCCGCGGCGAGCTATCTGGATGCGCGGGCCAACGGCGGGCGCTGGCTGTTGCGGATCGAGGACTTGGATCGACCGCGCGAGGTCACGGGATCCGCCGCCCACATCGTCCAGACGCTCCGAGCATTTGGTTTCGAGTGGGATGGCGAGATCGTCCGGCAAGCGGATCGGACGGCGCATTATGCCGCTGCCGTTGACGGGTTGCGCGCACGCGGCCTGACCTTCGAGTGTTCCTGCAGCCGCCTCAGTTTGGCCGAAGGAGACCGCTACCCGGGCAGCTGCCGCCAGGGTCCGCTGAACCCGGGCGCGGCGATGGCCACGCGTCTGCGCGTCGATCCGGGCTACGTTCAGTTCTCCGACCGCATTCAGGGTACGTATCGACAGGACGTGGCGGCCGCCGTCGGCGATGTGATTCTCACGCGCCGAGATCGGCTCTTTGCCTACGTATTGGCGGTGGTGATCGACGATGCCGCCGCCGGTGTGACCCACGTGGTCCGGGGAGCCGACCTCCTGGACAACACACCGCGGCAAATCCACCTGCAGCGGCTCCTCGGGCTGGCAACGCCCGCCTACGCGCACGTTCCGGTGCTGGTGGAAGCCGGCGGCGGCAAGCTCGCCAAATCCGCCCGCAGCGTGCGCATGGAGGGTCGCTCGGCGCTGCCGCAACTGCTTCGCGTATTCGAACGCCTGGGCCTTGGGGCGCCTCCCGAACGAGCGACGTCCACCATTGGCGAGGCATGGGCTTGGGCGACGCAGAAGTGGGAGATCGGGCGCGTCGCCAGGCGCCTGGCCTTGCCGTTGGAGGGCTGATCAGCAGGGGCCAGTTCGGCCGATAAAGCCGGTTTTCCTTAGGCGGGCATTGCGCTATCCTTTGACTTCGGTAGCCAAGGAATGATCATTGGTAGCCAGGCACGAACCGGCATCTTCCGGCAGCGCGTCGGCCACACGAGCGAGGAGCCCTATGAGCGATCCGCGAGTGATTAAGAAATATCCGAATCGCCGCCTCTACGATACCGTTGAAAGCAGGTACATCACTTTGGCGGACGTGAAGCGGTTGGTGGTCGAGAGAATCGACTTCGTCGTCGTTGATAAAAAGAGCAACTCCGACATCACGCGCAGCATCCTGCTGCAGGTCATCGCTGAACAAGAGCATCTGCCCGAACCGCTTCTGACGCACGACTTCCTGATCGGCGTGATTCGTTCCTACGGCAGCGGCGTACAGGGCTTGGTGAGCAATCACTTGGAGCAGACCTTGCGGCAGTTCCTGAACCAGCACCTGCCGCCCCGTGAACGCGCCAAGCCGATTGGCGCCGCGGATGCGCCGCGGCCTCGCAGCCCGGAGGAAGGCTACAAGGCGCTGTCACCGGCGCGTGTGCGCGACGCGGAGATGGATCGCGACGAATCGAACCTCACCAAATGACGCAGCGTTCCGCGCTCATCATGGGGCTCGAATCGGCAATGCCGAACGCCGCCTGAAACTCGCGAGTGTTGGCGAGAGTGGCCTCGATGCGGAATTCGGGCGGCGGGTGCGGGTCCGTGGCCATGAGTTCTTGAACCGCCTGCGCCCGTATGGCGCCCGCCCAGAACTGCGCGAGGGTTGCCGGGCGCCTGTGATCAGGCCGCGTCGACATTGCGCATCGACAGGCGCACACGCCCCTGCCGATCCACTTCGAGCACCTTGACGCGCACCACGTCGCCTTCCTTCAATTTATCACCCACGCGCTCAACGCGCTCCTCGGATATCTGCGATATGTGCACCAATCCGTCGCGGCCCGGAAGTATGGTCACGAACGCGCCGAAATCCATCAGTCGTGCGACCCTGCCTTCGTAGATGCGGCCGACTTCGATGTCCGCCGTGATCAACTCGATTCGCCGCTGCGCTTCGCGGCCGGCCGCACCTTGCACCGAGGCGATTTTCACGGTGCCGTCGTTCTCGATGTCGATCGAGGTGCCGGTCTCTTCGGTGATCTGACGTATGACGGCGCCGCCCTTGCCGATGACGTCGCGAATCTTTTCCGGATCGATCTTCAATGTGATGATGGTCGGCGCCCACTCGGACATGTTCTCGCGCGGTTTGGCGAGCACCTTGTTCATCTCGCCCAAGATGTGCAACCGGCCGGCGCGCGCCTGCTCCAGTGCCACCTTCATTATCTCGCTGGTGATGCTCGTGATCTTGATGTCCATTTGCAGCGCGGTAATGCCGTCCTTGGTGCCGGCCACCTTGAAATCCATGTCGCCCAGGTGATCTTCGTCGCCCAAGATGTCGGTGAGCACCTGAAAGCGCGCGCCTTCCTTGACCAAACCCATGGCCACGCCGGCCACCGGCGCCTTGATCGGTACGCCCGCGTCCATCAATGCCAAGCTGGTGCCGCACACCGAGGCCATGGAACTCGAGCCGTTGGACTCGAGAATTTCCGATACCACGCGAATCACGTAGGGGAATCTCTCCAGATCGGGCATCACCGCCTTGACCCCTCGCTTGGCCAGATTGCCGTGGCCGATCTCGCGTCGCTTCGGCGATCCCATCATGCCGGTTTCGCCGACGCTGAACGGCGGGAAATTGTAGTGCAGCATGAACGGCTCTTTGCGCTCTCCGGTCAGGCCGTCGATGATTTGCGCATCGCGCCCTGTGCCCAGCGTGGTCACCACCAACGCCTGAGTCTCCCCGCGGGTGAACAGGGCCGATCCGTGAGTGCGCGCCAAAACGCCGGTGCGGATATTGATCGGACGCACCGTCTTCGTGTCGCGGCCGTCGATACGCGGATGTCCCTCCAGAATTCGCTGGCGCACCAGCCGGTGTTCGAGGTTGAAGAATTCCGTGGCGACTTCCTCCTTGGTGAACTTCGGAGCTTCGCCCCCGGCTAGCGCCTCAAGCAGTGCATTCTTGATTTCGCCGATCCTGGTGTGACGCTGCTGCTTCTCCGTGATCGCATATGCCGCGGCCAGATCCTTCTCGGCAAAGGAACTCACGGCCAGCTTCAGATCGCCGATCTCCAAGGGCATGGTCCAATTCCATTTCGGCTTGCCGGCTTCGGCCGCAAGCTCCTTGATCGCCCTGATCGCGGTTTGCATCTGTTCGTGCCCGAACATCACCGCACCGAGCATGATGTCCTCATCCAGGCCGCTCGCTTCGGATTCGACCATCAGCACGCCTTCTTCGGTGCCGGCAACCACCAGATCCAGTTTCGAGGTGCCGAGCTGGGTCGCGGTGGGATTCAGGATGTACTTGCCATCCTGGTAGCCGACACGGGCGGCGCCGATCGGTCCCATGAACGGCATGCCCGAAATCGCCAGCGCCGCGGAGGCGCCGATCAGCGATGCAATGTCGGGGTCGACATCGGAATTGACCGAGAGCACCGAGGCCACGACTTGCACGTCATTGGTGAAACCGTCCGGGAACAGCGGCCGAATGGGCCGGTCGATCAAACGCGAAGTGAGGGTTTCCTTTTCGGTCGGTCGGCCTTCACGCTTGAAGAAGCCGCCCGGAATGCGTCCCGCAGCGTAGGTCTTTTCCTGGTAATTGACCGTCAGAGGGAAAAAATCGCGGCCCGGTGTCGGCTTCTTGAGGCCCACCGCGGTTACCAGCACCACGGTGTCGCTCATACTGACGAGTACGGCACCGTCCGCCTGACGCGCGAGTTCGCCCGTTTCGATTGTTACGGTGTGGTCGCCGTATTGAAAACTTTTCTTAGGATGGCTCACATAGGCCCCTTAGTCGGAAAGAAAATGAAATGCACCCGCTCTCGCCTGATCAGCAGGAGCCGGCGGCGGCGCCTGTTAGCGGCGTAAACCTAGACGTTCGACCAATTGCGTGTACTTGTCCGGTGTCGTGCTCTTCAGATAGTCGAGCAGCTTGCGCCGCTGATTGACCATCTTGAGCAATCCGCGACGCGACGCGTGATCGGCTTTGTGCGTGCTGAAATGCTGACTCAAGCCGTTGATGCGCTCGGACAACAAGGCAATTTGAACTTCGGGAGAGCCGGTGTCGTGCGCACTGCGCTGAAATTTACCGACCACGCCCGATTTTTCTTCGCGAGTAAGTGGCATAGAAATAATCAAACCTCAATCAATAACTTAGACCCTTTAGGAAGCCGCGCATTGTACGCGTCGCGGCACTCGCCCTCAAGCTCGATTCCAGGAGCCTGCCTGAGGATTCCGCATGAGCCGCGTTGCGCTCTGCAAGGATGCGGATGCAAGGCGCGAGGCGCGGCGCGTAGCCACGACTACGCGCAAGCCTCGCAACGCCGCAGACGCGCCTTGCAGGCGCAACCCGTGGGGCCGGGTGGATTTGCGCTTGGGCGTCGTTGGTCCCTCCTCATTTGGATCTACCAAACATCGTCGGTCCCGCCTCGCCCAAGCGCAAATCTACCTCGGCCGCGGCCATGTGGAATCCTCAGGCAGGCTCCTCGCCGTGGAAATTAGCCGCAGCGGCACCAACCGGCCCGCCGGCTCGACCGCCCCCAACCCGAAAAACCCGATCCCGGCGGCATAAATTCGCACATTTTCAGGCTCATTCCCGCCATTCGCCCTCAACGCCGGGCAGCGGATCCGGCAGCGACACCGTCTGCCCCTGCCGGAACGCACTGACGCCGTCCGCCGGCAAATCCAATCGCCGCCACTCGGTCAAAGCCGCATCGACCGGCAGCAAAGCCGCCAAACGCTGCTCGAGCGGCATCGATTGCAGGGTCTCGAAAGTCCATTGCCGCTCGCTGGCGAACGGTGCCACGCCCAAGCGGCGCAGACCGACGACATGGCCGATGGTCTCCAGGCGCGCCGCCAGATCCTCCGCCAAGCACCCGTATGTATGCGCCCTTCGTGCAGCGCACATCAAACGACAAGTCGGGCGAGCGCCATTCGATCAGACGCATCTCGCGAATCACGACCGCGCGCGGCTGCCGCTCTCGCCACTGCCCCGCCCGCGCATATTCATACAAGGGCTTGCCGTCTTGCTTGATTGCCGAGTGCATCGGCGGAACCTGCGCGTAATCGCGCGGGAACTCCTCGAGCGCCCGCAGCATCCGTTGCACGGAGAAGTCCGGCAAGCCGCGCCGCTCGATCACCGCCGATTCCTGATCGGCGCTCGCGGTCCGCTCTCCCAGACGCACCGTCACGCGATAGCTCTTGTCCGCATCGAGCAGCTGCGCGCCGAACTTGGTCGCCTCCCCGAAGCAAATCGGCAGCATCCCGGAGGCGAGCGGGTCGAGCGAGCCGGTGTGGCCGGCCTTGCGCGCATTAAAAAGCCGCTTCACGCGCGCCACCGCGCCCGCCGAGCTCACTCCGAGCGGCTTGTCGAGCAACAGGATGCCGTGAATGTCCTCGGGCATCACTCCACCCCGCGGCCCGGCTCTCGCTTATTGGCCGAGTCGATCAACTGGCTCAACCGTACCCCGTGCTCGATCGAGGTGTCGAGCGAAAAGCTCAATGTGGGCGTGTAGCGGATCATCAGGGATCGCGACAGCGCATTTCGCAAGAAACCCGCCGCGCTTTCCAATCCGCGCTGCACCTTCGGATCCGGGCCCTGCTTGCCGAACACCAGATAATGGACACGCGCCGTGCGCAAGTCCCCGGTGACGTCGACCGCGGTGATCGTGACGTTGCCGATGCGCTCGTCCTTGACGTCGCGGCGCAACAGCTCGGTCAGCTCCCGTTGGATTTGTTCGCCCAGGCGCCGAGCGCGCGGATTGTCCTTCGCCATGCTGCCCGCCTAAATGCGCTACCCTTACAGCGAGCGCGCCACTTCCACCCGCGAATAACACTCGATCTGGTCGCCTTCACGCACGTCGTTGTAGTTCTTCACGCCGATGCCGCATTCGGTTCCGGCGCGCACCTCGTTGACGTCGTCCTTGAAGCGCTTCAGCGACTCCAAAGCGCCTTCGAATATGACGACATTGTCGCGCAATACCCGAATCGGGAAGTTCCGCCGCACGTAGCCGTCGATCACCATGCAGCCGGCGACGGTGCCGAATTTGCTCGAGCGGAACACGCTGCGAACTTCGGCGAGGCCGACGATCTGCTCCTTCACCTCCGGCGCCAGCATGCCGGTAAGCACCGCGCGAATATCGTCGATGGCTTCGTAGATGATGCTGTAATAGCGCACGTCGACGCCGTGGTCCTTGATCGCGGCACGCGCTGCGGCATCACCGCGCACGTTGAATGCGATGATACGCGCCTTGGACGCCGCCGCCAGAGTGACGTCCGATTCGGTGAGCCCGCCCACCCCGGAGGCCACCACGTTGACCGCGACCTCGGGGGTCGACAAACCGTTCAGAGCATCGCGCAGTGCCTCGACGCTGCCCTGCACGTCCGCCTTGACCAGCAGCTGCACCACATTGGGCTTGTTCTCACCCATGCTCGAGAACACGTCCTGCATGTTCGCGCTCCTTTTGCGCGAGCATGACGTCGCGCGATTTGGCCTGGCGATGCATCGCCACTTCGCGCGCCTTGCGTTCGCTCTCGACCACCAACAGCTCATCGCCCGCGTTCGGCGCGCCCGAAAGCCCCAATACCACGACCGGAATCGAGGGTCCGGCCGACTCGACCGGCTTCCCGGCCTCGTCGAACAGCGCCCGCACCCGGCCGAATTCCTGGCCGATCAGAATCGGATCGCCGAGCTTCAAGGTGCCCCGCAGCACCAGCACCGTGGCGACCGCG
This sequence comes from uncultured Gammaproteobacteria bacterium, assembly GCA_963813755.1. Taxonomy (GTDB): domain Bacteria; phylum Pseudomonadota; class Gammaproteobacteria; order Steroidobacterales; family Steroidobacteraceae; genus Bog-1198. The sequence goes on along the minus strand of CAWEZY010000009.1, from coordinate 277,332 downwards.
CCGCGGCCCTTCTCGAGGCTGGACTCGATCACATGGCCCGCGGCCAGACCCGCCCTGGGCGCCTTCAATTCGAGCACCTCGGCCTGCAGCAGAATGCTGTCGAGCAGCTGATCGACGCCCTGACCCGTGCGCGCCGAAACCGGCACGAAGATGTTCTCTCCGCCCCATTCCTCGGGAATCACGCCGTACTTGGTGAGCTCCTGCTTGACTCGCTCCGGATCGGCCTCCGGCTTGTCCATCTTGTTGAGCGCCACCACGATCGGCACCTTGGCCGCCTGAGCGTGTTGGATGGCCTCAATCGTCTGCGGCATAACGCCGTCGTCGGCGCCCACCACCAAAATGACGATGTCGGTGACCTGCGCACCGCGCGCGCGCATGGAGGTGAACGCCGCGTGGCCGGGGGTATCGAGGAAGGTGACCATCCCCTTCGCGGTTTCCACGTGATACGCGCCGATATGCTGCGTGATTCCGCCCGCCTCGCCCGCCGCCACCTTGGTGCGTCGAATGTAGTCGAGCAAGGAAGTCTTGCCGTGATCGACGTGTCCCATCACGGTCACCACCGGCGGCCGCGGCAACACCTCGAGGGACGCATCGGCCTCGCCCTGCAGATCATCCTCGATGACATGTTCCTTGCGCAGTACCGGGATGTGACCCATCTCTTCGACTACCAGCACGGCGGTGTCCTGCTCGATCATTTGATTGATCGTCGCCATGACTCCCATGTTCATCATGACCTTGATGACTTCGGTGGCTTTCACGGCCATCTTTTGCGCGAGTTCGCCCACCGTCATCGCTTCGCCGATCGGCACCTCGCGCACCACGCGCGCCGTCGGCATTTCAAAGCCGTGCTTGCTGTCGGTCTCGCCGACCGAACGGCGCCGGCCGTCGCGCGACTTCTTCTTTTTGTGCCGCGAACTGACGTCGCCGACAATGTGCAGCTCTTGCCGGCCGTAGCGCGTGGTCTTGTCGTCCGGGACTTCGCGCGCCGCCTTGCCCGGCTTTGCCGCGGCCGCGGCTTTACGCTCGCGCTCGGCTTGTTCCCTCGCCTGCAACTCGGACTGGCGCCGCGCTTCTTCCTCCGCCGTTCGCTTGCGATTCTCCTCGTCGCTGCGGCGCCGGCTCTCCTCCTCGAGCCGCTCGCGGTCGATCCGCTCCTTCTCCATCCGCTCGCGCTCCGCGCGCTCGAGCGCGGCCTTCGCCTGCTCTTCGGTCTCGCGCTGCCGGTCGATCTCCTCCTGCTGGTGCCGCGCCTGGTCCTCGAGCACCTCGCGCTTCACGTAGGTGCGCTTGCTGCGCACCTCGATGTTCACGGTTCGTGCGCGCCCCTGCGGGCTCGCAAGCTTCAGCTCCGACTGCGATTTGCGCCGCAAAGTGATCTTTCGCGGGGCCGAATCCGCCTGCGCGTCGTCATGCCCGTGGCTGCGGCGCAGGTGCGTTAGCAACTCGTGCTTCGCGTCCTCGCTGATCATGTCTTCCGCACTGTCGACTTTGATCCCGGCCTGATCGAGCTGCTGCAGCAGCCGATCGACGGGCACTTTCAGCACCTCGGCGAATTGCGCGACGGTTACATCTGCCATTGTGCTGCTCCTAAGCCTTAACTTCTTCCGCGAACCAGTGTTTGCGGGCGTTCATGATCAATTCGGCGGCTTTCTTCTCGTCGACACCGCCCATTTCGACCAGCTCATCGACCGCCAGATCGGCCAGGTCGTCGCGAGTTTTGACCCCCTTGCGGGCCAGGGCCTTGCTCAAAGGCTCGCCCGCCACCTCCACCAGATCCTCCGACGGCTCGGCGCCGTCCATCGATTCCTCGCTGGCGATGGCCTGCGTCAACAGTACGTCGCGCGCTCTTGTACGCAATTCCTTGACGATCTCCTCGTCGAACTCCTCGATGGCGTTCAGTTCGCTCGCCGGAACGTAGGCGATCTCCTCGATGGTCGAAAAGCCTTCCTGCACCAGGATGCTCGCGACGTCCGCGTCGACATCGAGCTGCTTCATGAAGGTTTCACGCAGCGCCAGGGACTCCGTCTCGCTCTTCGCTTCCGCCTGCGATTCGCTCATCACGTTCAATTCCCAGCCGGTGAGTTCGCTCGCCAGCCGGATGTTCTGGCCGCCGCGACCTATGGCCTGCGAGAGCTTGTCCTCGGATACGGCGATGTCCATCGAGTGCGAATCCTCGTCGACGACGATCGAGGTGACTTCGGCCGGCGCCATGGCGTTGATGACGAATTGCGCGGCGTTTTCATCGAACGGAATGATGTCCACACGCTCGCCGGCGATTTCGTTCGAGACGGCCTGCACTCTCGATCCGCGCATGCCGACGCAGGCGCCCACCGGATCGACGCGCGGGTCGTTGCTGCGCACCGCAATCTTGGCGCGCACACCCGGGTCGCGGGCGGCCGCCAGGATGTTGATGAGGCCCTGGCCCACTTCGGGCACCTCCAGCTTGAACAACTCGATAAGGAACTCGGGCGCGGTGCGCGACAAAAACAGCTGCGGGCCGCGCGGCTCGCTGCGCACCTCCTTCAGGTACGCCTTGATACGGTCCTGCGAACGCACGGGCTCGCGCGGAATCAATTCCTCGCGTGCGATGAATCCCTCGGCGTTCGCGCCGAGATCGACGAACACGCCGTTGCGGTCGACTCGCTTGACGATGCCGCTGACCAGGGTCCCCGCGCGATCCTTGTACGCGTCCACCACTTGCGCTCTCTCCGCCTCGCGCACCTTCTGCACGATCACCTGTTTGGCGGTTTGCGCAAGAATTCGGCCGAACGGCACCGATTCCATGGGCTGCTCGACGTACCCGCCCGGCTCAACGTCCTTGTCGATGTCACGGGCGTCGTCCATGCGCAACTCGCGCTCGGGAACTTCGAGCTCGGTGGACTCGTCGGCAAATACCTTCCAGCGGCGGAACGTGTCGTAGGCGCCGGTCTTTCGATTGATCGACACCCGCACGTCCAATTCTTCGCCGTACTTCTTGCGCGTCGCCGAAGCCAGCGCCGCCTCGAGCGCTTCGAAAATGATTTCCTTCTCCACACCCTTCTCGTTGGAAACCGCATCGACCGCCATCAATATTTCTTTGTTCATAGTCCGGACTCCTGGTCACTGGGCCGCAATCTTGCCTTCTGTATCCGATCGAGCGGCAAGCCATGGGCCTGTCCGTCCACCTCCACCACAATCGAGTCGCCTGCGATCGATTTCAACAGCCCGACGAACCGCCGCCGCCCATCGATGGGCAGCTTCAGCTCGGCGAATATCCTCGCGCCCACAAACCGCTCGAAATGCGCGCGCGTGCGCAGGATCCGATCGAATCCCGGCGAAGAAACCTCCAAGGTGTAATGACCCTTGATCGGATCTTCTGCCTCGAGCACCCGGCTGACCGCATGACTCACCATCGCGCAGTCATCCACCGTAATATGCGACTCGGCCCCGTGCGCACCCTCATCGGCACCCGCACCGGCAGCAGCGCCCGCTCGGCGGTCGATGTAAATCCGTAACACTCCGCCGCGCCCCGCCTGCGCAAACTCGATGTCGACCAATTCAAAGCCGAGCGCCTCTATCGGCGCCTCCAACATTCCCATCAAAGCTTCGCGCATTCGTCTAAAACCCTTCGCAAACGACGCTTCGCCAAGAAGCGCAAATCCAAACAAAAAAGGGGACCATCGGCCCCCTAAGTCTTCAATGAAAAAGCCCCTCCTAGGGGCCCCTTGCGCAACACGCGTACATCCGCACGGTCCCTCGGGAACCGCGCGCTCAAGATCGAGGCTCACCTCCGATCCCACGCCTACGGGCCGCGATTATAGGCAAACCCGACTTGAGCGTAAACCCTGATTACGGTTTCCGTCGCCCGAAAAACGACTGGGGCCGCATCGCTGCGGCCCCAGTGCTCGCTCAATCCAAGGGGCGCCTTACCAGCGCTTCGGACCCCGCGATCCACCGCCGCCACCGCCGCCGGTGCGCTCCTGAGCCTCATTCACCTTGAGCGCACGCCCGTCTACGTCGTGGCCGTTCAAGGCCTGCATGGCGCGCGCGGCATCCGCACTTGCCATTTCAACGAAGCCAAAGCCGCGGGGCCGACCGGTGTCGCGATCATTGATCAACGCCACCGACTGTACCGGGCCATGCTTTTCAAACAGCGCGCGTACCGCGGCTTCGTCCATCGAGAACGGGAGATTGCCAACATACATTTTCGTCATGTGAAGAATACCTACTACAAAAGAAACTATCGGCCAGTCACGCGTACTCAACAAGTCGAGCGGAATGCCGGCCACCTGGGTCGAAGAAACCTGCTTTGTGGGTTGTGGCCAAGGTGACGCCGGGGCGGCGCGCTGACCATAAACGGACCAAGTAGAAATTCACGAACCGGCGCGGATTCTACAGCAAATTACTGATTAGCACGAATATTTCGCAAATACGAGGCCACAAGCCAAGCCCCGGCAACTCCAATACCCATATGCCGAAATGCCTGAATGCGGCATTGCCGCATCACCCCCCCCCGCACCGGACACGCTGGCCGGATCTGCCGGCGGACAGGCCTGATTCGGCAATCGACTCGCCTCGCGCCTGGTAACGGCTGCGCAACGCGGCTATTCTTTAGCGCGCATTCGCGCGCCACTCGAGCACCATTGGTAGGATTTGCCCCATTCGCATCAACGCGATTGAAACCGTTTCAGCCAAGCATCCAGCTGTGCACCGCCGTTCGGGCCCGGCGGCGTCGAGTGCACGGGGGCAGGTGCGATGCGGCTAGAGTTCCTGCGACCGCGTTTCTGGCCGACATGGCTCGGGTTGTCGCTGATGCGCGGCGTCGAGTTGCTGCCCGTCTCGTGGCAGCGTTGGGTGGGCGCGGCAGTTGGGCTCCTGATCCGGCACCTGCCCCTCGCCCACGTGCGCATCGCGCGGCGCAATATCGAACTGTGCCTGCCGAAGCTGACCGTCGCGGAGCGCGAGCGCCTGCTCGATCGGCACTGCCGAAGTTTGGGCCTGGCGATGTGCGAAACGGCGATGACCTGGTGGAGCACGGACGCGCGGGTGAGCGAGTTCGCCGAAGTGCAGGGTCTCGAACATCTTCAGGCGGCGCTCGCCCTGGGACGCGGCGCCATTCTGCTCGGCGGCCATTTCACCACCCTGGAACTTACCACCCGCATGCTCGGGGCGGTGATACCGCTCAACATCATCTTTCGGCCGAGCAAAAACGCATTGCTCACCCACATCATGTACAGCAATTTCTGCCGGCACGGGAAGCCGATCGCCTACGATGACATCCGTTCGATGATCCGGGCGCTCAAGAACAACGAGCCCGTGTGGTACGCGGCGGATCAGAGCTATCGCAACAAGGGCGCGGCGATGGTGAACTTCTTCGGCATCCCGGCCGCCACCAACACCGCCACCTCGCGCCTGGCGCGCATTTCGGGAGCTCGGGTGATGACCTACTTTCCCGAACGGCTGGCAAACGGCCGCTACCGGGTCGTCATCAGTCCGCCGCTCGAGGATTTTCCGGGGCCCGACCCCCGCGAGGACACCCAGCGGTTGAATACGTTGCTCGAACAGCAGATTCTCAAAGCGCCGGAGCAATATCTTTGGGTGCACCGGCGCTTCAAGGGTTTGAGCCCCGACTACCCCAATTACTACGGCCGCGACGCGCGCAGGCCCGCGCCCGTGCCCGCGCAACCGAACGTTTGACATGAAACAGCCCGCCGAAGCGATCGACCGGCTTAGTCGCGCACGAGCGCTATTTTTGGCACGGCATGGGCAGCGGTGCCGGTCTCGGTTTTCATCGCGCGGGTACCTGAGAGGCGCGTTCGACCCTGACTTGCACGCTGTGCACGGCGGTGCTCTCGCCCATGTCGCTCTTGTCTCCCGGATTCAACACGTTGACGTTGGCCTGCGAGGGATCGGTCGCGAGCCATCGGCCCTTGTGCGCAAGCGCGACGCCGCGGGGCATCTGATCGGATATCGTGACCCGCAATTCCAGCCGGCCGGTGCGGTTATGGACCAGCGCGGCATCCCCGTCCCGCAAGCGCCGCTCGGCGGCATCCTCCGGGTGCAGTGCAATGACCGCGGGCCCCAGCCGCGCACGAATTCTTCGCACGTTGCCGAAACTCGTGTTGAGCAGCCATGCGTGCGCCGGGGTCAGCAAGCGCAGCATTCCCGCCTGCGGACGCGGTTCGCACGCGCATTGCGCAAGCCGCGGCAGCCCGTCCGCCTCGGCGCGCGCGCTCGCGATTTCGATGCGCCCGCTCGGGGTGTCGAATACCCGGTCGGCGAACTGCACCAGCGTCTCGTTCGGTATCCAAATCGTGCCCTTCGCCTTGAGCGATGCGAAATCATGCCCAAGCCCGCTGCGCGCCAGCAGCGAGCAGAGCATCTCGGCATCGCTCTCCTGCAGCGCGGGTTCGGAAAAATCCATGGCGTGCGCCAGACGGCGAAAGATCTCCTGATTCGGCAGCGCATTGCCGCAGGGTTCCATCGCTTTGATCTGCGCGGACAGGGTCAAATGAAAATACGAGGCGATCAGATCATCGAATTCCAGAAAACTCGCCGCGGGCAGGACGTAATCGGCGAACGCGGTCGTGTCCGTGGGAAAGAGGTCGAGGGCTATGGTCAACAGGTCCTCGCGCTCGAGAGCGCGGCGCAGCCGCGCCTGCTGCGGACATGAGGCCAGGGGATTCATGTTCCACACGAACAGCGCGCGCGCGCGCGCCGGATCCTCCAGGACTTCGGCGAAATCCATGTGGCTCACCTCCGGCGCGGCGCCCCTCGCCAGGTGAGCGCCGCTCAGATACTGCTCATCGATTCCGCGCTGTCTCATATTGCCGTTCAGGTACAAAAATCCCGCCCCCGGCTTGCACAAATTGCCGGTGAGCGCCGGCAACATCGCGCAGGCCCTCATGACGTTGCCGCCGCCCGCCTGCCGCTGCAGGCCCTGACCCAACCAGAGCAGCGAAGGTCCTTCGCCGTACAGGTGCGCCGCTTGCTCGATGAGTGCGGCAGGGACACCGGTGAGTGCGCTCAATTTCGCAAGATCGCACGCCGCAATCGTGGGCTCGATTTCATCCCAACCCAGCACATGCGCCGTGATGAATTCCTCGTCGATGAGGCCGTCGCGACGGATCACGTGCAGCAGCGCAAACGCCAGCGCCGCGTCGCTGCCGGGAAATGGCTGCAGATGAATATCCGCCTGTGCCGCGGTCGGCGTTCGGATCGGGTCGACGACGATCACCCTGCCCGGCGCCTCGGGCAGCCAATGGTCATGAGCATGCGGCGCCGAGGCGTGCGGGTTCGCGCCCCACACGACGATGCACGCCGCATCTTGCGCGGCCCGCGGATCGAAGCCGTCGACCGATGTGCCGTACACGTAGCGCAGCGCGACGTGTCCCGCCATGTTGCAAATCGTGTCGGGCGTCACTTCGGTTGCGCCCAATCGATTGAAAAAGCGCATCGGCGCCATGCCGGCCAGAAGAGAAATCGTTCCCGTGTAATGCGCGTTCAATACCGCTCGCGCCCCGTGTGTGTCGACAATGCGCGAGAGTCGTGCGGCGATCTCGCCGATCGCCCACTCCCAGGACACCGCTTCGAAGCCTCCGTGGCCCTTGCGGCCCACGCGCCGCAGCGGCCGAGTCAAGCGCCGGGCCGGGTCGCGCCATTCCCGGTTGTATGCCGTCGAACACTTGCCGCACAGGGTTCCCCGGCTCACCGGGTGCTGCGGATTGCCGCGAACCGCCGTGACCACACCGTCGCGCCGAATGACCGTGATTCCGCACGTGTCGTAGCAGTCCCGCGGGCAGGCGGTGTTGATCACTTCCTCGCGAGAGCCGGTCCGCGTCACGGCCGCCCCGATTCTTGGGCCTTCTTCAGTAGATCGTTGCGGACCTGCGAAGCCTCTAGTCGCAGCGGCCGCGTGCGCAATTGGCCGATCTCGGCGGCGGTGAACGGCTGAAAATTCGACGGCACATCTTCCCGGTCGAATCTCCACAACATCCAATTGACCACCTCGGCCAATTCGGCGTCCGCCAGCGGCGAGTTCGCGACTCCCGGGACGCGGCCGAGGTACTCGCGCCCGCCCGGCACCGACAGGAATTTGGCCACGTTGCCCGCGAGGCTCGGGGCGGCATTGACCGAACCGGTGCCGTCCGGCTGATGGCATCCCTGACAGTTCAAAGTCCAATTCTGCCAGGCGAGCCGGGAACTCATGACGCCCGCCGGTGCATCGGCCGGTGGCGTGGGTTCGGCCGCTTCGCCGACGGGTGCCAAGTGCGCAAGCGGTGCCACCGACAAAACGCCGGCGGCCAACAGCGCCGATCCGCGCAGCGCCCGCATGCGCCGCGGCATTGCCTTACTGCTTCTCAACGGCCACACCCAGGATCAGCGCGACCGTGCAGGTGTAGGCTTGACTCTTGGTGCCGAAACACCAGGTGATCTCATTATTAGTTTGCGGGCGCACCACCGGCCGGTCGCCCCGGTTGTTTTGGCAGGCACATCGCCCCCAGGCAATCCCGCCGCAACAATCGTTATAGGAAATGATGTAATTGCGCTGATCCGCCGGATTACGGCAGGTGCCGATCCAGGTGATGGGCGACATCTCGGTGCCGGGCGGACAGTGACGTGACGCTGCCGCCATAGCAGGAACACAGCGATCCGTCGATGGCGCAATAGCGCCAATAATCGCACCTGGTCCGATCGCCGGGATCTTGCGGATTGCCCGAGTATTGCGGCGGGACCAGCCCGGAATTCGGATCATCGGAATTCGATGCGCCCTCGGCGCTGCGCGCAACCGGCAATAGAGGCAGTGTCGCCGCACCTGTGAGCAATCCGCCGAGAATGCTGAACACACTACGTCGCGACGTGCGGCTCGCTAAGCCGCGCAACGCCTTTTCCGTCAAACGATCGAATTGCGCCACATTATTCTCCCGAAGAGGCACGCCTCTGGTCACGCTGACCGAGGTACTGCTGGATGTTGCTGACACCGCTTTCCTTGGCTACGAGCAGACTTTCCAAATGCTCCCGCGTATTCACCAGGCCGGTCGCCGACAGTCTGCCCGCTTCGTCGATCAATACCGCATACGGCAGCTTCGCGACCCAGTAGCTGCGCCCCAAGTGTTCCGATAACACATAAGGAAACTTGGTCAAGCCCTTGTCGCGGACGAACTCGGCATGCTTTTCGGGTTCCCCGTCGCTCGCCAACACCATTTCGAGCCAGCCGCGTTCGGCGCCGTACGCCGAGCGCAGCGCCGGCAGCAGCGCCTCGCAGACCTCGCAGTCCGGCGAGAGAAACAGCACCAGCTGGCTGCGTCCGCCGCGCACTCCGCCGATCTTCACGGGCGCCCCATCCAAGCCGGTCAAGGTCATCTCAGGCGTCATTTCCCCAAGCTTCAGCGGCTGGCGCAGCGCCAGCGCGCCTGCAGGCGCGATGCGTTGATGCAGCACCCCGATTTGCCTCGCGAGCGCGATGCATACCACGCCGAGCACGCCGAGTGCCACCCAAAGGGCGATCTGCGAGGCGATCACGAAGCTCATGCCGCGGCTCCGCGGCGCAGCGGCCGCACCGCCATCACTTGCTCGAGCGCCCCATACAGCGCCAGCAACGCGCACGCCGCCAATACCTGGGATGCGGCCACCGGCACCGCGCCGCTCGCCGCGGATACGCCGACGAGCACGGCGAACGCCACGAGGATCGCGTTTCGCGCCACCTCGAAGGCTCCGAGCGGATGCGGCTTGGCCGCGAAACTGCAGCCGCAATCGGCATCGCGCCGGCCTTGACCGATGGCGCGCAGAATCAGCGCGAGATACGCGCCCCAAATCAGCGCGGCAAGAGACGCACCGGCCAGACGATAGGCCGGCACCAGCAGCGCCGCCGCCGCCAGCAGCTCACCGACAGCCGCGGCGGAGGCGACCGCCGCCGACGCCGAGCGCGGTACGCCCGCGAATTCACGCACTGCTTTGCGGGCATGCGCGAAGCGCACCCCTTTGTGCGCCGCCGACGCCAACAGCAGCATGGCCAGAAACGCCGCCAACTGAGCGGCGAGCAGCCGCGCCACGCCGAGCACTGTGCCCACGCCCATCGTCAACGCACCGGCTCGATCTGCATGCGGGCGCTGTTCCATCGTGACAATTCCAGGCTCCGGATCAGATTGCCGTATTGAGGATCGTAGACATCGAGCCGATCCGCCGCTTGCACCAATAGCAGGGGCGTCGCGCCGTGACTCAGCGCGACCGAGGAGCCCGGCCGCACCAGCCGCAGTCGCCGTACCCGCGCCTGGGTGGCCGGGTTGAAGACCCATACTTCGTTGGCGGGATCCTTGTGCGTGCCCTCCTCGGCATTGGCTTGCATCAACACGTACAGCAGCTTTTGATCGTCACCGGCGATGACTTGCCAGCCGCTCGGTCGCCAGTGAGCCGCTTGCTCGGCGGCGGACACCAGCGGCCAGTCGGGCAGCACCTTGACATCGTCGGTCTTCATGTCGATCGGCTGCACCCGGCCACGCAGGCTCGGAAAATAGCGAACCCCGGCCACCACGGCGCTCGAGGTGAACAAGGGATCGGTATCGAGCGGATTGAAGATCTTGGATTCGCTGCGGCCCGCTACCGCGCCTTTCTCATCGAGGCGCACCGAGAGCAAGGTGCCGCTCGAGCACAGGGTCGAAAAGCCGCGCACGCCCGAAGGGTACACCAGCGAACAGCCGGGGATATCGATGTCGCCCAACACGCGGCGCTTCACCAGGTCGACGACGGTCACCGAGGAAGCCGGCGTGAAATCGAACACCAGCGCCATGCGTTGATCGTCAGTGAAGGCGAACATCCCCTCCATCGCCGTCATGAGCCCTCGCTTTGCGCCCGGCAGTACGATTTCATCGGCCGCATTCAGCGTCGGGGCATCGTAAATCGTGATGAAGTCGGTGCGCGTACCGCGCACGCCGCGCGACCACACCGTATCGGCCACGTAAACCTCGGGGCGCTTGTCCGAAACCAGAAGCGTGGCCGAATCGTGCGCCTGCAATTCGGCCTTCACCTCGCGGGTATCGCTGCCCACATTGCGCAATTCGATCCGATCGCTCGCGTAATTCAGAAACGCCCAATTCGTCGGATATTTCGCGGGCAGGGTCTCGACCTTGTGCCCGGTGTCCGCCGGCAAGGGTGTCGGAAACTCGGAGGCGCGGGCGGCCAGCGCGGCCAGGGTCGCGCCGATCAGAATGGGCGTCGCACGAAAAATGATGCTCATTGTCATTTAGTTAGGCCTCTTTAGAGCGTTCGGATCGCTACCTTTGCTTACGTATACCGGATTGCCCGTGAACCAGGTCTCGAGTACCCCGGTCTCGCGAATATCGTCCGCGCGACCCCGGTCTGCCGACTTCAGGATATCCTGATTGAGCACGAGGAAGTCGGCAGATTTGCCCACCTCGATCCACCCGGCCTCCCGCTCCAGCCCGAGGAACTTTGCGCCGCTGCGGACAGCTCGCGCAGCGTCGTTGGCGGACGGCTCGCGAGATTGCAGACATCGAGATTTGGCCCGAGCGCGCCTGCCCTCACGCGGCATTGAGCTCGCCCCGGAGTGTACGTGAAGCGCCGAGTGGTGAATACTGCGGCCATGAATTCCGCACTAATTGCTCTTTACATCTCCCTCGGCCTCGCCGCGGCTGCCTTCGTCATCGGCGCGATTCGAGCGGCGCCACGACGCAAAGACCGGCGCTGGCCGACTCCGGCCGAAATCCTCGTAGGCTTGGTCACCGATTTTTTCGACGCCTTGGGCATAGGCTCCTTCGCCCCGACGACGGCAATCTACAAACTGCGGCGCATGGTTCCCGACGAGCTGATACCCGGCACCCTGAACGTCGGGCACACGCCTTCTGCGTTCACCGAGTCGGTGATTTTCGTCACCGCCATCGTCGTCGATCCGATCTTGCTTGTGACTGTGATCGTCAGCGCGGCTGCGGGAGCTTGGCTGGGCGCCGGGATAGTCGCGCGGCTGCCGCGCCGTGCGATCCAGATCACGATGGGGATCGCACTGCTCATCGCCGGATCGGTCTTTGCGGCCGTCAATTTGGGCGCACTGCCGGGCGGTGGAACCGCCATGACGCTGACGGGTTGGAAATTCGCTCTGGCGGTCGGCATCAACTTCGTGCTCGGCGCTCTGATGAGCGCCGGCATCGGGCTTTACGCTCCCTGCATGATCACGCTCGCCCTATTGGGGATGCACCCGATCGCCGCCTTTCCGATCATGATGGGTGCGTGCGCGCTGCTGCAGCCGGTCGCGAGCCTGCGCTTTTTTCAGACCGGCGCTTTTGCCTGGGGACCATCCCTCGGACTCGCCGTTGGCGGTGTCGTCGGGGTGTTGGTCGCGGCCTACATCGTCAAAACCCTGCCGCTGATCGCGCTGCGATGGTTGGTGATCGTGGTGATCGCGTACGCCGCCTTCGCCATGCTGCGTTCCGCCGCGCGCCACCGTGAAATGGCCGTGAGCGCCGCGGGCGCCGCCCCGGTCGATTAAGGCTCGACGCGCTAATCGCGCCACAACTTTCGCCAACCTTCATGCCCCAGCATGCCGAGTGTGCGGATATTTCGCCGGTAGATCTCCTCCGGATCCGCCACCGAGGCAAGCGCGCGCTCGATGCTCGCCTCGCGCAGCAGATGCAGCGTGGGATAGGGCGAGCGGTTGGTATGGTTCCCGATGTCCTCGGGCTGCGTCCCGGCAAAGCGATATTGGGGATGAAAACTGGCGATTTGCAGTTCTCCCTCGAGACCTAAATCCGCGATCTCGCCTTCGCAAACCGCCAAGAAATCGTTGAACTCGATGAAATCGGTCAATGCCCAGGGATGTATCAGCAGCGTCGTCTCGCACGCACCGGCATCGTGCTCATGCAGAAACGCCAACTCCGCACGAAGGTCGTCCAGTAGACCGGCCGCCGATCGATGTTCGCTGACGCGATAGCGGATCCGGCCGCCTTTATGCACCGGCTCGGCAAATGGGCACAATTTGAGGCCGATCACGGATCTTTCCAGCCAACGGCGGGTCGCGCCGACTATCTCATCGATGCCGACGGGTTCATCGCGGACGATGGATTCATCTTGATTAACGCGCGTATTCCCGTGCAGCCGCCGCAACCCGGCCTCTTGAGTTCGAGTATGCTAATCGTACGCTTCATGCACGTGAGAGAGTGCCGCCGATGCAAGCAACGATTCCCGCCACGCTGATCCCCGGAGATGGGATCGGCCCCGAGATCATGGATGCGACGCTCGCCGCCCTCGATGCGCTCGGGGCGCCGTTCCAATGGGATCGGCAAGTCGCCGGCTTGGAAAGCGTCAAGTCCGCAGGGGACGCTCTGACGCCCCGCACCATTGACAGCATTCGCCGCACGCGCATGGCCTTGAAGGGATCGCTCGAGACTACCTCGGGCGGCGGTTATCGGTCCTCAAACGTGCGCTTGCGCACGGCAATCGGCGAAACCCTCAATGCGGATCGCGTACCAACCGGCGATCTCGGCGGCAATGCCACCACGGCGCAATTCACCCAAGCCCTGATCCAGCGGATCGAGAATGCCCCCGATCATCTCGATTGAGCACGTCACCAAGTCCTACGCATCCGGCGTGCAGGCGCTGAAGCCCATCAATCTCGGCATCGAGAAGGGCGAGATTTTCGCACTGCTCGGACCGAACGGCGCCGGCAAGACGACACTCATCAACATCATTTGCGGCATCGTCACGGCGAGCGGCGGCCGTGTCATCGCCGACGGCCACGATATCGTTCGCGACTACCGCGCGGCGCGCGCCAAGATCGGTTTGGTGCCCCAGGAGTTGACCACCACCGCCTACGAGACGGTTTGGGCTACGGTCAATTTCAGTCGCGGATTATTCGGCCGCAGGCCGAACCCGGAGTACCTGACGCGCCTGCTGCGCGATTTGTCGCTCTCGGACAAGCGCGACAGCAAAGTCATGACGCTGTCGGGCGGCATGAAGCGGCGCGTGATGATCGCCAAGGCGCTGTCCCACGAACCGGATATCCTGTTTTTGGATGAGCCGACCGCCGGAGTCGATGTCGAGCTACGGCGCGACATGTGGAACCTGGTGCAAGAATTGCGCACGCGCGGCGTGACCGTGATCTTGACCACGCACTACATCGAGGAGGCCGAGGAGATGGCCGACAGAATCGGTGTGATGAACAAGGGCGGAGTCATTCTGGTGGAAGAAAAGGAAGCGCTGATGAGGACCTTCGGCAAGAAACAGCTCACGCTGCACCTCAAGGACCCGATGACGCACATTCCAGCCGAGCTCGCGCCCTGGAGCTTGAGGCTCGAGAGCGCCCACGATCTGGTCTTGACGATCGGCACGGCCGGTGCGGACATTGCCGCGCTTCTCGAACGAATGAGCGAATTGGCGATCGCGATCCGGGACCTGCAGACCCACCAAAGCTCCCTGGAAGACATCTTCGTCCAGCTCGTGAGCGAGCGCGCATGACCACCCGCAAAACCCGCTTCGAGTTCAACCGCCGCGGCGTCTGGGCCATCTACAAATTCGAGATCGCCCGCGCGCTGCGCACCCTGGTGCAAACCCTGGTGACGCCGGTGATCACCACATCGCTCTATTTTGTGGTGTTCGGATCGGCCATCGGATCGCGGATGAGCGCCGTGGACGGCGTGCCCTACGGGGCATTCATCGTGCCCGGATTGATGATGCTGGCGCTGTTCACAGAAAGCCTGTCGAACGCCTCCTTTGGAATCTTCTTCCCCAAATTCATCGGCACCATCTATGAAGTGCTGTCGGCGCCGATATCCTCCATGGAGATAGTCGTCGCCTACGTCGGGGCGGCGGCATCCAAATCCGTGGTGCTCGGCCTGGTGATTCTCGCCACGGCGTCCTTTTTCGCGCCGATCACCATCCTTCATCCCGTGCTCATGATCGCGTTCCTGGTAATGACCGCGGCGGCGTTCAGCTTATTCGGATTCGTTCTCGGAATCTGGGCGACGGGGTGGGAACAATTGCAGTTCATACCGATGCTCATCGTCACGCCGCTCACCTTTCTGGGGGGCGCGTTTTATTCGATCCGCATGCTGCCGCCGGCGTGGCGCACCTTCAGTTTGTTCAATCCGGTGGTGTATCTGATCAGCGGCTTTCGCTGGTGCTTCTACGGGACGGCGGACGTGAACGTCGCCGTGAGCTTCGGCATGATCGTGGCGTTCTTCGCCACTTGCCTGGCGGTCGTCGCCTGGGTGTTCAAGACTGGGTACCGGCTGAAGAACTAGCCGGCGCGAGCCAACTCGGCGCCGGTCAGCGTCGACCCGACCCATGTCGAGGTCGTCGAGGCTCGTGCTGGATTGTGACTGCCGGATCCAGGAGGTCGAGCGCTTCGGCGGGCGTCATAGCCCCGGCGCGCTTGATGTCGGTGCTGGAGTAGGAAGTGCCACCACCCAGATAATTATAGGCCTTTCCGTGCCGCTCTTAACGTTTGTCGGATGCGGGTAATCGCACGCGTTCGCTCCTACGCGTTCGCCGCGTCAGGATCGAGTCCAACATCAGCCGCCTCGGCGCGGCGCCGGTCGGCGTCGACATCGAGCGAGCGGCACGCCCACAAATACACGATCGTCGATACCGGCAGCCCCACCAGCATCGCAATGTCCGCACCGCCGAGGGCGGCCGCGACCGGCCCTATATAAAGGCCGTTGACGCTGAAGAACGGCACCATCGCGACAAATCCCACAATGTATGCCGACAAACCGCGCCAATTCCAGCGCCCGTACATGCCGCGGGGGTTGAATATTTCCCGCACCGAATAGTGGCCCTTGCGGACCCAGTAAAAATCCACCAGATTGATCGCCGTCCAGGGAGTGAACAAGTACAACAGGACGGCGAGGAATTCGCCGAATTTCTCCACGAAATTCTCCGTCGAGGCGAGCGCGATGCTGCTCGCGGCCACCACCGATATCATCAAGGTGAGCACGCGTTTCCCGAGGGTGAGGCGGCTAGGTTTCAGCGAATCCGCGACGCTCAACAGCGTCAACGACGCGCCATAGAAATTGAGAGTGGTGATCGTCACGAGCCCGAGCAGCGAGCACAGCAACAGCGGCTTGCCGAAGCCCGGAATCACCGCATCGGCCGCGGCGCCGACCGCGGCGGCAAATTCCATTTTCGGATGCAGGGCGGCCGCCACGGTGCCGACCAGCATGGTCCACGAACCGCCGACGAACGCGCCCAGATAGGTCCACCAGAAGGAGGCGCTGACCCCCACGTCGCGCGGCAAATAGCGGGAATAATCCGACACGTAAATGGACCACGCGACCTGATACGAAGCGGCCGCAAACAGCTGCGCCAGAAACGGCACGGCGCGAAAATCGCTCCACCCGAGCTGTTCGGCCGGCAGCGGCGCCTTCGCGAGCACGGCCGCGGAGAACACCAGCAGCGCGACGATCAGCACGTAAGCGATCCAACGCTGCGCGAGATGGATCAGGTCGTAGCCCGCTATCGCGAGGGACACCGCCAACAGCGCGAATATCAGCAATGCCGGCGCGGTTGGCACGCCGTACAGGGAGTGCAGGGTCTGTGCGGCCAGGATCTGATTGAAGGCGTTGAATCCGATGTAGGCAAAGAGGGCCACGCCCCAGACCAGCAAGGCGCCCACGTAGCCGAACTGCGGCCGCGATTGGATCATTTGCGGCAGACCGAGCTGCGGGCCCTGGGTCGAATGAAACGCCATGAAAAAGGTGCCGAACGCCGAGCCGAGAATCACCGCCACGGCCATCCAAACGAGATTGCCGCCGAGAGCGACGCCGACGACCCCGGTGGCGACCGTCGCGAGATGCGCGTCACCCGAGAACCACACCGGCCAGAGATGCCACACCTTGCCGTGACGCTCGGCGATCGGCACGTAGTCAATCGATCGCTTCTCGACGAGGCCGTCGACGAATTGTGTCTGCATTTGCCTTGACTCGCGCGGTAGGTACGCAAAATATTAGCATCGGCGTGAGCCCCGCGCCGCGCAATATCGGCACATCGCAGCTCAGTATTCGAATTGATAGGAGAGCCCGATGCTGCTGCCGGGATCGTTTTCCGGCGTGACGCCCTGCGTGATCGCGGTGCCGTTGCCGAGCCGCGTTTGCAATTTCAAATGTTTGGTCAGATCGACATTGACCTGTACCTGGCTCGATCCGGTGCTGCTTTGCTTGGCTTCCACGTAAACCCGCTTGGCGATATAGCGCCCGGCTTGGACGGCCGTGCCCGCGTTCTCCGTGGCGCCGGTCGCGGTGGTGGTCGTGCCCGAACTCACGCTCAGCCGATCCAGCCCCAAGCTTCTTTGCAGTTTGACCAGCGGGTTGGCGCCGCCGCCGACGCCGCTCAGCGTCGCCAAGGCGGCTCCGACTTGCGCCGCTTGCAGCGCGCTGAGCTGTGAAGCACTTTCGCCGAACAGGAGCCGCGCCATGATTTCGTCTTGCGCCAGCCCCGTGGTGCTGCTGAAGTCGAACTTCGGCGCATCCGCGTACCCGGTGATATGCAGAGTCGCTGTCGTATCGCTCAGCACGGCTTGCGCGGTGAAATCCAAGGTCGGATCGATCTTGTTTTTCTTCAGCCCGGCGCCGTCGAAGCTGACGCGCCCGGCCGTAAAATTAAGCTTGCTGCCCGCGATGGTGAAGCTGCCTCGCTGCAGGTCGAAGCCGCCGCTGAACAGCGGCGCATCCGAGGTGCCGCCGATGTGCAACTCGCCGCCCAATTCCGCATCGAGACCGCGGCCCTGCACGATAATCTGCCGCGGAGCTTGAATCGCCACATCGAACCCGAACAAAAACGGCTTTTCCGGCGGCGCCGGCGTGCTCTGCCCACGGCCTCGCACATCGAGCACCACAACCTCCGGCGGCAAGGAGTCCGGAATGCCGACCATGGCGCGATTCACGTGGATCGCACCCGCGAGGTCGAGCCGCTCGAGCGCGCGGCCGGTGATGTGGATGTCCGCATTGAGATTTGCGGTGACGATGTTGCTCGCGATCGGCTGCGCGTTGGTCGCGATCACTCTCAGATCCACCGGTATGCCCCGCTGCAGCGCGCCGATGGACCCCGTCATGGTCACCGCGCCCGAGGCGGCGGTGGCTTTGAAGGTCTTGATCTGCAGCCGGCCTTCGCTTCCTGCAACCTCCGCGCCGATGTCGGTTAGATTGATGCCGCGCGCGTAATCGCGCCAATTGCCCTTGGCGAGCGTGATGTCGCCGAGAATCTGCGGCGCCGACATGCTGCCGGCCACCGTCGCATTCACGGCGAGCTGTCCTCCGGCGCGCATGCCGCGCGCTTCGAGCAGCGGGCTGATCAAGGCAATATCCAGTTTGCCGAGAATCTTGAGATCCAGCATGCCGTCGGCGTTCAGAGGCGCATTGCCCGAGACGGTGAGCGTCGACTCGCTTCCCGCACTGAAGCGCGCATCGATCGCGGCGGCATGCTCGGCAAGCGCCGCGCCGGCCCGCAAATCGAGCGCCGGAAAACCGGCGGCGGCGGCGCTCGCGAAGCGCATGCCGGTGGCGTCGAGGCTTACCTCGCCGGTCGGCGCCGAGAGAGTTCCACGCAGGCGCGCCTCGCCCTCTATCGCACCTTCGGCGAGCAGATCGGGGACGAACACATTGACTAGCCGTGGTTTCACTTGCCGCAGCGAGGCGCGCACATCGAGATTCGGCGACAGCGCTCCGGCGATCTCGAATACCGCCTCCTGCATGCCGAGCGTCACTCGGTCAATCAACCAGCCACTCGCGTACGACACGCGGGCCGGCGCCAACAACCGCAATTCCTGGCCGCCGTAATGTGCGACAGTGCTCGCCACCCGCAGCTCGCGGGCACTGGTATTCCAGATCGCGCTCGAGGATATGCTGCCCGCCGCGCCATACAGGTCGGGAAATTGCGCGCCGAATTCCACCGCCAGCGCGTCCAGGGTCCCATCGCCCGACAGGTGCGCGCTGCCGGAAAGCGGTCCCGCCACGAGATCCCGGCCCGCGAGTTGGAACCGTGCGCGAGTACGGCCGCCCGTCGGCGTAAGACTCGCCTCGCCTTCCAGGCTGCCGAGCAAATGTACTCCGAGGATCCGGTCCAGATCGCCCAATTGACCCAGCCGCAGGCGCACCTGGCCGCCCCCCGCCGTGCTCCGGGCAAATGAGATCACACCCTCCAAGTGAGTGCTCTTCCAATCGGCTTTGCGGATGACCGCATGCACGCCGTTGTGTGCATCGCGATCAACGACTGTGTCGATATCAAGCGGCGCCCCGTCGATCATCCCGTGCACCCGGGCGGCGCCGCTCGGCGCCGACGGCAATCCCCGCGCGGTCAACTCCGCGGACACGGCGCCTCGCGCCGAGCCTCCTATCGAGAGCATGCCGCTGAGATCGGCATCGACCGCGAGCGAGCTGGGCGATCCGCTCAAGCGACCCGACGCCTGTAGCTCGCCGCTGAGTTCGGAGCTTAAGAGTCCAAGGTCCGCGATCCCGAGGTTCCAGCGAGCCTGCAGCGTGTCGATGTAGTCCTCGACGCTCCCGCCCCGTGCGCCGCTCGAGGCGGGTACGGCGCCGACTCGTCGATTTGCGCTGCCGCTCAAGGCGAACCTCAAGGCGCGGCCGGTCAGGCGCATGCGCTCCACGTTGATGGCGTCCGCGGACACCGCCGCGGACAATTGCAACGCCAAGCGATCGCCCAACCCGGCCAACCAGCCCGCTGCGCTGGCGGCGCCATCCAAGCCGGCATCGATCGTCACTCCGACATCGGTGGACCGCCGGATGAGCTGCGCCTTGATCGTCGCCGCGCCGCGCACATCCTGTCCCGCGAGCGCCGCGAACGGCGCCACGTCCGGCAGGCGCAGATCGAGAGAGGCACTTTGTTGGCCGGCCGAAGTCGCGCTGCGCTCGAAGAGAAAACAACCGGTGCGTAACGGACAGGGTAATCGGCCGCGTCGCCTCGTTCAGGCGAACCGCGGCGTCGAGTTGCAACGGATCTGCCGCAACCAGCATCGGGTTCGGGCCCGGGATCTCGAGCCCCTTGACCACCGCCTGCACCGCGGCGTTGCCGCCGCTCGCCTTGAAACTGGCGCTCAGACTCGCGATGCCGATGCCGCCCGCAAGCCGCAGTCCCTCGATATCCAATCGTCCATCGGCATCCGGCGCCTCGACGCGTGCCGTGCCAGCGGCCGTGCAGCGCAAGGCGCTGCCAGCCGATGCCGGCGCTCGGCCTCATTGCGGGCGCCTCGAGCGAATACTGCAAATCCGCCGCGTACTTCTCGAGATTGACGCTGCCTTGGGCCCGGACACGCAGGTCGCCGGCGTCGAGCGCGAGCATCACGTGCTCTGCATTGCGGGGACCGTTCAAGTCAAGGTTGACCGACAGCGCCCCCAAGCCGGGCAACTGCAGGATATTCTCCAAGCGGCCCGCTCGCCGGCTCATGTGCCTCGAGCGTCGCATCCATATGGGTGGGATCGAAACGGAAATGCAACTTGTAGTCGCCGTCCCCATCCGTGCGATGCGCCTCGAGGTCCGCACTGGCGTCCTGAAGCGTGCGCAATCGCGCGTTGCCGCGCACCCACAACGTCGCGGGTGTACCCGCCAGCTGCGCACCGAGTTTGAGTACATCGATCGAAAACCCCTCGACCTCGACCCGTGGTATCGACACGCCGCCCGCCGACCGTTGCGGCGATGGAAGCCGTTCGATGTCGAGACGTGCGACCTTGAGCGCACTGGCTTGCACCCGCCAATCGAGCAGCGCGAGCGGTGACCAATGCACCGCAATTTGCTCGGCGGTCAGCCAAACGCCCCGGTTGTCGACCAGTTGCAACCGCGCGAGCGTCACATGCGCCGGGAAAGCGCCGCCCAACCCGGACATTCTCACCTGGCCGGCCGTGAGCCGATAGGTCGCCCGCTCGATCAGGGTCCTGCCCGGACCGGTGTTGACCGCCACCAGCACGGCGGCCGCCAGCAGCAGCGCAATGGCCGTCGCGAAACCGATCACCCACCCCGATTTCTTGAGGACGCCGCGCATCAAAACGCCTGCCCGAGCCCGACGTAAATTTCGAAGGGATCGCCGTTGCTGATGTAGTGCTTCATCGGCACCGCAAAATCGAATCGGACGGGACCGATGGGAGTGTAATACCGGATGCCGGCTCCCAGGCCCGTGTAAAACGAACTCGCCAATGGCCGCAAGCTGGCGCTCACCTGGCCGCCGTCGGCGAACACAGCGAAACCATAATTCGCGCCAATCCGCTGGCGAAACTCCACGCTGCCGGCGGTTATCGCGGTGCCTCCTTGGGGAGTGCCGTCGCGAAATTGCGGTCCCACCGATTGATAACGATAACCGCGGATGGTGCCGCTGCCGCCGCCGTAGAAGCGCTGATCCGGAGGCAGACTGAATGTGCCGGCACCTTGCGCGAAACCCGCCAAGGCGCGCGCCGCGAGAACGCTGCGTCCGGCGACGGTGTCGAACAAGTGCTCGAAGTCATAATACGTCGCGATCTTTATCTGACTGATGATGAAAGTGGCGCTCGTTTGGCCGAGCGATCGCGTCGGCGCAACGCTCACCGAATCGCGCATCCCGTGCCGCGGATCGTCCAACGGCGAGTTCAAATCGGTGGAATCGTAACTCAGGCTCAGCGGCAGCGCGATCAAGGTGTAATCGTGCGTCGCACCCTCTTGGATAATTTGCTCATCCGCGGTGGTCACACCCGCGTTGGCGGTCCAGTTCTTGTTCAGCTTGCGGCTGACCGTCACCCCGCTCGTGACCGCGGTTTGATCGTACGCCTGCAAGTATTGCTTTACCGTTCCGATGGCGACTTGCAGCGACTGGTCCGGCCGGAAGAAATCAGGCTGGATGAACTTTGCGCCGGTGTCGTAGCCCAGTCCGGTGGTGGCGCTGCCGCCCACGTTGAGGACGGAGGCCGAGAGATTGAGCTGCTGAGCGTTGCCGAAGAGGTTGCGGTCGGTCCAAGTGAGGCCGCCGCTGCCGCCCAAATCGCTCGAATAAGCGACATTGACGGTCGCGGCATGGCCAGGACGTTCACGAAACTGAAAGCTGATCGGCACCCCTCCGGAGTCATCGACCGCGGTGCCCACCTGCACGGTGATGGCGGCGAACACGCCCATCGCCAACAGATCGTGGCGCGCGCTCTCGACGGCGCTCGAGCTGTACTGATCTCCGGTATGCAGCACGAGTTTGCGGCGCACCGCTTTCGCACGAACGTGCTGCAATCCTTCCAAGCGGATCTCCCCGATCCGCACCCGGGGTCCGGTTTCGACGTGAAAAGTGACGTCGAGTACGGAATCCACCTGATCTTCGTAGGCGATCGGGGGGTCGACTTTCGCGAACGCATAACCCTGGTCCTCGAGCGCCACGAGCAGCTGCACGCCGGCGCCGACAATGCTCGCCGCCACGGCCGGCGCACCCGGTTTGAGCGGCAGGAGGTTTTGAGCCGAGGCGGGCAGTTCGCCGTCGATGCTGACCGCGCGCACGTGATAAACGGGGCCTGGCGTGAAGCCGATCGTGACTCGGGCGTCGGTATGGGCGGGCAGCGACGTCAGAGTCTGCGCGAGTCCCGGGTCGGTGAGGGCCAAGCCGTTGATCCGGATTGTGACGCTCGATTGATAATAGCCGAAGCTCTCCAGTGCGGTTTTCAGCCGATCAGCGTCGCCTCGAGCCCTCGCGATCAACCCAAACGGGCTGACCGGCGCATTGCTTTGCAGCGTCATAAGATCGGAAGTGGCGCGCAATATCGCGTCCTGCGATGCAACGCCGGTCGAGGCCATATCGACTCGATAGGGCTGCGGATCGGCCGCACGGACCGATGTCATGCCGCACAACGCCGTCACAATGAACGCGAAAATACTCCGGATATGAATGCGCATTGAATCGGGAATCCTAAAGTGATTTACCGCCTGTAGCCATTTAAGATGCGGGGATGCCGAGATTCATCGCCGCGCTGGCGTCCACGCTGTTGTCGATTGGGACCGCATGCGCCGTCGCAGCCGCCAGCGCCCCGCCGCAGCAGCCGTCGGCAGCCGAGGAGTTCATCGCGGCGATGCGGCGGGTGCGAGCCAATTTGCCGGAACCGGCGGATTCAGCCGCACTCAAGGAGTATCCGATTTACGATTATCTAATCGCGGCGCGCCTGCGCCGCGATCTGGCGGCCTCGCCCAGCGATGAGACCGACAGCATCATTGATGGTTTTCTGCAGGCCCACACCGGTCAGCCCATCACCCACACCCTGCGCCATCAATGGTTGGCGAGCCTGGCCGAGCGCCGCCGCTGGGATTGGTATATGCCGCGTTCCGCCGATCTCACCGATCCGCCGTTGATCTGCGACCGTCTCGCGGGTCGCCTCGCCACCGGCGACATGGATGGGCTGGCGGCCGATGCGCTGGCGCGCTGGAGCATACCGCAGCGACCGCCGCAAGAATGCGCCGGCGTGTTTGCATGGCTGCGGACCCAGGGGCTGTTGACACCGGCGCTCGAGGAGGCGCGGATGCGAGGCGCGCTCCTGGCGGGCAATGCGCCGCTGGCGCACGATTTCGCCGCCGATGTGCCCGCGCAGCGCCGAGCCCCGTTGCTGCAATGGATTAGGCTGCTCGAAGCGCCGGAAGAGAGCCTCGAGCGGCTGGCGAGGACGCCCGGCTTGCCGGTGGAACCGGAGGCGTTGGCGGCTGGATTCACGCGCTTGGCGCACGCCGATTCCGGCGCGGCTTCGAATCTGTTGCCGTCGCTGTTGGCTCGGCCCGACATGACGCCGCTGCTGCAAGGTCAACTGCGCCGGGCAGCGGCGCTCGGCGCGGCTTATGCCCGTCAAATCGGGGCTGTCGCCGCGTTCAGCCAATTGCCTGGCGAATCGATAGACACGCCAGTGCAGGAATGGCGGGTGCGTGCGGCGCTGTGGGCCGAGGACTATGACAAGGCGCTCGAGTGGATCGAGCAGATGCCGGCAAGCCTCGCCACGCAACCGCGCTGGCGCTACTGGCGGGCGCGGGCGGTTGCCGCGACTCGAGGGCCAGAGGCCGCGGCGGATCTGTTCGACGAAATCGCCGGCATGCGGGATTATTACGGCTACTTGGCGGCGGACCGCCTGCATCGAAGCTATGAGTTGAACATTCGGCCTTCGCCCAATGACGAGGCGGCCCAGGCCGCGCTTGCGATGGAACCCGGCATGCTCCGCGCGCATGCGCTCATCGACTGCGGAATGGTCGATGAGGCGGGCGCCGAATGGAGCGCGGCTCTCGCCACGGCGAAGCCGGCACTGAAGGTGCAGGCCGCCCATCTCGCCACCCGATGGGGTTGGTATGCCCAAACCATCGCGACTCTGGCGCAGGCGGACGAATGGGCCGACGTGCCGTTGCGCTATCCGCGCCCCTATATGCCCGAGATCGCGAATGCCAGCAAATTGACCGGCGTCCCCGCCGACTGGATCCTCGCGGTCATGAGGCAGGAAAGCTTGTTTCGCAAAGACGCGGTATCGCGTGCGGATGCCTGCGGACTGATGCAGATGCTGCCCGCAACCGCCGCCCTCGTCGCCCGGCGCTGGCATTTGCCCGCCCCGCACTGCGATGATCTGTTCGATCCTTCGATTGCCGTTCCGCTCGGAGCAGCTTACGTACGGGAGCTGCTCGACCGTTACGGCGATCAACTGAGCTTGAGCCTCGCCGCGTACAACGCCGGTCCCGCTGCGGTCGCGCGCTGGATGCCGCATCGGTCCATCGATGCCGACATTTGGATCGAAAACATACCGTTCGGCGAAACCCGCGGCTACGTGCAGCACATACTCGAGCACATCGTCGCCTTTGCCGTCGTGCGCGACGCCGAACCGCCGCGGCTCGCCGCGTTGCTGCCGCCGATAGCGCCGTTCACACCCGATCGGCCGACCGCGAGTGCGACCCGACCCACAGATTAATCTGTTTTAACAATTCGACCACCGGCAGTTAACCGCCGCAGGTTCAGGGTGGGCGCCATGCAATGGCAATCGTGCGTTCGCCTGCTTGTCGGATCGACTTGCGCGGCGCTCGTCGGCTGTAGCGTCGGCACGCCGTATCGGCGGCCCGATATCCCTCTCCCGAAGGAGTGGCATGAGCCGGCGCCCGCCTCGATATGGCCGTCGGCCGATTGGTGGCACGGCTTCGGCTCGGCGCGGCTCGAGGGGTTGATCGCCGAGGCCGAGCGCGGCAACGACGATCTTGCCGGCGCGATCGCCCGCGTCCAGGAAGCGGATGCGCAAGCGCGCATCGCGGGAGCGCCGCTCCTGCCGACCGTGGATATGAGCGGAGCCGCCATGCGCGAACGCGCCAACGTACCCACTGCGGGCCCCGGCGTGTTCAACAATTACAATCCCCAGATCAGCGCGAGCTATGAGCTCGATTTCTGGGGCAAGAATCGCGCCTTGCGCGAGTCCGGGCGCGCGGCGGCGGTCGCCAGCCGCTACGATCAAGAAACCGTCGCGCTGACCGTGATCAGCAGCGTCGCAACCACCTATTTTCAAGCGCTGCAGCTGCGCGATCGGATTCAAGTGGCACAGCAGAATCTGCGCAACGGGGAGAAAATTCTGCGCGGCTTCGCCTTCGAACAATCCGTCGGCACGGCGACCGGCCTCGATGTGGCGCAGCAGGCGACCGCGGTGGCCTTGTTGTACGCCGCCATTCCACCGCTCGAGGCGCAATTTCGCCAAACGGTGTACGCGCTCGCGGTGTTGATCGGCAAGACGCCCGAATCGATCGATGTGACCAGCGGGACGTTGACCGAGTTGCCGACCCCGGCGGTGGTTGCCGGACTGCCCTCGCAGCTGTTGGCTCGGCGCCCGGACGTCGCGTCCGCGGAGCAGCAACTCATCGCCGCAAATGCCGACATCACGGTGGCGCGTGCCGAGTTGTTTCCAAGCATCGAGTTGACCGCGAGCGGGGGCTACGCGAGCAGCGCGCTCTCGTCGTTGGTGAGCCCGGCCAATCGCATTTACGCCGTTTCGGCGGGTCTGACGCAGCCCATTTTCCACGGCGGCGCGCTGCGCGGCGAACTCAGCTACCGAGAGGCGCGTTATGCCGAGTTGCTCGCGAGCTATCACAAGACCGTGCTGACGGCGCTCGCCAACGTCGAGAGCGCCCTGGTGGCCGTGCGGCAGACCTCCGATCAGCGCCAGCGGCAGCGGGATGCCGTCGCCAAGGCGCAACGCGCATTCGAATTCGCGCAGGCGCAGATGGCCGCGGGCACCGTCAACATACTGACCGTGCTCAACACGGAGAATGCGCTTTTCAGCGCGCAGGACACGCTGGTGCAGGTCGAATATTCGTATTTGCACGCGCTGGTGGATTTGTTCACGGCGCTCGGCGGCGGCTGGCATCAGGGGTAGCGCAGGATGCAGCGGTTCTCTCGGATCGGCAAACGCGAAATACTCAGCGGCATCGCTCTGTTGGCGCTGCTGCTGTTCGTGTGGCGCGGCTTGTTGCAGCGGCCGGCGGACGCCGAAACGCAGAAGACATCGCAGCCGATCGCGGTCGATACCGCCGCGGTCGCGCACACGGACGTACCGATCTACCTGCAGGGGCTCGGCACGGTTCAGGCGTTTTATACGGTCACGGTGACGGCGCGCGTCGACGGGCAATTGACCAAAGTCGCGTTCACCGAGGGCCAGACCGTGCGACGGGGGGATCTGCTCGCGCAGATCGATCCGCGGCCGATTCAAGCCGCCTACGATCAGGCGGTTGCGACCAAGACCAAGGACGCGGCGCTGCTGGCGAACGCCAAGCGCGATCTCGAGCGCTATGTGCAGTTGCAGCCGCAGGATCTGGCGAGCAAGCAGACCGTCGACACGCAGCGCGCGACGGTCGATCAGCTCGCGGCGCAGATCAAGGTCGACGAGGCACTGATCGACAACGCGCGCACGCAGCTCGACTACACGCGCATCACCTCGCCCATCGACGGCCGCACCGGGATCCGCCTGATCGATCCGGGAAACATCGTGCACGCGGCGGACCTCAACGGCATCGTGGTGGTGACGCAGGTACAGCCGATCTCGGTTATCTTTACGCTGCCCGAGGAGGCATTGGGCGCCGTCGGCAGAGCGCTCGCGGCGGGCACGGTAAAGGTCACGACGATGACGCGCGACGGCATCGAGGTGCTCGATGAGGGCACCTTGACGCTGGTCGACAACCAGATCGATCAATCGACCGGCACCATCAAGCTCAAGGCGACCTTCGACAATGCGCGCAACACGCTGTGGCCCGGACAATACGTCAATGCGCGAGTATTGGTGCGCACCGAGCGCGACGCCCTGACGATACCCGACGCGGCGGTGCAGCTCGGGCCCGACGGCCCTTTCACCTATGTCGTCAAAGGTGACTCCACCGTCGAGGTTCGTCCGCTGAAAATCGGCGAATCGAGCGATGGCATGACGATCGTCACGCGCGGATTGGCGCTCAACGAGCAAGTGGTTACCAGCAATCAATATCGGCTGCAGGCGGGTGCGCCGGTGCGCGGCACCGCCGCCGCGGCGCTCCACCGGAAGAGCCACGTGAGCATTTCCGAGCCATTCGTCCGGCGGCCCATCGCGACCTCGCTGCTGATGGGCGGCATCTTTCTGGTCGGGCTCGTGGTCTACCAGTTGCTGCCAGTGGCGCCGCTGCCGCAAGTCGACTTTCCGACCATTCAAGTCACCGCGAAGCTGCCGGGCGCCAGCCCGGAGACCATGGCTTCATCGGTGGCGCAGCCGCTTGGAGTACCAGTTCGCGCAAATCTCGGGCCTGTCGCAGATGACCTCGACCAATCTGCTCGGCGCCACGCTGATCACGCTGCAGTTCGATCTGGATCGCAGCATCGATGCGGCCGCGCAGGACGTGCAGACGGGCATCGATGCCGCCGGCGGTCAGCTGCCGAAGAATCTGCCGACCCCACCCACCTACCGCAAGGTCAATCCGGCCGACTCGGCGATATTGATTCTCGCGATGCACTCCGACGTATTGCCGGTGACCACGGTCGACGACTACGCCGAGAATATCCTCGCGCAGCAGATATCGCAGATTCCCGGCATCGCCCAGGTGTCGATCGGCGGCCAGCAAAAGCCGGCGGTACGGGTGCAGATCGACCCCGTCAAGCTGGCGGCGTTGGGTCTGCAACTGGAGGACGTGGCCGGCGTGATCAGCGCCGCCACCGTCGATTCGCCCAAGGGCTCGATCAACGGACCCAAGCGCAGCCTGACGATCTACGACAACGACCAGCTGCTCAAGGCGGCGCCTTGGAACGATGTGGTGGTCGCCTACAAGAAAGGCGCGCCGGTGCGCATCCGCGACATCGGCATCGCCGTCGACGGGCCGGAGAATAGGCTGCTGACGGCTTGGCAGAACGGCAGCAAGGGGATCTTGCTGCTGATCTACAAGCAGCCGGGCGCCAATGTCATCGAGGCCACGCAGCGCGTCCAGGCGCTGCTGCCGCACGCGCTTGCCTCGGTGCCGGCATCGATCAAGGTGGATACCGTCGCGAATCGCACCACCACCATCAAGGCCGCCGTGCACGACGTGGAGTTCACGCTGGCGCTCACCATCGCGCTGGTGGTGATGGTGATATTCCTGTTCCTGCGCAATGCCTGGGCGACCATCATCCCCGGCGTCACCGTGCCGCTCGCGCTGCTCGGCACCGCCGCGATGATGTACGTCCTGCATTACAGCCTGGACAACTTGTCGCTGATGGCGCTCACCATCGCCGTCGGCTTCGTGGTCGATGACGCGATCGTGATGCTGGAGAACATTTACCGGCACATCGAGGCGGGGCTCTCGCCGCTGCAGGCGACGCTCAAGGGCGCGGGCGAGATCGGCTTTACCATCATGTCCATCAGCATCTCGCTGGTCGCGGTATTCATTCCGCTGTTGCTGATGGGCGGCATCATCGGCCGCCTGTTTCGCGAGTTCGCCATCACCATGACGATGACCATCGCGGTCTCGGCCTTCGTGGCATTGACGCTCTCCCCCACCATGTGCGCCTTGTTCCTGCGCGACGAGAAGCACGCGAAGCACGGCAGGGCCTATATGGCGATAGAGCGCGCCTTCGAGCGCCTGCTCGCCGCGATACACGCGGGGCCTCGATTTCGTGCTCGACCATCAGCGCGCCACGCTGACGGTATTCCTGCTCACGGTCGCGGCGTCCGTGTTGCTGTACATCGAGATACCCAAAGGGTTCTTTCCGCAGCAGGACACCGGCATCATCATCGGGCTGTCGGATGCGCCGCAGGACATCTCGTTCGATGAGATGGTGCGGCGTCAGCACGCGCTCATGGATGTCGTGGCGCGCGATCCGGACGTCGAGAGCTACGGCACCGGCCTCGGCGGCACGCGGCCGGTCAACAACGGCTTTGTCGTGATCGGCCTCAAACCCCGCGACCAACGCAGCGCCACGGCCGATCAGATCATCAACCGGCTGCGGCCGCAGCTGGCGAAGGTGCCCGGCGCGACGCTGTTCCTGCAGGCGACGCAGGATCTCAACGTCGGCGGCCGAACGAGCCGCACTCAGTACCAATACACCCTGCAGGATTCGAACATCGACGAGCTCAACGAGTGGGCGCCGAAGCTGCTCGCGAAGCTGAAGAAGCTGCCGATGCTGCGCGATGTCGCCTCGGATCAGCAAACCAGCAGCGGCATGCTGTCGCTCACCATCGATCGCGACCAGGCCGCGCGCTTCGGCATCCAGCCGGCGGCGATCGACCAGGCGATCTACGATGCCTTCGGCCAGCGTCAAGCCGCGCAGTTCTTCACCCAGTCGAACAGCTACCACGTCATCCTGGAAATCACTCCCGCCCTGCAGGGCGATCCCGCTTCGCTGCAGAAGCTGTACTTGAAATCGCCGCTCACCGGCCAGATGGTTCCGCTCTCGGCCATGACCAAGTACGACACCCAGCACGTGACCTATCTGTCGATCAACCATCAGGGGCAGTTCCCAGCGGTTACGCTGTCGTTCAATCTCGCGCCCGGAGCGGCGTTGGGAGATGCCGTGAATGCGATCAGTCGCGTATCGGCCGGCATGAATCTGCCCGCCACGATAACCGGCAGCTTTCAGGGCACCGCCCAGGCGTTTCAAAGCTCGCTCGAAACGCAACCGTATCTTATTCTGGCGGCGCTGGTGGCCGTCTATATCATTCTCGGCATGCTTTATGAAAGCTACATTCATCCGCTGACGATCCTCTCCACGCTTCCGTCGGCGGGCGTCGGTGCGCTGCTGGTTCTGCTCATGTTGCACATCGAACTCTCGGTCATTGCGCTCATCGGCATCATTCTGCTCATCGGCATCGTCAAGAAGAACGGCATCATGATGGTCGATTTCGCCATCCAAGCAGAGCGCGAGCAGGGTCTGTCGCCGCACGATGCAATTCGTCAGGCGTGCCTGCTGCGCTTTCGCCCGATCATGATGACCACCATGGCGGCGCTGCTCGGCGCCCTGCCTCTCGCGCTCGGGCGCGGAACGGGCTCGGAGCTGCGTCAGCCGCTGGGGTACACCATGGTCGGGGGCCTGATCGTGAGCCAGGCGATGACGCTATTCACGACACCGGTGGTGTACCTGTATCTGGACCAGTTCAGCTTGTGGCTGAAGCGCCGGCGCGCCAGTCGGCGCGCGCCGCGCCCGGGTGGCGAGCCGCAGGCAGAGACGGCATGAAAATCCTGCTGGTGGAGGACAATGAGCGCGTCAGCCAATTCGTGATCAAGGGGCTGCAAGAAGCGGGGCACACGACCGACCACGCGACCAACGGCCGCGAAGGCATGTTTCTCGCCGCGAGCGAGCCGTACGATGTGATCATCATGGATCGAATGCTGCCCGGCGATATCGACGGCCTGGCAATCATCGAGGTGCTGCGCAAGGCCGGCAAGCACACGCCGATCCTGATTTTGAGCGCACTGTCCGAGGTCGATGACCGCATACGCGGTCTGCGCAGCGGCGGCGACGACTATCTGACCAAGCCCTTCGCATTCGGCGAACTGCTGGCCCGGTTGGATGCGCTGCACAGGCGTGCGCAGGGCGTGAACCGTGAATCGCCTTTATCCGTGGGCGATCTGCATATGGATCCGATGACGCGCAAGGTGACCCGCGGCGACCGCCAAATTGCGCTGCAGCCCCGGGAATTCAAGTTGCTCGAATACCTGATGCGCCACGCCGATCAGGTGGTCACGCGCACGATGCTCTTGGAAAACGTTTGGGATTATCATTTCGACCCGCAAACCAACGTGGTTGATGTGCACATCAGCAAATTGCGCCAAAAGATCGACGCCGAATTCGAGCGGCCGCTGCTTCGCACGGTTCGAAACGCGGGTTATATGGTGACCGCAGGTGAATAGCATGATGCGCTCCTCGGCGCTCTCCTTGGCGCTCGGTTACGTCGCGTTGGGCATCGCCTCCCTGGTGCTGTTTGCCGCGCCGCTGTGGTACGCCTGGCAGGTCACGATTCAGGATGGCCGCAGCGAAATTCTGCAGGCCGAC
Source organism: uncultured Gammaproteobacteria bacterium (assembly GCA_963813755.1). Classification (GTDB taxonomy): domain Bacteria; phylum Pseudomonadota; class Gammaproteobacteria; order Steroidobacterales; family Steroidobacteraceae; genus Bog-1198. The sequence goes on along the minus strand of CAWEZY010000009.1, from coordinate 245,921 downwards.
GCGCAGCGGCTCACCGACGTCTACCGTCGGGATGGAAGCGCTGGCCTCAAGAGCTTCATCGACACGCGTCTGCACATGCAGATCGCCGGCGACCGCATACTGTTGCTGACCGATGCGTCGCTGAAGCCGCTGGCGGGCAACATCTCCCACTGGCCGCGCAATCTGCCGGCCGTACCGGGCAACTACCGGATCGACGTGGACACGGCCGATCATGGCATCCAGTCCACGCTGGTCCATGTCGCGCAGCTCGGTAATCTTTATCTGCTGGTGGGTCGGGACAATAAGCTGTTCGCGCCTCTTGAGCGGCGATTTTGGTACGGCTTGACCGCCGCCATCGCGGTTCTGTCGATCGCCGGCCTGTTGGTCGGCCTCATCACGCGCCGTGCGCTCATGTCCCGCGTAAACAGCATCCGCCGGACCATCTCGGCCATCATCCACGGCGATCTGAAGCATCGACTGCCGACCCATTCGAGCGACGATGAGCTCAATACGCTTGCGCGCACGATCAACGGCATGCTCGACCAGATCGAACTATTGGTGCACGGCGTGCGCAATGTGTCGAATTCCATCGCCCATGATTTGCGCACTCCGCTCGCGGAACTGCGCTCGCGATTGGAAGAACTCGCCCTGATACGGCCGTCGCCGGAGAAGACCTTCGGCGAAATAGACGCCGCCGTCGCGGACGTCGACCGCGTGATTCGCATTTTCGATGCCTTGCTGCGGTTGGCGGAAATCGACGCCGGGATGCGCCGTTCGGGATTCTTGTCGCTCGATTTGCGCGACCTGGCTTCGGCCGCCGTCGAATTCTATGCTCCGGCCGCGGAATTGAAGCATATTCAGCTCGGCTTTCACGGCGAGGGGCCGTTGCCCGTGCTGGGCGATCCGATCCTGCTCGCGCAGGCCCTCGGCAATCTGATCGACAATGCTCTGAAGTATGCGCCCGAGAATGGAACGATCGATGTCGCCGTGCGGCGCCGCTCGGACGCCACCGCGGAAATCTCGGTGACCGATGACGGTCCCGGCATCGACGATTCCGAGAAGACCAAAGTGTTCGAGCGCTTCTATCGTGGCGATGCGAGCCGCGGCACCCCGGGGGTCGGCCTGGGACTCAGCCTGGTGCAGGCCGTGGCCAAACTGCACGGCGCCGCGCTCGAACTTGCCGATCGGGACCCCGGCCTCAGGGTCGCGCTGCTGATGCCTTGCGGCGAGTCGGCACCCCCGAGCGCCCTTGCCGCGGGCGCCGATGCAATCCCGCCGCCGAGTTCCGCTGCGGCAGCCGCGCCGGCTACTGCCGCCAACGCAACTACGGCAACTACGGCCTCGTGACGCAGACCCGCACGACGCCGCCCGGTAGTTCGCGCGACTCGAGCACCTTGCCGTGCATGCTGCGCGCGACATACCATCGAGGTCCGGCGGCCGACTCGAGCGGATCGAGCACAGCGCGTCTCCTGGCCATGGATGAACGCTACTCGCAGCGCGCGATCGAGGTCCACCCGGTAGTGCGCGACGCAGCGAGCTGTATGCGTCGATCGGGTCCCATGCCGAGCGGGCGGCGCAACTAAACGGTAAGATTCGCGCCGATGCGCAATTTCACCGAGTTGTCCGCAACGGCCGCGGTTATCGCGGCAGCCCTGCTATGTTGCTCGAATGGCTTCGCGCAGACCCCGGAGCAGCAAAAGAATTGGGATGCGGAGCGGGCGCGCGCAGTCGCCGAGGAGAAGGCCGCAGCCGAACGGCTGGCGCAGGACCGGGCGGCTCGCAGGGCCGATCCGATGGCCTGGGTTCGCTCGCTGGATCCGATGACCGCCGGAGGCTGGGAGTTTCGCGCGGTCGATGGCGATGGCCTTTGGGCCACCTTCAGCAGCACCCATCAATTTAAACGGTCGGGCCAGGTGATTACCGTTTGGCTGCGCCAGGAATACGCCGAACCTCAAACCGGCATCGGCGGCCACTACTTGAGCGCGGTCGACAAATCGCAATTCGACTGCAAAAAGCAACAGACTCGCGACCTCTTGACCGTCTACTACACCGCCAACAATATTCGAGGCGACGCGCAGACCGAGGAAGCCGACCCCAAAATCACCCCTTGGAATCCGATTGTCCCGGGTACGCACCAAGAAACGATTCTTCTTTGGGCATGCGCCCCGCGCTCATGCGCGCGGCGGCGCCAACTGAATCGTTCCGGCCAGCAGCCGTGAGCGGTCGGCGCACGGCCCCACCAGAATCTCCACCTCGCCGGATTCGAACACCGGCTGCAGGTCGAGGCCTAGAAACCGCAGCTCCTTGGCGGCCAGGCAGATCGTCACGGTGCCCGATTGACCCGGATCCAGGCGAATCCTGCCGAAGGCTTTGAGTTCGAGCAGCGGCCGCGCCATGCTCGCCAGCTTGTCGCGCGTAAAGAGAAACACCGTCTCTTCGGCGGCCCGCGCACCGCCATTGCAGACATCCACTCGAATCTCGATCGTGTCGTTTTCCGTCACGCGCGTCCGCCGCGACCCGCAAGTTCGACAGCGTGCACTCTCCGTAGGTGAGCCCATGACCAAACGGAAACAGTGGTGCATCCGATGCATCGAGATACTTGCTGGTGAATCGATCGTTCGGATCGGCTGGTCGTCCACTCGGGCGCTGGCCGTAAAATAGCGGCACCTGCCCGATCGCGCGCGGCCAGCTCACCGGGGTGCGCCCGCTCGGGCCAACCCGACCCATGATGAGATCCGCGATGGCATTGCCCGCCTCGCTCCCCGGGAACCAGGCGGCAAGAACGGCGTCGGCTTGTTCGATGAGCCACGGCACGATCAGCGCGCGTCCCGAGAACAGTATGGCGATCACGGGTATGCGCTGTGCCCTGGCACGCTCGAACACGGCCTCCGCCAAGGGGCGTTGCCGTCCGGGAAGGCCGAGATGCGCGCGGCTGGCAGCCTCACCGCTCATGGCCGCGGATTCGCCGAGGCACAAGAGAATCGCATCCGCGTGCGCGCACAGCTCGCGCGCATCCGCGATGCCCGCCATGTTCTCGCCGTCGATCTCGACTCCCGGCTGGTGCAGCACCCGCGATTCGCCCAGCATGCCCCGCAGCCCCGCGACCACGCTGACGGGTTCCTCGGGACCTGCGGCAGCCCACCACGGTCCGCGCATTTCGGCGGAAGCGTCCGCCAGCGGGCCGATCACGGCCACTCGCCGCACGCCACCCGGAAGAGGCAGGACGCCACGGGCATTCGTCAGCATCACGATCGCGCGTGCGCCGGCCGCGCGTGCCAGTTGCCGCCGCGCCGCAATGACCGGCGCGCTTTCCGGCGTTTTCCCGCGACGGTACGGATCGTCGAACAGGCCCAGCCGCGCCTTCAATCTCAACACCCGGCGCACCGAGGCGTCGATATCCGCCACGCTCACCCACCCGCGCTCCAGCGCGGTCGGCAGACCTCGGCGATAGGCATCGGCCATCATGTCGATATCCACGCCCGCATTGAGCGCGAGGGCGGCCGCCTGCGCCAGATCGGCGGCGATTCCGTGGCGAATCAACTCCCCGACCGCATTGAAGTCGCTCACGATGACGCCGCGGAACTTGAGCCTCCGGCGCAGCCAACCCTTGAGCAGCGCGCGGTTTGCAGTCATGGGTATTCCCGCCAGATCCGTGAACGCCGGCATGACGGCGGCCACACCCGCCGCCACCGCCGCGGCGAACGGCGGCATGTGCACCTCGTGCAAGGTGCGCTCGGAGATGTCCACCGAGGCGTAGTCGCGCCCGGCCGTCACGGCGCCGTAAGCGCAATAATGTTTCGCAACCGACGCCAGGGCATCCGCCGCGGCGAGATCGGCGCCCTGGAAGCCGCGCACCTTGGCCTCCGCCAGGCGCGTGCCGAGCCACGGGTCCTCGCCGGGACCCTCGGCGCCGCGCCCCCAGCGCGCGTCGCGCGACACATCGAGCATCGGCGCGAATGTCATCGTCACCCCGTCGGCGGCCGCTTCCTTGGCGGCTTCTCGCGCCGTCTGCGCCCACAGCTGCGGATCGAACGAGGCCGCTTCACCGAGCGGTATCGGAAACAGGGTGCGATGCCCGTGCACCACGTCGAGCCCGATGAGCAGCGGGATCCCCAGGCGCGATTCCTCGACCGCCAAGCGCTGCAATTCGCACACCCGCTCCGCACCGAAAATATTGAGCAGATTGCCGATGGTCCCGGCCTTGATCGCCTCGGTCGCATCGCCCGCGACGATCGGACCGGTGACGGCGTAGCCGGCCGCGGTCATGGTGAGCTGACCCAGCTTTTCGGCCAGCGACATCTCGCCGACCAACCGCTCGATCCGATTCACGGATCGAGCCGCCGTTCTCTATTCAGCGATGGAAACGTGGTCGATAATGGCGCCATTGTCTGATTCCTAAAGAAGCCCACGCATGATGACAGATCGGCCGGACCCTGCAGTCAGTTACCCGCGCGAAAACGACGGGATTACGGAATCGGGGCTGGTGCCCCAAGTCGCCATGATGAGCCGGGCATTCTGGGCCGCACCGGTGCGCAACACGGTGCTGGTTCTGTCATTAGCCATTTTCATCGTCATCGCGGCCACCGCCTACGGGCAAATCCGCCTCAATAGCTGGAATCGGCCGTTCTACGATGCGCTCTCGCACCGGAACTTTATCGAGTTCATGTACCAGCTGGGGGTTTTCGGGGTGATCGCCGGCGGGCTGCTGATATTGAACGTGGTCCAGCGCTGGCTCGGCGAAACGCTGAAGGTGAAGCTGCGCCGGGGACTCGTGCACGACCTGGTGCAGAATTGGCTGCTGCCCGGGCGCGCGTTTCGTTTGGCCAATGCCGGCGCCATCGGCGTGAATCCCGATCAGCGCATGCATGAAGATGCACGCCATCTGACCGAGTTGTCGACGGATCTCGGTGTGGGCCTGTTGCAGGCCTCGATTTTGCTGATCACCTTCATCGATATCCTATGGGCGCTGTCGACCGACTTCGGATTTCACATTGCCGGCCGGCGGATCGAGATACCCGGCTACATGGTATGGGCGGCAGTCATCTACGCCGGGTCGGCCTCGCTGCTGAGCTATTGGGTTGGGCGCAGTCTGATCGATCTCAATGCGGACCGCTACGCGCGGGAGGCGGACCTGCGCTTTTCGCTGGTGCGGGTGAACGAGCACATCGACGCGATTGCGCTCGCCGCCGGCGAGGCGGACGAGGCGCGCCGCATCGAAATCGATCTCGCCGCCGTTCTCGAAGCCATGCGCCGCCTGGTCACGGGAATAACGACTCTGACCTGGGTCACCGCCGGCTATGGCTGGTTCACGCTGGTGGCGCCGATTGTCGCGGCGGCACCGCTCTATTTCGCCGGAAACTTGTCCTTTGGCGGCCTGATGATGGCGTCCGGCGCCTTCATGCAGGTGCAATCCTCGCTGCGCTGGTTCGTCGACAATTTCAGCGCCATTGCCGATTGGCGTGCGACGCTGCTTCGCGTCGCGAGTTTCCGCGGCGCGGCGCTCGCCACCGACGTGCTGCACGATGTCGAAAGCCGCATCACCTTCACCGAAGGCGAACCCGGCAAAATCGTCATCGACCAGCTCGAGATCGCCTCACACGGCGGCTGCACCCGGCTGCAGGAGCCGCACGTCGAGGTGAACGCCGGTGAGCACGTTTTGATCGTCGGCGAACGCGGCTCCGGAAAAACCCTCCTGTTCCGGGCGCTCGCCGGGCTGTGGCCGTGGGGCGCGGGCCGAGTCGCGCGGCCCGACCGTGAAATCATGCTCTTCGTTCCGCGCACGAGCTACCTGCCTCCCGGCACGCTGCGCGAGGTCCTCGCCTACCCGTCGACCGTCACGAGCTTCGATGCCGCCGCATTCGCGCATGTCCTCGGGCGAGTGGGGCTCAATCATCTCGTGCCCCTGCTCGACCAGAGCCGGCGGTGGGACCGCGAGTTAGGCGACGGCGAACAGCAGACGCTGGCATTCGCGCGCGCCTTGCTGCATGCGCCCCCATGGCTGATCATCGATGAGGCCATGGACACCCTCGACGACGACACGCTCAGGCGCGTCACCGAGGCTTTCGACAAGGATCTCCCGGGCACGGGCATCATCCATATCGGCCGCCCCGCGGCTCAGGGCCATCTATTCAGGCGAGTGCTGCATCTGGTCATGGACACCGACGCGCACCGGCTCGCCGCAGCGACAAATCTCGGCGCGCGGACCCCAGTTCCCTCGCCGCCTTGAACACCGACGGACGACGGCGGCGATCTGGTCGAGACGTCGATTCTCATCATGGGACTGCTTTGCGCCCGCCAATACTCTCGCCGCCAAGCGGCGCTCTGTCCGGGCAGTTCGATCAAAACACCGGCGAACAGCGCTCGGCGCCTCATCTTGCCTGGAGCTATGCGGCCTTCATCTCTTGCATCGCCGCGCGCAAAGCGGCGATGCGCCATTTGTCGCGATGCGATCGGCCGCGGCGTTCTCGGCCGCCTCCGGATCGGGCCTCCAAGACGCGAAGTCGCGGTTTGAAGCTGTGACCCATCTAACATAAGACGTTTCCAGAGACTTGAACGTGATCACGTTTCATTCGCGTCACTTGTATTTAACTTATCCCGAGCATCGCCATATGCCGGCTAGTGCCCAGTTCAAATTCTCCAGCGGAGGTTCGACGATGGGAGCATCACAGCTAAGAGCAGAATCCAATCCCGCGGATTTTCTGGATTCGCTGACCACATTCGGCAAAGAGCACCGCGCGCAACGCTGGGAGGGAACTCTCGGCGATTTCTTGACGCTCATCTTGCCGACCCGCCCCGCGGCATTCGTTCGCACCAGCCATGAATACATATGGGACATGCTGCTCTGGCAGGGTCGCCAGGCGCAGGGCGACGACACCCAAAAGGCGCGCGAGCTCTTCAAGCGCGAGCTGTTCGGCGTCGATGAGCCCCTCGGGCGAGTCGTCGACTATTTCAAAGCCGCAGCTGCCGGTTCCGACGTAGGCCGGCGGCTGCTTCTGCTGCTCGGCCCGCCCTCGGGAGGCAAATCGACCCTTGCCATCCTGTTGAAGCGCGGCCTCGAGGAATACAGCCGCACCGACGAAGGCGCCCTGTACGCGATCAAGGGCTCGCCCCTGCGCGAGTCGCCGTTGAATCTCATTCCCACGAGCTTGCGGGCGGGATTTCGCGAGACCTACGGCGTCGAGATCGCCGGTGAGCTGAGCCCATGGGCTCGCGATTATGTGGACCGAGAATGCGAAAGCGATTATCTGCGCGTGCCCGTCGAGCGCATATTTCTGTCCGAAGCCGCCCGCTGCGGCATCGGCACCTACGCGCCGCACGATCCCTCGACCGCCGATATCGCCGATTTGGTCGGATCGGTGGACCTTTCAAAGGTCGCGCGCGTGGGCGACGAGGGAGATCCGCGAGCTTGGTCCTGGTCCGGGGCGGTGTACGCGGCGAGCCGCGGCGTTCTCGAAATGATCGAAATCCTGAAGGTGAAGCGCGAATTCCTCTACCTGCTGCTCACCCTGACTCAGGAAAAGAACGTCAAGGTGGCGCGCTTTCCGCTGATCTATTTGGACGAGACCATCTTGGCGCATACCAATCTCGCGGAATTCAACCGATTCCTTCAAGAGAAGGAAAACGAAGCGCTGCTCGATCGCATGGTGATCATCAAGGTGCCCTACGCGCTGTCGTATCGCGACGAGGCGCGAATCTACAAGAAATTGATCTACGGAGCAGCCGCATTTCGCGACACCCATCTGGATCCGCACGTGCTCGATCTGGCGGCCGTGTTCGCGATCCTCACCCGGCACACGAAGCCCGAACGCGAAGGCCTCGACTTGCCGAAGAAGGTGCGGATTTTTGCCGGAGAGTCAGTCGAGGGATTCTCCGACACCGAAGCGGTGCGCCTGCGAGCCGAAGCGCCCGATGAGGGTCTCTCCGGAGTGAGCCCGCGATTCGTGATCAACGCGTTGTCCACCGCGATTACCCGGGGCAATGCGCGCAGTCTCACCAGCATGGAGCTGCTGCTTGCGCTGAAGGATGCCATCGAAAGCGATGCGCGCATGGACGCCAAGCAAAAGAAGCAGTGGTTCGATCATCTCGTGACCGCCCGCAAGGAATTCTACAATCGCTGGGTCAAGGAAGACGTGCATCGGGCGCTGTTCGCCTCCTTTCAAGACGAGGCGCAGCAGCTGCTCGAGAAATATCTGGATGAAATTGAAGCCTCGCTCGATCAACGCAAGGTTACCGATCCCATGACCGGGGAGAATCGCGCGCCCGACGAGCGGTTCATGCGATCGGTGGAGGAAAAGATTCAGGTGTCGGAGTCCGGCAAGCAGTCTTTCCGGCAGGAGGTCATTCGTAAGGCTATGGTCGCCTTCAAGGCGGGCGAAAAATTCCGCCTTGCGAGCCACGCGCGCGTAAGCGAGGCCATCGAGCAATATTTGTTCGAGGAACGCCGCGACGTTCTGCGTTTGGTGACTTCCACGGCGCGCCCCGACGAGGAGGCGCGTCAGAAAATATCCGTGGTGCAGGAGCGTCTCGTCAAGGAATACGGATATGACGAACACAGCGCGCAGGAAGCCCTCAACTACGTGACCACACTCCTGTCGCAAGAGTAGCGGCCGCATGACAACCCTCGCCCGGACGGAGACTCGATGAGCTACGACCCGACGATCAAGGAGTCACAAACGCTGAGCGGCTGGTATGAACTGTTCTCGCGCGGATCGCGCGACTGGCTGCGGCACAGCGAAAAAATACGCGAAGCGGTGCGCGAGCACCTTCCGCAAATCGTCGCCGGCACCGACATCATCAAGGACGGCACGCGCACCGTCCGGGTCCCCGTGCGCATGCTGGAGCACTACCGCTTTAGACTGCTGGCGGACGGCGAATCCCAGGGTGTCGGCCAGGGCAAGGCAAAACCGGGAGACCAGCTTGGGCCGGCGAACGCGAACCGCGGACCGGGGAAGTCGGGGCCGGGGGGCACGGAGCACGGCGGCACGGAGCTGATGCTCGAATTCAAGGTGGACGATCTCATCGAGTGGCTGTGGGAGGATATGGAGCTGCCGAATCTGCAGCCGAAAATCGGCGCCACCGACGATTCGGATTGGAAGAAAGAGGGCTGGGACCGGCGCGGCGCGCGTTCCCGCTTGGATCGCCGGCGCTCCCTCAAGGAGTCCGTGAAGCGCCGAGCGCTCGATGCCAATTCGCCCGCATTCACAGATGATGATTTGCGCTTCCGGCAGCTCACCCGCCGCCGTCAGCCGGCGCTGCGCGCCGCCGTCTTCTTTCTGCTGGATGTCTCCGGCAGCATGTCCGAGCACGATCGCCAATTGGCCAAGACATTCTTCTTCTGGGTGGCGGCCGGGCTTCGGCGCGAGTACAAGGCTCTCGACATCGTGTTCGTGGCGCATACCACCGATGCCTGGGAATTCAGCGAAGCGGATTTCTTCAAGGTGACCGGCAGCGGCGGCACCGTCGCTTCGGCGGGCCTGAGTAAAGTGCGCGAAATCATGAACGCGCGCTTCGATCCGGCAATATGCAATGTCTATCTGTTCTATGCGTCGGATGGCGACAATGCTGCCGACGACCGAGTCCAAGCGCAACGCGAACTCGACGGCATCGCCAGCGCGGCGCGCTACGCCGGATATGTGGAAATATGGGCCGGCGCACGCAGCACCGTGAGCGAGATATCCCAACTGTTTCAGTCGGTTGCCGACGCGGGACTGCCCTGCGGCCGGCACTCGATCACCGGTCCGGACGATGTTCCAGCCGCGCTGCGCAGATTCTTTGCGAGCGACTCGCCCACGAACCCGCAAACCGGCCGCGGGGGAGTCGGTCCATGACCAGCGACTGGCGCGGCCACGTGCCGCAACTCGAGGATCTGGCGCGCAGGCTTGGGCTCGACTGGTCGCCGGTGGTCTTCGAAGCGGTTCCCGACAGCTTCATGAGCGAAATCGCGGTGTACGGCCTGCCGGTGCGCATGCCGCACTGGTCCTTCGGAGCCCGTTACATCTATCAGCTCGTGCAGCGGCACATGGGCTATTCCCGGCTATTCGAGGTCGTGTTCCCGGGCAATCCGGGGCATGCCTATCTCGCCGCGAGCAACGGCCTCGCCGACAACGTGCTGGTGACAGCCCACGTGCTCGGTCACGCGGATTTTTCCAAAAACAATTTGTTGTTTCGCCGCTGTCAAGAGCAGGTCAGCGCGCACATCATCGAGCACGCCGCCAGCCACGCGCGGCAGATCGAACGGCACATCGAGTCTCACGGCTTCAAGGCCGTGGAGCAGGTGCTCGACGCAGCGCTGTCGCTGGAGCAATACATCGATCTCGATCAAGCGCTGCGGCGCGCGCACTACGCCGAATACCTGGCCACCGAGGCGCCGGCGGCGGAAGATGCGTTTCGCTCCCGTTTTGCGATCCTGGATGCGGGCGCCGAGCCGGTTTCGCACGCGCGCAAAGTCCGCGCACCGCTGCCGCCGCACCCCGAGCGTGATTTGCTGTGGTTCATCGCCACCTATGCGCCCGAAATGGAGAGCTGGGAGCGCGACATCTTCCTTGCGGTGCGCGAGGAATCATTTTACTTCTATCCCGTGTTCGCCACTCAGATCATGAACGAGGGCTGGGCCTCCTATTGGCACGCCCGGCTTCTGCGCGAAGCGGATTTCATTCCGCAAAACACCTATCTCGATGCGATCAAGTGCCACTCGGACGTGGTGCGTCCGGTCGCGACCGGCGAGCAGGTTGCGCTCGCGATCAATCCATACCATTTGGGGTTCACCCTGTGGGAGGAAATCGTAAAGCAGTCCGGCATCGAGTCGGCGCGGCGGATCATGCGCGAGGACGACGATTTCAGCTTCCTGCGCAATAACCTGACGCGCGAGATTGCCGCGGAAATGGGGTTATTCCGCTACAGCCGGCAGACGAACGGACCGATCAAGGTGGTCGCCTCGGAGATCGAGGAGCTGCATGAAGGTCTGCTGCACGGGAAATACAATTTCGGCGCGCCACGCGTGTCGGTCATCGAGGTCCGCAACGACGGCACTCTGGTGCTGCAGCACGACAGCCAGCTCGATGGTCGCGGCTTGGATGCCGATCGATCGCGCAAAGTGCTCGAGTATGTAAAGCGCGTCTGGCGGCGCCCGGTGCTGCTCAAAACGGTCGACGCGGCAGCCAACGCGATTGAATTTTCCGCCGACTCGACCGAGCCGGCCGCCGCCTAGCTCACTCGCGGCGTCCGGACAAGAATCCCTCGCGACCCAGTTCGTGCGTCACTTCGAGGATGGCCTCGCGCAGGGTGTCGACCAGCACGTCGCACTGCTCGCGCGTCAGCATCAGGGGCGGCGACATGATGTCCAGGTGACCGAGCGGTCGCACCAGCAAGCCCTTCGCTTCGCACAGCTGGGCGATGCGCCGCGACATGTTGGCCTCCTCGGGGACCTGGGCCCGCGTCGACTTGTCCGCCACGTACTCGACGCACATCATGAAGCGCCGGCCGCGCACGTCGCCCACCAGCGGCAGGGAGGCGAGTTCCTTGAGGCGATTCTCGAAGTAATCCCCGACCACGCGCGCGTTGCCGAGCAGGTTTTCCTCGGCGATGATCTCGATGTTCTTGAGCGCCGCCGCGCAGCAGACCGGATGCCCGGAGTAGGTGAAGCCGTGCGTGAACCACGCTTGCGGATCGGGGGCGGATATCACCTCATGAATCCGATCGGAGTAGATCGTCGCGCCCAACGGCAGGTAGCCGGAGGTCAGACCCTTCGCGGCCACCAGAATGTCGGGTTCGATGCCGAATTCATCGAACGAGGCAAACCAGTGCCCGATCCGGCCGAACCCCGTCACCACTTCGTCCGAGATGTAGAGAATTCCGTGCTTCGCCAGCAACTCCCTCATGCGCGGCAGATACCCGACCGGCGGCGGCACGACACCTCCCGCTCCCTGGATGGGTTCGGCGATGAAGGCGGCGATGTTCCCCGCGCCGATATCGCGGATCGCCCCCTGCAATTCGGCGACCAGATGATCGGTGAATTGCGCCTCGCTCATGCCCTCGGGGCGCCGGTAGGCGTACGGAGCGCTGAGATGGTGCACCAGCCCCTCGATGTACTTGAAATGCGGCGAGCGGTCGCCCTCTCGATTCCCGAGCGTCATGCCGAGATAAGTCGAGCCATGGTAGGAGTTGTATCGGGATAGAATCACGCGCCGATCCGGCTCGCCGCGGCGCGAGTGATAATAATGCGCGAGTCGAATCCCCGTGTCGTTCGCGCAGGATCCCGACAGAGAAAAGGCGACGTGATTCAATGTCCTGGGGGCGAGCTGGGCGAGTTTCGCCGCGAGTTCCGCTGCCGGCTCATTGGTGCAATCGACAAAGGTGTTCGAGTAGCTGAGCGTGACCACTTGGTCGGCGATGGCCTGGGCCATTTCTTGGCGCCCGTAGCCGATGTTCACGCACCACAGCCCACCGATCCCATCGAGGTACCGCCGTCCGGCGGCATCCCATACGTAGGCGCCCTTGGCCTCGTGGATCACCAGCGAGCCGTCGCGCTTGAACGTGTCGAAGTGCGTCCACGGATGCAGAAAGTGGGCGTGATCCTTCTGCCAAAGAGGATCCGCCGGGATACTGCCCTTCGCGTCGACATCGTATGATCCTTGGCGCCTCAGCGGAGCCGTTGAAACGCCTCCCACCCTGCGGCCTTCGATGTCGCCGTGTCATGGGTTGCAGCGCTAGAGACCGCTATGATAGCCGCATCTCGATCGAGAAACGAACGTGGGCAATCTCCATGATCAATAATCCGGCCGCTCCATCCGCCCCGCGGGCAACTTCGTCGAACCGACAAAATAATGAGCGCAGCGGAGGTGGATGATTTCCTTGTCCGCGCCTTTTGCGGACGCATCGCCACCGTCGGCGCCGACGGCTATCCGTACGTGGTCCCGAATTTATTCATCTGGCTCAGGGCACGGTGTATCTGCATACGGCACTGCATGAGGGGCACTTCATCGCCAATGTCCGCCACTCGGATCGCGTGAGTTTCGAGGCCGACGAACCGGGCCAGATTTTTCCCGTATGGGCATGTCGAGTGCGACACCTCCGTGTCGTACCGTTCGGTGATCATGTTTGGGCGCATCAAAATCCTGCGACGATGCGGCACAAAAGACCCGATTCTACAAATCCTTCATGGCCAAGTATGCTCCCGCCGGACTCATGGGGCCGGGAGCCCGGTTCATTCCCGAGAATCGGCTCGACGATCGTGTATGCAATCGCGCCGGAAGTGGTGACGGGCAAGCAGGGAATCCTGCCCGCGGTGAGCGATCAATGGCCGAACCGCAATCTCACCGGATCGCCGGGATGGAAGCCGAAGGGGTCGCCGCCCGACCGCTGAAGTGTCGGCGCGACCTACTCGAGGCACACGACGAGCTTCGCCGAATGGGTACGCCAGTTGATCGGTATGACGTACGACTTGGCATATGGCGCAGTGACCTTTTCCATGTCGTGGCCGACGATGGTCGGGCACCGACAGGATGAAATTCCTGCCGAAAGTCCTTGCGGGCGTTTCCCGAAATCGTGTTGGCCACCTCGCCGACCAGATCCTTGATGTTCTCGTCGCTGGTATCGGTTTCCTGCATGCGCATCAGCAATACGGTGAGCATGCCGCGCGGCGCCGAAAAATACACGATCCCTTTGCGGGCGCCGGATATGCCGATGACGCCGGTGTAATCGTAGGCGCCCGGATTGCCGTCCGTGACCAGGTATGGCGAGCCGACGCTCGCCCCCTGCTGAGCGGACACTTCGAAGTAGCGCGTCGCGCCTTCGATAAACGTGCGGATTTCGGCCTCTTTCAGCATCTCATGCGTCCAACAACAGTTCCTGCAGCGCGTCGTTGAGCTGCCGGTCGGTGAACGGCTTGCAAAGAAAACCGTTCGCGCCCTTCTCGATTGCCTCCACCGCGGTGGCCTTGTCGGCGAGCGCCGAGACGACGAGTATCAGCACCTTGGAATTGATCGCCACCAGTTCCTGACGCACTCGATGCCGTCCATCTCCGGCATCGTCAAATCCATGGTCACGACGTCCGGTCGGTGCGGTGGAACAGCTCAACCGCCTGGCGCCCGTTGCTCGCCGACCCGACCACCTCCAATCGATCGATCTGCTGCGAACGTTCGATGCGCCGGCGAATGATGTTCGAATCATCGACGATCATCAGTTTCAGGGGCGTTTGCGATCGGCTCGGAGGGCTCATCATGCGGCCTCGGTCACGTTGATTCGCTTGGACGGCAGCGGCAGGGACACCGAGATACGCGTGAATTTACCGGGACGCGTGCCGATGCTCACCCGTCCCGCCGGCCTCGCGCACGCGCTCGGCAATCAAATTCATGCCGACGCCCCGTCCGGCATCCTTGGTGACGTGCTCCGCCATCGAGAAACCGGCCTGAAACAGCAGCGACGAGCGCCTGCTTGGCGTCCATGGTCGCCGCCTGCGCCGCCGTTATCAATCCCTTCTGCATCGCCGCCTCTTTGATGCGCTCGGTCGACAGCCCTTGCCCGTCGTCCTCGATCGTGAATCTGTACCCGTCGGGCAGCGACTGAAATTCAAGGCGCACCGCGCCGGCCGGCGGCTTGCCCAGCGTTCTCGCGCGCCGTGCGCGGCTCGATGCCGTGAACCACGGCATTGCGCACGGCTTGCACCGCCATGTCCTTGATCAGGCGCCGGTACAGGTCCGGGATGGCGTCGAACCCGACGCACTCCAATGCCGTCTCTTTGCCGCTTTCCTCCGCGACGCGCGCGGCGAGCCGCTGCAGCAGAGGTGCAATCTCGGGTCGGGCGGCCCGTCGGCGCCGGCCGCGCCTGAGTCTTCCGGCCGCTTCCGGTCGGGTCTGTCGGCTCGCGCCGCGGCGTTCCTGCGGCGGGACAATTTTCGGCGTGCGCCGCGCCCGCCGCGACCGCCGTGGCCGCACGCGCGGATTCCTCCGTCCTTCACGTGCAGTTTCGACAGACGCGTCACCAACTCGTTGATCGAATGCAGATGCGTCAGAAGATCGTCCAGCTTGATGACCAGCGGCAAAAAGTCATTGCCCGACAATTCCGTCTTCTCGCGCAGCGCTTTCAAATCCTCCTCGAAGGCGTGCGCGCGGCCTTCGATCGACGACAGTCCCAGCGATGCGGCCTCGCCTTTCACGGAGTGCGCCTGCCGAAACAAGCTGTCCAGTTTCCGGCGGAAGGCGCCCTCTTCCCGCGCCGGCTCCCGCAGCACGGCGTTGATCATCTTCATCGACGCTTCGGAATCGCTGAGAAAGGATGCCAGTTGCAGCGGATCGATGTGCAAAATGCCGAGCAGCGTATCGACCTGCGCTTGCGCCTGGTTCTGCGAGACAGTCAGTTCGCGCGCCAGATTCGACCCGTGCGGTGATATCGGCCACCGACACGAGTACGTGGGTGATCTCCCCGTCCACGCGAACCCGGTGGAAATCGAACTCCAAATAGCGGGTATCGACGTTTCCCTGGCCATGGTAGATCCGGACTTCCACTTCGCCCAGCGGATTGATCGACTTGACCAAATTCTCGTTCGTGCGCTCCGACCAGAGGATCGACACGAATTTCTCGGCGGTCGTCAAAGTCCGCTCGGAGACGATGTCTCGCAGCAGTTGCTCGAATTTGAGTCCCGGCGAAGTCCTTGCGCTGGAATAGCTTTTCCAAGGCGGCCGAATAGGTCGGACCGATCGCCATGTTCCGGTCGAGCAAGAATAGGCCGTCCTTGACGGTTCGCAGGATGTCTTCGGTCTGCTGACGGGCCTCGCGCAAGCTATGCGATTGGCGGGCGCGTGCACCGAGCAGCATGGTGACGGCGAGCACCAGCACTGTGGCGATCAGCAGGCCGGCGAGCATGACGATGCGCAGTTGCAGGGCCGAGTGCGCGTTTTGCGCCTGCAACTGTGAACCGATCGCGGCGAGCTCGGCGTCGATGGCGGGCATATGATGCCGAGCGGCACGAACCGCGGCGTTCACCTCACCCATCAATGCGCGGCCGCCTTCGTTCAAGGCGGTCCCGCTTGCCTCGTCGTCTCGATACGGCACTCCGGCAAAGCCGATCAACGGCTCCAGGGTTTGCCGCTCGGCCTTCCACAGCTCGCGCAGCGCCGCCGTGTGAGTCGACACACCGGTTTGGGCGAAGGCCGCCGTATCGTTCGAGGACTCGAACCAACCGCCGGGCTGCGCACGCTCCATACGCCCCTGGGCCTCCTCGAAGCTTTTCACCGCCGCACGCATCTGCTCGAGAGGCGCCTCGACGTAACCGTGTGTATCCAACCGATCGCGCACCAGGTCGAGCGAGGCGCGCATCAGGTCCGGATATCGGCGTTGCTCGCCGACGAGTTTCAGCGCCGCGGTGGTATTGGCAAGCTTGCTCGCAAGCTCAAACCCGGGAATCAGCACCGCCGCGACGAACCCCATGCCGAGCACCGCCACCAAGGCGGCAAGCGCCCGCGGACTCAGCCGAACGGACGCAAATTTTGGTAACCGAGACATCATGTAGTGAGCGCTCCGTTTTGATCTGTGCGGCGCCTTTTCTGTGCGATAGGTCCCGCCACCGTTTCCAACTCCCGAAGAAAATGCGCAGCCGACGGATAGCGATTCTCCGGCTTCTTGGCCAATAGTCGGTTGACCACCGGTTGATACCGTTTCACCGCTTCGGGCAGCGGCGGCACGCCCGCAAGGCGGTGACCCTGGAAAATCTCGGGTACGCTGTTGCCCAAAAACGGCAGATTGCCCGCCAACAATTCATACAGCACGACGCCCAAACTGTACAAATCGCCGCGATGATCCGGTTCCTGGCCGTCGATCTGCTCGGGGCAGGCGTAATACGGAGATCCCGTCATCGGATCCGAGGACGAGAATTCGTGCGCCACCAGGCGGGCGCGCGCCGACCCGAAATCGATCAATACGATGCGATTGTCGGTGCTCAGCATGAGATTCGATGGCTTGAGATCGCGGTGCACGATGCCCGCGGAGTGCACCAGTTGCAGTGCTTCGGCAATCTGACGCGCATAGTTCACCGCATCGGTTTCACTCACCGGATTGCGCAAGCGCTCGCGCATGCTGCCGCATGGGAAGTATTCCATTGCAAGATACAAGCACTTGGCCGTCATGCCGTAATCGATGACGTCCGCTATCGACCGGTGATTCAAGCTGGAGAGGATCGCGCATTCGCGCGAGAACCGCTGACTATCCTCATCGGATATTTTCGCCCTGCCGTCGATGTGCTGGACCTTTAGCGCCACCGATTGAGCCAAATCGTCGCTGCGCGCGAGATACACGGTCGCCGCGGCAGAGTGGGCGATCTGTTTCAGTACTTGATACCCCGCCACCTCGGGCACGTCATGCATGTCCGAAAGGGGCGCGGCAGCAGCGCCGCGCAAAGGGTTGAGAAGCGGCTGCAGCGCGGCCGCGAGCTCGGCAAGATCCACTGCATGTATCGGCCAGTAATCGGCGGCACCCGCCTTGATTGCGCGCGCCGCCGAGCGCTCGTCGCCATGACGTGCGAATACGAGGATCGGCAGACGCGGCATGCGTGAGTGCAATCGGCTGACGACCGCGAGCGGGTCGGCGCTTGCGTCACGCTGCATGAACTCGATGATGAGCAGGACCGCGACATACGAACGGAGTTGATCGATCGACAGGCTCGCGAGTCCCGACTCGGCGAGGGTGTCGGCATCGAGCTTCCCGGCTGCTCGGCGCACCACGCCGGCAAGCTTCAAGCGCAGCTCGAGATCGTCATGGACCACCAGGCACAGATGGCTCGGGCGAGGGGCGCTGCGCGACGCGCCTGGTTCGCGCTTGGCGGATGCCGGGTCCGGTTTCGCCGCATCGTCGATCGCCGTTGCCATTGAGGGCTCTTTCATCGCTGATCCAGCCGAAAGACGACGTGCAATCTCGACTTGACGGAAATCGCCTGGCCGCTCTTCATGACCGGCTGGAATCGCATGCGGGATAAGGCATTTTTCGCCGCCGAATCAAATACGTTGCGCGGCGATGAATTCACCACGGCGGCATTGGCGACCTTGCCCTCGCTGGTCACCTCGAACGCCAAGTCGACCCATCCCTCGATCCCACTAGCCAGGGCGGTGGTCGGATAATTAAGCTTCAGGGGCTTGACGATCACCAATGAATTCACCCCCACCGTCGCCGAGGCGCCTTGTTTCGATTGCTGCTGGGCGAGCGCGTCCTGCAAATCATTGAGGTCGGGAGATCCGCCGAGGCCGAACGCAAGTTTTGCCAACGAGTCGGCCTTGGCAGCGTCTCCCGAATCGAGCGCTGCGCGCGCTCGCACGATGATCGCGCTTTGCACGGCACCGGTGATCGGCACCCATGCGGGATTCGCCGGATCGGACGCACGCAGTTGGTTCACGTAGTAAAGAGCGCTGTCCTGGTCCGGTTCGACGAGTTGGCCCTGTGCCAATCGCGCCCGCGCCAATTCGAGATTTTTCGATTGAATGGTCTTTTCGCGCGCCTGGCCGTCGCGCACGCCGTCCAGATCGTGTTGCACACCGGCAATCGCCGCCGGCGCCGCGCCGGAGCTGCGTGCCGCATCGAGCAGCAGGTCGACGTCGCCGAGGCGATGTTCATCCAAGGCCGTCCGGGCCGCCCGCAGCAGTTTGGCACTCAGTTCATCGGTCTGCTCTTTCAGGTCCGCCGCGCTCGCCCCGACCTGACGGGCCTGCTGCAGGTAATAAACTGCGCTGTCGTTATGCGGCTCGACCAGCCGATCCTGCTGCAAGCGCGTCGCCAATAGCTCGACCAGACGCTCGACGTCGGCCATGTTCTTGCGCCGTCGAATCTCCTCGCGGAGCTGAGTCGTCTGCACCGTGCTCACCGACTTCGCGCGCACCGCTCCATCGAGAAGTTCCGTCGCACGGTCGAAATTCCCCGCATTGAGCGCCGCTTGAATTTTTGCCGGACCCATTTCGGCCCGCAGCGCCTCGATTTGCGCATCGAGATCCGCCAACCGGGCATCCCCGGGGCTGATGCTGCGCGCAGTTTCAAGCGCCTGAAGGGCCATATCGAATTTGCGCTCGTCCAAATCGGACTGTGCTCTGGCGAATAAGATTTGCGCCATCCGTTGCAGACCCTGCCGGGCTTCGCCGTTGCTCGGATCCAGGAGCAGCACGCTCTTATAGAGCGTCAGCGCGCTGCCGTCGGCGGGTTCCATGAAGTGTCGATCAAGCATGGCTTGCCGCGCGTTCTCGAGAAGCGTGTCGACCTGCTCATCGGTTGCCGGTATCGGTTTGGCGGACGGGGTATTGAGCCGGACGGGCGCCGGATTGAGCGTCTGCGGGGTCGAGGGCGTGTGGTTTTCCATGGCGCGATACAGCAGGTACCCGGCGCTGCAAGCCGCACATACGGCGGCGAGGATCCACACGGCGAGCAGCGAAAGCCGCCGGCCTCGGGACGGGATCTCTCGCGGCCCGGACGCCGTTCCCGGCGCGGCAGCCTCACCGAGTACGGCGATGCGCGCCTGGCACTCCTCGCGTGCGCTCGCCAGGACCTCGCGCCATTGCTCCGTCTTGAAGGGAACCCCGAGCAGCGCGACGATCCGCCGCTGCTGGATCGCGACTTTCCATGGCTCGGGGTTCGACGCCGCGTCGATTACGATGATGGCGAATCGCTCAGAGTACAATTGCAAACGCGATAGATCGGCCGCGCGATCCGCTGCATGGCGCGCATCCCACACGACGATGCCGGACTGGCCCGCACTGGCCGTTCCCAGCAACTCCTCGATGGTGTCAACCTGCTTGAGCGCCCAATCGCGGTCCAAGCCGTTGCCTAGCAGCGGCCACAGCGACTCGTCCTGGGTCAGCAGGAATACCAGCGATTTTTGTCGCCGTGAGACGGCAGGCGCGGACGCCGACTCGTGGTGCGAATTGGCAGCCGCCCTCGTTCGTGCTGCATGAGACAAGGCCGCGCTCCCTCACTCGAATAAACGCCCTGAGAAACCGGTTGCGCAGCGGCGCTGTGGGATCGATACCCACAGCCCCTTTGCAACATGCTCTAGGGTCCGGGAAGGCGCCTCAGCGTGGGCGGTTGTGAATCACATTTCTTGCGGTACCGGCCGCCAAGGGGTGAGACGGGCTCACCTGCGCATTGCGATTTTGTGAGCCATTTCGCAGACCGCGCACCTCATGGGGCCCCGGGCGCCAGATAGCGGCCGAACCATGCCAGGTAGCGTTGCTCGCAGTCCTTGATGTAGCTCGGCCGCGTCAGCAGGTGAAACTGGCCGGGGTAGACGACGAGCTGGGTCGGCACACCGAGCGTGCGCAGCGCCGCATACATCTGCTCGCCGCCACTGACCGGTACGTTGAAATCCTTGTCGCCCCCGAGAAACAGCGTCGGTGTCTTGATGCGGTCGGCGTGAAAAAACGGATAGGAGACGCGCAGCCAGCGCTCTAAAGTTCGCCAAGGCGGGCCCATTTCGGCGTTGTATTGCAAAATGTATTCATCGCTGCCGTACATCGAGAGCTGGTTGCCGCTGCCCGCACCGCTGATCGCCGCTTTGAAGCGCCCATCCGCGGCGATGGTGTAGTCGGTGAGAAGACCGCCGTAGCTCCAGCCGCCGATCCCGAGGCGGCGCGGGTCGGCGATCTTTTCGCGAACCACGTAATCGACCGCGGCCAGCAAGTCCGCCACCTCTTTGTTGCCCCAATCCTCGGCGATGGCATTGGCGAACGCCTCGCCGCGTCCGCTGCTGCCGCGATAGTTGACCGCCAGGACGACATATCCGTGCGCGGCAAACCATTGCCGCTCGAGCGCGAGCGCGTAGGTATCGACGACGAGACCGTGGGAATCCTGGCCGTTCGGCCCTCCGTGGATCCAGAGCAGCGTGGGGTAGGTCCGCCCGGCCTGAAAATTCGCCGGCTTGACCATCAAGCCGTGGATCTTGGTCCCGTCTCGGCTCGGAAAAGAGATATCCTCGACCGAGCCGAGCGCCAATTGACTCACGAGTTCATCGTTGTGCGAGGTGAGTTTGCGCGGCCCCGCGCTCTCGATCGCGTAAATCTCCGGCACGGTGCTGTCATTGCTGAGCGCCGCCGCCACATTCCCGCCGCCGCTGCAGAGCGCGCTCGCCGACAGCTTGCCCTCGGCGCGCCGCTCCACGCCCCCGGTATCGAGCCGCACGCTCACCGGGACCTCGACGCCGTCATCCTCGAGTATCGCGTTGACGGAGGTGCCACCGGCCGCGATCGAGGGATGGGACAGCGCTCGGTCGAGCCGCTCGGTAAGCACCTTCGGCTTGCCGCCGCTCACCGCCACGAAGCTGAGGCGATCCTGAATGTAGGCGTTCAACCGCGCTTCCAGTCCGGAGGTGAATATTAGATGTTTGCCGTCCGGGGTCCACAGCAAAGCGGCCTTGTTGGGTGCGTAAAAATCTGCGAGCTTGCGCGGCGTCGATCCCGGCCGCGCATCGATCAGGTGCAACTGCCAGATTCCCGACCGGTCCGCAGCCTCGTCACGTGCGCCGAAGAATGCCACCGTCGTGCCGTCGGGCGACCAGGTCGGCGAGGTGTCGTCCATTTCCCCATCGGACGTCAAGGGTTCGAGCTTTTTCGCGGCGATGTCGAGCAGGTAAAGCCGGGCGTGATTGGCCGCGGTCAAATAGCCCGTGACGTCTTCTTTGAAATGCAGCCGATCGATCACGATGGGCTTGGGAACCTTGCCGCCATGGGCGACCATGGAACCGCCCTCCGGCGCGGCCTCTCCCGGCGACATGGAAATCACCAGCCGGGATCCGTCCGGCGACCAATCGTAGCCTCCGATGTACCCCGACACGCTGGTGAGCGCCTGAGCCTCGCCGCCGCGCCGGTCGAGCAGATAGATCTGCGCCTTGGCATCGGGCCCGCGCGTCGAAATAAATGAGACGTAGCGACCGTCGGGACTGAACTTTGGGTGCGAGGCGGAATCCGCGGCCCCGGTCAGCCGCACATCTTGCGTACCCTCGTAATTCACCATCCAAACGCTGCTCCTGCGCTCGTCGGCATCCAGATCGGAGCCCTCGACCGTGTAGGCGATCCAGCGGCCGTCGCGCGAGCACACCGGACTGTCGACGGCGAGCAGCCGATCGAAATCATTCGACTGCAGCGGGCGCTTATCCGCCCCTGCGGCACACATCGAGATCAGGAACAGGCATGAGCCGGCGAGGGCTCGGTGGGCAGGTGAATTCATCGGGCTTCTCTCGTTACGGATCCGCAAAGACGCGCATTGAAGCATTTTCTTTCCATTGAATGGAAGCGAGGTGGGTACGCCGGTCAGCGGCCGCTTGGACAATGGTCTGGCGATACTGCAGCGGTACGTGGTGGATGATCCCTTGATCCCCTGATCCCGGGCGCGGGCCCGGTCAAATCGTGCGCAAGGTTTCGATCACCCTGGCAATCGCGCTTTCATTGAGGGGAGCCATAATATGAGCGCCGCCGACGCCCGGAATTTCCGCGTATTCGCGCAACAGATCGACGCACATCGCACAGCCCTCGGCGGCCGGATCTGCGGCGGTCTCCAAACGCTCGACCATCCAATCCGGGATGATCGATCCGAATAAATTGTGCTGAATCCAGCGCGCCGATTTGGCCGAAGCGAGCGGCGCGACGCCGATCAGCATATGCAGTCGCCCGGCGAGTCCCTGCTCCGCCAGCCGGGCCATGTACCGGCGCAGGATGCCGGCATCCATGCAGAATTGCGTCTGCGCGAATTGTGCCCCGGACCTGACTTTGTTGATCAAGCTGGCGGGGACCCAACCGTCGGGAGGATCGATCGGTGAGTCGGCAACGCCGACGAAAAAATTCGCCGAGCCGCCGGCCTTGCGCCCGTGCGGCAATTGATGCAGGTCACGGATTGCGACCGCGGTCGCGGCAAGGCCGGCCGCATCCAGATCGAAAACTGGCTTGGCCTCCGGCTGGTCGCCGGCCTTCGGATCGTCGCCCCGAAGCAGCAGGATGTTGGCGATGCCGAGCGCGGCGGCGCCGAGCAGTTGACTTTGTAAGGCGATCCGATTGCGGTCCCGGCAGGTCAGCTGCAGAATTGGCTCGATCCCATCCTGCAACAAAGCGCTCGCGGCGATCGTCGAATCCAGGTGCGCGCGCGCGCCCGCACCGTCGGTGACGTTGACCGCGTCGGCCAAGCCTTTCAGCGGCGCCGCCTTAGAGAGCAACTCGGCCAGATCGCTCGAGGCGGGCGGAGTGATTTCCGCGGTCAGTGCAAATCGTCCGCCTTCCAGTATCTGCTTCAAACGGCTAGCTGCCGGTCGCGCATTGTCGCGCGCCGTGGGCTGTTGTGAATTCATGCCGAAGCGGTTCAAGGATTATCCTCCGACGCCGGGTAGCCAGCGACCGGAACGACAATCGTTGCCAAGCCCAATGGCCGGCACAGGATACCTTGAACCGCCCCCGCTAGCTCGCCGTGGCCGCAGTCGCCAAGCGCCCGTCCCGGTAGTCGGCGATCGCCTGCTCGATTTCCTCGCGCGTGTTCATCACGAACGGGCCGTATTGCACCACCGGCTCGCGCAGCGGCCTAGCCGCCAGCAGCAGGAAGCGCACGCCCTCGGCGCCGGCCTGCACGCGCACGCCGTCGCCGTCGGACAAGACGCCGGCCGCGCGGTGCGGCAACGGCTTGGTCGCGCCTGCCGGACCAATAATTGCGCTGCCCTCGTACGCATAGAGGAACGCATTGTGGCCCGCCGCCACCGATGCGCTGAATTCCGCTGCCGCCGGCAGGCGTACATCGATGTACAAGGGATCGGTGCTGAGTTTGGCGCCGCCGCCGTTCACCGGACCGCTCGTGGCCTTACCGCCCAACTCGATCGTGCCCGCAATCACTTTCACCTCGCCGCCCTGCGACAGCCTGATCATCGGGATCTCGCCGGCGGGAATGTCGCGGTAGCCGGCGGCCTTCATCTTTTCCTTCGACGGCAGGTTGAGCCACAGCTGGAAGCCGCGCATGCGTCCTTGGCTCTGCTGCGGCATCTCGGAGTGGATGATGCCGCGCGCCGCGGTCATCCACTGCACGCCGCCGGGGCCAAGGTCACCGCGATTGCCGAGGTGATCCTCATGGCGCATGTGCCCGTCGAGCATGTACGTGACGGTCTCGAAACCGCGATGCGGATGCGGCGGGAAGCCGGCGATGTAGTCGTCCGGATCGTCGGAATAGAATTCGTCGAGCATCAGAAACGGATCCACATGCAGCCCGCGCTGGCTGCCCAAGCTGCGCCGCAGCTTGACGCCGGCGCCGTCGGAAGTCGGCACGGACTCGATGACGTGGGCCAGGGTGCGAATGTTCATCTTAGTGTCTCCTGCGATCATCGATGCTGAGCCGCCCGGCGCCGTTGGCGACCAAGAACAGGAATCCGCCGGCGAGGCCAAAGTCCTTGAGCAGCATGATCTGCTGCATCTGATCGGCTGAACCGCCATGGAACAGCAGCCCCGCGATGACGCTGAAGCCGGCCAGCAGCAAGGCCACGACGCGCGTGTACAAACCGACGACGATAGCGATGCCGCCGCCCAGCTCGAGCAGAATCACCAGCGGCAGCAGGGCGCCGGGAACGCCGGCATGCTGCATGTAGACCTGGGTTCCGGTATAGGCGCTGATCTTGCCCCAGCCCGCCAACACGAACACGGTGGCGATCAACACCCGGCCGACGACGTCGGCATAAGGCTTCACGGAATCGAATAAGCTATTCATGGAACATGCTCCTTGATTGAAAGTATTAGGCGGCCAGTCGAGCGATCTCGGCCGCGGCCTTGGCAAGGCCCGCTTCCCGGCTCTGCGGGCTGATGGCCAGGCCTTCAGCGTAGACGAATTCGACGTCGCTTAGGCCGATGAAGCCCGAGAAAGTCGCGCACATAGCGGGTCTGCGTGTCCATGGGCGTACCGGCATACAGGCCGCCGCGGGCCGCGAACACGTACACCTTCTTGCCGGTGAGCATACCCGACCGGCCCCTTGTCCGTGTAATTGAAGGTAACTCCCGCGCGGGCGATATGATCGAAGTAGGCCTTCAATTGCGAGGGCACGCCGAAGTTGTACATCGGGAGACCCAGCACGATCACCTCGGCTTGCCGCAGCTCATCGATCAGGGCGTCGGAGTATGCCACCACCGCCCGCTGCCGGGCGCTGCGCTCCGCCGGCTTGGTGGTGAATGCGGCAAAGCGTTCGGCATCGAGATGCGGCACGGGATCTGCCGCGGCCACGTCGCGCACGACGATCTTGGCGTCCGGATGGCGCGTGCGGAAAGCTGCGACGAACTGCTGCGCGAGCTGGGTCGACTGGCCGTTGCCGTTGTTCAGGCTGGCATTGATCTGCAATAGGGTCATGGGTGCATCTCCTTTTGTTCGGATGCAGTCATTTAACTATTGTGTTGTTAGATAAAAAAGCCGAATATTTAGGGCTTATTCATCCAATATGTTGACCAATTATGGCTAACACGCGGATTTCATTGGAACAATGGCGCGCGCTGCTGGCGGTTGTGGATGCCGGCGGCTATGCCCAGGCCGCAGCCTGGTTGCACAAGAGTCAGTCCTCGGTCACCTACGCGGTGCAGAAGATCGAAGAGCTGCTCGGGGTAAAGGCATTCGAGGTGCGCGGGCGCAAGGCGCATCTCACGCCGACCGGCGAGGTGTTATACCGCCGCGCCAAGGCCTTGCTCGATGAAGCGCTTGCGCTTGAAGCCGCGGCCGGCAGCCTCGCGGCCGGTTGGGAGCCGGAGTTGCGCTTGGCGGTGGAGATTCTGTTTCCCACCTGGCTGCTGCTGCAATGCTTCGCGCGCTTCGCCGACGAGCGGCCGCAGACGCGCATCGAGCTGTACGAAACCGTGCTCAGCGGTACCGAGGAAGCGCTGCTGCAACGCAGGGTCGATTTGGCGATTTGCTCACGGGTACCGGCGGGCTTCGCCGGCGATCCGTTGATGCGACTGCGCTTCATCGCGGCCGCGCACCCCGATCATCCGCTGCACCGGCTCGGACGCGATTTGACGATGCAGGATCTGCGCCGGCACCGGCACCTGATCATTCGCGATACCGGCAGCCAGCGCCGCAGCGGCAGCTGGCTCGGTGCGGAGCAAAGCTGGACGGTGAGCCACAAGGCCACATCGATTCACGCGGCCGGAATGGGGCTGGGTTTCGCCTGGTACGCGGAGGAGTGGGTGCGCGGCGAGCTCGCACGCGGCGTGCTCAAGCAGCTGCCTCTGCGCGAGGGCGGCGAACGCTGGGGCGATCTTTACCTGGTGTTCGCCGACCGCGACTACGCGGGTCCCGGCGCACTGCGTCTGGCCGAGATCATCCGCGCCGAGGTCGCGGGGCAGACAGCAAGTGCACCGTAATGCCGCGGTGCACGGCCGGTCACTGTCCGGACCATACCGGAGGTCGCTTGTCCAGGAATGCGCCGATGCCCTCGTGCGCATCGCGCGTCGACAGGTTGTTTGCCATCACCTCGGCGGTGTACGCATACGCGCGGGCGACCGAAAATTCAGCCTGACGATAAAACGCCTCTTTGCCGATCGCGAGTATCAGCGGCGACTTGGCGGCGATGGTCGTCACCAGCGCCGCGGTTCGATGCGCCAACTCGGCGGCCGGCGCCGCCTCGTTGATCAGCCCAATTCGAACGGCGGTATCGGCATCGATCAGCTCGCCGGTCAACAGCATGCGCATGGCGGCCTTGCGGCCCACGTTACGCGACAAGGCCACCATCGGGGTCGAGCAAAAGAGCCCGATATTGACTCCCGGCGTCGCGAATCGCGCGTCCTCCGCGGCCAGGGCGAGATCGCAGGTTGCGACCAGTTGGCAGCCGGCCGCGGTCGCGACGCCGCGCACCTCGGCGATGACCGGCTTCGGCAGATGGAGGATCGCCAGCATGACTTTCGTGCATTCGGCGAACAATGCCTTGACGTAGTCGCCGCCGAAGCGCGCGTCGCGCATTTCCTTCAGGTCGTGGCCGGCACAGAAGGCCGGGCCCGCACCTTTCAACACCACTACTCGCACAGTCGGATCCGCGGCGGCGCGATCCATCTCGATCGCCAGAGCCTGCAGCATCCCGAGCGAGAGCGCATTGCGCGACTCCGGACGGTTCAGCGTCAGCGTCGACGCGCCGCCCGCATCCGATCGCAATATGAATGGACTGTCAGACATGGCCGCCCTCCCCGTTGGGTTCGCGCCATCCGGAGCCGATGATCCCGATGGCGCCTTCAGGCACTCTAGCAATATTGCCGCGAAAGTAGGCTATTATTCCCGCGCGAAGCGACGCCGATCGCGCCGTGGCGCGGCTGATCGCCGCGCAAGTGGGCGACGGGGCCAGCTGCAATTCGTGCGCGGAGCCTACGCATCGAAGGACGGCAAATCATTCGTCTGTCTGTCTTCGACCCATGAACGCCATGGGATTCGCAAGAGCCGCATCGCGCTCAACCTCACGCCCGGCATCATGGTCTCGACGCCCCGCTCCGACATGATGTACGTGGTCACCGAGTTCGGGATGGTCGATTCGAAAGGCAAGTCGGTTCCGGAGCGGGCCAAGGCGATGATCTCCCTCGCTGATGCGGATTTTCGCGACGGATTGGAGCGCGAAGCGCGCGAGCACGGGCTGATCCCGAGGGGTTTCGCGTGCTTTTTCGAGCTCATCGCCTGCCTCAATGCCGCGTGCATTGCGCTAACATAGATACATCCGATCGGTTGGCCCGCTTTTGCCCCTGGTTAGACCGACCGCCAACAAATAGAAACGGAGTTCGGATGCACACGCCGATTCGCATGACCATGCTGCTTCGCGCCGCGATCGCCATGTCACGTCCGATCCCCGCCCTCGCCGACGAAGGCATGTGGACTTTCGACAATTTTCCCGCGGCCAAGATGCGCGCGAAATACGGCTGGGCGCCGGATGCCGCATGGCTCGAGCACGCGCGGCTCTCCAGCATCAGACTCGCACTCGGCTGCTCGGCCAGCCTGGTCTCGTCCGACGGCCTGGTCATGACCAATCACCATTGCGCCCGCGAATGCTTGAGCGATTTGGCGAGCGCCAAGAACGACTACATCGCCAACGGTTTCTATGCCGCGACCAGCCGCCGACGAAAAGCAATGCCCGGCGATGGAGGCCAACCAGTTGGTGCAGATCACCGACGTGACGCAGCAAATCGATGCGGCCACCGCCGGCAAATCGGACCGCGCATTCCACGAGGCGGAGCGCGCGGCAAAGGCGCAGATCGAAAGCGCCTGCGGCACGGCGGCCGACGTGCGCTGCCAGGTGGTGACGCTGTACCAAGGCGGCGTATACGACTCTGTACAAATACAAACGCTACCAGGATGTGCGGATGGTGTTCGCGCCGGAGGAAAGCGTGGCGTTCTTCGGCGGCGACCCGGACAATTTCACCTTCCCGCGCTACGATCTGGACGCCGCCTTCGTGCGCATCTACGACAACGGCAAGCCGCTGCACAGCGGCACGTACCTCAAATTCGCGACCCGCGGGGTCAAGGAAGGCGACATCGCATTCACCAGCGGCAACCCGGGCGCCACCGAGCGCGAGGCTACCCTTGCGCAGCTCGAATATCAGCGCGACGCCGCTCAGCCGTTCATCATCGACCTGTTTTCCGAACTGCGCGGCGTGCTTGAACGAGTTCGCCACCAAGGGTCCCGAGGAATCGCGCACCTCGAAGACCCTGCTGTTCTCGATCGAGAACTCGCTGAAGGCCTACAAGGGCCGGCAGCTCGCCCTGGTGGACGGATCGCTCATTGCGGACAAGGCGCGCGCCGAGGGCGACTTCCGCCGGCGAGTCGCGCGCCGACCCGCAGCTGGCGGCGAGCGACGGCGGGGCCTGGGATGCCATCGCGGCGGCGGTGGCGCATCAGCGAACCATCTTCGTGCGCAATGCGCTGCTCGAGCGTTTTCCGCAGTCCCTCTCCCCGCTGCTCGGCGAGGCCATCGCGCTGAATCGCTACGCGGCCGAGATCGGCAAGCCCGACGGGCAGCGGCTGGAGGCATATCAGGACGCGAACTTCCCGGCGCTCAAGCAGGAGATCACCTCCCCCGCCCCCATGCACGCGAATCTCGAGAAGACGGTGCTCGCCTGGTGGTTGACCAAGGTGCGCGAGGATCTCGGCACCACCGACCCCGACGTGCGCGCGCTGCTCGGCAAGAAGAGTCCCGAGGAGATCGCCCGCGAAGTGGTGGACGGCACCAAGTTGGGCGATGCCGAACTGCGCGCCCAGCTGCTGGCGGCGGTGCGAGCGCCATCGACGCCTATCACGATCCGTTGATCGACTTCGCCCGCATCCTCGACCCGCCTGCGCGCGCGGTACGGGCCGATTACGAGGACAACGTGAAGGCGGTGATCACCAAGAATGCCGCGCTGATCGCCAAGGCACGCTTTGCGCTGGAGGGCAAGAGACACCTATCCGGACGCGACCTTCACGCTGCGGCTCTCGTACGGCGCAGTCGCCGGCTATCGGGAGAACGGCCGCACCGTCGCGCCGACCACGAATTTCGCCGGCGCCTACGCTCACGCGACGGGATTCGATCCGTTCAAGCTGCCGGACAGCTGGATCAAGGCGCAGAAGGCGGTCGATCCGCACGCCAACCTCAATTTCGTCTCCACCAACGACATCATCGGCGGCAACTCCGGCTCGCCGGTCATCGGGCGCAACGGCGAGGCGATCGGCTTGATCTTCGACGGGAACATTCAGTCCCTGGGCGGGGACTTCGGCTACGACGGCAGTGTGAACCGGGCGATCGCGGTCGACGTGACCGGCATCAGCGAGGCGCTCAAGCACATCTATCACGCGGATCGGTTGGTGAAGGAACTGGCCCGCTAAGTGACCACCCAATCCGCGCGCCCGCTGCGCAGAATCCTGGGGCTTGGGTTTGGTCTCGCGCTGGTGTTTGGCTCGACCATCGGCGTCGGCATCCTGCGTCTTCCGGGCCTGGTGGCGGCGGCGCTCGGGGATCGCACGCTGATCATGGTGTTCTGGGCCTTAGGCGGCCTGTACGCGCTGATGGGCGCCGTGACGGTTGCCGAACTCGCCGCGATGATCCCCGAGACCGGCGGGTTTCGCGTCTACGCGCGGCGCGCCTTCGGCGAGGGCGTCGGCTTCGCCATCGGCTGGTGCGACTGGCTTCAAAACATCGCCGCACTCGCCTACGTTTCGATGACGGCGGTGACGTTCTTGGGCGTGCTATGGCCGGCCGCGGCGGCGAATCCGCGCGCGCTTACCATTGCGCTCATTGCGGCATTTACCGGTATTCACTGGATCGGCCTTCGCATCGGCAGCTCGCTGACGGCGATCATCAGCGTCTCGATCGGGCTGATGCTGATGATTCTGGTGGTCGGCTGCTTTCTCGTCGCGCCCGCGACCGGCGCCGCCGTCGCGCCGCTCGCAGGAACCGCCGCCTCGGCTGCCGTGGATGTCGATGGCGATGCTCTTCGCGGCGGTGCCGGCGCTGCGCGCGATACTGACCGCGTTCGATGGCTGGTACGCACCCATCTACATGGCGGAGGAAAATACCGATCCCACCCGCGACCTGCCGCGCGTCCATCATCGGCGGCGCGCTCGTGGTCACGGCGCTGTACCTGTTGATCAATCTCGCATTCGTACGCGTCCTGCCGCTCGGCGTGCTCGCCGCCTCGGAACTGCCGGCGGCCGACGCAGCACGGCTCGTGCTGCCGCGCGGAGGAGCGGAGTTCGTGACCGATCTCGCTCTTTATGATGCTGAGCCTGCTGAACAACATCGATGCTCATGACGCCTGCGCGTCTTATTTGCGATCGGTCGGGACGGGCTGTTCACCGACAAGGCGGCGGTAGTGAGTGCCGGCGGCACGCCGCGCATGGCGCTCCTGCTGTCGAGCGTGATCGCCGCGTCATCATCCTGAGCGGCAGCTTCCAGCAGGTCATCGCACTGTACGCGGTGCTGTTTCTGGTCTGCTACGTGTCGGCCTTTTCCGCCCGTGCTGGTGCTGCGGCATCGGCAGCCCGAACTGCACCGACCGTACAGGGCTCACGGCTACCCGGTCTCGACCCTGGTAGTGCTCGCGGGATCGCTCGCCTTTCTAGTCGCCGCCGTGCTCGAAGACCCGCGGTCCGGCATCATTGCCGCCGTGTTCATCGGCGCCTGCGCTCCGCTCTACGCCTGGCTCGCCCGCGGCGCCGCCGGCGCCTGCGCACGCCGCTCACGCCGCGTGGCGCGCCTTGAATCCCGCCTGGATGGCGCGCATCGCATCGAGAACCGCGGGCTTCAGCGGCTGCGGGCGGTGCTCGGCAATGATGCGCGCAAGATGCGCATCGATGCGCTGCAGCAGATCGAGATCGGGCTTGTCGTCGTTCGAGAGCGGCATATTGGCGCCCAAGTAGCGGGCCGGCCACAGCTGCTCGCGGCAGTGCGCGACCGTGTGGCGCTGCGCGAGGTAGTTGCCGCGCGGCCCGACCGCGCGGATGAGATCGAGTCGCGAGCGTGTCCTCGTCGATGCGCACGCCCTGCCACAACGTGCGCAGCATGCCCGCGAGGTCGTCGCACAGCAGCAGCGCGTGCAGCGAGTAGGTCAGTCCCTGTCGAGCGAGCCCAGTAATCGAGGGTCGCCGGCCGGCTGTAGAAGGCCTGCATGAGATTCGTGCGACAACTCCCACACCGCGTCCTGGTCGAAGCGCGCGCGCATTCGAGGTCCCGCCGATCCCGGTGAACGAGGGCAGCCCGAGCTCGCGCCGCACCTGGCACATCGCCATGTCGGCGAGCGAGGTCTGGACGAAGTTGCCGATGCCGCCGGTGGCCGGCTCCATGAAGCACACGTCGGAGCTGCCGATGACGAAGGAGCCGCGCTGCGCGAGCTGCGCCGAGCACCATGGCCGCGAAATCCGTCGCGAGGCTGTTGACGTCATGCTGCCGGCCATGGTGATCGGAGTCGAGGCGCCGCCGATCGGCAGCGTGCCGACGCTCACCGGCACGCCGGCGCGCACCGCCATGATGATCTGATCGATGTGCGTCGCGTGGTAGTTGAGCGGCAGCGGCGTCACGATCTGCAGGAAATAGGGCTTGTCGACGAGCGCCTCGTGCCCGCCGCGGATCGCGCTCGCCATCTCGATCACGACGCGCGAGCGACTGCGGCGTGCTCGCACAGGTACTCGAGCGGCTTGGTGGTGTTCTCCGCCATGATCGAGAATTCCTCGATCTCGCCGTGGATGTCCGAGCGCGCGACGTTCTTGCAGGCGATGCACGCGCCGTCGATGTTCGGCAGCGCATCGGCGACGCGGGTGATGGTCGCGAGGTCCTCGCGGGTGCTGTCGCGCGGCTCGCCGGTCTCCAGGTCATAGACCTTGATGCAGGTCATGCCCGGGAAGAACCAGGTGTGGCGGCAGTCGAGCTCGATGTACGCGCTCGCCGTCGCGGTCCCACAGCCGCACGCTCTTGGCGACGCCGCCGAGCGCCTCGCGCACCAGCTCGGGCGGAAGCGCACGATGCCGTCCGCGCTCACCGCGCAGCCCGCGGCGCGAAGCATCTCGATGGCCTCCGAGCCCGGCTCGAAGGCGACGCCGGAGTCGCGCATCAGGTGGCCGATGGCCGCCTCGATCACCTCGAGCACCTGGCTCCTCGGCAACGGGCTCGTAGGGCGCGCTCGCGCCATAGTGCAGACCCCGGTCCCGGGCAGCGGTCTCGGTCTCGGCCGCGGCCGGCCGCGTTCGTCTCATCCTCGCGCCGTCACGCGCCATGACGATGCTCCCCAGCGCCTGTATTATTCGATCGCGCTTTCATTTGTTTATACGTCTAAACAATACTGCAGCGGAAGTCCTCCGGGCGACAATCCAGGAGTCTTTGGACCTTCGCGCACCGGGGAATGCAAATGAGAATCGAATCCGCGCTACCAGCATCCTCTTCGAGCCGGTGAAGCTCGGGCCGGTCACCTCCCGAACCGCTTCTACCAGGTGCCGCACTGCACCGGCATGGGGCACGCCCTGCCGCGCACGCTTGCGCGCGATGCGCGGCATGAAGGCCGAAGGGGGCTGGGGCGTGGTCTGCACCGAGTACTGCTCCATCCACCCGACTTCGGACGACCAGCCCTTCCCGTTCGCCTCGCTGTGGGACGACGGCGATGTCGCCAACCTCGCGGCGATGGCCGATGCGGTGCATGCGCATGGCGCGCTCGCCGGCATCGAGCTGTGGCACGGCGGCAGCTACGTCGCGAACCTCGCCAGCCGCCAGCCCAGCATCGGCGTGCGCTCGATGCCCTCGCGCGAGGACCCGGTTCAGTCGCGGCGCATGGACAAGGCGGACCTCCGCGCATTCCGCCAATGGCATCTCGCGGCGGCCCGGCGCGCGCAAGGCCGCGGGCTTCGACATCATCTATGTCTACCCGACCCACGGCTACCTGGTGTCGGAGTTCCTGTCGCGCAGCCTGAACGAGCGCACCGACGAATACGGCGGCAGCCTCGTGAACCGGGTGCGCCTGTTCCGGGAGCTGCTCGAGGAGACGCGCGAGGCGGTCGGGGATCGCTGCGCGGTCGCGGTGCGCTTTTCCGCCAACGGCCATGGCGAGGAGCACCTGACCGGCGAGGAGGCGCGCGACGTGCTCGGGCTCATGGGCCACATGCCGGATCTGTGGGACCTGGTGATCGACGACTACTACGAGGAGATGGGCTCCTCGCGCTTCTTACAGCGAAGGCCACTTGGAGAGCGCGATCGCCTACGCTCGCGCCCTGACCGGCAAGCCCGTGGTCAGCGTCGGCCGCTTCACCTGCCCCGACACGATGGTGCGCCAGATCAAGAGCGGGGTTCTCGACCTCATCGGCGCGGCGCGCCCCTCGATCGCCGATCCGTTTCTGCCGACCAAGATCCGCGAGGGCCGCCTACGAGGACATTCGCGAGTGCATCGGCTGCAACATCTGCTACGCCTACAACTACCGCGGCTCCGCCATTCGCTGCACGCAGAACCCGACCATGGGCGAGGAATGGCGCAGCGGCTGGCATCCCGAGCGCGTGCCGGCGGGCGATCGCGGCACCGTGCTCGTCGTCGGCGCCGGCCCGGCCGGCCTCGAGGCCGCGCACATCCTCGGCAAGCGGGGCTATACGGTGACGCTCGCCGACGCCGCCAAGGAAGCCGGCGGCCGCGTCAGCCGCGAGAGTCGCTTGCCGGGCCTGCGCGAGTGGGCCGGGTGCGCGACTATCGTCTGCAGCAGATCGCCAACTGCCGAACGTCTCGCTGTATCTCGACAACCGCCTGTCCGCCGCGGACGTGCGGGAGTTCGGCGCCGATCATGTGCTGCTCGCCACCGGCGCGCGCTGGCGCCGCAACGGCCTCGGCCGCTCCTGCTGCGGTTCCGATCGAGTTCCCCGGCGGCGCGCCGGTGCTCACCCCCGACGACCTGATGGACGGCCGCGTCCCGGCGGGCGAGGTGCTGCTCTACGACGACGACAACTATTACATGGGTCCGGTGCTCGCGCTGCTGCTCGCGCGCCAGGGTGCGCGGGTCCGCTACGTCACCTCGGCGGCCCGCGCCGGGGAGTGGAGCAAATACACCGGCGAGCAGGACCGCACTCAGCGGCAGATGCTCGAGGCCGGCGTCGAGATCCGCTGCAATGAGACGCTCGGCACCTTCGATGGCCACGCCGCCACGCTGCACTGCGTTTACACCGGAAGCGCCGCGGCGCGTGCCGGCGACCGCCCTGGTGCTGGTGACCTCGCGCGAACCCGATGACGCGCTCTACTATGAACTCGTCGGCAGCGAGGGCGGCGAATCCGACGCGCGCATCCTGCGCATCGGCGACTGCCTGCAGCCGTCGATCATCGCCGCGGCCGTGTACTCCGGCCACAAGGCGGCCCGGGAACTCGGCTCGATCGCTCCCCCCGAGACGCTGCGCGATCGGGTGCCGATCCAGAAATAGCCGGGCACCCGCGCGATTCGCCCCGCCGCCAACTTCTCGGGGTTACCGCAAGCTATGATCCGGCGTACCTGGCGTCACCGTCCTGGCCGTTCGGCCGTGAATATTCCGCTGCCGAATATCATCGAAAGTCTTCTCCACCACTTCACGACCCCCACGGCCGGCGTGGTAAACGTTGGAAAGAAAATACAGCGTGCAAATCGCCGCATCCGCGAACACGAATACCGAATCGATCAGGTTGTTATCCTGAAAATTCGGTGACGGCTCACCGCGATAAACGAGTTCGCAATTCTTAAACGTGCATCCGTGAAATCCCCTGCCGCTAAGTTCCACGCGCTCGTTGGTGAAGGTCTTGTCTTGATAGAACATTGCAGCGCTCCTTAAAGCATATCCATCAACATATGTACCTTACAATGACGCACTGTCAAGGGGGTCGCGCCGATTCATTAGCCAGCTTGGGCCAATACAGACCGCTTATAATTCCGGTCTGTTGCCAACCGGAGTCGCGAGATGAACATGAGCGAAACACGAGATATATTGTTGAAGGACATCGACAGCTTTCGCATGAAAGCCAAGTACTACGAATCCCTTCGGCTATTCGAGGCCGCACGATACGCCAAGGAACTCGCCTCGAATATCGAACTGGCGCTTACGACCATGCCCAGTGATGATGATCCCGAAATTTCCTGAGCCACCGATAGTCCGGCGCACGGCACGCCATTGACGCGCGAGGATCAACGCGAAGCGCCAAATACCTCCGAGACGATCGTGGAAGCCGCCGCTGCGGGATTTTTCCGTATCGCGCGTTCTTCCTCGCCGGATCGTGATTTACAGCCCGTTCAATGCTTTGTGCGTGACGTGTTGATCGATGTTCGCCGCGTCGCCCTCGACCAGGCCGCGTTTCGCGCCTTGTTCGGCGACTTGATCATATCTTCTCGCCAAACTCGCTCGCGGCCGCCGGGAAGAGCGCGGCGAGATTCCGATCCGCGAGCCGCGCGAGCTCCTCGCGGCCGAGACCCGCATGCCCGGTAAGGAACTCAAGCCATAGCCCCTGACACATTGCCGCCACCAGTCGCGCAGCGCTCTCGGGCTCGAGGCGTGTTTGGTTCCGACCGTCGAGCATGGCCGCGCACAGACTCACGAGCGCCTCGTCGTGCTGGCGGTCGTAGCCTGCGCACACCTTGCGGTATTGCGGGCGTGCACGCACTTCGCCCCAGAAGGCGAACCACACGGCGATCTTGCGCCGCCGGCAGATGCCCTTGTCGAAGTAGGTCCGCACAAAGCAGCGCAGGCGCGCGGCCGGAGCGTGCCCCGCTTGCTCGAGCCCGCGCTGCCAGGCGGCGGCGAACTCCCCGGATAGCCCGTTCAGCACAGCCGTATACAGCGCTTCCTTGCTATCGAAATACTGGCTGATCGAGCCGACGGCCATACCGGCCCGCCGGGCGACGTCCTGCACCGTCGTGTCCCGCAGACCGAGCGAGGCGATACAGCCCAACGCCGCGTCGCTCAGCTGCTTGCGCCGCCGGTCGCGATTTGCGACTGACCGGCCAGCGGCATGCCCATCTCGTACGACTGTATGGTTTTCGTATTTCATACGGAATAATCATATGATAAAATAACTGGTTATCTAAACACTATGAATGAATATTCATTCATATTATGCTGCTGTTGTGCGATCGGAGAACGAACTAAGGAACCGACCATGAACGACGCCGCCGTGTCGATGGCAGGAACGGGGCGCGGGCGACGCGCGGCTCGCCGGGGACAGAAGGCCGGCAGCGTCGGGGCCGTGCACCCGGGTCTGCCGGGCGGCACCTACAAGCCGCTCAGCGAGCGCGACATCGCCCGGATCCACGAGACCGCGCTCGCGGTGCTGGCCAATATCGGCATCGGCGAGCCGACCGAGGAAATCATCCGCCACGCGAGCGCGCGCGGCGCCGTGATGAACGCCCGGCGACGTCTGTGCTTCCCGCGCAGCCTCGTCGAGGACACGCTGGCCGGGGCGGCACGGGAGATCGTTTATCACGGCCGCGACGCGGCACGCACGGTCCGCAGCGGCGGCAACCGCGTATATTTCGCGACCTCGGGGGAGGCGGTACGCTGCGTCGATCCCCTCACCGGCCGCTACCGGCCCTCGACACTGCTCGATCTTTATGACTTCTTCCGCTTGGCCGATCAGCTCGAGCACATCGACTTCTGCGGTCAACAAGTCATCGCTACCGACATCTGCGAGGACCCGAAACTACATGCGATCAACATCGCCTACGCCGGCGCCGCCGGCACCACCAAACCCTTCAGCATCTCGCTCGCCGACGCCGCCACGGTCGGCGAGGTCGAGACGCTGTGGGATGCCATCCTCAAATCACCCGGAGCATTCCGCCGCCAACCCTTTGCGGCCATCGGCGTCTGCCCAATCGTGTCGCCCCTGCGTTTCGGCCCGGACACATCGGCGGTGCTCTGCGAAGCAGCGCGCCGCGGCCTACCGGTGTCGGCCTGCACCGCCCCACAGGCCGGTGCCACGGCCCCTGCCGCCCTCGCCGGCGCGCTCGTCCAGTGCACGGCCGAGGCCCTCTCGATCGTCACCCTCGTGAACCTGATCAATCCGGGTGGCCCCATCGATTTCGGCCCGTGGACCTTCGTATCCGATCTGCGCACCGGGGCCTTCACCGGCGGCAGCGGCGAAGAGGCGATACTGCAAGCCGCGGCGGCACAGATCGCGCGCTTTTACAACCTGCCGGGCCTCGTGGCAGCGGGCATGACCGATGCCAAGCGGCCGGATTACCAGGCTGGTTATGAGAAAGGCATGACCATAGCGCTGAGCGCGCTTGCCGGCGGCAACATGATCTGCGAGTGCGCGGGCATGATGGGCAGCCTCATGGGCTGCTCGCTCGAGGCGATGGTTCTCGACAATGATCTGATCGGCGCCGTTCAGCGCACCCTGCGCGGCATCGAAGTGACCGAGGAGACGCTCTCCTACGACGTGATCGAAGCCACAGCGCTGGGCGCCGGGCACTACCTCGGCGCGGAGCAGACGCTCTCCCTGATGCGCAGCGAATTTCTGTATCCGACGGTCGGCGACCGGACCTCGGTCGCGGAATGGGAATTCCAAGGTTCACCCGAGATCATGACCGCCGCACGCAAGCGCGTACAGTATATCCTGGCGACGCACTATCCCGAAACGTTCGCGCCGGAACTCGACCGCTCCATCCGCTCCGCTTTCGACATCCGCCTCGAGCCAGCGCTTATGCGCCCAGGCAACGCGCGCTGGCCCATGACCACGGCCTGATTTTCTTTGCGGCATCCTTCGACCGGCTCGATGTCGGGCCAATGGATCTGCACCGCGACGCCGCTCATGAAGGGATTATTCAAAACCTTAAAATTCATGGATTGATAATTCTTCAGCCCTTGATGGCGAATCGCCTCAACGCTGAGCGATGAGCCGATCCTGGCTCTGGAACGTCGACAGTGCCGCACGCATCTTCTGCTTCAGATCATTCACTTCGGCTACTTGCTGCTTTAGGTCTCGGATTTCCGCAGCCCGCCTCCTGGTGATATCTTCGTCTAGACATCCCGGGCGTGTGGTCCTTCGTGAGTACCGAGGCTAACAGAGAAAAGATGACCGAGGTCTGGACAAAGTGGGAGGGTGAGGTAATTAGCGGAGCCTTTCCGCTGCGCCGCTTGCTGAGTGCCTCGGATCACAGCGGGGTATTTCTAACCCAATACAACGCACAAAACATTTTCAATGCCGCGATTAAGATCGTTCCTACTGATCCGGCACATACAATAGCGCAACTCTCGCAGTGGCGGACGGCCTCCGCCCTCTCCCATCCTCACCTTATTCGCCTTTTCGAGTCAGGTCGTTGCCAGCTCGGAGGTCAACAATTCCTCTTCGTCGTTATGGAATATTCTGAAGAGATTCTCTCTCAGATCCTTGCCTACCGGGCCCTCACTCCCGACGAAGTGCGGGATATGCTGCTTCCCACCCTCGACGCCTTGGCTTTCCTTCACCGCAAAAACTTGGTGCACGGCCAGCTGAAGCCGTCGAACTTTCTGGTTGTCGATGATCAGCTGAAACTCGCGAGCGATACCGTCCGAGCAGCCGGCGAATCCAGGGCAACCATCGTCAACTCTTCCGTGTACGATCCCCCGGAAGCAAAAAGTGGCAGGATCTCCGCCGCCGGCGACATTTGGGCGCTGGGCGTTACCATCGTTGAGGCTCTCACCCAGTGCCCCCCCGCGTGGCCCGATCAACGATCCGAGATCCCCTCCTTGCCGGCCAGCCTTCCTGCAATTTTCGTGGAAACGGTACGGCGCTGCTTGAGCCGCAACCCCGCCGACCGTCCCACGGTTACTGAGCTCGAAGCACAGATCAATTGGGCACCACAGGCTACCGAGCTTTCAATTCCTCAGCCTGTGGTGCGCAATGCATCTCGCCGAACCACCTCTCCACAAAAGTCGCTGAAACACCGCTTGTTGATCTCCATAATTGCTGCGCTCCCTATAGTATTGGTCGCGGTTTGGAGTGTATTGCGCCTGTTTCAGACCAATCCCAATTCCCAACAACCCGCTCCAAGCAAATCGTCCGGCGCGATACCCGCAGCGTCTAAACCGACGCCCTCGCGCCCTGCCCCTCGTCAATTGGATGGACTCGCACAACCTTTGGCGGACGCTTCACCCTTTGTGCTCTATAAAGCAATTCCCGATGTTCCGCGCAGCGCAAGCAACACGA
This sequence comes from uncultured Gammaproteobacteria bacterium, assembly GCA_963813755.1. GTDB lineage: Bacteria > Pseudomonadota > Gammaproteobacteria > Steroidobacterales > Steroidobacteraceae > Bog-1198. Next base: position 206,365 of record CAWEZY010000009.1, on the reverse strand, counting down.
TTCACGGCCATATTAATGTCGTCGTTCGCGTGACCGTCGATAGCTCGGGCAAAGTCGTCGATGAAACCTTGGATAATCCCGGCCCAAGCAAATATTTCGCCCGTTTGGCGACGGCAGCCGCCAAGAAATGGAAGTTCGCTCCGGCGGAAACTCAGGACTCTCGGCAGTGGCTATTGTGGTTCGAGTTCGCTCGCGATGGCACCACCGGACACGCCACCACCCCGCGGCCCTAGCCGCGTCGCCACCGGCGTCAGTGACCCCACGGGCACCCACAGCGCAGCAACTATTCTGCTGCGAGTAAGACCCCACCGGAGCAGCTGCGCGAGGTGCAGACGCTGTTCCGGCGAAATCAGGTGATCGAGGTTGACGCTGTCCGGTTATTCATCGGACGCCAACCCTGGGGGATCAACGGAGTCGGGATTGATCACGCCAAAGCGCGCCGGGATCTGGGCGTAAAAGAGCCGGATGTTCTGCTTTCGAATCAGCGACAGCAGCCGCTTTGCTTCGTCGTCGGTGACGATGAACTCGACCTCCACCGCCAGCGTGCCGGCCAGTTCGAAAAAAGTGGCCTCGTGCAGTACGTGATGCCGCCCGAATCCCGCCATGGCCTTGAACGCTGAGCCGCCGCGGACGCCGAGTTTATTCGCCTGCTGCATCAACCATTCCCATACGAGGTGATGGTGATGGCGATGATTCTCATGCACGTAAAATCGCAGAAATGAACCGTTCATAATCGTGCCATCCTCTGTTGATCCGTGCATTTAGGGTCCGTATTACGCTCCCGCCGACCTCACCCCGCGCACGCCGCCTAGCCGGAACTATTCATGAACGAAAATTGTTCTCGTGGACGAGGGCCGGATCGGGTGGGTATTTTCCGGACCGCCGTGAACCCGTCCTGGGGGCTGCGGGAAAAACATCCTGTTTTTCACGCTCCGGAAAATACCCACCCGATCCGGCCTTTTGTGCGATTTCCTGTAATTCATGAATAGCTCCGGCTAGGGAATCTCCACATTCTCGCGGTTCGCTGTACAGATTTTACATGCGGCGATTCCCTCAGCTTTTCGCCCACGCGACCGTGCCGATACCGGCAAAAGTCATTAACACGGAGCCCGCCAGGTGCAGCGCGGCCGCAGCGCACGCGCCGAGTGATCGTCCCTGCTGCAACAGTTCCACAATCTCGGATGAGAAGGTTGAGAACGTGGTCAGCCCGCCGCAAAAGCCCGTAATGACGAATAACCGCCACTCAGGTGGCAGCGCCGCGGAGGCAGTGAAGAACGCGATGGCCGCTCCGATGATGTAGCCGCCGATTAGATTGGCGGCGAGCGTGCCCGGTGGGATGCTCGGAAAATAACTGTTCAGCGTCAGGCCCAGCCACCAGCGCAGCAAAGCCCCTAAGCCTGCACCGATAAAGATCGCTATGATTGATTTCAAGCGGCACCTATCCTGGTAATGTCGGGAAGGCCGCGCAATACATACGCCAACCGTCCGGTTAAAGCGTAGGCATCGTTAGCCGCATGAGCGGCGGTTGAGGGAGGTATCTCATCTCCTTCGCTCATATTGTTGCAGATAAACATACAGGGCACAACTGGAGTCTGGGCTTAGCCGTTTCAGCACGAACGCATCTAGGAAAAGGCGGGTTATCAAGTAGCGAGGCGGCAAGTGCACAAGGGGCGTCTAATGAAACGGAGGCGCCGCCCCGACAAATGGCGAATGCGTGACGCTACAGCAACAAAAATCACTTTCCAGGCGAAGCAAAGCCACTCTTCTGGTCACAGCTGGCAACGCCCACTGGCAAGAGCCCGTAGCATTCCAATCGAACGCTCCAGAGCGAATATGAAGCGATGAACGAGGTAAAGTCACGCAACTCGTGGGTTCTGGACGTCGTACGTCATCGCCGTTAGACTCAGCGCCGGGTGGGGCACCTAGGTCCTGCCGACGTCGCTCGGACGGTTCCGGGCGCTGACGTGAGATGCAGCGAATGCCCAATAATTACGCAGCTAAGCGGCGCTTTGCGCGCATAGACCGGCTGCCTCCTTATGTCTTCAACGTCACCGCTGAGTTGAAACTCGCGGCGCGCAGGCGCGGTGAGGACATCATCGACATGAGTATGGGAAATCCCGATGGGGCTACTCCGGCGCACATCGTGGCGAAGCTCATGGATGCGGCGCAGCGTCCGGACACTCACGGTTACTCCACTTCAAAAGGCATCCCGCGCTTGCGGCGCGCCATATCACATTGGTACCGGGACCGCTATCGGGTCGCCATTGACCCGGAGAGTGAAGCGATTGTCACCATCGGCTCCAAGGAAGGGCTTGCCCACCTGATGCTTGCGACTCTCGATCGGGGCGACACGGTGCTTGTCCCGGATCCGAGCTATCCCATCCATATCTATGGAGCCGTCATTGCCGGAGCCGACATTCGTTCCGTGCCGATCGGGCCGGACGTCGACTTCCTCGCCGAGGTGGAACGGGCCATTCGCGGCAGCTACCCGAAACCAAAGATGATTGTCTTAGGCTTTCCCTCCAATCCCACGGCGCAGTGTGTGGAATTGAGCTTCTTCGAGAAGGTCATTACCCTCGCGCGTCAGCACGACATTCTGGTGGTACATGATCTTGCCTATGCGGACATCGTGTTTGACGGCTGGAAGGCGCCCTCGATCATGCAGGTCGCCGGAGCCAAGGACATCGCGGTTGAATTCTTCACGCTCTCCAAGAGCTACAACATGGCCGGCTGGCGAATCGGCTTCATGGTGGGAAATCGCGAGTTAGTCAATGCCTTGGCCCGAATCAAGAGTTATCACGACTATGGGTCCTTCACGCCGGTACAGGTGGCCGCCATTGCGGCCTTGGAAGGCGATCAGCAATGCGTGAAGGATATTGCGGCGAAGTACCAAAGCCGGCGGGATGTTCTGGTCAAAGGTCTTCACGAGGCGGGCTGGCCGGTGGAGTCACCCAAGGCGTCGATGTACGTCTGGGCACGAATCCCGGAATGCTATCGCGCGCTCGGGTCATTGGAATTTGCAAAGGAACTGTTGGCCCAAGCCAAAGTTTCGGTATCGCCCGGCATTGGTTTTGGCGACTACGGCGACGGGTACGTCCGGTTTGCGTTAATCGAGAACGAAAACCGTATTCGCCAAGCGGTCAGAGGGATCAAAACGATGTTCCGGCGCACCCTCGTTCCGTGTCCATCACAGCTCTAGATTGGGGACTCTGATGTCGCGTGTGAACCGGCATCCAATATTAACCGGAATTTCGGGCCGCCGCCCCTATTCGATCAGTATGTTGCGGCGCCGGTCGGCATCCAATCGCGGCGCCTGTTTACACCTTGCATCAAGTCTCGAAGAAATCCAAGCTAGACATACCGCTCCGCATCTTAAGGCCGCAAGAGAGCATGACTGACCCGCTCCCGATCGTCTGCATCCCTGGCCTCGCGTGCTCTCCGCGACTTTACGCTGAGCAGATTCCGCAGCTCTGGACCGTTGGACCAGTAACCATCGCCCAGCATAGTCGACACGAGAGCGTCGGTGCGATCGCGCGTTCTATCCTCGCGTCGGCACCGGAGCGGTTCGCGTTGATCGGCCTGTCGATGGGTGGGTATGTCAGCTTCGAGATCATGCGCCAAGCGCCGGGGCGCGTCGCGAAGCTCGCTCTGCTCGATACGACCGCGCGACCGGATACCTCGGAGCAGACCGAGAACCGTCGGCTTCAGATCAGTCTTGCCGAGAAAACGCCCATCGCCGACTTGGCGGACGCGCTATTCCCACGGTTAGTTCACCCAGGTCGTCGCAGCGACGAGCAGCTGCGGGATATTGTCCGGATCATGGCCGAGGAAACGGGTGCGGCAGGATTCATCCGGCAGCAAACAGCAATCATGAACCGCCCCGACTCACGACCCACTCTGAGCAGTATTCGTTGTCCTACCCTCGTGCTTGTCGGAGATAGCGATGAGCTAACGCCGCCTGATCGCGCAACGGAGATGGCGCACGGGATCGTCGGCTCCAGTCTCGTGACGGTGCCCAATTGCGGGCATGTATCCACGCTCGAGCGCCCGCAGCACGTCACGGAAGCGCTTATGGAGTTGCTCCGCGCCCCTCTTTTGTCGGCCTTAGGCGACGTCTAGCCCTAAATGACAAACTGCGCCATGATGACTCTCGATGATGCACAGCGCCGAGGCGTCATTGAATCGTCATACCCTCGCTGCATAATGGACGCCGTCCAACGTAAATCCACGGTCGTCTCTGGTCACTATTAAAGACTGAGGACATGAACGATGGAAACGTTACCGTCAAACGCAGAAGCGGGATCCTCTCCCGCTTGGTCTGTAGCAGCGCAAGCGCCGGGGAAGGTTCAACCGTATCTGATTTCCGCCTCGCTGACATTGACGGAACTCCGCCAGGTCACCGACAGCGACATTGAACTCATTGAGATGCGTTACCAGCAGATGCTGGCGCTCATGAACCTTGAAGGCTTATTTGCCGAAGGTCAGCTCGACTGTATGTGAGGCAGCGTGATGCAGCCCGCCTCGGACACCTCGCTCCGAAACGTGACCTTGCCATCCACGTCCCGCCTTCCCGCGTAGGAACCTCTGACGAGTAGTTGATATCGGCGCTGCGTGATACGCTCGCGCCTTCGTAGTAAAGCGAGCGTCAAGAGTGAGAGTATTCGTGCTGATGACAATGGCGGGCCTATCCGCCTGCAGTTGGTTCAGTTCGCGAAAACCACAGCCGTTGCCGGCCCCGCCTGAGATCATCGTCACGGGCGCCCCTGTGGGTTCGATCGTGTTTCTAGATGGCATACAAATCGGACAAGCATCGGCCGGCAACGATCGATCGCGGGTTCTGCACGTCGCTGCCGGCGCCCACAAAGTGGAAATACGCGTGGGTGACCGCGTCGTCTATCGAGAGGATACCTATGTCGGCCTCGGCGAACGCAGCGTAGTGATCGTCAAATCGGGTTCAACACCGTAACGCAGCGCAGTCTGCGAGCGACTAATGGGGTGCTTTGTAAACATCGTGGGCTGCCGACGCAGGCCCTCCCGCACAAAGTAGACCCGGGATTTTCCATCGAGCTAAAAGCCTTCCCCGTCGACGGCTGGCTCCTCGTCCTCCCGCCTGATCCCACGGACGACCCTCGCAATAAATAACTCGATATCCGACCCTTTGGGGCCCACTGGATAGGATACATGCCAGCCACGAATTCTGTGGCTCCCATTCGGCCCTGATCCGATCCGCGCAAATGATAGCGACGGAATGCGACCGGCCCCCGGCAGCAAGTGAGGAACGGCAGCTTTCGGAGCTGCATCTGAAGCAACCATTCTCCGTCCTCCAATCTCGAGCGTTAGAATGGCGTGCGCCGTCGGGCTGGCACTCACCGATCGAGGTGTCGACATGAACTACACACGTGTTCTAAGCGCAGCGCGTGCACTGCGGAGCGCATGGCGAAAGCGCCCCACTGCCCTCGGCGACGTGCTCGTGGCCTGTCTTCTCGGACTGATGGCCGGAGTGACGCACGCACAGTCCGCACCCCTGCAGATAGGCCCTAAAGAGATCGGAGGCGTCGTCAAGAGCACACTGGGGCCCGAGGCCGGCGTGTGGGTCATCGCAGAGACCAATGACCTCGCAACCCGCTTTGCGAAGATTGTCGTCACCGATGATCAGGGGCGCTACCTCGTCCCAGATCTGCCCAAGGCGAACTACCGCGTGTGGGTTCGCGGCTACGGATTGGCCGATTCGGCCAAGGTACGCGCCGTCCCGGGTAGCACCCTCGATCTCACCGCGGTCGTTGCACCCGATGCGGCCACCGCAGCCAAGGTATATCCCGCCGCCTACTGGTACGCCATGCTGAAGGTTCCCGATGCGGCGGAGGTTGCGGGCCTGCCCGGGGGCCGTAATGCGTATCTGATGTGGATCAAGAATATGGGGTGCATCGGCTGCCACCAGCTGGGCAATCTGGCAACGCGTACCTTACCGGCGAGTCTTGGCAAATTCGACTCATCGCAAGCGGCGTGGGCGCGCCGCATCCAGTCCGGGCAGGCCGGCGGCCAGATGGTGAATCTCGCCCAGGGGCTGCTGGGCGGCATCCCGCTCAAATATCTCGCCGACTGGACCGATCGCATCGCGGCCGGCGAGCTGCCGGCCTCAAAGCCCGCGCGCCCTGCGGGCTTAGAGCGCAACGTCGTCGCCACCGTGCGCGACTGGGCGGATCCGCAAAGCTATGTGCACGACCTATCCGGCACGGATCGGCGCCACCCGACCATCAACGGCAATGGCCCGTTGTTTGGATCGCCCGAGCTCAGCACCGACAACTTCCCGATCCTCGATCCGGTCCACAACGTCACGACCACGTTGAAGGCGCCCGTGCGCGATGCCGACACGCCGACCACGCACGACGATCCGGTCGTGGCACCCTCGCCATACTGGGGAACGCAGCGCATATGGGATAGCAAGGCCAATGCTCACAACCCCATGTTCGATAGCCGTGGCCGCGTGTGGTACACGGCACGGATTCGCGCGGCGGACAATCCTGACTTCTGCAAGAAGGGTTCAACGCACCCTTCGGCACGGCTGTTCCCCACTGAACGCTCCAACCGCCAGTTGGCGGTGTACGACCCCAAGAGCCGCAAGTACACCTTCATCGACACCTGCTTTGGGACCCATCACCTACAGTTTGCCGAGGACGAGAACAACACCCTATGGACGAGCGGCGGCAACGAGATCGTCGGTTGGTTCGACACGAATAAATTCGATCAGACGGGCGATGCCGCCGCATCGCAGGGTTGGGCACCGTTCGTGCTCGACACCAATGGCAACGGCAAGCTCGATGAGTGGACCGAGCCCGGACAGCCCGCGGAGCCGAGCCGGGACACGCGTCTCGCGGCCGGCTTCTATGCGGTCATGCCTAACCCCGCGGATGGCTCAATCTGGGGCTCGGTCGCGTTTCGCTACCCTGGCGCAATCCTACGCTTTGATCCGCGCACGAAACTCACGGAAATCTACAACGTTCCGCCGCCGGGCTTTGGTGTGCGCGGCGCCGACATCGATCGCAACGGCGTCGTTTGGGTCTCGCTTGGCAGCGGCGATCTGGGCAGGTTCGACCGCCGCAAATGCCGAGGGCCCTTGAACGGGCCCAAAGCGACCGGCGATCACTGCCCGGAAGGCTGGAGCTTTTTCCGCCTACCGGGCCCGAGCTTCGCGGGGTTGCCGCAGTTCAGCGTCGAGTCGAGCTACTACACTTGGGTCGATCAGCACGACACGTTGGGACTGGGCGCGAACGTACCGATCGCGACCGGCAATCTCTTCGACGGCGTGCACGCCTTCGTCGCCGGCAATTTTGTAACGCTCCGCATTCCCTACCCGCTGGGCTTCTACGCAAAGGGACTAGAGGGCCGCATCGATGACGCCCGCGCAGGATGGAAAGGGCGGGGCCTCTGGCTGACGAGCGGCGATCGCACGCCGTGGCTGAAAGAGGGAGGCAAGGGCACCAAGCCTTTGGTCGTACACTTTCAGATCCGTCCTAACCCGCTCGCCAGGTAACCGCGGTCATGGAGGTCGATTCACCGTGCTTGCAGGAACCGGCGGGTGGCGCACTTTGATCTGGATGAGTACCGGCCTCTTGCCTGCGGGCGCATCAGCGCACCTCCGTAGCCATCGTCGATCGGCGGCTTTCGGGAAATAGTTGGGGCACGCTTGAGAGACCGCTGGTGGCCGGTAGTCGCCTCACGACCGAGACTAAAACTCGTGCCTACTGAATTCACAGGCGGAAATCCCAAGTCAAGATCAAGGCATCGCCCGTCTAGATCGGTTCGGCGTGATAACGGACGGCCAGGCAGTGGCTTTGACCCGGGGCAAGCGTCAGGGTGTTGTCGCGGGCATTTGCACTTTCGACGCACACGAATTGCCGCCACCCGCCGCGCGTTGCTGGGGCGGCTCCCAGGTCCGCGAAACCGGCCGCTTTCTTTTCCCATGGATTCCACACGACAGTCGAATGGCTGCCGCGCTTGGAAATGTGAATACGTCGCTTGAACAGCGGATCGACAATCGTGCACATCGCTTCGGTGTTCACATAGACCCGGTCGACCTCCGCCGCAAGAGTCACGGCGCCCTGCTGGCGCTTGCGCTGCCCGGCATCGGCGGCGTCGATGAACTCGGTGCCGTCCAGGCCGAGCACTTGTACCGAACCGATGTCGCCGACATGGAAGTAGGTGTGCAGCGCTTCGCTCAGCGGAAAGGCCTCGCTGCCAGTATTGTTGGTCGTCAGTTCGAGGTCGAGCGCGTCGCCGACCGTGACGCGATATTCCAGAATAAAGCGGTGCGGCCATAGCGCAAGGGTTTTTTCGCTGTCGGACAGCAGCAGCGCGAGCTGCGTCGCGCCATTTCCTAGACGAATCGGCGCGCGCGCTTCCCACAGAACGTTGCGTGCAAAGCCATGACTCGCACGCCCCTTGTCGGTCGGATGCGGGCCAAACCACGGCCAGCAGATGGGTACGCCTGCCCTCAGCGACTTGCCTTCCGTGTATTGCACGGCTGCCGACATGAAGGTCACCGGCTCTGCCTGGGAGCGCGGCTGCCAGTGGGTCAACTGTGCTCCCTGCAGGCAAACCGTTGCCGTGGCTAGGTCGTTTTCGATCTGCGCAAAAAGCAGACCACCGGGTCCCTTGCGAAGCGTGGATTCTCCCGTGAACATGGCTGCCCCTGCTCGGTTCCTTGATGAACCTGCATTGTCGCCGAATCCAATGCAAATGCCCATGCGGTGATGGACCACCTGCGGAGTCGATGCGTGCCTTGATTACAGCTCGGCCTCTTGCCGTCCTTGGTGACCGTCCGGTACAGGGCAGTCAAGAAAACGCGAACTCACCGTTGTATGAGCGTTAACGAAGGCATGCCAAATGGAAGCGAATCGTGTCGCTCTTGCGTTCTATTGGGTTTCATTTCACCCTCTCGATGTTCGGCAGCTTCCATATCTTCTGGAAAAGCGGTTCGTCCGGGCCGTAGAACCGGAAGAAGGGAAACCAACTTTTGCCGGCGACCGTGGGAATCCAGTTCGCCTCCTGACCTTTCGGCGGCTTCGGGCCGGTGTAGAGATCCACCGAGCCGTCGGGGTTGCGCTTCATCTGCTCGTCGTAGGAATCCAAACCGGCACGCGCTGATTTGCGGATAAAGCTGCTCGTTTCGTGATCGTAAACAGTGAAGGCCCAGAATTGTTTGACCGGCACGTTGGCGGGCACATGCAATCGGTAGGTGTTCTCGCCGCGCAGCTGTTGGCCCTGCGCGTCGAGAAACGTGTCGAGATACAAAATGGAGGTCCCCAGCTTCACCGGCGGCGCGTAAAAGCTGAAGAAGCCGATGCCGCGCGCATCCACGTCGAAGTAGTCGGCAGCTTCCCATTTGAATCCCGTTCCGGAGGCGATAGGGGGCTGCGGGTTGTCCCACTTGCGATCAGGCCAGAAGCGTTGACCGTAATTCACCAGCCGTTCCATGAACCAGGCGTGGACTTCGTGGCTCGCCTGCTTCAAAACGGCCCGCGTCGCGGTGTCGGGCTTGAATCTTATGCCCTTCTCGATGCCAAGCGGGCGCAGCAGCCCGAGCATCTGCAAATCGCGCGCCTGCGCCAGCTCTTCGTTTACCATCCTGGCTAGGCTCGTGTAGAAACTTTCATCGAAGCGCACAATTCCGTCCCATAGCTTTTCGGCCATGTCTATATAACGCTGCGCGGGAGGCGAGTTCGCCGCCGCAAGCGGATAGGTTTTCACCTGCTTCACGTAGGCGATGGCTTCGCGAACGTCATCTGCCTGTTCGGACTTCGAGATTACGCGCAGCGCGACGATTACATTATAGGTATTCGAGGGCACCGCGATATACCCCGCCGGCGTTTTACCTTTGTAACGAGGAGGGAGGAGCAAGTATTTGCCTCCGCTGCCCTGGTCCTCGCCTGTGTTACCGACATCGACCAACGGCACTTGCCACGCATCCGACAACGTCCCGGAGAGCACGGCGTCACCCACCGTAGGCACCTCAACCACGACCGGCCCATCCTTGGTGTTGGTGAAGAAAATGACATATCGGCTAGAGGTGTCGGGCGTGGTCGTCTGGTTCTTCCAAGTCGAGAATTTCGACCAATACATGATGTCGCCGTAATGCGCCTTGGCATCGCGGAAGAAGCCCTGCCGCATCATATCGAAGCTGACGATGGGCATGCCCCAGATGGCGGCATCCACGGCGCGGCGTTCCAGCGTGCGTTTCGTCAGTTCTGCGGAACTGAATCGGCCTACTGCGTCTTGCGCAAGCGCGTTGGACATGAGTGCGACAAAGGCAATTGCAAGCGAAATGTTCAATTTCTTCATTTGGTTACTCCCTTTTTGAGATAACGTGTTTCTGGAAGTTATGAAACTCATTCACTAGCAACTACTTGGATGAATCCTATACCCGCCGTATTCGGTGGGTAATTGGGGTAAGCGAAAATCGAGGACTTCCCCGATTGGGGCCGGAGGGTTTGCCACTTCATTTTGAATGGTTGCTCGATTAGCATGCCCAACGCCGCGAGCGTCCGCTTCGGTGCAATCATTTCGGCACTGGCGCTAGCCGGTTGAAACCGCAGCCGATTTCCGCCGGTCGATGGTTCAATGCATGGGTCCGCTCCCCCCACAATTTTCGGCCGATGTGAGGGCGGCTTAACCAGGGGCGACGTTGCCTGGGTCTCCTTGTGCTGGTGGCGGGGCTCGCATCGCGAGTTTCCGACAGGTGATCAAGCTCAAATAATTCAACGGCTTGGAGTTGGGCGGTGCGAACCTGCCAAGCGTCTCGTCGGGATGCGGATCGACCACTAAAGTCAGCAACGGTTCAAGAGCTCGCGGGACGGCGACGCTTCCTAAGGAACTGACTATTCTCAAGCTGGTGAATATCATGGTTCGCGGCCAGGCATTTGACATGAGCATGTCGTGGTCGTCGTCGGGAGGGGTCGTGCGGCAGGTCGCGGCCGAAACAGCGTCGCATACGTAGGGACCAATCATGGCAATGGATATCTCAGCTACATCGTCGACCGACCCCGTTCCCATCGAAGTCTCCGGCGGGACGCCGGCAGATGCGCCCGATCTGCGCCTGTTTGTGTTCGCGCTGTTCTTTATCTTCGGTGGCATCACCAGTTTGAATGACGTAGTGATTCCGAAGCTGAAGGGATTGTTCACTCTGACCTATGGCGAGGTAATGCTGGTGCAGTCGGCTTTTTTCACGGCGTACTTCCTGGTCTCGCTGCCGGCGGCTGCGATCGTCCGGCGCGTGGGCTACATGAGAACAGCGGTGCTTGGCTTGCTGATGATGACGGCGGGCTGCCTACTGTTCGTTCCAGCGTCTGCGTCCAGCCTCTTCGTCATTTTTCTAGCCGCGCTATTCGTGCTCGCGGCCGGCATCACAATCGTTCAGGTGGTCGCGAATCCATTGATCTCGATGCTTGGCGCGCCGGCGACGGCACACAGCCGACTGACCTTTGCGCAGGCCTTCAACTCGCTCGGCACGACGATTTTTCCCTATGTCGGGTCGATCCTGATTCTCGGCTCTCTGGCCAAAGTGGACCCGTCGAGCCTATCGGGCGTTGCCCTGGCTGCGTTTCGAACCCAGGAGACGCATGTCGTTGTTCGCACTTATCTGGGCCTGGCCGGTGTGCTGGTGCTGGTGGCGGCTCTGGTCTGGTTGCGTCGCAATCGGTTGGTGGAATCCGCGATCGAAGACACCACGATCCGCCATCCCCTGGATCTGCTGCGGCAGCGCCGCTTCGGTTTCGGTGCACTGTGTATATTTCTCTATGTCGGGGCCGAAGTGGCGATCGGTTCACTGATCGTCAACTACCTGATGCAGAGCAATGTCCTTGGGCTGGCCCAGCAAGAGGCAGGCAAACACGTGCCCTTCTATTGGGGCGGCGCCATGGTTGGCCGTTTCATCGGCGCCTACCTGCTGCGCGTGTTCTCGCCGGGAAAAGTGCTTGCATCCGCTGCCGCCGCAGTGATTGCGCTTCTGTTCACATCGGCCAACGCCGCCGGTGCGTTATCCGGCTGGTCGTTACTGGCGATCGGGTTGTTCAACTCCATCATGTTTCCCACGATCTTCTCTCTGGCCTGCGAAGGTCTGGGTTCGCGCGCCGCCGAAGGCTCGGGGATCATCTGTGTTGCGATCGTGGGCGGCGCCGTCGTACCGCTGATTACGGGTCATGCCGCGGACTGGGTCGGACTCAAGATGGCGCTCATCGTTCCGGGGATCTGCTATGCCGGCATCCTGAGCTTTGGGCTCTACGCGCGCCACTCCAAAGAGTTCAATGACAGTCGAGCACGCGACCGATGATTCGCCGCCCCGTGCCGATTTTGGCGCTGCTCCTGGCGCTGCTGCCGATCGCTTCGACGCAACCGGGAACGCCTCAAATTGCCGGGTATCCGGATCCGCCGCAGCTGTTGTTCAAGGACCTGTTCGTGGCGGTCCAGAGCGCGCCGCTGTACGCTGACGGCAAAGTATTTGCGGACGCGGTTCCGAATGCCGCTCCGTATGACATCCTGGCGCAATACCACGCAACGCACCCGGATTCGCCGCAGGCGCTCAAGCACTTCGTCGAGGCGCACTTTGCCCTCCCGCCCGAGGCAACTGCTGCCTCCTCCGCACCGGAGCATATATCGATCATCGAGCACATTGACCGATTGTGGGATGTGCTCACCCGCCGCACGACCTCTGCACCGCCATATTCCTCGCTGCTGCCTTTGCCGCGGCCCTATGTCGTCCCGGGGGGCCGCTTTCGCGAAATCTACTACTGGGACTCGTATTTCACGATGCTGGGTCTGGTCGAAAGCAATCGACGCGACCTGGTAGCAGACATGGTGGGCGACTTTGCTTACTTCATCAACACCTACGGACATGTGCCGAACGGCGCGCGCACCTATTATTTGAGTCGTTCACAACCGCCGTTCTTTTTTGAAATGGTGGGCCTGCTGGAAAGCAATGATCCGCCGGCCGGTTTCGCACGTTATTTGCCGCAGCTGAAAGCCGAGTATGCATTCTGGATGCAAGGAGCGGACGGCCTGCGTCGCGGGACCGCACGCCGCCACGTCGTGGCTCTTCCCGACGGCTCGATCCTCAACCGCTTTTGGGACGCGCGCGACACTCCGCGTGATGAGTCGTATCGCGAAGACACTGATCTCGCGCATGCGAGTCAGCGCCCGGCGCCGCAGGTGTTCCGCGACATCCGTGCCGCGGCAGAGAGCGGCTGGGACTTCAGCTCGCGCTGGTTCGCCGATGGTCATACCCGCACCACGATCGATACCACTGAAATCCTTCCAATCGATCTCAACAGCCTGCTCTTCGGACTCGAGAACGCAATCAGCAGCGGCTGCCAGCGCCGGGCCGACCACGCCTGCGCCGACGAGTTTGCGCATCGAGCGGCGACGCGCCGTATGGCAATCGACCATTACCTGTGGGACACATCGAGCGGCGCCTATCTCGACTATCGATGGACGCACCATGAGCGCATCCGGCGCGTGTCGGCTGCAACCCTCTATCCTCTCTTTGTCGCCCTGGCATCCGAGACTCAGGCAGCGTCGGTTGCAAAGGTCGCCGCTCAGCAACTGCTACAGCCCGGCGGCATTGTGACGACGCGCTTGGAAACCGGGCAGCAATGGGACGCTCCGAACGGCTGGGCGCCCCTGCAGTGGATCGCGATCGACGGCTTGCGGCGCTACAACCATGCCTCGCTGGCAGAAGCGATTGCGTGTCGCTGGATGATCAACGTCGAGGAGCTCTACAGCCAGAGCGGCAGATTGGTCGAGAAATACGATGTGATCAGCACCGGCCGTAGCAGCGGCGGTGGTGAGTACCCATTGCAGGATGGCTTTGGTTGGACCAATGGCGTGATGCGAAAGCTCATCGCTCTGTACCCGGCAGATGCTGCTTATTCCGCGGTCGGCCAATGCCCGCAAGATTGAACCTATAGTGCGACGGGTCGACGAGCCGCTTTTTGAGCAGATCACGCTTGAATTATATTGTCTTCGCTCTTCTTAATAGAGACACTGCCGCGCAATCCATTGTGGCTTGCGGAATCACGGAAAAACCAAGGTTTACGTAGGTCCGCACGACGATACCCGGCTGGGTCTGGAGCCGCGAAACGCGCGAAATCAGCAGATGCACCAGAACCCCATTTGCTAGGTTCGACTTAGAGGTGGCGCTGGGGGCAAGCTGGTATTGACGCGACCAGTGTAGAAAACGTAAGAAGTGTTACCAGGGCACAACATGTGGTGCTCGCAATAGCTTGGATTACTATGAGCACATGATCACAAGCCATTCGGCAGGTGCGCGACGAATCTGTCGCCGATTCGCTTTTGGCATCGCGTTAGCGCTCGTTGCATGCTGCGGCATATTGTTCGCACAGACACCCGCGCAGGTTGAATCGATTACGGTCCCATGGGAATCAATTGATACGCCGATGCCGCATTTTTGGGAGCAGATGTTCGGGTCTGGCAGAGCGGTACTCTCTTTGCGCGATAGCTATCGACAGGATCTGCGCGCGGTCAAGGCGGTCACTGATTTCCGGTACGTGCGCTTTCACAACATCTTTCATGACGAAGTAGGCCTGTTAAACTTCGACACTCGCGGCCGTCCAAGCTACAACTTCTCCTACATCGATCAGATTTACGACGGCTTACTCGAAAACGACATACGTCCATTCGTCGAGATCGGATTCATGCCGGTTGGACTTTCCGCGGATCGGAACAACGTTGTCGATTTCTGGTACCACCCGAATCGCGCGCCCCCAAAGAGCTATTTACGGTGGGACGATCTCGTACGTCACTTTGTCGCTCATCTAGTCGAACGCTATGGCATCCGTGAGGTATCGCAATGGTACTTTGAAGTATGGAACGAGCCAAATATCGATTTCTGGGGCGGAAAGCCCAAGCAGTCCACATACTTTGAACTCTACGACCACACCGCGCGCGACATAAAGTCGGTGAACCACCTTCTTCGCGTTGGCGGCCCAGCGACCGCTCAGGCGGCCTGGGTCGGAGACTTTCTGCGCCATGCCTATAGCAAAGGAATACCAGTGGATTTTGTTTCGAGTCACATCTATGCGAATGATACTGCGGAAAATGTGCTAGGCAGCCACGAACGCATACCTCGAAATCGCATGGTGTGCCGTGCGGCGCAAAAGGTTCGCGATGAGATTGAACGCTCGCAAATGCAGGGTGTTCCGTTTATCCTAAGCGAGTTCAATGCTAGCTATACTCATGAACCTGATGTAACTGACGGCATCTACATGGGTCCGTGGATAGCCGATACCGTGCGCCAATGCGCGGGGGTCGTCGATTTACTGAGCTACTGGACCTTCTCCGATGTTTTCGAGGAACAGGGCGTAGTCAGAACACCATTTTACGGAGGTTTTGGCCTGATTGCGGAACGTGGTATTCCTAAACCCGCCTACAACGCATTTGCACTACTACATAAACTAGGGGAGCGGCGCGTTCCGATAGATTCGGAATCCGCGTTAGTCACGAAACGCGCGGACGGCGCTCTGGTGATCGCCCTGTGGAATTACGCACCGCCCGATGGCACCGGAAGCAAATATGTCCGACCACCTCGAACCCCTGAACCCAGCAAGCGCTTCATGATCAGGCTAGAGGGTACGGTACCAAACGCGTCGATGAAACTGTGGAGATTGGATGCCGATCATGGCAACGTCATCAAGAGTTTTGATGATATGGGGCGTCCCGCTTTTCCCAGCCGCGCACAGATCGAAGAGCTAAAAATTGCAGCGAGATTGCCAGATCCGGAGAGAACCGTTTTGCAGAACGGCGCTGTTGAAGTCACGGTTCCGAGCCAGGGATTAGTCCTTATCGAGGTGTCGCCGTAATGTTTGCCGGTTCGGGCCGATTTGCGCCGGTCAATGGTTCAATGCCCAGGCTCGCTCCCGCCACAATTGTCGGCTGATGTGAACTGAGCTTAGGCACGGCCGGCGTCGCCAGCGATTCATTGCGTGTTGGTAGCGGGGGTGGGAGATCCGTCACCTACTTGCTACGATTCCAAGGCGGCCCATACGCAGTGGTTACCGCTAAAGCAGGTGGAGACGAGCCGCTGGATCGCGTCAGGGGAATTTTCCGATTGGGTTGATAAGCTACTAGAAAGGGTACAGGGCGCGGTTCGCAAGCGGCTGTCGATGTGATCAGGCGGAGGCGAACCCGCGACCTCCGGGTATTAAAGAAGAATGCAGCAGTCTATGCACCGCCAACCGGGCCGCCACCTTCATCGGCAGGCGACGCCCTCGCCCTCGGCACGGCTGAGCAGCTGCCTTGCAAACGCCTGAAGCACGTTCCGAACAGCCGGATCGTCACTCGCCGCGTCCTCTTGATAGATCTCGATGAAATTCACTCCGGCTGCCAATCCGGCGCGCAACGCAAGACAGAGCGCCCGCGCCGGGCTTTCGGCGTCGCCCTCGACCTCGGGACGCTTCGTCGCCGCGGTGGCGAGCTCAAAGCCGGTCACGGCTCTGCCGCCGCTCGAGCGGACGAGCTGGTAGGCCATGTTGCGCGGGCTGTTGGCGACGAGCCCATTGGCCTCGACAGCGAACTTGCCCGCGAGCTCCGTCATCCCGGAGGCGATGATGCGCTGCGGCGTCTCCCTGACCTCGGCAACGGGCGCACGGTTGCGCAGGGCAATCGGCAGCCCGCGGTAAAGCGCAAGCGAGACGTATTGGTTCGGAAAGAGGGTGGCGTAGCTTTTGAAGACCTCGCGCCACGCGCCCAGGTACTTCTCGGGCGTGTAGCCCACGCTCATCCACGTCTTGAGCGCGGCTTCGGTCGAACAGACCTTCGAGCTGATCTGCGCGCCCGGCAAGGACATCTCTTCGGAAACGGATGTTGGACCGGCGGCCGCGATCATCAGAAACCGAGGATTCCTCGCATATCGTTCGGATACCGCTTGCAGGAAGTCGTACCACAGTTTCAGATACGTCTGGTTCCAAGGCAGGGGAAGCATGATCTCCGTGCCGACCTCCGTTTTGAGGCCATAGGGGATGCAAAACTTCTCTTTGCCGCCCTCGGGAATGCGATCCAGCGCCCAGTCGGGCGTCTCGATGCCAGGCACGAAAGAAAGCACGACGAATTTGTTCGCGCTGGCCTGGCGAAACACATTGTCGGTCATCTCCCAGTTGAAATCAGCCACACGCGGGCCCGTCTGCACGTCCTTCCATTTGAGGCGGATCATCAACCCCGCGATCGCCGGGTTGTCGGCTGCCTTGGGGCGGACGAGACCGCACTCGCCCCGCTTGGCGCATTGTCCATATTGGTAGAGGGCGATGAGCCCTTCGGGCCGAGCCGCCGGTTGCGCCGCTCCCGGACTGGGCCACGAGCCCGCCGCGAGCGCCAGGCTCGAGGTCAACGCCGCGGCGAGCCGGCGCTTCGAGCTTCGCAGACCTTCCATCTCGCTGCCGCCCCTTTTTTCTTTTCGCAATCTTACTCGTTGCCGCGAGCAAGCTTCGCGGACCGCGACTTGCCCCTTCTTCTCCCCAACTCCGCGGCGGCGCCCGTTCCTGTAGCTGCTTCCTTAATCTCCCCCGCGCGATCCATGTGACATGGGCCGTGGTGCAGTAAAGTACCCTACCCTTTCCCGCACTGCCATGGGAATTTGCAAATGGGTTCCTTGCCATCCACTAGTGTCCATCAGAAAGATCGCTGCCCAGTTGAAAGTCGGGACCGGCACAATCTACTCGGTGTTGGCGGCAGCGGCATAGGACGTTCTACAAGCCGATTGCCCGACTATCCTCACCCTCACCATAGTGGCAATTCCAGAATGGCTTTCGACCGGTTATACGCAGCCAGAAAGGCCGGAACTAGATATCTGACTGCGCATCATCCCCTATTTACTCACACTTAAAATCAACCTGCACGTTCCCACATTCAACTTGCTGCAAAGGGCATTTATTTGATCTTTGCCCAACTATTAACACGGACTTACCTTTGGACCGGCAAAAATCACTTGCTTGCTCTGAGGCTCTATCCAGCGCACCCGCTTCACTGCTGAATGGAACTCGCACAGATACTCTGTAAGTATCTGGTGCTATTTCGAGCGCACCTGTAGAACAGGCACTCAACACCAGCAATCCAATGGCAATTATTCTATTCATCTCCTAATCCACCTTTGGTTTCTTGCCTTCGTCTTTAGGGACACAAGTGCGCCTTTGTAGGGAATCCTATTTCTTTGCACCAACGGTTTCATTCACCTTCCCTGAAACGGCATCAAGAAATGGACGCCCAACTAAGTCCGGTCTCTCTTGCCGAAGCTGCTTGGCATATAGCAGCGCAAATTCACTCCTCGCCTTATCTGAGCCAAACCACGATTTGCTTGCTGCCCAACTCTTGAATTCCGGATTTTGGGATAGATCAGCCGGTGGTTGCCCGGGCGTTTGCCGCTGCGATTGCCCGGTTGATCCTTCCCCCAATTGTTTACGAAGAATCGCGTTTTGAAGCCTCAGATTTCCCAGTTGCTGGTCGCGAATTGGTTGTTGTTCCTGATCTAACTGTTTCTGCCGCTCCTGTTCTCGCTGTTAATATGACCTTCCCCTTATCTCCAACTAACAATTAGCATTCCAATAACATCACTAATGATTTCGCTTCGGATCCGATTAGGCAAGCCTTCACAAGTTTGGCATGACCGCAGCAAATCTGAAGTGTTGAAACAGGAACCGCGGTTCGCTTCCAGCACCATCCGTGCCTTGAACGCCGCAGAATGGTTACGTCTGGCTTCCTCATGGACTTCGTTCCTCCGTCTACGTTGTCGCCCGGTCCGATATTCAGTTATACCCGTGTCCGGAACGCCCGCGCGACCTCTGACATTCGGATTCTCCTAAAGTAGGCTTTAGTTCGCTATTGCGTGATAGTCTTTTTGCATATGGAATTCTTATGGAAGACACTTGGCTGGCTAGCAGGCGCCATCCTTGTTGTCTACACGGTCTTGTGGAAGCTCGCAGATGCAAAGCCGTACGCAGCACAAACCAACCTCGCGACGTGGATCAACAAAGGTCGATCATTTGCCAGAGTTGTTCTACCAGGCAGGCTATTGCAATGGCAAGCAGAAAGAGCGTTCAAAAAAAGAACGCGATATCTCAGCAGCAGTGAAGCTTCGCTGGCGTTTGCTCTATACCTGATGAGCATAAGATCAGCTCACGGGCGCTGGATTGCGCTCGATTACCTAGTAACACATTCGCAGCTGATGAACGAATATTCGCTCATGTCCACGCTCGCAAACAGGGAGGTTCTTGATCACTTGGTAGAAGGCACGATAACCGCTTATGGACGATTACCTGGTGAGCATCAAGCATCACCAATTCCAAAGGACTATTGGCACTCCCGGTGCTTTCATATTGAACAGGATGATCAAAGTTTGTGGAAAATCTCACTTAAGGATCGCGACAATATTGGTGAAGAGCGCAAGGCAACACTACCGGAATACACAGAACTTATTTTCAACTCCGCGGAGTTTGAGAGCCAATTTCCCATGCACGATCCGGCAACCGAAGTCACCATTCGTCAACTTCTGAAACAA
Organism: uncultured Gammaproteobacteria bacterium; assembly: GCA_963813755.1. GTDB lineage: Bacteria > Pseudomonadota > Gammaproteobacteria > Steroidobacterales > Steroidobacteraceae > Bog-1198. The sequence goes on along the minus strand of CAWEZY010000009.1, from coordinate 186,810 downwards.
GCTAACGCCAAGGATTTAGTTGTCCCCGCGCTTCTGCAATCGAAATAGCTCAGTCCTTTGTCTGCGGCATCGTGATCGCGGTGTTCAACCGGCTTCAGTCCCAAGCACGTTGTCGATGTTCTTGAAGGTCTGTTCGAACATTTGGCTTCCTGTCTTTTCGAGACTGGAGTTTCCTAACATCCATTTCGGCAGACAAATGGCTCAGATAGAAGCGTTCTAACATTGACTGATGATCTCATGTTGCGAGCCAAAGTCAGTGGATCTATCAAGTCCCCGCCAGTGAGGATCAGCATCGCAGCAGTGTGTCGAAGACTTATAGAGTGTTCTTGGCACAGGCATAAAAAAGCCTTCGAAAAGCAGTAAAGCCTAAACCTTACTACATAGGCTGAATCTAGCGTAAGTCTTTGATTTAATTGATAGCGGGGGCGTGATTCGGAATTCTAGGAACCTGAATTCTCACGAGATCTTCCTCGACCACGGCGGGTCTAGTACTAAGCTGCCGGGAAAGCCTGCGGAGCGGCGCCGGTTGAGTTGAGAGCAAGCGCCCAATTTCAGCCGTTCATATACGCCCGATTGCCGTGCCCTCGTCTTCCGGGAGAAATCGGAAAACGACCCCTACGCGAAGCAGCTGGGCTCATCCGCAGCGGTGGCGGTTTTTGTCGGTGCGCGCGCCTTTCACCGAGTGGCTGGGTATCGATTCACAGCAACCCGACTTGGTAGTGCGTCTCGGCCGCGGCCCGCTGCTGGCGTGTTCATTGCGACGGCCCGTCGCCGACAGTTGGAAGTAGCCCGTCGCCCCCATCGCGACCGGGACCTGTAACCCCAGCGAACTGAAGTCGGAGGACCGGGCGGTCGCGCTCCGACATGGCGCTATCCGCCCAACAGCAGTCAGCAAGCCTGCAGAGTTCGCCGCTCCGAAACGTGCTCCCAGTTGCGGTTTCTACGAATTGCAGAATACCTGGATCGGGGTGACAGTAAGCTCAAACATCACATGCACGATCGCGCAATAAGCTTAAAGGGGTCGGTCACGAAGGAAGTTTCAACTGAATCTTCAGAGGTGAGACACATGACGACGGAACTGGCGATCAGCGCAGCGGTCCTATTTTTTCTCGCCGGAGCCATGACTCCTGGGTACGCGCAAGGCCAGCAACACGAACAGGCCAAGGGCCAGGAACATCAGGTACAGGCCCAGGCCAAGGGCCAAGAACATCAGGAGCAGGCCAAGAAACCTGCGGCACGACCGCAACAATCCTACGGCGCCGCCTATCATGGGGGCGTCCGGGTCGACGACACCACGCATGGTGGCGTCCACCATAGCGGCGTTCCGCAACATTCGGGGCAGGTGCAGAGCGGCTTCACGCAGTCGCGCGCGAAATCGTGGAGCAGCGAACACCGAACTTGGGCGCAGCGCGGCGGCTATAACGGCTACCGAATCCCTGACGACCGCTTCCGAATGTACTTCGGCCATGAACACTTCTTCCGCATCGGCGGGCTGCCACTGGTCTTCGTCGGCGGGTATCCGCGCTTCCAGTACGACGGCTATTGGGTGACGTGCATGGATCCGTGGCCGGAATCGTGGGCTGCGACGTGGTACGACAACGACGACGTATATCTCGATTACTCCGGCAATGGGTATTACCTGTATAACCGCAATTACCCCGGAGTCGGGATCGCAGTCACTGTCTCATTTTAAACAGGATGGAAGGGAACTACAGGTCCGTGCACTCTGCAAGGGATGACCATCAGCGAATGGTCCTACATTTCATGTCTTGCGATCGAATGTCGATCGATCGACCCGCTACTCGTAGTGAAGCGCCTCGATCGGATTGAGGTTGGCAGCCTTGCGAGCCGGATAAAATCCGAAGAAGATCCCGACCGCAGCCGAGAACGCAAAACCGCCGAGGACGGCGGTGAGGGAGACTTGCGTCGGCCAATGTGCAAACTTGGAAATGATGAACGACACCAGCAGGCCAAACCCGATTCCGGCCACGCCGCCGGTCACACTCAACAGCACGGATTCGGCCAGGAACTGGAGCAGCACCTGCAGGCGACGTGCTCCAATCGCCATCCGAATGCCGATTTCCCGGGTCCTCTCTGTGACAGACACCAAAAGGATGTTCATGATTCCAATGCCGCCGACCAGCAGCGAGATGGATGCGACCATGGCCAGAAGCGCAGCCATGACCTGGCTGCTGCTCTCCTGCGCTTCCGCGATCTGACTGAGGTTTCGGACGCTGAAGTCGTTCAGTTGTCCGAATTGGATATGGTGGCGCCGCGCGAGAGTCGCGGTCACCTGGGTAATCGCCGTCTTCACGAGGTCCGCCGCTCCGGCCTGGACGTAGATGCTGTTGACATAGCCGGTCATGCGGGGGCTGATGCCGAAGGCGTTAGGCGCCACTGGATAGTTGGTGCTCACCAGGTTCTGGGCCGTTTGCGGCGCCGCGACCCCCAAGACTTTGCGCTCGGCCGTACTGAACGGAATCATCACCACGTCGTCTTGATCCTGTCCAAATCCGGTTTGGCCTTTGGCGGCGAGGACCCCAATCACCCGCATGGGAACGCCCTTGATCAGGATGATCGCACCAATGGGATCCTCGCCGGGCGGAAACAGGTTCTGATAGACCGTCTGGCCGAGCAAACAGACCGTCTCCGCGACGTCATTTTGTTGTTCGGTCATGGAGCTACCGCTGGCGATGTGCCACCCGACGATGTCAAGATAGCTCGGCGTCACGCCCTGGATCGCCGTGCTCCAGTTCTGGTCGCCGTATTCAACCTGGCCGGTCTGGCGGGTCAGGTAGCTGACCCGTTGGACGGCGGGGTCGTCGCGAAGGATGATCGCGGCGTCGACCACGGTCAGTGTTGAAGCGCTGCCCGCCCCGGCGCGAACGCCGCCAGCGGTCGTGGCACCCGGCTGCACGACGACCATGTTCGTACCCAGGCTTTCCAACTGTTTCTTCACCGCTGCGCTGGCGCCGTCTCCCACGGCGACCATGGCAATGAGTGCAGCCACACCGATAAACACGCCCAACATGGTCAAAGCCGAACGCAGCTTATTGCGTGCCAGGGCCTGCAAAGAGGCTGAAACAATCATTGACAGGAAGGCCAGGCGAAGTCCGGAGTAGTCTTCAGGAAGCGCGGTGGTGTCCACCTTGGCTGCGACCGCGGGCGTGGCGCCGGTGTCTGCGTGGTCCGGCGTTACAACGGCGACCTGATGCTCATCGGAGAGGATTCGTCCATCGCGCATGATGATCACTCGATCGGCGTATGCGGCGATATCGGGTTCGTGGGTTACCACTATTACGGTGACGCCCTGCTCGCGATTGAGTCTGCGAATGATTTCCATGATCTCATGGGAGGTGCGCGTATCGAGATTGCCGGTCGGCTCGTCGGCAAGCAGTACGGCGGGATGGTTGATGAGCGCCCGGGCCAGCGCGACGCGTTGCTGTTGTCCCCCAGAGAGTTGATTGGGCATGTTACGCGCGCGTTCGGCCAGGCCCACGCTCGCCAGCATCTCGCGCCCGCGATCCTTCCGCTCGCTTGAAGTCAGAGCCGCCGCTTCGCCGTAAAGTAACGGCAATATGACATTTTCGAGCGCGCTCGTGCGAGCGAGCAAATTGAAACTCTGAAACACGAAGCCGATCCGGTTGCTTCGGATGTTTGCCAGATCCGGTTCGGACAGCCGCGCCACATCGCGACCCTCAAAAACGAATTGGCCGCTGGTCGGCCGGTCGAGGCAGCCAATGATGTTCATCATGGTCGACTTACCCGACCCCGACGATCCCATTATGGCGACGAATTCGCCGCGATCGATCGATAGGCTGACCCCCTGCAGTGCATGAACTTCCGTCTCTCCGAGCTGGAAAGTTCGAGTCAGGTCGATGAGGCGGACGACGGTGTCGGTCATGCCGGTCGTTCTTCTACAATTTCAGCGAAGGGGTGGATGACGCCTGGGGCGCACCCGCAGTAGCCTCGGAGGTGACGACCTGATCTCCGAGCTTTAGATCTCCCGCCTTGATCTCGGCGTAGGTGTCGTCCACAAGTCCCACCGTGACAGGGATCGAGACCAGCTTGCCGGCCCGTTCCACCCAGATTACCCCCTGCCCGGATTTTACGGGTTTGGCGAGCCCAAGCTTGGCCGCAGCGCTCGGCGTAAAGCGCAGCGCTTGCGATGGGACTCTGAGCACATTCAGCGATTGGGCCGTGACGATTCTGGCGGTCGCCGTCATGCCGGGTTTGAGCGCCAGATCGAGATTATCGACCGTGATCACCGCATCGTAGGTAATCACGTTCTGCACACTGACGGGGGCCTGCCGGACCTGGGCCACGCGTCCGTGGAACGTACGATTAGGGAAGGCGTCGACTGAAAAACTAGCGTTGGCGCCTTCAACGGCGCCTGCGATATCGGACTCGCTGACGTTGGTATCGACCTGCATTTTGGTTAGGTCGGTGGCAATAAGAAACAGAGTCGGTGTTTGGAAGCTCGCAGCCACGGTTTGACCGGCAGTGACATTGCGTGACACCACCGTGCCGTCCACCGGCGAGACGATGTTGGTGTAATTCAAATTGATCTGAGCGGCCTTCAGCGCCGCGGCCTTCTGCGCGATCTGAGCGACGTCAAGGTCGACGAGCGCAACTGCCTGATTATAGGCGTTGAGCGCGGCGTCGGCGGCATCGTGGGAAATCGAGTCTTCGCGGTACAGAAGATCATCGCGCTCGTGAGTGATCTTCGTGTAGACAACATTGGCCCGGTCCTTGACGAGTTGCGCCTTGGCAACGTCCAAATCGGCCTGGTCCTGATCCGCAGTAACCTGATAGGGCTTGGGGTCGATCTTTGCGCACAGCTGACCCTTATGCACCCGGGTGTTGTAGTCGCAGCTGAGGGTCTCGATGGTCCCCGAAACATAGGTCCCCACCTCGACGACAACCACCGGATTGACCGATCCACTGGCGGTGATGGTGGTGACGACGTCTCCCTGTGTCACCGCTGTCGTCACGTAACTTGGTGGCGCGGCGCGGTTCGCTATCCAATACACCGCCGCGGCGCCGACTACGACGGTCCCAGCAACCAGGATGCCGATCACTTTCCAACTCACGTGTTTGAACATGATGCGGCGCCATTAAGGTTGGAATCATTCTCAACTTTCATCGATGCTGCAAGCAGCTTGTTTAGATCCATTTTAGGCTAAGAAGCAGCATCTAGACGCTCTATGTCAGCAGCACATAGCACAGCAGCGTTGCCGCAAGAAGCGGCCAATGGTGGTCGCCTTCAGTTGTGTCTACCCCCGGGGTTCACTATCTGAGTGACGTGCTTGCGCCAGCGTGAGCGGTCCTAGGTCTTCCGGCTGCCAACGAACAGCAACCCGGTGCCGAGCACTATCGCCCCAACCCCCGCCCAGACCGGGATATTGATCGTCTCCTTCTCTTTCACTGCCATCTCGAACGGGCCAATCTTCGCCTGATGTGTCTCCTTGGTGTAGGTAAGCCCACCGTACATCAAGCCCATGATGCCGGCCGCGATCAGCGCAAGAGCAGCGATCTTAAGCGCGTTCATAGTGTTCCTCGAGCAGTTCAGTCATGAACGACGGCCCTGAATGACTTGAATCAGAATCATCACAATCGCGATGACCAAGAGGACGTGAATAACGCCGCCCATCGTGTATGAGGTGATTAGACCTAAAAGCCAAAGGACGATCAATACGACTGCAATGGTATAGAGCATGGCGTGATTTCCGTTACACAAATCTTTTTAAGTGCATCGACAACTGCCAGCCAGAATGCACGTTAGATCAACGCCAGCTAGGTGCACAATCGTGGGCCGTTGGGCCGTTCAACACGGAAGGTTCCCAGGACTTTTTTCAATAGCCGAATTGGCGCCTGGCGGGAAGGTGCAGGTTATCGCGCATCAAGCAGATCGATTGCGCATCATGTAGCGGTAGTTGCGGATCCGTTCTGACGTTCCTTCGACTGGCCACGTTAACAATGTCTTTGAAATCAATGGGTTATTTCTCAATCGGTAGCGGGGGGTCGATTCGTCACTTACTTGCAACCCTTCCCAGAGTCCGAAGTAGTCGACCCTCGCATGGTTGGTAGCGGGGGAGCAGTGTGTGCTGTCCCTACACAGCCTTTCCGGGTACTGGTGAAGCCGGCACGCTCGGAAATTTGGTAGCGGGGGCGCGCTACACGACTCGCCTACCATATGGCGACTGCCGCTGGCGGCCTGACCTAGGGTCTCTAGACAGACTGCCGGGAGTCGCAACGGGGGAGGCAATTTCGAGGACTCAGCCACAAAATCTAAGTTTCTTGCCAATCGTCCTCCGGCCGCTCAACACTGCGTGGAATCCAGACCCGCAGTCGGCGGAATGCGCGAGGGTAGCCGCCTAAATTACTATCCTGCAGCACTGACAGGGGTCGCGCGCATTCGCGACGATATACCTGATAGGTAACTCTAACTAAATCCGCGCGCGTGTTGCGCCACATCGATGAATGTTGCGACCCATACATCGGCCTGGCTTCGTAGCCATCTAGCGAAACGCCAATGCGTTTCTTCATCTACGTAGAGCTCACGATCCGCGGGACCGACACCATGTGCCGTGAGTACCGCCCACCCGTTAGTTACCCGCGCCCCATCCACGATCCTTTGCAGTTGTTCGACGGATTGTCCATCGATTTGTGTGGTGCCAACTCAAACAAGTCCAGCTCTGGCCCCGGTTTGGCGGGATGGTCCGTGAGCCTACCGCGAGCAGCGACGAATAACGGTCGGAGAACCCCTGACATGGATATCGGTGCCGACGACGATCCCAAGGTTGTTTCGAAACACGTGTTGCCGTAGGTCCGTTCACAATGTCCGTCGATCGCAGTGAGGACGCCACTGGCGACATCAAGCTCGCGCCGAAAGCGTGACTCGGTATAGCCGCCAAGATCAAAGCAAGGCTCCACCCATGATCGATCGTCGGTATAGGAATTGCGGAAGTCACCTCTTGAGACGTTAGATTTGTGGCACGGATGAAATACCGTGTGATTTCCCAGTTCGTGACCAATTTCAGCTACTCGTTTCCATCGGTTGGCGTTGCGAATCAGATCGCTCTCTATTGGGACGAACAAGGTAGCAGGCAACCCGAGATCTGCCAATGCAGGCGCGAGTTCGCGAGCATGGCCAGCAAGCCCGTCGTCATACGTGAGTGAGATAGCGCAGACCCGCTGCATCGGCCAGATGTTTGTTGGCATAAGATTTTTAGTCCTGCAGATATTGATAGACGATCACAAAATGATCGACCGCGTGACAACCTGGCGCTGTCGGCGGACTCGTGCTTGCACAGTCGTATTTCTCACTTCTTTGCGTCTCTCGGTGATAACGGTGTCAAAATTCATCAAAGGATATCTGAGATTGAGCAACCCCGACGTCGTGCAGCATTGTCGTGGTAGCCTTGATCATCAAGGGCGGGCCGCACAGGTAATACTCGACCGCAGCGCGATTGGTGTGACTCTGGAGATATCGTTCTCTCAATACCTCGTGAATCAAACCGACGGCTCCCGTCCAATCGTCATCTGGTCGTGGTTCGGACAACGCGACCTGAAAGCGAAAATTAGCAAAGCGACGCGCCAACGCCTCGAAATAATCCTGATAAAAGATCTCCTTGCGAGACCGGGCCCCATACCAGAAACTTACGCGCCGGTTGGTCTCGAGTGTTTCGAATAGGTGGGAAAGGTGCGAGCGCAGGGGGGCCATGCCTGCGCCACCGCCCACGTACACCATTTCCGAGTTCCCCGTCTTGATGTGGAAACTCCCGAATGGGCCGATGGCTGTGATGGTATCGCCGGGCTTCAGCCGGTGGACATAGGCGGAACCAGCTCCGGCCAAGCATGCTTGCCCGTGCGGCGGCATCGCAATGCGGACGTTAAACCGAAGCTGATGATCCACGGCCGGGTTAGTTGCAAAGGAATAGTTGCGACGAATGGGCATGGCATTTTCTGATCGAAGGTCAAAAAGATGCCGCGTCTGCCAGTCTTCGAAGAACGGTCGATTGACTGTGATTTCATTGAACGCAATGTCGCCGTAAGCTGGTATCTCGAACTGCAGATAATCGCCGGGCTGATAGAGGGGTAGCGCCTCCTCTCCCTCCCCTTCCAAGATCAGTTCCTTGATAAAAGTGGCGACGTTTTCATTGCTCACCACTCGGAACTTGTAGGTCGTCGACGGCTGAATCAGCCCGCGGGCGCCTCCAGATTGAAGGTCGATAAAAATCTTGCCGTCGTGTTCGCGGGCCCTGTAGGTCTTCAGCGCTACGCAGGCCGGATGACGCTGCGGCGATCCGTCTGTAATATCGAAACGTCCATTATGCTTCGGACATTCAATGAGCCTTCCCTTCACTAATCCATCCGCAAGATGGGTATTGCCGTGAGTGCAGATGCCGTCCGTCGCGTACAAGGTTGCATCAGCCGACCGATAGATCGCGTAGCTCCGCTGTTGATGGTCGAATCGAATGACATCCTCTGCCTTCAAGAATGCGCTGACGCACACTTCGACCCAGCCATTAACCGGTTGTCCTTTGGCAGTAAATATATGCGGTGTGATGGCTGCGCCGGTGCACGATGCCGGCAGCTCGCGTTTGACGCAATAGCTCGGATCCTTCACTTGTCGCAGCACCGCCGGTATCACTTCCAACCAGGCATTCCATAAGCTGCTATATGGCTTTGGCATGCTGGGTTTCACAATCTCGTGCAGCTTTGCCAGGTTGTGATACGGAACAAGCGGGAACAAGTGATGTTCAAGGTGGTAGTTCATGTTCCAGTACAAATAGCGGTTGACACGACTCATATAGATCGTCCGGCAGTTGAGCCGATGATCGAGTACGTTTTCCGCCAATCCAGCGTGTTGCGTCGAAGCGTAGATCGGCAGGAGCCATGAGCCGTAAAGGGTCGGAAGTCCGACGAAAAGAAATGGGAGAATACTGCGCTGGTAAATCGCGAGACTGATGACGCCCGCATAAATCAGTAGATAGATGGGAGCCCGAACGAACACCTTCCTGTATTCGGATGCTGGAATGAAGGTTTTCTGATCCGCAGTAAGTCGTCCGCTACTGTGGAGCAGCAGATTCCAAAAATATCGCGGGATCGTCTTTATGCCGAAAAACTCATTCAACAGTAACCCAAGGACATCCGGCGGAGTGGGTACGGCAATTTCTGGGTCATGTCCCACGATATTGGTGTCGCTATGGTGCCGCGTGTGACTCCAGCGCCAGACCGTCGCTTCACGCATCAGCATAAATGATGCGATTTCGTACAATCCATCATTGAGCCAATCAGTCTTAAATGCCGTACCGTGGCTGGATTCGTGCCAGCGCGAATCGGAACTCGACGCGTATAGGGTGCCATATATCAGAAACGGCACGACCGCCCAGGGGTTTCCGACGGACCACAGCCGGTAAGCGACCCAACCGGAGCCGATAATCAGGGCAAACCAGAGAATGGTGTCGCGAATTGCGGGCAAGTCGCGACGTTGCAGAAGTTTATGCATTTGCTCTTTGGGTACCTGGGGACAATACCAAGTTGCCTCCGCGAGCCCCCTCTCGATGGCGAGGCCCGTGTTTTTCCCGGTAAGGCTGTAGTCCTTTACGAGGGTTGGTCTAGCGAGCGGGATTAACATGACCCGATATTGACCTATTAGTGCAAGCGCTTGCAATTGAAAGATCCGCGACTTAGCCCTTAGCGTCAGTTTCAGGGGCCTCCGGACGATACTTGTCCCGCGCCGGGTCGAGGAGACGGAGTGGCGGAGTTGTCGAAAGGACAGACCAAATATTACCGCTGACGATGGCGCAGGGCCTTATCAGGCATCTTTCGGCACAGCGGATCGCGACAGACGGCCACGAGCAAAACCTGTTCGGCGGCGTCTTCGCGATTTTCGGCCATGGCAATGTCATCTGTCTGGGCGAAGCGCTTTACGAAGCGCGCGACGCAGCTGCCCACCTGGCGGGGACAGAATGAACAATCCATGGGCCTTGCCGCGGCCGCCTATGCCAAGGCCTATCGCCGCCGGCGAATCTGCGTTGCGACTTCCTCGTCGGCCCCGGCGCGACCAACATGGTCACTGCGGCCGCGGTGGCGCACGCGGATCGTTTGCCCGTGCTGTTCCTGTCGGGAGACGTCTATCATCACCGGCTGCCGCATCCGGTTCTTCAGCAGGTCGAGCATTTCGGCGATCCGACCATCTCGGTCAATGATGCCTTCAAGCCGGTGACGCGATATTGGGACCGCATCACCCATCCCGCCCAACTTATACAGTCCCTGCCGGCCGCGATCGCCACCATGCTCGATCCGGCGCGATTGCGGTCCGGCATTCCTGGGCCTGCCACAGGACATTCAAGGCATCGCTTACGACTTTCCCCGCGCATTTTTCGAGCCGCGCGTGCACCACATCCGGCGGCCCCGTCCCGACGCCGCGAGATCATCGGCCGCCGCGATCGCATCAAGGGCGCCAAGCGCCCGCTGATCATCGCCGGTGGCGGCATACATTATTCGCTGGCCGAGCCGAGACGCTAGCAAAATTCGCGGAACGGCATGGTATCCCGGTCGTGGAAACCATCGCCGGCATGTCCGCGCTCTTGCACGAGCATCCGCTCAATTGCGGAACAGTTGGCGTTACCGGCACCGATTGCGCCAATTCCATCTCGCGGCGGAGGCGGATGTCATTCTCGCCATCGGCACGCGACTTCAGGACTTCACCACAGGATCCTGGACCGTGTTCCAGGAGGATGCCCAGATCATCGGGACTTAACGCGGCGCGTTTCGACGCCAGTCAAGCATCTCGCGATTCCGGTTGTGGGCGATGCGCGCGAAAGCACTGGATGCGCTCGACGCGGCGCTAGGCCAGTGGCAAAGCCATTCACGCTGGGCTGACAGCGGCGCATGACGTGCGCGGGCAATGGAACGCGCGCGCCGAAATCAGGGGGCCCGGCACCGGGTGGCTTGCCCTCCTATGCGGACGTCGTGGGCGTGGTGAACCGGCTTTGCGACGATGACGATCGCGTCGTCACCGCGGCCGGCGGACTGCCGGGCGAAGTGGCGGCCAACTGGCGCGCCCGCGCCATCGCATCGGTCGATATCGAATATGGCTATTCCTGCATGGGCTATGAGATCGCCGGCGGCTGGGGCGCCCGGATCGCGCAAATGGAAGCGGGAAAGGGCGGCGACACCATCGTCTTCGTCGGCGACGGCTCCTATCTCATGCTCAATTCGGACATCTATTCCAGCGTGCTGTCCGGGCGGAAGCTCATCGTCATTCTCTGCGACAATGGCGGCTTTGCCGTCATCGACAAGCTCCAACGCAACACCGGCAATGTCTCGTTCAACAATCTGATCGCCGACTGCAACTGGAGTGAAGCGCCATTCGCCGTCGACTTCGTCGATGCACGCCCGCGCGATGGGCGCCCTGCCGAATCGGTCGTCGAGTATGGCGGCGTTCGAAACCGCCTTTGCCCGCGCCAAGCAGCTCTGATCGCACCTATGTTATCGACATCAAAGTCGATGCCCGGGCCTGGACGGAGGGCGGCCACGCATGGTGGGAAGTCGGCATGCCGCAGATCAGCTAATCGGCCGGAGGTCCTCGCCGCCACCGCCGAAATGGATCTCGGACGCGAGAGGCAGCGCAGAGGCGTGTGACATGCCGTTCGCTTTCGACCTTTCGAGCGACCGTTCGCCGCCATCGTTGATAGGCCGCGCCGGAATGGATCTCTACCCCCTGCCCGATGGCACCGAGACCGAAATGGCCGCGCAATTCGCCGCCGACATCGGCGGCTCCGCCGGCAATATCGCCGTCGCGCTTTGCCGCCAAGGTTATTGCGCGGCGCTCTTGGGTGCATTTTCCGACGATCCCGTCGGACGGTTCGTCCGCGCGCATCTGGCGCGCTACGGCGTCGACACGTCGCACTGCCGCACGCTATCCGGCGAGTTTCGCACCAGCCTCGCCATCTGCGAGACCCGCCCCGAGGACAGCGAGACCGTGTTTTATCGCAATGGCGCTGTCGATCTGCAGCTCAGCGCCGACGATTTCGACTCGTCCTTCATTAGCAGCGCGGCCGTGCTGATCGTCACGGGCACGGCGCTGGCGACAGACCCGTCGCGCGCCGCCGCGCTCCAGGCGCTCGACATGGCGCGGGCCACCGGCACATTTTCGATTCTCGACCTCGATCATCGGCCGGTCTCATGGCGCTTGATGGATGAGGCGATGGGCATCTATGCGGACGCGGCCGACCGGTGCGACGCCGTGATCGGCAATGACGACGAATTCGCGGTGATTGCCGGTTCCCCCGCCCAGGCGATGGCGGCAGCCGACCCGATTCGTGAAGAATGGCGTCATTTCGTGATCTTTAAACAGGGAAGCGCCGGATCGCTTACGATCACGCGCGATCATATTTTCCGAGACCGGCATCTTTCCCGTCGAGGTCAAGAAGCCGTTCGGGGCCGGCGACGCCTTTCTCGGCAATCTGGTTGCCGCTCTGCTGCGCGGGATGGCTCTGGAGCCGGCGGTGACGCGGGCGTCCGCGGCCGCAGCCTATGTCGTTTCGCGGCGAGGCTGCGCCTCTGCGATGCCAACCGCGACGGAGCTCGACCTGTTCGTCAAAAACCATGCGATGACCTGTAGGTCTGCCGATGCACATCCCCCCTCATGACAACAAGCAACTGTCGCCATCGTCGGTATCGACGACGCCGACCTGCCGCTGGCCTATTTCAACATCGTCCGCCTACGGAACGGGGAGCGCTTCACCTCGGCCGTGCCCGGCTACGAGACCTGCCTCGTGCCGGCGCACGGAACCATCGACGTCGAAGTCGACAGCCGCCGGCAGTGCCGGCCGCTCGTTTGCCGGCGATCGGCGAGCGCGGCATTCGGTCTGGGAGGGAGATCCGTCGGCGGTTTATGTTCCCGTCGGATCCACTGCGCATTTCGTCTGCCGCTCCGAGTCCACGGAGGTTTTCGTCGCCGGTGCGCGCTTCGATGAGGCATTCGAGCCCTTCGCAGTGCGAGCCCCGGCGACATCGATCCGGTGCAATATGGCTCGGACGACACCAAAACACATCGGAAGATCAAGCATATTCTCGGGCAGAAGCCGCCCGGCCGCGTAGGTCGGCTGCTGGTGTCGGAACTGTTCACGGTCGGCGCGGGTGGCTGGTCCGGCTATCCGCCGCACAAGCACGATACCGATCGACTTGCCGGAAGAGACCCGCCATAACGAGATCTACAATTTTCGTTTTCGACCGGAAAATGGTTTCGGCCTGCAACTCCTGCAGCGCCGACGCGCAATGAGGTCGGGCAAGCATTCCACGTGCAGAACGCTTCGACGCTAAAGATTGCGGGCGGCTATCATCCTTGTGTCGTCGCCCCCGGCCATGAGATGTATTACTTCACGATCTTCGCCGGGCTCAGCCAACGCTCGCTGCGGCAGTTCTTCCAGCCGACGTATGCCTATCAGATCGAGACCATTCCTGGTATCAAGGACATGATCGCGAAATTCCGCTAAGAGAATTCAAATGTTGGTCAACCTCGCAAAGATTCTCGCTCCTGCCGTCGACGGCAGCTACAGTGTGGCGTGCTTTAACGTCTTCGGATGGGAAGACGCGCGGGCCGTTGCCGACGCGGCGATCGAGCTGCGAGCGCCAGTGATTCTCGCGGTGAATCTCGATTTTAGGCGATTCATGCCCCTGGAAGCGATCTGTGTCATGTTGCGCTCGCTTGCCGAGAGTGCGCCGGTTCCGGTCTGCATTCACCTCGATCACACCTACGAAGTACCTGAAGTGCTGCGCGCGGTAGATTTGGGATTTACCTCAGTCATGTATGACGGATCTCAGCTACCGATCGAGGAAAACATTGCCGGAGCACTACGCGTCGCCCAGTATGCGCACGCTGCGGGCTGCTCCGTCGAGGCGGAGATCGGCTCCGTGCCTTACGCGGATGGCCGAGCCCATATCAAGTCCGAGCTCACGGAAGTGAGCGATGCTGTCCGCTTCGCTGAAGACTCCGGCATTGATGCGATGGCGGTCTCCGTGGGGAATGTTCACCGCCTGCAAACGCCCGGCGCAACCATCGATTTCGACCGCCTCGCGCAAATCGAGGCCGCGGTAAAGGTGCCGCTGGTGATTCATGGCACTTCCGGTCTTTTTGATCAGGATATCGTACGACTCGCACGCACGCGGATCGCCAAATTCAACATCGGTACGGTACTCCGCCAGGCGTTCGGCCGGGGCCTGAGGGAAACCCTGGCCCGCTATCCGGACCGCTATGACCGATTGGAAATCATGCACGATGCGATGCCGACGGTATCATGCGAAGCGATGCGCATGATCCGTCTCCTCGGCTGGCCTCAGGGCGCGCGCGAGGCCGTGATTTAATTCGGGGCGCGGCCCGCGCTACTAGTCGTAATTCACCCGAACGGCCTTGCCACTTCGCATCGACTCCAAGGCCGCATTTGCCAATATGAGCGCGCATCGTCCATCTTCGAACCCAACAGACGGCTGCTTTTTATTCGCCACGCTATCGATAAAGTCGTGCAACTCATCGAGATAGGATTGCTGGTATCGCTCGATGAAAAAGTTCAGCAGCGGTTCCTTGGCATCGGTCGCGTTGGCGTCATAGCGCGTGACCGTACTAGGGCGCAGGTTTTCGGATTGCACCATGCCCTTGGCGCCGAATGCTTCCACGCGTTGATCGTATCCATAAACGGCTCGGCGCGAGTTATTGATATGCACCAGTGCGCCGGAAGCTGCTTTCATAACTACCATGGCGGTATCGATGTCGCCAATCTCGCTGAGCGCGGGATCCACCAAGGCGCTTCCCGTCGCAAACACTTCTTCAATTGCGTCATCGCGTAGGATGAAGCGCGCCATATCGAAATCATGGATGGTCATATCGCGAAACATCCCGCCCGATACTTTCAAGTACGAGAGCGGCGCTAGTCCTGGATCGCGGCTAGTAATGACGAGCAATTCGAGGGCGCCGATATTGCTCTCGCGCACGGCCCGATGGCTGCGATCATAGCGGCGATTGAACCCGATTTGGATCGGTACGCCGACGCCGGCAATATGCCTCCTGCAGCGCTCGACGAGCTGGATATCGAGATCGATCGGCTTTTCGCAAAGAATTGCCTTTCCGGCCCGCGCGGATGCGGTGATCAGCTCGATGTGTGTGTTGGTTGAGGAAGCAATGAGAACGGCGTCCACTGCCCCATCGCCGAGTGCCGCATCAACGCTCGGCGCCACTTTGGCGTCATATTTGCTGGCAATCGTCGCTGCCGCCGTAGGATTAAGGTCGTACACATAAGACAAACGCCCGCGCGGATGACTAGCGGCGATGTTTGCCGCGTGTAAGGCCCCGATTCGGCCGGCACCGAATAGCGCAAAATTAATCACGTGATAGTCCCGGTGCATCGGCTCCTTCGCCGTTACACGCGATCATGGGGGCCGAAGGGTGCCTCGCTCCACCGCGTGGCACTCGAAGAGGCGAATCGCCTTTTTCTCGGCGGACTTATCGACGATATTCAAGAGCAGTTCTACGGCCGTGATGATGATGTCGGCCACGGGCTGATGTATGGTCGTCAAATTGTAGCTTGACCATGCTGCCATAGCCATGTCGTTGAAGCCCATCACGCCAATGTCTTCGGGCACCCGTGCACCGGCTTCCCGGCAAGCATCGATGGCTCCCATCGCCAACACGTCGTCACCGCAAAAAACGGCATCGATGCCGCCGTTGCGCAGCAGTTCTTTCATCAGCGTGTATCCTGCCGCATGACAATAAGAGTGACCATATACGACGGCGCTGGGCTCAAAGCCTGTCACAGCGAGACTCTCTCTCAATCCACGCAGGCGATCCTCGGTCGTCGTCGCCGCCTGTGGCCCCCCCAGAAACGCGATATTTGTGTAACCACGGTCACGAAGCATCTGGCCGGCGACTCGGCCGCCTTGGAAATTATCGCAACCGACGATGTTGCCGGTGGCTGTGCTGTCCGGCCGGCCGAATGCCCGTACGACGGGCATGCCCGCTTCGGCGCATTGCTCCGTGAATTCTGGCGGGAGCGTCGACGATGCGACGATCACGCCGTCGACGCTGTATTTGAGCAGCATCTCCAGAGCGACGTCCGCCCTAGCACCCCCCGACAGGTTCGCAAGCAGCGGACGGCGACCGCGCTGCTGCAGGCGACGCGTGAAAAGGTCGAACACTTCCATGAACATTGGGTTATCGAAATTATTGGAGATCAACGCTATGAGGTCGGTTCGCTTAGTCATAAGGCTGCGCGCCAGAGCATTTGGCTGGTAGCCTAAAGAATGCGTGGCAGCGATCACCTTTTCGCGCGTTTCTGATGAAACCGACGCGCCCGCCGTAAAGGTACGCGAGACGGCCGAGACCGAAACACCCGCCAGTGCCGCCACCTCCTTGGCAGTCGCTCGACGTTCAACGACGCTCTTCCCGCTATTCGACTTTGAGGCCGCCATACCTGGTCTTCTCCACCCCTCCGGCACCCATGTTCCTGCCAAGCGCGCAAGCCTAAACATCTTTCCGCGGTCATAACCGCGCGGGCACCGGCGTCTGGTGCAGGCCGTTGCCTGCAAGCCATCATACTACCTGATCAGATCGCCAGATATTGCAACCGATTGCAAGAGGTGTTCTTGCTATCGAGGTGACGCGGATCTTACCCGGTGGAGCCCCGAAGCATTGCGGATCAGACAATAGAAGACATGCGCCGAGCGCTGATGTGAGGAAACCAGCGCCATTTTTTGGAGAGCTGGACCGCGGCCGGCAGTCGTCAGCGCGCTCCATGACTGCCATGTTTTGCAAGCGCTTGCACTCCGTGCTATAAGACCGTTAGGATCTCGGGAGCGCCAACCAACTTCGCGAATCAGTTCGGGGGCAAGCCATGTACCTAATCGGTCAAGAAGAAATCGATGCTGTCGCGAGAGTCGTCAACTCTAAGGCTCTATTTCGCTACGGGATTGGCCACGAATGCGAACGTTTCGAAACTCGCTACGCCGCCTACTTAGGCGCAAAACACTTCTCCTTAGCGGCGAGCGGATCCTACGCATTGACGGCGGCGATGATCGGCCTCGGTCTCGGACCGGGGGATGAAGTGCTTGTCCCAGCGCACACTTACATGGCGTCGGCCACCTCGGTTCTTGCTGTGGGCGCTATTCCTGTGATCGTCGACGTCAACGAATCCATCACGATCGATCCGGCCGCCATCGAGGCTGCTATTGGCCCCCGAACGCGTGCCGTGATCGCAGTACATATGTGGGGCACGGCGTGCGATATGGACGCAATCATGGAAATCGCGCGGCGGCGCAAGATACTCGTCATTGAGGATGCGTGCCAAGGGGTTGGGGGAGGCTACAAGGGGCGGAAACTTGGGTCGATCGGTGATATTGGCGCGTTCAGTTTTAATTATTACAAGAACATGAGCGCGGGCGAAGGCGGCGGTGTTGTGACCAACGACGATGCCGTCTTGAAGCGGGTGAATTGTGCGATCGACCCATGCCATGCGTTCTGGACGGGACGCGAGCAAGACGCAATGCCATTTGCTGGTAACGGTGCCCGAGCGAGCGAGTTTATGGGCGCCATCCTTAACGTTCAACTCGACCGTATCGATGGCGTCATTGCCGCGATGCGCCGCGAGCGCGACATGATTCTGGAAGGGATCAAAGATCTCACCAGTCTTGGCCTGCGTATGGCGCCGATCCACAGCCGCGAGTCCGATTGTGCGACCAATGTCTTTCTGACCTTACCGAATGCCGAAGCCGCCCAAGTCTTCACCAAGACGTACCCCAGCGTGATTGCAGGTAAGACCGGTCGCCACACTTACACAGAGTGGGATCAGGTATTGATGGGTGCGGGCGCTGCTCATCCACTCATGAATCCCTACAACATGCCGGCTAATGCTCAGTGCCGCAGGACTTATTCAAAGGACATGTGTGCTCGCTCGCTGGCGATTCTTAACCGCACGATCCTCGTCCCGACGAGTCCTCTACACACGCAAGAGGAGATCCACAACATCATTCATAACATCAAGACCGCAACACGGGTGGCGCTCGGTCACCTCAATATCGAGGAAGCGGACGTGCGCAAGGGAGAGGAACTCGACGTGATCAAATACGATTTAAAGGAAACGGCTTGGTAGCTGGCGTCTTCTGACGGGAGTTTAGCCACGATAAGTGGCGTCAGTAAAAACAGAACGGGGATAACCATGTATAGGAACAGCCGAAGAGAATATGCGTCACGTGCACTCCTATTCGGCGTGCTCGTTGTCGCTCTCAGTGTGATTTCTTCGACCGCCGCGCTGGCCGAGCCCGCCGCTGCGGCCACGACAAGCGCGGCTGCCGGTTCGAGCATCGAGCCGAACACTCAATTGGAAGACATCATCGTGACCGCAACACGGCGCGAACAAACGGTGCAGAACGTACCGATCAGCATTGAAGCTTTCAGCAAGAACGATCTTGCGCAGAACAATATTAAGTCCATCGCAGACATCTCGGCGCTGACCCCCGGCCTACAATTTGCAGTTCCAAACGGATTCAGCTCGGCATTTACCACCATTGCGATTCGCGGCCTGAACACCAATACCGGGCCACCGACAGTGGGTCTTTATCTCGACGACACAGTAATTTCCAGCCGACTTTCGGGATATACGAATCAAGGCAACGCGTACCCCTACGTATTCGACTTGAATCGGGTCGAGGTCGAGCGCGGTCCGCAGGGCACGTTGTTCGGCGCCGGCTCGGAGGCAGGCACGGTGCGCTTCATCACCACCCAGCCCAGCCTGACCGAGCTCAGCGGTCTCGTTCGAGGCGAAGTGGCGTCGACGGAGAGCGGCCGTCTGAGTTACGAGTCCGGCCTCGCAGTTGGCGGACCGATCATTCAAGATGAACTCGGCTATCGGGTCAGCGTCTGGAACCGCCAGGATGGGGGTGGGTCAACCGCGTCGATCCGATTCCGGGTCCCGGTTACGAAACCATTGTCTCTCGCGAGGCAAATACCAACACCAAAACGGTCATCAGAGGCGCTCTCGCGTACCAGGTTGGCGGTGTACTCATAACGCCGGCCATGTACTACCAGAGCGTGCACCAGGACGACGCTCCACGGTTCTATGAGGCCTTCTCGGACGCGCAGGGGGGTATCTACAACAATGGAGTGCTGGTCCCCGAAGCGTGGACGGACAAATGGACCCTGCCATCGATCAAAGCGGAGGCTCACCTGCCGTTCGCAGAGTTCACGGGGAACGTCTCTTATCTCGATCGCAATGTCGCCGAGACCCTTGATGAAAGCGCCTTTGTGTGCCCGGGACTCAAAACTCCGCCCGGCTCGGCAAACCCGGGCTGCGGCAATCCGCTGGGCATCGGGTATCCGAATTCCGCTTCGCAGGTCGCGTTCACCCCAACCGGCCTCCACATAGAAGCCTATACCGCCGAGGCGCGCTTGGCTTCGAATGCGTCAGACTCCCGAATCAGTTGGGTAGCGGGAGTCTACTGGGAGCACCGCGTGCAGCGGGATTTTCAGCAGAACTACGATACGTACGCATACCCACAATATTTTGGGATGGCTCCGCCGTGCACCGCTCTTAGCTGTGCGCTTATTCAAGACGAACACGAATTGTTCGTAGACGAGCAAACGGCCATCTACGCACAGGCCGATATTCACATCACAGACAACCTGACGGCCACACTCGGTGAGCGTGTTGCCCATGTCACGGTGAACGGGGCTAACACCACTAGCATCGGCGCGCTCATCGGAGCGCCGCCGTGGGCGGGGTTCAGTGCCTCGAATAATCCAGCGACGCCGCGCGTCGGGCTAACCTACAAGCTGGATCACGACAATCTGCTGTATGCGTCGTTCAGCGAGGGTTACCGACCCGGCGGCGGCAATGCCTTGATTCCCAATACGTCAGGTCCGTGTGAGGGTTTCCCGCAGGTTCCCGCAACCTACGCGCCCGACGACGTTCATGCCTTTGAGGTCGGTGCTAAGGATACCCTCCTGGACTCACGCTTGCAGGTCAACACCAGTATTTTCTACAACCAATGGAACAACATTCAGCAGTATCTAGGCGTGTCTTGCGGCCCGTTTGCTTATGGTACGAATGGGGGCGATGCCGTCAGCGATGGCTTCGATCTTCAGTTGCGCGCGCTGTTGACTCAGCAACTGCGGCTTGATGTCAATGTCGGCTATGTCAATGCGTATTACAGCAAGAGCGGTTACATCCCGAACACCCCCCCCTCGGCGGCAACCTTAATCGTTGCAGAGGGCGACAAAGTCGGAGTCTTGCCGCAGGTCAACCCGCCGTGGAACGTCGTTGTCGCGCTTAATTATGAGATGCCGCTGAGCAACGGTAATAAGGCCCATTTTATGGTGCAATCCCTTTACACAAGCCAGAATCCCGGTCCGTTCACAGCGCAGAATACCGAGTTGAATGGCTACCCGCTGGAGGCAGCCGACTCGGCAACACACCTGTACAACGCAAGCGCGGGCTACACCATCAACAAACTCGATCTGACATGCTTCATAAACAATATAGGAAACAACACACCGGCGTTGAGCACGTATCAGGCGAACAGCACTTCTAACCTGATCACTAATACGACGTTTCGCCCACGGACGATTGGTGTGACGGCCAACTGGTCATTCTGATGGAATGACGGATTCTGCGACTTTGGAAAAGAGAATTTCTGAGGGCCCGCGTCTGCGGCGGGTCCTCACTCTCTGGGATTTGATCGCCTACGGTATTATCTACATTTCGCCCTTGGCGCCGGCGACGTTCTTTGGCGTGCTTACCCGGCGCAGCAACGGCCATGCGGCGACCTGCATCTTGCTCGCCATGATCGCCATGTTGCTTACCGCGGTCAGCTATGGTCGCATGGCGCGCGTGTACCCGAGTGCGGGGTCCGCGTTCACGTATGTCGGGCGCGAACTGAGCTGCTCCTTGGGTTACGTGACGGGCTGGAGCATCGCACTCGATTACCTGCTGAACCCGACCATCTGTGTGATCTATAGTGGCCAACAAGCCCACGTTTTCTTTCCCGAAATCCCTTACTGGATCTGGGCATCCTCTTTCGCCGCCATCTTGACCGTTTTGACCGCGCAAGGAGTCAAAGTATCTGCTCGTGTGAATACTTTGCTTACTTTTGGCATTGGAGCCGTGGTCGTTGCTTATTTCACCGCCGCAATCCTATACATTTTTAGACATCCACATGATGGCGCGGCCTTCTTCGTTCACCCTTTGTACAACGCCAAAACTTGGACCACAACGGGAATATTGGGCGGCACGTCGCTCGCGGTGCTCGCCTATATGGGATTTGACGGTATCTCTACACTTTCGGAAGAGGCGAAGAGGCCTCGAGATGTCATGCCTGCCACGGTTCTCACCTGTGTGGCGATCGGCCTGCTGTCTGCATTGGAGGTCTATGCTGCGCAGCTGGTTTGGCCGGGACCCGACCGGTTTCCAGACTTGGATACTGCATTCAGCTTCGTCGCTCAACGCGCATGGGCGCCCCTCTTCGCGGTTGTCGGAATGACTCTAATTGTGGGAAGCGTCGGCGCCGGCATTACCGGGCAACTCGCTGGCGCTCGCTTGCTGTACGGCATGGGTCGGGGTGGTGCTCTGCCCAAATTGTTCTTTGGTGCGATCCACCCCAAGCGCCACATACCTCGCAACAACGTGCTGTTTCTAGGAGCTTTTGCGCTGTCTGCCTCCCTCATATTGCCGCTGATTGCCGGGGAGGCAACTGGTTTCGAACTCGCGTCCAGTTTACTGAATTTTGGCGCATTGATCGCGTTCATGGGTGTGAATGCTGCCGCGTTCGTACGGTTTTTCTGGCGCGCCCCCGTAAAGACAGTCATGAATTTCGTGATGCCGACCCTCGGATTCCTTGTCTGCCTGCTGCTTTGGTGGAATCTCAGTACGCAGGCCAGGACACTCGGACTAGTCTGGATGGCGATTGGTATCGCATTTGGTGCTTGGAAGACGCGCGGATTCAAGGCGAATCTCATTAAATTCGACCTTTCGCTTGACGTGCCACCGCAGACACTGAAAGTGTAGAGTTAGGCCAACCGCATGACGATGGTCGTGAGCAGAGCGAGGAAGTCATGAAAGCGCTAAAAATAGCATTGCTACAGCTATCCCCGGAACCGAATGCTAAGGCCGCCATTGAACGAGGGCTCGCGGCGTGCCGCGAGGCGGCCGCCAACGGCGCGGATATCGCGTTGTTTCCCGAGATGTGGAGTAATGGTTACGCATCTGCCGACTACCATGACCCGCGCGCAGGCGAGGCGTGGATGGCAGCTGCGGTGCGGCAAGACTCAGATTTCGTGCGTTCCTTTCAGGATGCGGCACGAGAGCTCAAAATGGCCATCGCGATCACATTCTTGGAGACTCACGACCCGCGTCCACGAAACTCCGTCAGCATCTTCGACCGCCTAGGTCGGCTGGTGTTGCGCTATTCCAAGGTGCATATATGCACATTCGAGACCGAATGCTTTTGCACGCCTGGTGATAAATTCTCCGTGGCGACACTCGAGACGCGCCATGGCCCGGTGCAGATTGGCGCCATGATTTGCTTCGATCGCGAGTTCCCCGAGAGTGCGCGCGTGCTAGCACTGCTTGGCGCCGAACTGGTGCTGGTACCCAACGCCTGCATCTTCGATGACCATCGCACGATGCAAATGAAAACACGCGCATTTGAGAATAAGCTCGCCCTCGTCATGACCAATTACCCGGATACCCACATCGGCGGCAATGGCAGCTCGCTCGCAGTCAGCCCCATTGCTTGGGAACTAGATGGCACGAGTTCTCGATCCAAATACCGCGAGACCTTGATGCTGCGCACTGGTACGGCGCCGGGGATCTACTACTGCGAGTTCGATTTGGACGCCATACGACACTATCGCGACAATGCAATTTGGGGCGCCACGTTCCGGCATCCTGACACTTATGCCATTCTCGTTGATCCCAAGCTCGTCCCGGTTTATAAGGAAAATGCATCACTCATTCACTGAGCGAAGCGAAATACAGCACGGAATTGGGCGAACGATATGCTTAACTGGCGAACCTTAAGGGCGGATCCTGACTGGGTGCTCACCCCTCTTCGCCGCCGAGAAAGAACTTGACGCCCGCCCCCCGGCTGCGGCGAGCGCTCAATCTGCGGGATCTGGTTCTGTATGGCGTCATCGTCACCTCGCCTGTGGCGCCCATGTCCATCTATGGCATTGTCAGCAATCGGGCACATGGGCATGTCGCGACCATCATTTTAATCGCGATGTTCGCGATGTTATTGACCGCGGTCAGCTACGGTCGGATGGCGCGCGCTCATCCGAGCGCTGGGTCTGCATTCGCGTACGTAGGCCAGGAGATTAACCCGATCGCAGGCTACGTGGTGGGATGGAGTCTGGTGCTCGACTATATTTTGAACCCTCTCATCTGCATCATCTGGTGCAGCCAACAAGCTCACGTGTTCGTCCCGGAGGTGAGCTACTCGGTGTGGGCGGTACTATTCGCCGTCTGCTTCACCGTCCTCAATGTTCAAGGCATCAAAACGTCCGTGCGCGTCAATGCGATGCTGGCTGCGGGAATCGGGATCGTGGTTGTTGTGTTCTTGATCGCCTCTATATCATACGTTATGCATCATTCGCACGCTGCGGGCTTCTTCATTCGGCCTTTTTATGATTCGCATACTTGGACCGCGAGCGGAGTATTAGGGGCTACGTCCGTGGCTATCCTCACCTATATGGGTTTTGATGCGGTCTCAACGCTCGCGGAGGAGGCGCATAATCCACGCCAAATCCTGCCGGCAACGTTGCTGACGTGTCTCGGCATCGGTGCCATCTCGTTGCTCGAAGTGTACGCAGCGCAATTGGTCTGGGGAACATCTGAGGTGTTCCCAAATTCGGATACCGCCTTCACCTTCGTTGCCCAGCGGGCGTGGTCTCCCCTCTTTCTCATGATGGGATTGACGCTGATCATCGCGCAGATGGGTTCCGGCATCGCGGCTCAACTCGGTGCCGCTCGCGTGCTGTACGGAATGGGACGAAGCGGTGCGTTATCCGGCTCGTTTTTTGGCGCTATCGATCCGAGAAGATGCGTCCCCCGTAACAATGTCATATTTGTCGGTACATTGGCATTGGCCGGCGCACTGATTCTGCCGCTTACCGCGAATACGTCTGCTTACGAACTTGCTGTCAATTTGGTGAACTTCGGCGCCTTGATTGCATTCATGGGCGTGAACGCTGCGGCCTTCGCGCGTTACTACGTGCGCGCAGAGAAGAAACGGATGATCAATTTTCTAGCGCCGGTGTTGGGTTTTCTCGTGTGCCTTCTTCTTTGGTGGGGACTGAGCACTCCCTGCAAAATATTGGGCGGTATCTGGATGGCGGCGGGAATCCTTTTCGGTGCGTGGAAGACGAGCGGATTCAAATCCAATCTCGTCAATTTCGAGATTCCACCGGAGACGTTGCACGATGCATTGGTGGAGACCTTAGAGGTCTAGACGCGCCAGACTGCCGGGTGATCCGGAGGCTTGACTAACTATAGTCAATAATGGAAAGTGCGAATGCAAGCGCTTGCAATGTTGGCCGGGAGATAAGATGAAGGAAATCGGGATAGGCCTGGTAGGTACCGGCTATATGGGCAAGGCACATGCCGTTGCGCTCAAATCCGTGGGCGCAGTATTTAACACGCCTCTGCGACCCGTGTGTGAAATGATCTGCAGCACGACGGCTGAAGGTGCGGCACGCAAAGCCATAGAATACGGCTTCTCTTCATCAACTCACCGCTGGGAAGAGCTTGTCGGCAATCCCCGCGTTGGGGCTGTCGTGATAGCATCGCCGCAAACCACGCACCGGAGTATCGCGCTCGCGGCGTTTGCGGCGGGTAAACCGGTATTCTGCGAAAAGCCTCTCGGCGCATCTCTTGAGGATGCGCGATCGATGACCACCGCCGCAGCTGAGGCGGGCGTTCCGAACATGATAGGGTTCAATTACATTCGGGCACCTGCGATGCAGCTTGCTCGCGAGATGATCGCAGGTGGCGAAATCGGTAAAGTCATTCACGTACGCGCGGAGCACACTGAGGACTTCCTGGCTGATCCTGAGGCGCCTGCTAACTGGCGAACACGCGATGTCTGCGCCGGTAATCTCGGCGATCTTTCGCCCCACATAATTAACGCCGTGTTGCGACTGATCGGCCCCATCGAGCAAGTGGTTGCGGATGTCATGACGGTGCATGCAGATCGACCGAGCGCGCACGGCGGTCGCGAAGCCGTTTTGAATGATGATCAGGCCAACTTTCTGTGCCGCTTTGAACAGGGTGCCATGGGCACTATCGTGGTCAGCCGCGTTGCGACCGGAAGAAAAATGGGCTATGCATATGATATTACCGGGACGAAGGGCGCATTACGATTCGATGCGGAGGACCAAAATGCCCTGTGGTTCTATGACGCTACCAGGCGCCGGGGTCGGCAGGGTTTCGCGAAGTTGCTTATGGGGCCTGATCACCCGGATTTTGGAGCGTTCTGCGAAGGGCCAGGACATGGCACCGGTTATGGTGCCCAGATCATCATAGAGGCGCGTGATTTCTTAAAAGCAATCGACAGTCGCGAGCCAGTTTATCCCACTTTTCACGACGGGCTCGAGGTAAGTCGCGTGGTGGCAGCGCTGTTTCGGTCGCATCAGGAGCGCCGATGGATCCAGATTGCGGATTTCTAATGTCGTTGTACCGTTTTACGGAGTCATTGAATGCAGCTTTCGATCGGTAACGCGCCCTGTTCGTGGGGTGTTGAATTTGCAGACGATCCACGCAACCCACCCTGGACCCACGTGCTGGATGAGGCGAAGGCCGCTGGTTATACCGGCATTGAATTGGGACCTTTGGGATTCATGCCGGAGGATCCAGCGATCCTCGGACCGGCGCTAGTCGCGCGCAACTTGACGCTGATCGGCGGCGTCTTATTTCGACCCTTTCACGATCCGGCACAGTGGGAAAAAGTATGGGATGCCGCGATTCGGACCTGCCGCGCGCTCAGTGCCCACAAGGCCACACGGATGGTCCTGATCGATTCAATTACGCCGCGGCGCGCCCCGACGGCCGGCCGCAGCAACGAGGCCGAGCGCCTGCGAGGAGGCGAACGACAAGGACTGCTGGACAGGATCAAAGCAACCGCCAAGTTGGGGGCTGAAGAATACGGACTCGAAGTGTCGATGCACGCGCATGCGGCCGGCTTTGTCGAATTCGAAGACGAAATTGAAGACGTCTTGAACGTTATCGATGCGAAACTCTTGGGTGTGTGCTTGGATACAGGCCACTGCGAGTTCGCTGGCATCGATCCGGTGGCCTTCTATCGAAAACATAGCGATCGAGTCACCTATCTTCATTTTAAGGATATTGATCCAAATGTCCGCCGCCGAACCATCGACGAGCGCATCGGCTTTTACGATGCATGCGCCGCGGGCCTTTTTTGCAACTTGGGTGAAGGTATTGTCGACTTCTTAGCGTTCAAAGATGCGCTGTCTTCCGCTGGTTTCGCGGGTTGGGGAACCGTGGAGCAAGACTGTGACCCTACCGGTGATCGATCGCCGCTCGCGGGCGCGAAGGCGAACCTGTCGTACCTGAAAAAGATCGGCCTGGCCTGATACCATGAAAATGAAATGGGGATTGATCGGGGGTGGGGAAAGTAGCCAAATCGGGGTAACCCACCGCATCGCAGCGGGACTCGATGCTGCCTTCGAGCTTGTGGCTGGCGCTCTTGATGTCGATCCCGAGAGAGCCCGCAATTATGGCATCCGTCTTGGTATTCCCGCGGATCGCGCCTACGGTTCTTGGCGCGAAATGCTCGATGGTGAGAAATCGCGATCGGACCGCCTCGATCTGGTCACCATCGCGACACCCAACAGTCTGCATTTTGAGATCACGAAGGCGTTTCTCGAGACCGGCTTCGACGTGCTTTGCGAGAAACCCCTGACTACGACCGTCGAGGATGCAGTAATAATCGTGCGCACCGCGCGTGCCCACGGCAGGATTTGCGCCGTTAATTACGGATACTCCGGTTATGCGCTCGTACGTCATGCGCGCGCGATGGTCGCACGCGGCGATCTCGGCAAGATCCGTGTGGTTGTGGCCGAGTTTGCTCATGGCCATCACGCCGACGCCGCGGACGCGGATAATCCCAGAATCCGATGGCGATATGATCCGAAGCTTGCGGGCTCATCGTCGGTTCTGGCGGATTGCGGAATCCACGCGCTGCACATGGCGTGTTTCATTACGGGTCAGCAGGTCGAATCTCTGTCAGCGGACTTTTCGTCGACTGTTAGAGGCCGCGAGCTTGAGGACGATGCGCTGCTGGCATTTCGCATGTCGGACGGTGTGGTAGGAAGGCTATGGACGAGCGCGATCGCCGTCGGACGGATGCATGGGCTGACCATCCAAGTGTTCGGCGAGAAGGGCGGCCTGCGCTGGTGCCAAGAGCAACCGAACCAACTGTATTGGACCCCTGTCAGCGGTGGAACTTCAATCATCGAACGAGGCGTTGCCGGACTGTCGCCCGAGGCGGATCGCGCATCGCGCGTGCCTGTGGGACATGCCGAAGGCTTCTTCGGCGCCTTCGCTAATATTTATTCAGATATCGCGGAAATTTTGCGCGCGAATAAGGAACGACGCCAACCGAGTCCGCTCGCCCACTCCTACCCAACCGCCGAAGACGGATTGCGAAGCATCGCTGCCGTACACGCCGCGGTAACCTCCGCAAAGACTCGCGGTGCGTGGGTAGATGTTCCCTCGTCTGCTCTTTAGGCGGTAACGAACTCATGGATGCTGGCTCGATATGACGGCGCCTGGTTCGGAAATCGGCGTCGCAGTCATCGGCGGAGGCATGATCGGCGGGGCCCACGCCTTCGCGTATATGGCGCAGCATACAATCCTCCCGATTCTCGATCGTCGAGTACGGCTAGTTAAAGCGGTTGATTCGGACATCAACGCCGCGGAGACTCTTGCTCATCGCTTTGGTTTTGAGGACGCGGGTACTGACTGGAAGGAGATCCTAACGGATGCCCGCATTGGCGTCGTCAGTATTGCGCTACCAAATTTTTTGCACTACGAGGTAGCAAAGGCGCTCCTACAGGCGGGCAAACACGTCCTCTGCGAGAAACCTCTGGCGATCTCGCCCGCGGATGCTTGGGATTTAGTGCGCGTTGTCGAGCGCACTGGCCGGGTAGCTGCCACCAGCTTCAACTACCGCCGCATACCAGCGGTGGCTGAGGCCAGGCGGCAAGTACGTGCAAATTCCTTCGGTACTCCCATTGCGCTTAATTGCTACTACCACGCAGATTATTGCTCGGATCCTACACATCCTTTTTCTTGGCGTTACGAGAAACGTCTTGCCGGCGCTGGTGCCCTTCAAGACCTTGGAGTACATGCAATCGATATGATGCGCTGCATGTGCGGTGACGTCCGCTGCATCCGCGGCGCGAGTCTCGTGACGGCCATCAATCGGCGGCGCTTGCCGGCAGCGGTTATAAAGGGGCATGCTAAGCCGGCACTGTTGGATGAAGATCGCGTTGTAGACACCGACGACGTTGCGCAGGCATTGGTAGAATTTGAAAACGGTTGCATCGGAAATTTGTCACTTAGCCGCATTGCCGTAGGGTCCAAGAATCAGCTTGGATTTGCATTGAACGGATTAACAGGGTCGGTTTGGTTTGACTTCGATCGGCCATCCGAATTGAACACAGCTTACCTAGGACGCGAGGGCGTCACCCGGCAAATTGCTTCTCCGCACTTTCCATACGCTGCTGAAGGCCAGATTGTGGTCGCTGCCGGCGTTCCTACCGGTTACGTCGAGTTCTTCACCTTCATGGTGCGGGAGTTTCTCGACGCAATCCAAGAGGGCAAACCATTTGCCAATGGTTCATTTCGGGACGGTTACGAGGCTGCGTTGGTGATCATGGGCATCCAACGCGCTGCCGCCACGGGATTGAGCGTGAACATCGGCGATTTGCGAGCAACTTACGAGTACGCGGAGGGACGATCAGCGTGAAGATCGGAATGTATTCCGACTCGCTGCATACGCTGTCGCTAGAGGAGTTCCTCGACGCCGTGGCCAGTATCGGTCTTGACTATGTCGAATTCGGAACAGGATGCTGGTCGACATCGCCACACTTAAATCTGGAACGGCTCCTCCAAAGTTACTCCGAGCGCGAGTCGCTTCGTGCGAAACTTACCGAACGGGGGTTGCAGATCAGCGCGCTTAATTGCTCGGGAAATCCCTTGCAACCTGGGCCTAAAGGACAGCAGCACGACGCCATCACCCGAAAAACTATCGCCCTCGCCGAGATGCTCAACGTCGAACGCGTGGTAATGATGTCAGGCTGCCCGGCGGCTCCTGGCGATCAAACGCCTAACTGGATTACAGTCTCCTGGCCTCCGGAGCTCACTCAGATCCTCGAATGGCAGTGGAAAGAAGTCGTGATCCCATACTGGATGCCGCTCGCGGCCTTTGCGGCTGATAAGGGCAGACGGCTATGCCTGGAGCTCCAGGTCATCAGGCGGTCTATAACGTCGAAACGTTTTTTCGGCTTCGGGACGCGGTGGGTGCGACGGTTAGAGTTAATTTCGATCCAGCCATCTATTCTGGATGGGAGCGGATCCTCTTACTGCTATTCGCGCGCTCGGAGACGCGATTTATCATGCACACGCGAAGGATGCTCGGATCGAACTGCAAAACGCTCGGCGCAATGGTCTGCTCGACGGCAAACCCGTGGTACCCACCGAGCCGCGGTCGTGGAATTTCGTGTCCGTAGGCAAGGGGCATAATTCGAAGTTCTGGCACGAATTTGTTGCCACACTGCAGAAGTCTGGCTACGACGATGTTCTAAGCGTGGAGCATGAGGACTACAGCGCGAAGTCCAGTGCGGACATTCTGCGAGACGTCAAAGCGACGAAAGCCCTTTTAACAATCAGTCATTGATGGTAGCGCTGTAAGATCTCCCCGTAATCAAGAAGGATTCACCTCTAGCTGCGTGACATACCGTGACAATTCGACTCGGCGTCATAGATCCGGGCCAACGTCTTCTCAGCGGGGTGAAGATCCGACTGAAGAACTGATCGGCTGTGCGACTCTCGAGCGACAAGACTAGGTTTAGTCCAAGGATTGAACAGGCGATTGTGGGGAAAACCGAGCGGCAGTCAACAAGATTAGTGTTTCTCGTCGTTGGTTTCGTCGCGGCGGCGTGGGCCTGTTTGGTTCCTTTCGCGAAAGCCAACACCGAATTGGATGAGGGAGCCCTCGGGCTAGTGCTTCTCTGCTTGGGTGTTGGATCGATACTCGCGATGCCGACAGCCGGCGCGCTGAGTACACGGTATGGATGTCGAGTTGTACTCACTGCGTCATCTCTGGCTGCGTGCGCCGCGTTACCTCTGCTGGCGACTTTGTCATCCGCGCCATTGCTGGCCGTTGTTCTCTTCGTTTTCGGTGCTGCTTTGGGTTCGGCGGATTGCGTAATGAACGTTCAGGCGGTGATCGTGGAACGTGCCGGTGAAAGGCCTATGATGTCAGGCTTCCATGCCTTCTACAGTCTGGGCGGCATCGTTGGAGCTGCAAGCATCAGCATCCTGCTGACGCTCGGGGCTACGCCGCTTAACAGCACGCTGGCCGCACTCGCAGTCATGGTTCTGGCGGTGTTGGTTGCCTACCCAGGCCTGTTGCCCTATGGCAACCCGGCCGAAGGCCCGGCGTTTGCAATTCCGCGTGGCGTAGTACTCTTCCTCGGCGCGCTGTGTTTCATCGTATTCCTGGTGGAAGGTTCAATGTTGGACTGGAGTGCGGTCTTGATGACCGAGCAGCGCGGTACGGGTCCAGCCCAAGCAGGATTTGCATTCGCGAGCTTCTCGATGGCGATGACATCGGGCCGACCTGATTGGCGATAGAGTCGTCGCCAAGATGGGCAGACGCCCAGTGGTCGCTATTGGCGGACTGCTCGCTGCTGGCGGCATCGCGTTGGCAACCTTAGTCTCAATTCGCGTGGTCGCGTTGCTTGGGTATGCGCTTGTCGGCGTTGGTTGCTCCAACATCGTACCGGTACTGTTCACTGCTGTGGGCCGGCAAAAGACCATGCCGCAAGCAGTAGCGGTGCCGGCGATTACCACATTGGGATACGCAGGCATTCTCACGGGTCCCGCAGGTATCGGCTTCATCGCTCAGCACAGCAACCTATCCGTCGCGTTCCTCTTTGTCGCAACGCTCATGGTTGCTGTGGCTGTCAGCACTGGGTTCTTGCGAGCCTTAGATAGCTGAGTGACCAACTGCTGGCGACGTTACGATTAACCGCTGATTTCAATGGCTACAAGCATCTCCAATAGCACAATTTACTACAGAAGCTCTTCTGGACGCGGGGGCGATGCCCTTGACCGCGCCGAATACGATGCCGCCGATGTGAGCCAAATATGCCACGCCGCCCCATTGCACACCCGCGACCGCGCGTGGGCCACGGCGAACGATTCTTCGGCGCGTTTTGCAACATCTATGCCGATATTGCAGAACTGTTGCGTGCATGGCGGGAACGGCGCAAGCCAAACCCACTCGCATACTTTTATCCGACCGCCGAAGACGGATTTCGGAGCATCGCTGCCGTGCACGCCGCGGTCGCTTCGGCGAGAGCGCGCGGCGCATGGGTTAGTGTACCCTCGCTCAGTGCATAATCCGTCGCGCTCGCGGCCAGCGTTTGGCATACCGCGCTCTGTAAGACCATGACCGTCGACCCGGCCGTGATCGTTGCAACGGCGGCGGCGGCATTCTTCGTGGGTCTTGGTAAGGGCGGTCTCGCATTGATGGGCATGTTGGGCGTGCCGGTCATGTCTCTGGTCATGTCGCCGATTCGCGGCGCGGCGATTCTGCTGCCGGTTTACGTATTCAGCGACATCGTGGCCGTCTGGTTGTACCGGCGGCACTTCAGCATCCGCAACTTGAGGATTCTGATTCCGGCCGGCTGCGTCGGCATTGCGCTCGCTTGGGCTACGGCCTCGTGGGTACCTGACCAGGGCGTCGAGCTCATCATCGGCTTGATCGGTCTCGGCTTCTGCTTCAATACGTGGCGGACGCGTCGTCACGCGCCCGTGCACCACACTGCCGATCTGCCGCGGGGGCTTTTCTGGGGCACCGCCATGGGATTCGCGAGCTTCGTCAGCCACTCCGGCGGAGCGCTGTTTCAGGTCTACGTGCTGCCGCAGCGTCTCCCGAAGCTCGTCTACGCGGGCACGAACGCGCTCGTATTCGCCGCCATCAACGTCCTCAAGATCGGGCCCTATTGGGCCTTGGGCCAGTTCACGGCGCCGAATCTCACCGAGTCGCTGTACCTGTTGCTGCCCGCCTTCCTCGGCGCTCAGGCGGGCATCCAGCTGGTGCGGATACTACCAGAGCGCGGGTATTTCGCCTTCGTGCAGATTACGCTGTTCGCTGTGTCTTCAGAACTGATCTTCAAGGCGTTCAGCGCTTAGTCAGCCGCACCGGTGTCCTTTCGGACACATAGGTTACCTATGTGTCCGGCCGGTATAAACCGTTACCCATGTGATCGGAATGAACCAGATACTGTTGGTAGCGGGGGCTCGCTCCCGCCACAATTTTCGGCGGACGTGAGGTTGACGTAGGCGGGACCGACGTCGCTGATCTTTCGGGGACATAGACCCTGATCTAATTGGTTGCGGTGGCGTGCTATGCGATGCCCGCAACTGCCGGGAGAGGCACGGCTACGTTGAAGCCGAGGCGCGCTGCTGCTTTAGCGCACGGGTTGGCTGCTTGCGTAAGCACTCCCAATCCGGCACATGGAGGATTTACCGTGCCTAGACCACGGAACTCGCCGCGGGGCGGCTTGAGGAATATGAGGCCAGCGCTTGCGGTAAGAAGTATCCGGCGACCGCCGTCTCCTGGCGCCTGCACTAAGAGCGGGGACACGCCGTTCTTTGCCTATCCGCCCGAGGTCCGCGCCGTACTGTACACCACCAACGCGATTGAATCGCTAAAGATGCGGCTGCGAAAAATAATCAAAAGCCGCGGTCATTTGCCGAGCGACGAGGCAGCGACGAAGTTGCTGTATCTGGCACTTCGGAACATCATGGGTTTATGGGCACGGCCGACACGGGAGTGGAAAGCAGCGCGCGCGCAATTCGCAATCCTGAATCCGGAACGACTTGCGGCGATCGCCTGAATGATTTCAACCGGCTCCGAACACAGAATTTCGGGTAGGCCCCTTTTGGGCGAGCCCAAGCGTGTTCCGACCGACTGGCCCATTGACCGTATCCGTCGAAGGGAAGGCGGAGGTCCTTTTGGATGGTCCCCAGAAACTGGATAAGATGACGGCAACTCCAGAGCCAGGCTAGTAACAGCGATGCAGTCACGCCGGGTCATCGTCGTCGCGCTGGCGCTGCTCCTCGTGCTGAGTGTTTGGATCGGCTTGCATTCTTGGCGCCAGCACCACAGGCAGCTCCCACCTGCACCTGCGGCTGCCTCACCCGCTCTCGGCGGTCGATCGCAGGCCGCTACGTCCCCTCGGACGTTGAGCCAGCGGCAGTTGCAGGCCGATATCCTGCAGCAGGGAATCACGTTCGAGCGCGCCAAGCTGCTCTTCAGCATCATGCTCGGGCCGCTGCCCGAGGTCGAGATACCCCGGCGATCGCGATCTGAGCGACTTCGACGGCACGCTCGCGGTCGCCTATATTGCCAAGTATTGGGATTCGCTCACCCCGGAGCAGCGCGCGGCGGCCGCGCGCCTAATTCACATCGGACCGCCACCCGCAGGAGCCAACGAGCCGCGCGTGGCGCGCGCCAGTTTGTTACCGGAGTTGCCGTCGCCACGGTTTCTCAAGGCCGCAAATCAGCCGGCCTTCGACTACGACAGCCTCGCCGAAGATGCGAGTGTGACGCTGGCGGCCTTTCTGCAGGTGCCTCCGATGCGCTACACGGTGACCCAGACTATGGACCTCCGCCCGGCACCGAGTACGCCCACACGTGGTCATGGTTCTATTCGTATACCTACCCGAACAAACCGAAAATCATGTATCCGGACGGCTGCGAGATCACGATCCACAACCGCAGGTTCGAATCACTGCCCGATTACGATGCTAAGGCGATCGTGACGCACGAGATGTTTCACTGCTTCCAGCAGCGCACCAGCGGTTCACCAGACGCTCAGTACAGCCTGCCGGCCTGGATTGTCGAGGGCGAACCGACCTGGGCCATGGCCGTCGTGGTTCCCCAGGTAGATAACACCATCATGGGCGACAAGTGGCCTGATTATCTGAACAAACCGACCCAGGGATATCAGACGCGCTCGTACGATGCGGTGGGCCTGTTCGGCCATCTGAGCGATGTGGCAGGGGATGCGGTCGTCTGGCCGCGGCTGTTGCCGCTAGTAACGCTCGGCAAGAACGGCAACGACACAGCTGCCTTCAACGCGCTGCTGCAGGCGCAGGCGGTCCCTTACTTTACGTCCTGGGGCTCGAGTTATTTTCGGGTGCCGGACAAGACTCCGTGGAACATCCTGGGTCCGGGTACACCGCCCCCTTCGTCGTTAGCCCCCACGCAGGTTGCGGTGAATTCCGGGTCCGATGAGGCCCTCGCACCTGCGCTCTCGTACGAGGGCCGGCAGTTCCAACTCACGGGGTCTCCGGATCTTCTGGTCGTGTCCTTGCTCAGCGGTTATGGACGATTGCACGATGCGAACTTCGCGCTTGATACGGCCCTCGATATTTCTGGCCCACTGGCCTTGTGTCTGAAGACCAGCGGCTGCAAGTGTCCGGACGGCTCCCCCGGAGCGTCGATGTCCACCAAACGGGCGACGATGCCGCTGTCGATCGGGATCAATGGCGGCGAGACCACGGCGGTCGTCGGCGTCATCGGCTACTCGCTCGATCGTTTCTGCCCGCAACCGGAGCCCCAAACGTCCGCCTCATTGCCGCCCGGAACTGGAGGCGCAGGCGGCGGTGGTGGAGGCAGCGGCGGCGAGGA
The DNA here is from genome assembly GCA_963813755.1 of uncultured Gammaproteobacteria bacterium. Classification (GTDB taxonomy): domain Bacteria; phylum Pseudomonadota; class Gammaproteobacteria; order Steroidobacterales; family Steroidobacteraceae; genus Bog-1198. The sequence goes on along the minus strand of CAWEZY010000009.1, from coordinate 151,806 downwards.
CGAGCCGCCCCCGGAGGCTCGGTGGGCGATACGCATCTCACGACCTTCGATGGTCTGCACTATGATTTTCAGGTCATCGGTGAGTACACCCTGGTGCGATCCACTCGGGACGAGCTTCTGGTGCAAGTGAGGCAGGTTCCCGTCAGGGGCCCGAAGGTCGCGAGCGTTAGCCAGGCCGTAGCCTGCCGGGTCGGCAGCCAGCGGGTGACCATCACGCTGGAGAACAACACCCCCGTTGTGCGGGTGGACGGTTCAATCGTCAGCGGCGAGCTGCCGCGCCTTAAGGCGGGTTCGCTGGCGGGATCCAGCAGCTCCTTCGGCGGGGCCTACCAGATCTCATGGCCGGATGGCACACGCGCCCGAATCGCTCAGATCGCCAACACCCTGAACGTCTACGTCTTCCCCAAGGCCGCGCGCCGCGGCACGCTCGAAGGGCTGCTCGGCAATTTTGACGGCTCGCCAGACAACGACCTCGTGGCCGACGGGCGTGGCCTCGGGACGAACTTCACGCGCGATGATATCAATCACACGTTGGCCAATGCATGGCGCGTCGATCAGGGCGCCTCGCTGTGCGACTACGCTCCCGGACAGTCGAGCCGGAGCTTCATCGACCCGCAGTTCCCGGCAAAGGACGCTGAGGCGGGGAGCATTTCCGACCGGCAGAGCGCGGAGAAAACCTGCCGTGACAATGGCATCACCGATCAGCATCTGCTCGATGACTGCATTCTCGACCTCGCCGTGACCAACGATCTCGTGTTCGGCCTGCAGTACGCGCATGCGCAGCGCGTCCTGGCCATGCGCACGTTGCTTGCGGGTGGGAAATCAGGTCCGATTCGCGAGACGATCTGGATGACCGGCGCAGCCGAGTCTGGCCAGGGGAGCGAATTCCAATTCGATGCTCGCGCGGGCGATGTCATTTGGATAGCTCCTCCCGATTGCACGGACCGCTCCGTGTTCTTGCAGCTTCACGACCCCTCGGGCGCGCTGGTGGGATCCAACGAGGCGGGGTGCGAATTCGGCTGGGCCGAGCTTCCAGCATCGGGCACGTATACCTTCCGGGCCGCCGCCGTTGATCCGGAGGAGGCCGCGAAGGGCTGGCGCATCCCCATCCGCTTCGTCCGGCCCACGCGCCGGGCAGCCGTGGTCCCCGGACAGATGATTTCCGGAACCATCGAGGAGCGTGGTGCGCGTGACTACTACAGCTTTGAGGCCAAACAGGGCGATCTGATCACGATCTCGGGGGAGGCCTGTCAGCTCGGCAATCTGACCGCAAACATTCTCGATGACCAGGGGCTTCGCCGGTTCAGCCCAGGCTGCGGTGGGGGAAGCGCAAACTCTTTCAGGGTCGAGCGCGACGGTCGATACGAGCTCGTCATCAATTGGGATAACAGGGGGGAACTGGGCCGTACCGGTTCGTCTTCCAGCAGGGCAAGCTCACTCCATGAGGGGAAAACGCAACGCAATCTGACATCAATCCTGGACCAAAAGAAACGGGCCAGTTAGGTAGGGTTTTCAATTTCCCAACTACCGGATTCTATTCGGAGAGGTTCTCTTGTTCCTTGCAGGGCCGCCGCGTTGGGCTGGAGCGCCGCGCATGATCTCGCACGACGCGCGCGTTCCGCCGGTTAGGACCGTTATAATTTGGTAGCGGGGGACCAGTGTGTCCCGTACCTACGGAGCCCTTCCGCGTGCTAGTGAAGCCGGCACGCTCGGCAATTTGGTAGCGGGGGCTCGCTTCGACACTTGTCTGCTTGAGCTTCCGGACCCGCGATCACCAATGCGCCATTGACCATCGCCCCAGCCAGGCATCAAATATGTTGAGCGGATACGCTGCAATTTAACCTGTTTTCGCGCGAATCTTATTGGAGCCGGAGCGCCACTGCGTGGTCCTGAGTCAAGTCACTTTCCCCTATTTGCGGGACAGGACAAGAGTCGGGCAGCGCTCGCCCAGTTCGTAGGTGGGCACAAGGCAGTCCAGCTCCCGAAGGTCCCCGCCCATCAGTTCACGAAATTGAGCAAGGCACGGAAAGAAGTACCGACCGGAGACATCTTTATAAGCGTCAATGGTATTGACGCTCTCCAAGGGCCAACCTAACTCACGCGCCACCGCCGCACGATCCGGTATCGCGTCACAAACGGTCCGGTACACCGTATTCAACAAGACGCCCTCGGTGGGGGAGTCGTGAAGTGCCATCAGCAAGCGCCACTTGAATACATGAAAGTTGCCATATTCTCCGCGACGCATTGCATCAATCACCTCGCCGGGTGTCGGTTCGGTTTCCTGTCGAATAAACACACGAGTGACGATGCGACCGCCCGGACTAAGTACCGCTGCTAATTCGCGCAACACCTCAGCGGCTCCGCGAGCGTTGGGCAATATGCTCAAGCTGCCATCGGCAAGAACGAGGTCCAAAGATTTCCGCGGCACCGGCAGTCGTTCCCACAGACCTTGTAATGCCGCGGACTTGATCCCGGCAGGCGCTCGCCAGCGTCGGATTAACATCGAGCGCGACGAGTCGACCGCCGTGAGCGAGCAGTTCGCGGGCCAGCTGAGCGCCGTGAGCTCGACTGTCACCCCCAGCAACAGCGCCTCGACCCGATTGCGCGCACGAGCGATGTCATTTACCTCCGTCTGCACAAATTGCAGATCTTGCGGACATGGACGCAATGGCGGGCCGATATGATTCCACTGCCCCGCGTGTTTCTCCCATGGCGAGGCCACAGCGCCATCGTTCAGAGCCGGGCTGGGATCTTTCATAATCGATTACCGTATTTCCATTGAATGCGCTGCAGGTTATGGACGATGATCGAGTGCGGGTTGCGCGACAAACGCACGCTGCTTACCGGATCGATCGGTCGGAATCGCATTAACCAACCGCAGATCGAGCTGTGCGCCTCCGAGAGCGGCTTCGATGGTGGTCACAATTGCTTCTCGGCTCGAGTTCGAAAATCGACTGCTAGGAACTATCAGCAGCTCGAAGCGGGTAACTGCAATCTGCCGCAGTTGGTAGTGCACAATTGCATCGACGAAACCCATCAAATGCGCGAGGATCCCTGCGGGACTGCTGCGTCGGCCGTCTGCAAGCACAATAAGATCGTTGGCACGGCCCTCAATCACGGCAAGTAGCGGGAAGGGCAGGCCACAGCAGCAGCGGTGCGGCGACAGTCGGCCGATATCTTTGAGGTTGTAACGAATGAATGGCGCCGTTCGGTTGCCTAGTACGGTCACAACGATCTCGCCTGCCTCGCCGATCGGCACCGGCCTGCCATCGCGGACGATCTCCAGCACGACGCTATCGGTCGTGATGTGATAACCATCGTGAGCCGCGCACTGGTACGCAATGTTGTCGGTCTCAAACGTACCGAAGATGTCGATGACCGCCGTGTTGAATGCCCGCTCTACCACCGTCCGCGTGTCGGGCGTCAGCAGTGCCGAGTCGGCAAATACCAGCCGCGGTGAGGGTACCAAAGGCTGGCCGCTATCGAGACAGTGATGCGCCAGCGCGCGCAGGCTTGCTGGGTAGCCCTGCAGCACCTGAGGAGCCAGCTGCCGCCATATCTCAACGATGCGAGCAGGATCGCTGGCACAGTCAAACTGCCATTCGCGCAATAGTCCAAGCCGTGCATACCATGGAGTTCGCTGCCTCGGATGAGCGGCGAGCCGCAGTACCTTGTCTCTCAGGCGCTGCCCGCTGCTCAGGTACGGGCGCAGGTATTGAGCCTTGCGCCATTGGTCGTAGCGATGGTCGATCTGAAATTCGAGCGGCTCGCCGGTCGAGCCGGACGTCCTTATAGTCACCCGTCGCGCGGGTGCATCCCTCGAGAGTGCGGAGGCACCGGCGGCGCGCAGCAGCTGCTTGTCTACCATCGGAAGCGATTGCAGATCGTGTAATGTTTTGAAAGAGCCGGCCTCTATCCCGTGCGCCGCATACAGATCACGATAGAACGGAACCTGCGATGCTGCGTGGCGCACCAGTGCGCACAGTTGTTTTGATTGACGCACCTCGAGCGCCGCCAGCGTGCGCGACTCATTGCGCAACATCTGTGCCAGATATGCCGCACGTCTAAGCACGACGTGCGCCTTCCACGGCAAATGACGGTGCATTCATCGGTACTTCCTGCGGCTCCAGGCCTGATGAATCCGGAGGTATGACGTGGCGATAATCCGGCCGATGGGGCGACCCGGGCGATAGTACAAATGACAAGCGAGCAAGCGACAGCCACGTTTTAGCTTGAACCGCTGCACACCGGTACCGTAGAGCAAGGTCTTCAGGCCCAACGCAGGTGCCCAAGTTGCAGCGTGATAGAAGAGCAGATTCGAATAGGTAAAATCATTGGGGCGATCCCGCTGCTCAAGACCGATCATCACCACCCAGCCGACTGATCCTGAGCGCACCACGGCGAGCGCTGCGACGCGCTTGCCATCGCGCACGGCTTCGAAGATCAGCAAGTCATCACCAAGCGATGCAGCCAGTTGTGGCAGAAATTCCGGTCCGTAGGGCAGCTCCATGCCGTTCTTGTACCGGTAGTGCTCACGCATGATAGCGTAAAGCCCCGATGCATCTGCAGCAGCAAACCGCAGTTGCCTGATGGTGACGCCACTCCTGCGATTGCGGCTACGCTCGGTGCGGGCGGTTTGCGCAGCATTCTTACTCCTCGCCCGTAAATGGTTCACGTAACCGTCGAAATCGGCCCACTCAATTTGCATACAGGCGGTCGCATCGAAAGCCGAATCGAGGTATCGGCGGCTGCGCAGTGCAGACTTTAATAGTTGGTCTTCAACGGTAACGCCAACAAATGCAATACCATACTTGAGTCTCGCCGCATGCTCCTCGATCGCATCGAGCAGGCTCTCGAGGACCTGCCGCTGCTCCGAGGGGTGTGCGGCCCGAAGAATAACGGGTGCCTGCCGCCTCAGAGGGGTGTGGAACATGAGCACCGGCCGGCTCGACACACCGAGCCTGCGGGCTGCCTCTGCTGCACGACCGAGGAGCAGCGCATCCAGAGGGTTGTGCGCCACGGACGACGTGATCGGTTCGCAGACTGCCGCCGCCGCCAGTCCCAGGTGATCCTCAAGCAGGAAGAACTGCAGCTTTAAGGATCTGATCGCGGTATTCGTGATCGCCTTGAGCACTTCCAGGCGTAGCGCCGGGTGCCCCGCAACCAGACCCTGCCACTCAGATTCCGGAACCTGTTCAACACCATGCGCAATGCGCATCTGCCCGCCTACAGTGTTCACGGCGAAGCTGCTGCGCTGATCAGACGATTGCGATCGCAAAGAATATTGCGCGGGCGAAGGGAGCGCGAGCGGCGGATATCGTGGTCGATCATGCTGGCCAGTTTTCCGGGCCCCAAAATCGAGAGGGTCAGCTCCATTGCCGACCGAGTGCTGGCCAAGCCAGCTGATATGGATGTGGTGCTTCGCGAAATCGCACGTTTGCTCGGCACGCGAGTCTGAAAAAGCCGCCCCGAGGGCAGGCGGTCGGTAGAGTGCGCCAAAAGTGCTTTTTCACGGCGACGGGCCGCCCAATGTTGGGGCCCTATCGAAGCCAGGAAACAGAGCGCGCTCAAGATGCCGTGCCATGATTCGTTTTAGTCGCGCGATCCGCTTTTCCAATGGCCCAGCTCGGCCGATGATTTCCCGTAGCGCCAGTATATCGTTCAAGCTTTCAATCGTCTCCTCAAGCGCTGCCATTTCAGCGCGCCGACACGCGTCCCATTCTTCATGCCGGCGAGCCTTCGCCCACCATTGTTGCTCGGTTAATGCCCTCATTTTCGCTGTCTCCCCCTAATTTCTCGCATCGCTGAGTTGCGGCAATGTTCATGCGGTCATCCGATCGGAGCAACGCGGGGACTGCGCAAGCGCGCCGTATGTCGCAGCTCGCCAAGCCATATGTCAAGTAATGCTAACCCGACGACGCTAATGATTCTGCACGTATGGGCCGCTTGGTAGCAGACACGATTTCAAGATTGTCTGCTTGATTGAAGAACCATGGAAGCCGGTTATCGCTCCTCATACTGCGCGCCCACCTCGGCGCTGCGTTCCCGCTCGTGAAGGTCCGAGAGCGATTGCGCTGCGAGCGGTGCGACTCGCGGGCAGAATGCCTTGCTCGTTACGCATGGTCTGCAACCGCAAGCTCCGATGCGCACATGCGGTCTGCAATCCGGCACATTCTTTGCCCCCCAACCCGGCCGGATGGTATTGTAAATTCCTTCGTGTTATCAAGCAGCCTGCAACGTGGACCCATTTGATGTAGTCCGTTGTCTCGTCCGCATCGAACTCCGAGCAGCCGCCCGGCTTCCAAGTGGGACGACTGCGCGGCTGGGAATCGAAAGATCGCTCTCGTACTACCTGGACATAATGCGGATTCGTGAATTATTGACCCGTGATGTCGATCGGCAGGTATGAAGTTATTTCGCTCGACTCTTTTGGGTAGGAGTCTTAAAAAAGTCGCTGGTTACCTGTCTGCCCCGATTTTACGCATTGTTAAGTACGTTTTCGCCGAGATGGAATACGTGCCTCAAGGCTGGCATGTCATCAAGGGTTGGCACGATCAGAGCCTCGCAGAAGCTCAGGAACAACATTGGCCGACCCTCGTGCAGAACTTGCAAGGGCCTGGACCGTTGGGTGTTGCTCATTTCCCGTGGCACAAAACGCGCGAGGATCGCGCAGATCATAACGTAATGATGACTTACGGATATGTGCTGGCGCTGGCGGCGAGAAGGAAAGAATTTCTCTCCATATTGGACTGGGGTGGTGGAATTGGTCATTACTACCTCTACAGCACGACCCTCCTTCCAGAAGTCGAGTTCCAATACCATTGCTATGACGTACCCAATCTCTGCCGACTCGGACGCAAATTGCTGCCTCAAATTCACTTGAGCGATAACGAAGGGGACTTCCTCGGACGGCAGTACGATCTTGTTATCAGCAGCAGCTCTCTGCACTATTTCCAAGATTGGCGTCAGGAAGCTCGCAAACTCGCCGCAGTTACGCATGAATTCCTATACGTCGCAAGACTGCGGACTGTTACGCGCGCGGCGTCGTTTGTGGTGGCGCATAAGATCTATCACACGGGTTATGGAGAATTTCTGAGTTGGTGCATCAACCGTCAGGAATTTCTGAGCTGTGTCGAGGAATGCGGGCTGGACCTAGTAAGAGAGTTCGTTTATTACAACAAATGGACCATACGAGGTGCTCCCGAGAACGGGGATTGTCGTGGCTTTCTGTTTCGCCGCCGGCCTGTTTCAGGCGGTGGGCATTAGCGGATCTTAGGAGACAGCGGACGTGAAGAAAGACGAGATCTTTCTCAAAGCAGGCAAGCGGGCGAGCGATTTCGAGTTTAATGCAGACGTTGCAGAAGCTTTTGACGATATGCTCGAGCGCAGTATCCCATTTTACCTGGAACAGCAGGGGATGATCTGCAGTTTGTGCAGGAACCTCTGGCGTCCGGGAACGAAAGTGTACGATATGGGGTGCTCGACCGCTACCACGCTGATTGGCCTCAGCCGCGAACTGCCGGCCTCGGCGCGCTTCGTCGGTTATGACAATTCTCTGCCGATGCTTGAACGTGCAAGACGGAATGTCGAGATAAATCATATCCGGGAACGCGTTGACCTACGGCACGGAGATCTAAACGGACTACTGTCGGATCTTTCGCTGGAGGATGCCGGTGTGGTAACAATGTGTTGGACCCTTCAATTCATCCGGCCGCTTCGAAGGGATAACCTGGTCCGGTGGATCTATGATGCGCTCGCCGATGAAGGGGCGCTGATTGTGACCGAGAAGATACTTACGAACAATGGTCACATGAACCGCTTCTTTATCGACTTGTACTACGGCTTCAAGAAGCAGCGCGGGTACACGGATACGGAAATTCTGCGGAAACGGGAGGCACTGGAGAATGTGCTCGTTCCCTACCGTCTCGATGAGAATGTCGATCTTTTCCGACGCAATGGGTTTGAGATAGTGGAGACGTTCTTTCAGTGGTTCAATTTCGCCGGATTCCTCTGCGTCAAGAAGCCTGCAATAGCCGCCGCTTCCAAGGGCGAAGAGAAACCAATCTGTTGAACAGATTGTCGTATAGGGACTCTCTTTCGCATTACTGCCCGTTTCTGCTGCCCCTCGCCCCTTCCTTAGCAGCTTCCTCTCGGCAGACATATGCCCCGTTCTTGGTAGCCCCGTACCAGCGTTCCCCCTTTGTATGCCAAATCATTGTTGGCAGATTTAGCCACACGACAACGTCCTTCGGGCAATGATGTTGCGCCTGAACTTCAGTATCAAACTTCTCTAGCGCCAGTGCGGAAAATGCCAGTGCGACGCCGAGTACAATTGCTTCAATTCTCGGGAATGGAGTTCGCATCTAATTACCCCTGCCATAAGTGCCAACCAACGGCATTTATGCCATTCTCTGGACTACCTCACTTCATCGGGAAGCTGTCGTGGACCACTTTGAAGCCATCATAAGAACATTGCTCGAAGCCGACGGCTATTGGGTGCATTCATCCTTTAAGGTTGATCTTACGCTCGAAGAGAAACGAGAGATTGGCAAACACTCAATGCCTCGTCCCGAGATTGATCTGCTTGCCCTGGATTTCGCAAAAAACGAGGTTCTTGTCGTAGAAGCCAAATCATTATTTGATTCGCCGGGTGTGCGTCTTGATGAACTAGCAGAGCAACACGACATTCCCGATTGGCGCTACAAGCTATTCTCGTCCAAGCGATACCGAACAATCGTCTTTAATCGACTGCTTTTGCAGCTTTGCGAATGTGGTATGGCAAATGCTGATACCAAAATATCGCTGGTTCTTGCTGTCGGGAATATCTTCAAGGATCAGACCGCAGCAATCCAAGAGCTATTTCTCACGAAAGATTTCGTTTTGTGGTCGCCATCGGATATCAAGGACAAGGTCACTGCTCTTGCCACGAGAGGCTACGAGAATGATCCTGCGATAGTTACGGCGAAAATCTTGCTGCGGTGATAGCAGTTCAATTCATTGTCATTCCGGCTTCCACGTACAGGCGATTTTCATCTCTCCTTCCATCGCAGTATTTGGTTTGACAGCCATCCACTGCATTGCTGAAGTGAACTCCGACCCCGCCACCCAACGTGTACCGTCCTCGTAGTACTTGGTCTGCTCATCCAATTTGCCGAGGTGTTCGTCGCAATTAATCTCCCAACGAGTTATCGTATAATTTAGCCATTTAATTTCCGAATTGTCGGGATGAGGAGGTTCGATACGTTTGTCCCGAAACCACCGTAGGTTCCCGTCCACTCGGATGCTCGCGATATTTACGAACACCTGCCCCGCTCGGTCATTCACAAGTGGTAACGGTATCCAATTTGTGCCCTGGTTGCTAGTGTCGGTATGCGTTGCTACTTTTTCTGATGCGGAAGCAGGCGACTCATTGATGACCAACACTTGGCGTTGATTATCAATCGACAAAGTCATTAGCCGCGATAGAAAACTCTGCCCTAGCAACGGTGATCCAGCGGAAGGAGCTACTGAAGCAATGACATTGCGAACCACCAGGCTACCAATCTGTAGCGATCTAATACGAAACCGCCGGGATTTTCGTTTAGTGCCATCCGCCAGTTCGTATACCTGCTTGTCCAAGAAATCCTCTTGCGAAACTGCACCGGCGCGAGTCAGGGTCGAAAGTACGTCGGCGGGAATGGATACATCGGATGCGCCACTATCAATCGTGAAATTCAGCATAATTTTGTCGTTTATTAAGACGGGAACGACAAACGTGTCGCCCTCCTTCTTGAGAGCAATAGATTCCGCCTGCGCTGTGCCGGACGCCAGGAACGCTGTAAGCAAGAGTATCTTCTGCACAGCACCCAGTTCCTATCGATACTCGTAATTGCTCAATGAAGGATGCGCAGGTATTGCTGTTGAGACGTCGGCAATAATGCAACGTGCGGTAGATTCATCAATGAGCGCCGGATTCCACACCAGGTAGTGACAGAGCCTATAGGTCAGTATTTGCACACCCACTCTATCCAAAAACAGTATGCCGTGAATTGTTCCACGAATGTGCGCGTACCTCTTGGCAAGGTCATGAATGTGCTGTGGAAAATGGGGCATGTCCGGTTGAAATAAACCAAATACTCCTCTTCGATAAGGCTCTTCAACACCTGAATCGCCCTGGCACGCGAGCATACAATCATGAATATCCATCATCCCCAACATACAATCGGCTATGTCCACCGCGACGATATTGATTGCCGTTTTAGAAGCGGATAGAAACTTAATCGGGTTTCCTTTCTTGTCTTGAACCTTACTCAAGATATTGCGTTGGATGCGTACGACTGCATCCTGGTCGTCCTCCGCATCAAGAGCTATCTTGTAACGTTCTGTGCTTTCAATTTGTCGTGCGATTGAGTCTGCAATATCTTGCGGCTGCTGTATTAGCCGCAACTCAAAAAAAACCTTTTCACCACCAGGAGAGACTCGCAGAAAATCGATGGTGCTGTTTTGTTGCGCGTCTTGGCTAACCTCGTACGTCAATTCAAGACCCACGGACTCAAATTGGTAGGCAAAATTCAGTTCCAATGTTAGGGCGAGCAAATTGCTCTTGTCATTCGCGTTGTAAATCTGGGATAAGAGCGCCCCATAACGCCCGGTCTTTTGCAGAAAGTCCACTCTAGCCCACATGTCGTCCACTTCATCCAACGCGCTTTGAGACCCACCGGATTTTTTTATAGCGTCGATGAGTGTTTGTTTGTTCACTGCGAACTCGGTGGCGGTCGGCGGTGCCTGCCTGCACGCTGTGTTGCGCAGCATTATCGCGCCGCGCGCGACAAAGATCCATCGGCAAGCATGGCCTCCGCGCGACAGAAAGCGGGCGCACCTGCTGCGGCGGAAGGAGCTGTGGGAACGACAGCTTCAATCCCTACCAACGGAAAACTCTGAGCAAGCGGGTGAAGATCTGGCGTCGGGATGCCCGCGCTCGCGGCGTGATAATCGACCAGCTCAAATACCGCAACCTCAACCACAAGCCTCGCGGCCGCCGCCCCGATCCCTTCAAGGCGCACTGGGCAGAAATGCTCCAATGCCTGGAGGCACAGCCGGATCAGACGGCAGTGGAACTACTCATCGAGTTCCGGGCACGCTATCCGGAACACTACAGCCTTCGGCAACTGTGTACCTTGGAGCGACGGGTGCGGGCGTGGCGCCGTGGGGCCGTACAGCGATTAATGTGCGAGATGACGAACCTGACCCAAAACTGCACCGCGAGCGCATGACAATTACCGTTCAAGCCACAATCGACCCTGGCTTCTGCCGCCTGCAGCGTCAGACTGACCTTCTGCTTTGCGGCGCACAATCAGATCGGACGGAGACGGGAAAAGGGCCTCCCGGTAACATCGCTGATGAGGCAACCGGTAACAGAATTACGTGAGGCAACACGCACACACGTAATCCTTAAGCACGATTTATACGCATGAATCCGGCCACTGCAACAGCGCCGGATTGGCCGACGGTAAGGTCATTGGCAGCACGATGGTCCCAAGCCCGTCACCGCCACCCACTTCGGATCCTCTCCCATGAATAAACTCGCCGACCGTGACACCAAAGCCTGGTATGGCGCGCTAAAGCGGGCGGGAATAGAGAAATTCCGCTGGCATGACTTGCGCCATACGTGGGCGAGCTGGCACGTCCAGGGCGGCACGCCCCTTTTCGCTTTGCAAGAACTGGGAGGCTGGGAGTCGGCCGAGATGGTGCGGCGCTATGCGCATCTCGCGGCGGATCATCTGGCGCCCTATGCGGATCGCTTGAGTGCCCTGATCGTGCCGGGAGTTTCAATTCACGGCACGTTTACGGCACAGTCCGAAAATCAGGTGGCTTAAGATCGTTCGTAAGTGCTTGATTTGATTGGTAGCGGGGGTAGGATTTGAACCTACGACCTTCGGGTTATGAGCCCGACGAGCTGCCAGACTGCTCCACCCCGCACCGGAGAGCCGATCATTCTACCTGGTAGAACGTCCAATGCAAGCGAACGCATGAATCTCGGCTCTCCGCATTAATGCTGCTTTGAGAACTTCATGCCAAAGAAATCGCCGGCATTCCACGTCGGACGCTCGGCCTGCTGCGCCACCTCGTAGCCGACCAGGAATGACAATGCAGTGGACCTCGCGGCCGACTCGAAATTGAAGGGCTGGCTCATGTTGTCCTGCGGAGTATGGTAGATGCTCGATATCCACTTCTTAAAGATCGCGGTGCCGTCCAATTTCGGGTCCGCGCTCTGCCTGCCGGCGTTGATGAACACCGCCGGTACTCCCTGCTTCACGAACGAATATTGATCGCTGCGAATGAAGATCACCTCTTCGGGGAGCGGGTCGGGGCTGATCGTGTAGCCCATCTTCTGCGCGGCCGCCTGCACATTCTTCGCAAGGCTCGAATGCTCCACGCCCAGCGGCACGATGTCCTTGTTGGGGTAAATCATGCCGGGCGCGCCGTCGACGTTCATGTCGGCGACGATGTTCTCGATCGGTACCGTGGGATAATGCGCGAAGTAGTCCGATCCGCGCAGTCCCTTCTCCTCGGCGGTGACGAACACGAACAGAATCGAGCGGCGCGGCGCGCGGCGCAGACTCGAGAATGCACGCGCCACCTCGAGAACCGCCGAGGTGCCGGACGCGTTGTCCCACGCGCCGTGGCAAATACTGTCTCGCTCGGCCGGCCGGCAGATTCCGAGGTGATCCATGTGCGCGGTGAATACCACGTATTGCTTCGCGAGCGTGGGGTCGGATCCTGCGAGCTTGGCGATCACGTTGCGGCTTTCGATCGGCGTGTGGCGGCTCACCCTGTGAATCTTCACCTTCACGGGCAGCTCGAACGATTCGGATTTGCTGTCCCGTGAGGCGGTGAAGATTTCCGGCAGCGTCCTGGGGGCGCCCGCAAATAATTCCCGGGCGCCACTCGCGTTCATCAGAGCGGCGGCGCGAATCTCCGGAAACGTGCCGGCGGGCACGCCTTGCGGGTCGAGCCACCACATGCCTCCCGCGCGTATCTGTGGGACGATCCAATCCCATTTATATCGCTCGAAAAATTCCGGCGGTACCAGCGTGATGATTCCGACCGCTCCGTGCGCCGCGGCGTTATGCGCTTTTACGACCCCATCCGAGAAATAGGCGCGCTCCGTGGACGGGAATCGCGGCGGCGCGCCCCGCACCGTGACGACCGCTTTTCCGCGCACGTCCACGCTCGCGTAGTCGTCATACTGAAATTCCGGCGCGCTCACCCCAAACCCCACGAAGACCGCGCCCGCCTCCACGCCCGCATCGGTTGCCAACGGATTGCCATCCATGATGTAGTCTTGCGCGAAAACCAGGGTCTGCGCTTTGCCGTCGCGCACGATCTCGAACGAACTCTGTTCGGGAACGAGATCTACCTTGCGCAGCGGCACGCTCTGGTACCAGGTGCCATTCACTCCCGCGGGCGCCAGACCCATCGCTTCCAGCTCCGTCGCCACGTAACGCGCCGCGATTTCATGTCCGCGCGCGCCGGTCTGGCGGCCTTCCAGCAGGTCATCCGAGAGAAATCTCATGTGCGCCGCGAGCGCCTCCGGACGAATCACCTTGACGGCCGCGTTCGCGGCCGCCTGATCGGCGGCGCTGAGTTCCTGGGCGCCCGAGGGAGCGAAGAAAAACGTGGCCGATACGGCCAGTGAAACCGCAGCCGATAATTTTCTCATGGATGATTCCTCTCGTCCGAACGCCCGCGAGGCAGCGTGCCGGCCGGCTTTAAGGCAGAGCCCTCTGGCACAGGGCGATCAGCGCGCCGGGCACGACTCCCAAGGCGAACACCAGCAGCGCGTTCGCGCTCAGCACGGTGCGCATCAGCGTCGACCCGCCGATCGCGGTTCGATCGGCCGGATCGTCGAAGTACATCAATTTGACGATACGAAGGTAAAAGAAAGCGCCGACCACGGAAAATAGGACGGCCACCACCGCCAGCCAGATGTAGTTCACTCCCAAGACTGCTTGCACCACGCCGAGCTTGGCCCAAAAGCCGACAAAGGGCGGTACGCCCGCGAGGCTGAACATCAGAATCGCCATCATTCCGGCGAACCAGGGGCTGCGGGCGTTCAAACCCTTGTAGTCCACGAGCTTGTCGGCCTCGAAGCCCTGCCGCGCCAGCAGCAGGATCATGCCGAAGGCCCCGCTCGCGACGATGACATAGCTGATCATGTAGAACATCGCCGCCTGGTAGCCCTGCGCCGTGCCCGACAATATTCCGAGCAGCACGTATCCGACGTGCGAAATCGTCGAATAGGCCAGCATGCGTTTGATATTGGTTTGGGCAATCGCGACGATGCTGCCGATCGCCATCGAAAGCACCGCCAGCACCACCAGCATTTGGCTCCAATCCGGTTGCGAGCCCGCCAGCGCCTCGGGCAGCACCCGCATGATGAGGGCAAACGCCGCCAGTTTCGACGCGGTGCCGATGAACACCGTCACGCAGGTGGGAGAGCCCTCGTAAACGTCAGGGATCCACATGTGGAACGGCACCGCGCCCAATTTGAATCCCAGTCCGACGATGAGAAAGGCGATGCCGAACAGCAGACCGACATTGGCCGAGAAGCCGCCGTGAACCGAGGCTGCAATCGCCGCGAGTTCCAGATTGCCGGTGACGCCATACACGATCGACATGCCGTACAGCAACGTTCCCGACGCCATCGATCCCAGCACGAAATACTTGATGGCGGACTCCGCGGCAATCGACCGAATCCCGGTCGAAGGCCACCATCGCGTACAGGCACAAAGACAAGAGTTCGAGCCCCAGGAACAGGGTGATCAAGCTGCCCGCGGAAATCAGCACCATCGCCCCCAAAGCGGCGAACAGACCCAGTACGTAATACTCGCCCTTGAGAATCGCCCGGCGCTTAAGGTAATCGGTCGAATACACGAACACGACCGCCACGGTCAACAGCGTCACGACTTTGAGCACCTGCGCCATCCGGTCCAGCTCAAAAAGCCCGCCAAGCGCCGTGATTTTGCCGGACACCGGCTGCAATGCCGCCAACAGGGCGGTCACGCACAAGCTAAGACGGCGAGAACGCCGGTCCAGCGGCGCTGCGCGTCCGAGAGGAACAAATCCAGCGTCAAAATCGCGCAGGCCGCCAGCGCCAGAAATATCTCCGGCGTCGCGTAGCTCAGGCCCGCGTTGAATTCGGCGACGTTGAACCCGTTCATGTTAAACCTTAAGGGACGATCTTCGAGACCAGCAGCTGCTGGGCTAAATGCTGGGTCGTTGCGCGCATGACATCGAGCAGCGGCGCCGGCCACAATCCGACCAGCAGCACCGCCGCCACGAGCAATCCTAGAACCAAAAACTCGCGGCCGTTGAGATCCTGCAGCGCGGCCACCTTGTCGTTGGCCGACCTCCCCAAAAATCACCCGCTTCACCAGCCACAGGGTATATGCCGCGCCCAGGACAATGTCGTACCGGCGAGGAACGCGTACCAGACATTCGCCTTGAAAGACGCCAAGATGACCAGAAACTCGCCGACGAAGCCCGAGGTGCCGGGAACCCCGGAGTTCGCCAATGCGAACAGCACCATGAATGCCGCGAATTTCGGCATGGTGTTCACCACCCCGCCGTAGGCGCTGATCTCGCGGCTATGCACCCGGTCGTACATGACGCCGACGCAAAGGAACATCGCGCCCGATACCAGGCCGTGCGACAGCATCTGCACCACGGCGCCGTCCAGGCCCAATTCCACGCCCGAGGTCCTGCCGGTGTGGGACACGATTTGGAAGCCGATGAACATGCCCAGGGTGACGAAACCCATGTGCGCGATCGATGAATAGGCGATCAGCTTCTTCATGTCCCTCTGCGCCAGGGCGACGAAGCCGATGTACACCACCGCGATCAGCGACAGCGCGATGATCAGCCAGTCCAGTTCGCGGCTGGCGTCCGGCGCGATGGGAAGCGAAAAACGCAGAAAGCCGTATCCGCCCATTTTGAGCATGATGGCCGCCAGCACCACCGAACCGCCGGTCGGCGCCTCGACGTGCGCATCCGGCAACCAGGTATGCACCGGCCACATCGGAACCTTGACGGCGAATGCGGCGAACAACGCCAAGAATATCAGGATCTGTTCGTTCATCGTCAGCGGCATCGCCTGCAATACCGCAATTTCATAAGTACCGGTCTTCAAATACATGTAAATCAGCGCGACCAGCATCAGCAGCGAGCCGACGAACGTATACAAGAAGAACTTGATGGTCGCGTACACGCGCCGCGGGCCTCCCCAGATGCCGATGATGATGAACATCGGCAGCAGCATGGCCTCCCAAAACACGTAGAACAACGCCGCGTCGAGCGCCGCGAACACGCCGATCATCAGCCCTTCCAACAGCAAGAAAGCCGCGAAGTATTGGGAAACGCGCTTCTCGACGTTGGTCCAACCCGCGATCACGATCAGCACCGTGGTGAAGGTTGTCAGCAAGATCAGGGGCATCGATATCCCGTCGACGCCGATGTAGTAATCCGCATGAATGGCCGCGATCCACGGCGCGCGCTCGACGAACTGCATCTCCGCGGTCCCGCCCCTGAAGGCCGTGAACAGCGGCACGCTGAACAGCAGCGCGAGCGCCGGAAACGCCGAGCGACAGCCATTTGGCCGCCGCCACACGCTCGCCCAAGGCGAGCACCGCAATACCACCGGCGATGGGCAGCCAGATCAGAGATCCCGAGCAAGTGTCCGTTCGACATTACGGCTCGCCACATCAGCCAAAGAAGCAGCGAAGCCAATCCGAGGATCATGGCGAACGCATAGTGATACAGGTATCCGGACTGCGCGTAGCGCATCACCGAGCCCAACCAACCCACGATGCGCGCACTGCCGTTGACCAGCCCGTTGTCGATCAGCGTCTCATCGCCGCCGCGCCACAATCCTTTGCCCAAGGCTCTCGCGGCTGCGCAAATCACATGCTCGTTGAACCAATCGAATCCGTATTTATTGACCAGGATCCGGTGCAGCCACTCGAAGTAGCGCTCGGCGGCATCGGCGAGCGCCGGCTTTTTGTAAAAGAACAGCCACGCCGCGGCGACTACGCCGGACAAAGCGAACCACAGGGGCAGCGCCAATAAATCGCCGGCCAACATATGCCCCCGGGCTGTGGAATTCCTCGGCCACGTGCTTAAGCACTTCATGCGCAGGCAGCACCACTATCGATCCGTCGAAATAATTGCCGAACAATACCGGCTTGACGGTAAACCACCCGATGAGCGCCGACGGAATGGCCAATAAGATCAGCGGCAAGGTCATCACCCACGGGCTCTCGTGCAGATGCTCTCGCGTGTGATGGTCCATACGCTCCTTGCCATGGAAGGTCATGAAGAACATGCGGAACGTGTACAGCGCCGTGACGAAGACGCCCGCCACCACGCAGACATAGGCATAGGTCGATCCCACACGGTGCGCAGCATGCTCAGCGTCGATCAGCAGATCCTTGGAAAAGAAACCGGCCGTCCCCGGAAAGCCGATCAACGCCAGCGAGCCCACCAAGAACGTCCAGTAGGTGATCGGCATGTATTTCCGGAGGCCGCCCATGCGCCGCATGTCCTGCTCGTGATGCATGGCGATGATCACCGAGCCCGCCGCAAGGAACAGCAATGCCTTGAAGAATGCATGCGTCATCAAATGAAAAATCCCGGCGCTGTAGGCGGACGCGCCGAGCGCCACCGTCATATATCCGAGCTGCGACAGCGTCGAATAGGCGATTACCCGCTTGATGTCGTTATTCACCACGCCCAGCAGACCCATGAAGAACGCCGTCGTCGCGCCGACGATCAACACCATCGAGAGCGCGGTCTCCGACAACTCGAACAGCGGCGACATTCGCGCCACCATGAATATGCCGGCCGTCACCATGGTAGCGGCATGGATCAGGGCCGATATCGGCGTCGGGCCTTCCATCGAATCCGGCAGCCACACGTGCAGCGGCACCTGAGCGGACTTGCCCATTGCGCCGACGAACAGACATATGCAGGTGAAGGTGATCGCCGGCCAAACGATGCTCGGCGCTCACGTGAATCTGCGCATCGGCGATTTGCCCTGCGTGCGCGAATACCGTCGCATAGTCGAGCGAGCCCGTGTAGCGCATCACCGCAGCAATTCCCAGTATGAATCCGAAATCGCCGATGCGATTGACCAGGAATGCCTTGAGGGCGGCGAAATTCGCCGTCGGGCGCGTGTACCAGATAACCGATGAGCAGGTACGACACCACGCCGACCCCTTCCCAGCCGAAGAACAATTGCATGAAGTTGTTCGACATCACCAGCATCAGCATCGCGAACGTGAACAGTGAGATGTAGCTGAAGAATCGCTGATAGCCCGTCGTCATCACTCATGTAGCCGATGGTGTAGATGTGCACCATCAGCGACACGAAGGTCACCACCGCCATCATCATGGCGGAAAGGCGATCGATCAGAAATCCAACCTCGATATGAACGCCGTCGCTGATCAGCCAGGTGTACACCGGGCCGTCGAAAGTCCCCACGCCGTCGGCTACGATCCCCTTGAGCACATAGATCGACAAGGCGCACGAGACCGCCACCCCCGCGATGGCGATGCTATGCGCGCCCGCGCGCCCGATGAGCCGTCCGAACAGGCCCGCCACAACCGCCGCGACCAGCGGCGCGAGCGCAATCGTGAGATACATCCACTGCATGTTTTTAAACCATCCTCAGCCCTGCAGCGTGTCGAGGTCTTCGACGTCGATGCTGCGGCGCTCTCGGAACACCACCACCAGGATTGCGAGGCCGATCGCCGCTTCGGCCGCCGCCACGGTCAGTATGAAGAACACGAATATTTGGCCGCCGATGTCGCCCGAAAAGCGCGAAAACGCCACGAAATTGAAATTCACCGCGAGCAGCATCAGTTCGATGCACATCAACAGGATGATGACGTTCTTGCGGTTTAGAAACACGCCCGCCACCGCGATCGCAAAAAGATGCCGGACAAGGTCAACACGTGAGTAAGCGTGATCATGATCGTTTCTCGGAGGCCATCTTGACGATTCGGACCCGGTCCCTCGCCCTCACCGCGACCTGCTGCTGCGATGTCCTGCGGCTTGACTCCCGCGGCGGCGGCGCAGTGTGAGAATGATGGCCGCCACGCTCGCCACCAGCAGGATGATCGCCGCCAGCTGGGCGGGATAGGCGTAACGGGTGAACAGCGCCGTACCCAAGGCGCGCGTGTTGGAATAATCCGCGGGCAGCGCAGCCGCCGTCTTGAAGGTCGCGCCGCCGAGATGCCGCACCACGATCACGTTGACGATCGCGAACACCGACGAAACCCGCCACCGCAACCGTCAGCGGCCAATAGCCCGCCAATTCCGTGCGGATGCGCTCAACGTCGACGTCGAGCATCATCACCACGAACAGGAACAGCACCATCACCGCGCCCACATACACCAGCACCAGCACGATCCCCAGGAACTCCGCGTCCAGCATCAGCCATATGACGGCGCTGTTGAAAAAGCACAGCACGAGCAGCAAGGCGCTGTGCACGGGATTGCGCGCGAGAATCACCCCCAGGGCGGCGCACACCAGCACGCCGCCGAAGATGAAGAACAGGATCGTGGAAAACATCAGCGATACCGCGCATCGGCGGCGCGATCGGCCGCGATCATGGCTTCGTAACGCTCGCCGATGCCGAGCAGCTTGTCCTTGTTCATGATGTTTTCGCCGCGATTCTCCATGTGATACTCGAGCAGGCGGGTCTCGACGATGGCATCGACCGGACACGCCTCCTCGCAGAAGCCGCAGTAGATGCACTTGAACAGGTCGATGTCGTAGCGCGTCGTACGGCGCGTTCCGTCGTTGCTCACGCCTGATTCGATAGTGATGGCGAGCGCCGGGCAAACCGCTTCGCACAGCTTGCACGCTATGCAGCGCTCCTCTCCGTTCGGATAGCGGCGCAGGGCATGCAGGCCCCTGAAAGCGCGCCGCTCTGCGGGGTCTTCTCCTCGGGGTAATTCACGGTGACCTTGGGTCGCCACATGCTCTTCCACGTCACCCACAAGCCCTGCAATAATTCCCAGAGCAGGAAGGTCTTCAACATAGCTGCGCGCACCCTGCATTACAGATGCTCCTTCCATGGGCCCACGTGGACAATACGCCATCAACCCCTCCACCGCCAGCCAAACCAGCGTCACCGGAATCAGAACCTTCCAACCCAAACGCATGATCTGATCGTACCGATAGCGTGGAAACGTCGCGCGCAGCCAGAGAAAGCCGAACATCGGAATCAGCGTCTTCAGGCCGAACCAGAAGAAGCCCGGGGCGGCGAGCCAAGTCGAATCCGGCAGCCAGCCGTCGAAGGGGGAGAGCCAGCCGCCGAAGAAGAAAATGACCGTCAGCGCGGATATCAGAATCATGTTGACGTATTCGGCGATGAAGAACAGCGCGAACGCCATGCCCGAGTAGTCCACATGGAATCCCGCGACGATCTCCGATTCGCCTTCCGCCACATCGAACGGCGCGCGATTGGTCTCGGCGACGCCCGAAATGAAATACACCACCAGCATCGGGAACAACCAAAACCAGTTCCAGCTCAACGGCCCGCCGTGCTGCGCCCGGATGATCTCGCCGACATTGAGGCTGCCAGAGGCCATCAGCACGCCCACCATGGCGAAACCCATGGCGATCTCATACGCGACGATTTGCGCCGCCGAGCGCATCGCGCCCAGGAAGGCGTATTTGGAGTTGGCCGCCCAGCCGGCCAGGATGATTCCGTACACTCCCATCGAGGTGAGCGCGAGGATGTACAAAAGACCCGCATCGATGTTGGCGAAGGCGTGTTCCGGCGAAAACGGAATGACCGCCCAGACCGCCAGCGAAGGAATCAGCGCGAGGAACGGCGCCAAGCGAAACAAGAATCCGCTGGCATCCGCCGGGATCAGGATTTCCTTGAACATCAGCTTGACCACGTCCGCGAACGGCTGACGCGAATCCCGGCATGAACAACAGATTGACGCGATTCGGGCCCTTGCGCAGCTGCATCCAGCCGATGATCTTTGCGCTCCGCCAAGGTATAGAAGGCCATGATGAGAATCAGGCCCACGACCACCATCAGAATCTGCACCGCGGTGAGCAGCGGGTCGGTCCAATAGGGCGTGATCTGGCCCGACAGCCAAACTCTCAATGGGTCCCACTGCCACATGATCAGATCACGGCGCGGGCCATGAGCCCGTCCTTGGTTTTGCCGAAAGATGCCGATCCGCGCACCAGCATGTCGGTCTGATACGGAGGTATGTCGAGCCACGGCCCGCCGGCGCTGCGGCGGCCGCGGCGCCCCAAGTCGCCGCCGCGCGCCGCCCCCGCCCGCGGCATCGATGCTGCGCGTCGCTCCATTGCGGGCACCGCACAACGTGCGCACGGCTTCGCGAACTTCCTCCGCGCTCACGAACTCGATGCCCGGAACGTTCAGCAAATTCGCCAGTACCCGCAGCACCTTCCAACCCGGGCGGCTTTCGCCCACCAATTTCGCGGCGCCGGCCCAGCTCTGCCAGCGCCCTTCGGCGTTCACGAACGTGCCCGCGCTTTCGGCGAAAGCGCCGATCGGCAGCACCACATGCGCCACGGCGCGCAAGCTGTCGGGCAAATGCGTCGTGACCGCGACCACGAGCTCGGCGGCCGCCAGCGCCTCGGACCCCGCCGCCAAGTCGTTGGCCGGATCGATGCCGCCGAACAACACGTAGGCCTTGAGCCAGACTTCCAGCATGGCGCGCGCCGACCTGCCCGCGCCCGCCGCGGGGACGCCGCCGGATTCGCCGGTGCGGCACCGCTCCCGCCAAATACGCGCCGGCCGCGTTGGCGCCTTCGGTGATGAATCCGAGACTCGCGCCGCTCAAGCTCGCCAGCTGACGCGGCGAGCGCATTTCAGCTCCGAGTACGTCGGGATGCCGTTGCGCCAGGGTGCCGAGCACGATCGCGCGGCGCGTAGCCGTGGGTCAGCGCCGCGACCAGCGCGCGATGCTCGTCGGTCACGGCCGCCGGGCGCACGCCGCTCGGCACCGGCTTGGTTCGCCGCCGCCGCGGCCGCACGCACCACGCCGGCGAGGTCGGCCGACCAGATCCTGCGCGACACCGTAGGCCGCCACCGGAAACAAGTATTCGAAGGCGCGTGGATTGAGGAACGCCACGCTGCGCGCCTCCGCTGACGGCGGCCTGGCGAATCCGGTGCGCCAGCATCGGCATTTCGTGGCGCAGATTCGAACCGACGACGAGCATGCCCTGGAGCGCCGCGATGTCCGCTATTTTCAGCCCGAGACTTGGGTAAGGCGGGCTCGTTGTTCCTGCGCCCTGAAATCCAGCTGGCGCAGGCGATGATCGATGTTGCCGCTGCCGAGGCCGCGGGCGATCCGCGAGAGCAGGTACATCTCCTCCAGGGTGGCCATCGGCGAGGTCAGAAACCCCAAGCTCGCGCCGCCATGGGCCGCGGCCGCCTTCTGCAACCCGTCCGCCGCCGCCGTCAGCGCCGCCTCCCAATCGACCGGCTTTAACGCGCCGTCGATGCGCACCAGCGGCTGCGTGACCCGCTCGGTCGAGTACATTCCCTCGAAGCCGAAGCGGTCGCGATCCGCGATCCAGGTTTCGTTGATCTGCTCGTTCTCGCGCGGCACCACGCGCATCAGTTTGCCGCGCAGCACGTGCGCGTAGATGTTCGTGCCGAAGCCGTCGTGCGGCGCGACCAGCGCGTGCTGCGTCATCTCCCATGCGCGCGCGTGGTAGCGAAACGGCTTGTTGTTCAGCGCCCCCACCGGACACAGATCGATGATGTTGGCCGATAGCTCGTGATCGATGCTTTGTTCGACGTAGGTTTCGATCTGCATGTGCTCGCCGCGGCCGATGGTGCCGAGCTGCGGATAACCCTGGATTTCCTGGCCGAAGCGCACGCAACGCGTGCAGTGGATGCATCGTGTCATGTCGGTCGAGACCAGCGGCCCGAGGCTCTTGTCCTTGACGACGCGCTTGCGCTCCGTCGAACCGCGAAATATCGCGCCCGTATCCGATCGCCAGATCCTGCAGTTCGCATTCGCCGCCCTGATCGCAAATCGGACAATCGAGCGGATGATTGATCAGCAGGAATTCCATGGTCGCACGCTGCGCCGCGACGGCCTTCGGCGACTTCGTGAATACCTTCATGCCTTCCATGACCGGGGTGGCGCATGCCGGCAGCGGCTTCGGCGCCTTCTCCACTTCGACCAGGCACATGCGGCAATTGGCGGCGACGCTGAGTTTCGCGTGATAGCAAAACCGCGGGATGTAAATGTCGGCCGCGTCCGTGACCTGCATGATCATCTGACCCTTGCGGGCTTTCAGCGGCACGCCGTTGACCTCGATATTGACCAGATCGTCGCTCATCGCCCGCCTTTATGCCGCCGCCGCCTGGCCTTCGATGATCGAACGGCCCTGGTGCTCGATCATGTATTGAAACTCGTGCCGAAAGTGCTTCACGAAGCTCTGCACCGGCCACGCGGCCGCATCGCCCAATGCGCAAATCGTGTGACCTTCGATGCGATTGGCGACGTCGAGCAGCAGGCCGAGGTCCTCGCTGCGGCCCTGGCCGCCTATGATGCGCTTCAGCATGCGATCCAACCAGCCGGTGCCCTCGCGGCAGGGCGTGCATTGGCCGCACGATTCCGAATAGTAAAAGCGCGACAAGCGCTCCAGCGCGCGCACCATGCAGGTGGTCTCGTCCATGACGATCACCGCGCCCGTGCCGAGCGACGATCCGGCCTTCTTGACCGAGTCGAAATCCATGTTGGTCGCCATCATCACCTCGGCGGGCACCACCGGCACGGACGAGCCCCCGGGGATCACCGCCTTGAGCTTGCGGCCCTTCCACACGCCGCCGGCCAGCGCCAGCAACTCGGCGAACGGAATGCCGAGCGGCAATTCGAAATTTCCCGGCTTCTCAACGTGCCCCGACACGGAAAAAATCGCGGTGCCGCCGGAATTGGCAGGCCCGAGGCCGGCAAACCAGGCGCCGCCCTTGCGCATGATCGCCGGCACGCTCGCGAAGCTCTGGGTATTGTTGATCGTGGTCGGTTTGCCGAACAGGCCGAAGTTGGCGGGAAACGGCGGCTTGAAGCGCGGCTTGCCGGGCTTGCCCTCCAGCGACTCGAGCAGCGCGGTCTCCTCGCCGCAAATGTAGGCGCCCGCGCCGATGAAGGTGTACAGGTCGAAATCGACGCCAGAACCCAGAATATTCCGGCCCAACAGCCCCGCCGCGTACGCCTCCTGCAATGCCGCCTCGAAGCGCGGAATCGGCTCGCCCAGGAATTCGCCGCGAATGTAGTTGTAGCCCACGGTGGCGGTCATCGCGTAGCCGCCGATGGCCATGCCTTCGATCACCGAATGGGGGTTGTAGCGCAGGATGTCGCGATCATGACAGGTACCGGGCTCGGATTCGTCGGAATTGCACACCACGTATTTCTGTACCGGCGAAGAGCGCGGCATGAAGCTCCACTTCAATCCCGTCGGGAAGCCCGCGCCGCCTCTGCCGCGCAGACCCGAGGTTTTCACCTCCTCGATGATCTGCTCGCGGGGCGGCCTCTCGCGCAATATTTTCTCCCACGCCTGGTATCCGCCGAAAGCGCGATAGCCCTCGAGCGTCCACGGCCGCTCGTGCTTGAGCGCCTCGAACAACACCAGATTCTGCTCGTAGACCATTAACGCCTCTTGCCGCGCAGGATCGGGCTCATGTCAGATCGTCCAAGATCCGGTCGACCATCTCGGGGGTCAAATCTTCGTAATACACGTGATCGACCATCATCATCGGTGCGCCGGTGCATGCCGCAAGGCACTCTTCCTCGCGCTTCAGATAAATGCGCCCGTCGGGCGTGCTTTCGCCCGTTTTGATGCCTAACTTCTTCTCTATTCGGTCGACCACCGCCTGCGAGCCGCGCAACATGCACGAGATGTTGGTGCACACCGACACGTGGTGCCGGCCCACGGGTTTGGTTTCGAACATGGAGTAGAAGGCCGCCACCTCGTACACCTGGATCGCCGGCAGCCCCAAATACGCCGCCACCGCATCCATCAGCGCTGGCGTGAGGAACCCGTGGTTCTCGTGCTGGGCGCCGTGCAGCGCCGAAATGACCGCCGAGCGCTTGCGTTCCCCGGGAAATTTCGCCAACCAGCGATCGATTTCCTCGCGCAAGTGCAACGACAGTTCGGCGCTCATCGGTCGACCTCGCCGAATACGATGTCTTGAGTGCCGATCACCGCCACCACGTCGGCGAGCATGTGCCCGCGGACCATTTCGTCGAGGGAGGCGAGGTGCGCAAAGCCCGGCGCGCGAACTTTGAGCCGGTACGGTTTGTTCGCGCCATCCGACACCAAGTACACGCCGAGTTCGCCCTTCGGCGCTTCGACCGCCGCGTAAGTCTCGCCTTCCGGCACACAGTAGCCCTCGGTAAAGAGCTTGAAGTGATGAATCAGGGACTCCATGTCGCCCTTCATCTGTTCGCGGCGCGGCGGCCGCACTTTCCGATCGTCGATCATGACCGGCCCGGGATTCTCTTTGAGCCACTTGACGCATTGATCGATGATCCTGGTCGACTGGCGCAATTCCTCGACGCGCACCAGGTACCGGTCGTAGCAATCGCCGTTCACGCCGACCGGGATGTCGAAATCGACGCGATCGTAGGCCTCGTAGGGCTGCTTTTTGCGAAGATCCCACTCGATGCCGGAGCCGCGCAGCATTGGGCCGGAAAATCCCAGCTGCAGCGCCCGTTCGGGAGCGACCACGCCGATATTCACCGTGCGCTGCTTCCAGATGCGATTGTCCGTGAGCAGGGTTTCATATTCGTCGACGCAGGCGGGGAACCGGCCGGCGAAGTCGGCGATGAAATCCAACAGCCCGCCCGAGCGGCGCTCGTTTAGCCGATCGACGTCCTTCTTGCTGCGCCACTGCGAGCACTGGTACTTCGGCATGACGTCCGGCAAATCCCGGTACACGCCTCCCGGCCGGTAGTAAGTGGCGTGCATGCGGGTGCCGGAGACCGCCTCGTAGCAGTCCATCAGGTCTTCGCGCTCGCGGAAGCAGTACAGGAACACGGTCATTGCGCCGATATCGAGGGCGTGTGCCCCGAGCCACATCAGATGATTCAGAATGCGCGTGATCTCGTCGAACATCACGCGCACGTACTGCGCACGCAGCGGCGGCTCGATGCCCATGAGCCTTTCGATCGCCAGGACGTAGGCGTGCTCGTTGCACATCATCGACACGTAATCCAGCCGGTCCATGTAACCGATCGACTGGTTGAACGGCTTGCTCTCCGCCAGCTTCTCGGTCGCGCGGTGCAACAGCCCGATGTGGGGATCAGCCTTTTGAATGACTTCGCCGTCCATTTCAAGCACCAGGCGCAGCACCCCGTGCGCAGCCGGATGCTGCGGGCCGAAGTTCATCGTGTAATTGCGAATTTCAGCCATCGGGTTTGCCCGACTGCGCCGCGGTGGTCAGGGCCGGATCGTAGCGGTTGTCGTGGCGGATGACCTTCGGCACGAGGACGCGCGGTTCGATGCTGACCGGTTCATACACCACCCGTCCCTTCTCGGGGTCGTAACGCACCTCGACATTGCCGGACAAGGGAAAATCCTTGCGGAACGGATGGCCGATGAAGCCGTAGTCCGTCAGCAGGCGGCGTAAGTCCGGATGCCCCTTGAAGAGGATACCGAACAGGTCGAAGGCCTCGCGCTCGAACCAATTGGCTGACGCCCAGATGGCCGTTGCCGAATCCACCATCGGCTGCGCATCGTCCGCGCAGAACACCTTGAGGCGCAGACGTTGATTGTGCGAGACCGAGAGCAGGTGATATACCACCGCGAAGCGCCGACCGGCGGCTGGCGCCCGGCGGCTGCGCACCGCGCGCGACACCCCGGCTGAACCCCGACTCGGTGGCCTGCTCGGTCTTCCATTCGGCGCGGCCATGCTCGAGATAGTCGACGCCGCACACGTCCATGCACATCGCGAATTCAAGGCCCGCACCGTCGCGCAGCGTGACCGCCACGTTGAGCAAATCCTCGGGCTGGACCTCGTAGGTCAATTCCCCCGTGTGATTCGCCACGTTCTGCAATTTTCCCGGCAGCGCCTGTTCGATAAGCGCCCCGAGGTGTGCCAGCCGGCTTGGAGGCTGCGCGGAGGAGCCGGCGTCCTTGGTCATCGAATAATGGCCTTGTTGCGCTTGATCTTGTTTTGCAGCTGAATGATGCCGTACATCAGCGCCTCGGCCGTCGGCGGGCAGCCCGGAACATAAACATCGACCGGCACGATGCGATCACACCCACGCACCACGGCATATGAATAATGGTAATAGCCGCCGCCGTTTGCGCACGATCCCATCGAAATCACCCAGCGCGGCTCAGCCATCTGGTCGTACACCTTGCGCAGTGCCGGCGCCATCTTGTTTACCAGCGTTCCGGCCACGATCATCACGTCCGATTGCCGCGGGCTGGGGCGGAATACCACACCGAAGCGATCGAGATCGTAGCGCGCGGCACCCGCGTGCATCATTTCGACCGCGCAGCACGCGAGTCCGAAGGTCATCGGCCACAATGAGCCGGTGCGCGCCCAATTAATGAGCTTGTCGACGTTGGTTACCTCGAAGCCGCGTACCGCGCCGGCATCGGCACTGTCCGCCTCTAATCCCATTCGAGCGCCCCTTTGCGATAGTCATATGCCAAGGCGAGCACCAGAACCAATGCGAATATCAGCATCGCCAGCAGGCCGAATGTGCCGGTCGCCCGCAACGACACCGCCCAAGGAAAAAAGAAGGCGATTTCGAGATCGAATACGATGAATATGATCGCGACCAGGTAATAGCGCACGTCGAAGCGCATGCGAGAATCCTCGAACGCCTCGAAACCACACTCGTAAGGAGAGAGCTTTTCCGCGTTGGGGCGGCGCGGACCCGCTATCCAGCCGATCGTGAACAGGGCAAGGCCAAGCACCCCGGCCAGTCCCATGAAGATCAATATCGGCAAATACTGTCGCAACATCTTCAGTATCGTTAACTTGAGGAGTTAGCGAAGAATTATATCAGGCGCGGGGGCGCCGTGTTGCGTTGCCTGGCCTCTAGCGTCCTCGCATGAATGGTGCCGACGGCCGGACTCGAACCGGCACAGGTTGCCCCACTAGCCCCTCAAACTAGCGCGTCTACCAATTTCGCCACGTCGGCTCTTAGACTCAACATCAGCGTCACTTTTTCGCAGGCGCCGCCGGCGAGGTGGCCGTTTGCGCCGCTCGCTCCAGCACCGTGCTCGGTTCACCCGCCGAACGCGTCCCCAAATAGGCGAGCGTCAAGCTGGTCGCAAAAAACAGCGCTGCGAACACCGCCGTCAGCTTGGAAAACAAGGTGGCCGTACCGCGGGCGCCAAACACCGTACCGGAGGCGCCGGAGCCAAACCCCGCCCCCGCTTCCGCCCCCTTGCCGCGTTGCATGAGCACAAGGCCGATGATCATCAACGCGAGCAAAATATGCACGGCCAGAATGAAACTATGCAACATAGCGATCTCTCAATGACGAACGGCCGCAGCCGCGCAAATATCAAGGAACTCATCGGCACTCAACGAAGCGCCGCCCACCAGCCCGCCGTCCACGTCGGGCATGGAAAACAACTCCGCCGCATTGGAAGCCTTGACGCTGCCGCCATATAAAATGCGTAAACCCTTGGCTATTTTAGCATCTCGCGCACCGATTCGGCCGCGCAGGTACGCATGCACCGCCTGCGCCTGGGCGGGCGAAGCGGTGCGCCCGGTACCGATGGCCCACACCGGCTCATATGCCACAATGGCCTGCGAGAAGCTGGACACGCCATTCATCGCGGCCACCGCCTCGAGTTGCCGAGCCACGACCGCCTCGGTGCGATCGGCCTCCCGCTCCTCCAGCGTTTCCCCCACGCACAATATCGGCGTGAGACCCGCTTGCAGCGCCGCACCGAACTTGCGTGCCACCAACACGTCATCTTCATGAAACAAACGACGCCGCTCCGAGTGCCCCACGATCACGTAGCGGCAGCCGACGTCCTTCAGCATCAACGCCGCGACCTGACCCGTCAGTGCGCCCAGAGGTTCCGCGCACACATCTTGCGCACCCACCGCGATGTCGCTCTCATCGAGCATGCGCACCGCATCGGCGAGGTACACGAACGGCGGAAATACCACGACGTCGACCTGCCATTCCGGAGTCAGGCGTTGCTCCAACTCAGCCAGCAACGCCCCGTTGGCGGAGCGCGATCCGTGCATTTTCCAATTACCTGCGACCATGGGACGCCGCATAGGCACCACCTTGGGGCATAGCCCCGACTCGAACGGCGGCGAAGATTAGCCGCGTGGAGGGGTAACTGCAAGCCCAGGAGGCCTGTCTGAGCATACCGCGGCCACGGGGAATGCTCAGACAGGCTCCCAGTTCAGGACCCCTTGGCAATGGCGCCGCTGGCCGCGGTCCCGGCCGCCTTGGCCGCGACTGACTCGACCTCGGCCGCGATGTCGCGCGCGGCCGATTTGACCAGGCCCGCATCGTAGCCCTCCACCATGACGCGAATGACCGGTTCGGTTCCGGACGCCCGCAGGACGATGCGCCCCCGGCCGTCGAATCGTCGCTCCAAGCTGCCGATCATCTCGACGACGCTCGGAACGGTCATCGGATCGAAGCGGCGCGCCACACGCACATTCAACAACACCTGCGGGTACTTTTGCATCGGCGCACACAGTTCCGCGAGGCCCGCTCCGGCGGCTTTCATCACCGCGAGCACCTGCAATGCGCTGACCAGACCGTCCCCCGTGGTGGTCTTGTCCAGACATAGAATGTGTCCCGAAGTCTCCCCGCCGAGGTTGCCGCCCAGCTGGTGCAACATGGCGAGCACATAGCGGTCTCCTACCTGCGCGCGGCGAAACTCGATGCCGCGCTTGGCGAAGGCGTGTTCGAGTCCCAGGTTGCTCATGACCGTGCCGACCACCGGGCCCTTGAGAGCGTCGGCATCGCGCCGGGCGGCGGCCAATACGTACAGCAGCTGGTCGCCGTCCACACAGCGCCCCAGTTCGTCCACCATTACCACTCGATCGCCGTCGCCGTCGAGCGCAAGACCCACTTGGGCGCGTACTCCCGGCACCGTCAATTGCAGCAGTTCCGGAGCCGTCGAACCGCAGCCGTCATTGATGTTGCGCCCGTTCGGCGAACAGCCGATCGGCACGATCTCCGCCCCCAGATCCGCCAGCACGCGCGGCGCCACCTTGTAGCCGGCCCCGTTCGCGCAATCGACCACGATCTTGAACCCCGCCAGGGACATCCCCGCGGGAATCGTCGAGGCGCAGAACTCCTGATATTGGGTGCGGCTGCGATCGATGCGCAGCGCCTTGCCCAGGCGCTGCGAATCCTGCGTCACCACCGACCCGTCGAGCAGCCGCTCGATCTGGCGCTCGACCTCGTCGGATAATTTGCTCCCGGTGGCGTCGAAGAACTTGATGCCGTTGTCCTCGTACCGGTTGTGGGAGGCGCTGATGACCACACCGAAACGGCAACCGAGGCGCTGCGTCATGTAGGCGATGCCGGGAGTCGGCAGCGGACCGATCAACATCACATCGACGCCGGCGGCGACGAAACCGGCCTCCAGCGCCGATTCGAACATATAGCCCGATACGCGCGTGTCCTTGCCGATCAGCACCCGGCCGCCGTCGGGGGCCAGCACCCGCGCCGCGGCGCTCGCCAGGCGCAGTGCGAAATCCACCGTCATGGGCGCCTCGCCGACGCGGCCCCGCACGCCGTCAGTGCCGAAGTACTGTGTCAATTCGCCGTTCCTTCCGTAACCGCACTAACCATACCGTATCGCATCCCGTGTGGCGGCGACGTCATGCGTGC
The DNA here is from genome assembly GCA_963813755.1 of uncultured Gammaproteobacteria bacterium. GTDB lineage: Bacteria > Pseudomonadota > Gammaproteobacteria > Steroidobacterales > Steroidobacteraceae > Bog-1198. Next base: position 120,917 of record CAWEZY010000009.1, on the reverse strand, counting down.
GCACCACCCGCGCGCCCATGCCGACCGCCCACGCCGCGAGTCCTAGCCCGCCGTACAGGCGCTCGAGAGTCGGCCGGCCGAGCACCTTGCCGATCAGGCTCTTTCGCGACACGCCCACCAGCAGCGGCGAACCCAGTGCGGCGATGTGCTGCAGATTCTTCAGTAATGCGATGTTGTGCTCGTGCCCCTTGCCGAAGCCCATGCCCGGATCGAGCGTGATCGATTCGCGCGCGATCCCCGCCGCCAGGCACGCCGCGCGTTCGCGCAACAAGAAGGCGCTCACTTCCCCCACCACGTCATGATACTCGGGACTCTCCTGCATGGTGCGCGGTTCGCCCCGCATGTGCATGAGGCACACGCCCACACCGGTCGAGGCCGCCCAATCGCGTGCACCGGGCGCGCGCAGCGCCCGTACGTCGTTGACGATGCAAGCCCCGGCGGCGACCGCCGCGGCCATCACCTCGAGCTTGCTGCTGTCGATCGAAATCGCCACATCGAGCTCGGCCGCGATGCGTTCGATCACCGGCACGGTGCGTTCGCACTCCGTCGCCGCATCCACCCCGGTCGACCCCGGGCGCGTCGATTCGCCGCCGACATCGATGATGGCGGCTCCCTCGGCGACCATCTGCGCAGCGCGCTCGAACGCCGCGTCGAGGCCGAAGTAACGGCCGCCATCGGAAAAAGAATCGGGGGTCACGTTCAATATGCCCATGACCACCGGCCGCGCCAGTTCGATGGTTCTATGTCGGCATTGCCAGCGCACCGGCTCATCGCTCGCCTAAGGCTACGGGTCGAGGCTGCTCGACCACCGATGCTGACGGCGGTTACGGTTAATGCTGCCCCGCCGGACTGACCAGCGGAGCGGCGGGCTGTTCGGTCGAAGGGCCGCGCGGAGTGGGAGTCGGCGTATCGTCCCAGTCGCGCGGCGGGCGCGGCACGCGGCCCTCCATGATGTCCTTGATCTGCTCCTCATCGATCGTCTCGTACTTGATCAATGCCTCGGACATCGCCGTCAGTTTGTCCATGTTCGTCTGAATGATCTTGTAGGCGCGCTGATAATTGTTGTCGATCACGCGACGCACTTCTTCGTCGATGACGTGGGCGGTCACGTCCGACACCTGCTTGTGCTGCGTCACGCTGCGGCCCAGGAATACTTCACCCGACTCTTCGCTGTAGGTCTGCGGACCCAATCGGTCCGACAATCCCCATCGGGTAACCATGTTGCGCGCCAGTTCTGTCGCGCGCTCGATATCGTTCGAGGCGCCCGTGGTCACGGCCTCCGGGCCGAACATGAGCTCTTCGGCGACGCGGCCGCCGAACAGCGTCGCGATGCGGCTCTCCAGCTGGCGCTTACTGGTGCTGTAGCGGTCCTGTTCGGGCAGGAACATGGTGACACCCAAGGCGCGGCCTCGCGGAATGATGGTCACTTTGTAGACCGGATCATGTTCGGGGACCGAGAGGCCCACGATGGCGTGACCGGACTCGTGAATGGCGGTATTGCGCTTTTCTTCTTCGGTCATGACCATGGAGCGCCGCTCGGCTCCCATCATGATCTTGTCCTTGGCTCGCTCGAACTCCTCCATGGTCACGGAGCGCTTGTTGCTGCGCGCCGCGAACAGGGCGGCCTCGTTCACCAGATTCGCGAGGTCAGCGCCCGAAAATCCCGGGGTACCCCGCGCGATGACCGAGGGCTTGACGTTTTCGGCGAGCGGCACCTTGCGCATGTGCACTTTGAGGATCTGTTCCCGGCCGCGCACATCGGGCAGCGGCACCACGACTTGGCGGTCGAAACGGCCCGGCCGCAGCAAGGCCGGGTCCAGGACATCGGGTCGATTGGTGGCGGCAATGACGATGATGCCCTCATTGCCCTCGAAGCCGTCCATTTCCACCAGCAACTGGTTCAGCGTTTGCTCGCGCTCGTCGTGGCCGCCCCCTAAGCCCGCGCCGCGGTGGCGGCCCACGGCATCGATTTCGTCGATGAAAATGATGCACGGGGCATGCTTCTTCGCCTGCTCGAACATGTCGCGCACGCGCGAGGCCCCGACGCCGACGAACATTTCCACGAAATCCGAGCCCGAAATGGTGAAAAACGGCACCTTGGCCTCGCCCGCGATCGCACGGGCGAGCAGCGTCTTGCCGGTCCCCGGGGAGCCGACCATGAGCACGCCTTTCGGAATCTTGCCGCCAAGTTTCTGAAACTTGCCGGGATCTTTTAAGAAATCGACGATTTCGACGACTTCTTGTTTGGCCTCCTCGACGCCCGCCACGTCGGCGAAGGTAATATTGACCTGATCCTCCCCGAGCAGGCGCGCACGGCTTTTGCCGAAAGACATGGCGCCGCGGCCGCCGGAGGTCCCCTGCATCTGGCGCATGAAATAGGCCCAAAACCCGATGAGAATCAATATCGGGAAGGCGGAGATCAACAGCTGCAATATGACAGACTGCTGTTTCGGCGGCTCGCCGCGGAATTTGACGCCCTGCGACTGCAACAGCCCGATCAGTGCCCCGTTGCTGGTCTCGGGATTGTAGGTGACGAATTGATTGCCGTCGCGCCGCTTGCCCTCGATGATCTCGCCTTTCAGGGTCACCGAATCGATGTTGTTGCTCTTCACATCGGTGAGGAACTGCGAATAATCGATCGTCGAAGGCTGGCCCGCATGCATGCCGAATTGGCTGAAAATCGCCAGCAATATGACGGCCAGCGCGACCCAAAGGAGAATTTGTTTGGTCAGATCGTTCAAGTTTCACCTACAGCCGCAATCATACCAGGACAACATGACCGGTGGCGTTCCCCCCGAGCGGGCAATTGACGTTACACCATCCCAAACTGCCGCGCCAACAGATAGATCTCGGGACTGCGGGTTCGTGACGCCTTTGGCTTTTTCGTCACCACCCGCCCGTAGCGGCGCCTGGCATCCTTGATGATCTGATCGCATCCGGCGCCTTGAAACAGCTTCACCAGAGTATCGCCGCCCGGGGCGAGCACGCGCTCGGCAAATTCCAGCGCCAATTCCGCCAAATACACCGATCTTGGCTGATCAACTGCGTCTACGCCTGCCATGTTGGGGGCCATATCGGACAAAACAAGGTCGACTTTCGCGCTCCCGATGTGCGACATCACCTGCTCCAATACGCCCTCGTCGCGAAAATCGCCCTGCACAAAATCCACTCCGGGAATCGCATCCATGAGCAGTATGTCGGTCGCCACGATGCGACCGGTTGCCGCCGACGATGCGCGCCGCATATTGGCTCCAGCCCCCGGGGGCGGCACCCAAATCGACGCAGCGGATTCCGGGCCGCAGCAGATGCTCCCTCTCATGGATCTCCGCCAGCTTGAATACCGCGCGCGAACGCCACCCCTCGCGCTGGGCGCGCTTGACGTATTCGTCGTTGGCGTGTTCGGCCAGCCAACGGGCACTGCTCTTGGAACGCTTGGGCATATCTACTGTTAAGGTGAACGCTTGATCGGGAGGGGGCTTTCCGGAGCGCCGGACGTTTTTCCCGCAGCCTCCATGGGTGCGACGCATGCGTCGCACGGGTGGCCATGGAAGGCCACCCCGGGCTGGCGCGCAGCAGGGACTGCGTAGCGCAATGGATTTACGGCGTTCCGGAAAGCCCCCTCCCGATCAAGCCAGCATTATAATGTGCGGATGACCCTATCGGAAAAGCAAAAGAAGCACCTGCGCCGGCTGGCGCATCCTCTGCACCCGATCGTCATGCTGGGAAACACCGGACTCACCGGCGCGAGTGGTCGCTGAATTGGATCGCGCACTCACCGACCACGAGCTGGTCAAGGTGAGTGCGCGGCTCGGTGAGCGCAAGGAGCGCGATGCCTCGCTCGAGGAGTTGGCGCGGCGCACTTCCGCACTGCTGGTGCAGCGCGTCGGCCGCGTCGGCGTATTCTATCGGCGCGGCGAGCGCCTAGCGAAAATCCTCGTTCCAGACGAATAGCAGGACGGCCAGACACGCCACGATGTAAATGAGCGCCGAGACGCCGTGCCACGCGCCGAAGGTCAGACCGAAGGCCGCGCCGCGCGCATGAGCATCCGCCATGAGCCGCTTGATCACCCACTCGTTGGTCACGAGCAGGCCCACCGCGAGGTAACCCTTGAGGAACCGGGTCCGGCCCGGCAGCGACAGGGCGATCAGGCCCACGGCGATGGAGAGATAGGTTTCGATGCTGAACAGTCTGCCCGCCAGCACCCCCGCCAGGTGCCGGTCGCTTTGCGCATAGAACAGCGTCGGCGCGACCCATATCGCGAGCGACCAAAGGCTTCCTGCCCAGAGCGTCTTCAAGACGCGAAACGCTTTGCCCACCCCGCCCATCACACGTAGCGTACCGAGACGATCTCGTAGGTCCGGGTGCCTCCGGGCGTCGTGACATCGACCACGTCGCCTTCCGACTTGCCGATCAGCGCGCGCGCAATGGGCGATGAGACCGACAGCAGGCCGTGCTTGATGTCCGCCTCATCGTCCCCGACCAGCTGATAGACCACTTTGCCGCCCCCGTCCTGATCCTCGAGTTGCACCGTGGAGCCGAACACCACCCGGCCGCCGGCGTTGAGCTTGGTGACGTCGATGACTTCGGCGTTCGACAATCGATGCTCGATGTCCTTGATGCGGCCTTCGATGAAGCTTTGCTGTTCGCGAGCGGCGTGATACTCGGCGTTCTCCGACAGATCGCCGTGGGCGCGCGCCTCGGCGATCGCTTTGATGACGTGCGGCCGCGCTTCGCTCTTCAGTTGCTTCAACTCCTGGCGCAGCCTCTCGGCGCCGCGCAGGGTCATCGGATGTCGTTTCACGCCGGCATTTCCTTGCACTCTTGTTTCTTGTGCAAATCCTGCAGCCGATTGACCGCGATGTCCCCGAGATGATCGAGGGCATCGCAGGTGGCAACCGCGGCCGCCACGGTGGTGTAGTAGGTTACCCTTCTTGCCACCGCCTCGCGGCGGATCGATCGCGATTCACGCACCGCCTGCTTGCCCTCCGTCGTATTGACGATCAGGGCCACCTCATCGTTCTTTATCATATCGACGACGTGCGGGCGACCCTCGCGCACTTTGTTGACGCGGCGGCAATGGATGCCCGCCTCCTCGAGCACCAGCGAGGTGCCGCCGGTGGCGGCGATCTCGAAGCCGCGCGCGATCAGCATCTGCGCCACCTGCACCGCACCGGGCTTGTCGCGGTCGCGAACGCTGATGAAACACAAGTCCGCGCGTCGGCAGTATCACCCCGGAGGCGGCCTGCGCCTTGGCGTACGCCTCGCCGAATGTATGGCCGGTTCCCATGACTTCGCCCGTGGACTTCATCTCCGGGCCCAAAATGGGATCGGCCTCGGGAAACTTGATGAACGGAAACACCGCCTCCTTCACCGAATAAAAGGCCGGGATTCGCTCCTCGGTCTGACCCTGGCTCGCGAGCGACTTGCCGGTCATCACGCGCGCCGCCACCTTGGCGAGCGGCATCGCCGGTCGCCTTGGATACGAACGGCACGGTGCGCGACGCGCGCGGGTTCACCTCCAAGATATAAATGACGCCGCTCTGAATGGCGAACTGGATGTTCATCAGACCCACCACGTTGAGCGCCTTGGCGAGCTTGCGGGTCTGCGCGCGCAATTCGCCCTGGATCTCCTGCGACAGCGCATTCGGCGGCAACGAACATCCTGAATCGCCCGAGTGCACTCCGGCTTGCTCGATATGCTCCATGATGCCGCCGATCAACACATCCTCGCCGTCGCTCACCGCATCCACGTCGACCTCGACGGCCAAATCGAGAAACCGATCCAGCAGCACCGGGCTGTCGTTCGACACCTTCACCGCATCGGTCATGTATTGGCGCAGATCGTCCTCGTTGAACACGACCTCCATGGCCCGCCCGCCGAGCACGTAGCTTGGCCGCACGATCAGGGGAAAGCCGACTTCGCGCGCCAGAATCACCGCTTGCTCCTCGGTGCGCGCGGTTGCATTGGCGGGCTGCTTTAGCTTCAGACCCGCCACCAGTTTCTGGAACCGCTCCCGGTCCTCGGCGATGTCGATGCTGTCGGGCGTCGTTCCGATGATCGGAGCGCCGGCGGCCGCCAGCGCGCGCGAGAGCTTCAGCGGCGTCTGGCCCCCGTATTGAACGATCACGCCCTCGGGCTTTTCCTTCTCGATAATCTCCATGACGTCTTCGAAGGTCAGCGGCTCGAAATACAGCCGGTCGGAGGTGTCGTAATCGGTCGACACCGTCTCGGGATTGCAGTTCACCATGATGGTCTCGAATCCATCCTCGCGCAGCGCCATGGCCGCGTGCACGCAGCAGTAATCGAACTCGATGCCCTGGCCGATGCGATTCGGCCCCCCGCCCAGAATCATGATCTTGCGCCGCGCGCTGGCGCTGGCCTCGCACTCCTCGTCGTAGGTCGAGTACAGATACGCCGTCGAGGTCGCGAATTCCGCGGCGCACGTGTCGACCCGCTTGTACACCGGATGCAGTCCGAGCTTGCGTCGCCGGCTGCGCACCGCCGGCTCGTCGCGCGAGACCAGGCGGGCGATCCGCGCGTCGGAAAATCCCTTGCGCTTGAGCGATCGCATGCGCGCATATTCCAGGCTTTCGAAGCCCTGCTCACGCAGCAGCTTCTCCTCGCTCAGCAAGTCCTCGATCTGCCACAGGAACCACGGATCGATCTTGGTCGCATCGAAGATTTGTTGCAGCGTCCAGCCTGCGCGAAAGGCGTCGGCGACGTAGAGTATGCGGTTCGGTCCGGGCCAGCGCAGTTCGTACGAGAGTTTCTCCGCGGCCTCGTCTGTTAAGGGCAGCGTGAGTTGCTCGTCGAAGCCGTCGTAGCCGAGTTCGAGGCTTCGCAGGGCTTTGTTGATCGATTCCTGAAACGTGCGGCCGATCGCCATCGCCTCGCCGACTGATTTCATCTGGGTCGTTAGGCGCGTGTTCGAGCCCGGGAATTTCTCGAAGGTGAAACGCGGGATTTGGTGACCACGTAATCGATCGTCGGCTCGAACGAGGCCGGAGTCGCGCCGCCGGTGATTTCGTTCTTGAGTTCATCCAGCGTGTAGCCGATCGCCAGTTTGGCGGCGATCTTCGCGATCGGAAATCCGGTGGCCTTGGACGCCAGCGCCGAGGAGCGCGACACCCGCGGATTCATCTCGATCACCAACACCCGGCCGTTTTCGGGATTCACCGCGAACTGCACGTTCGAACCGCCGGTGTCCACGCCGATCTTGCGCAGCACCGCAATCGAGGCATCCCGCAGGCGTTGATACTCGCGGTCGGTGAGCGTCTGCGCCGGCGCGACGGTGATCGAATCGCCCGTATGCACGCCCATCGGGTCCAAGTTCTCGATGGAACAAATGATGATGCAGTTGTCGTTGCGGTCCCGGACCACCTCCATCTCATACTCCTTCCACCCGAGTACCGATTCCTCGAGCAGCACCTCGTTGGTGGGCGAGGCGTCGAGTCCGCGCGCGACGACCTCTTCGAACTCTTCGCGGTTGTAGGCGATCCCGCCGCCGCTGCCCCCCAGGGTGAAGGAAGGCCTGATGACGGTGGGAAAGCCGATTTCCGATTGCACCGCCAGCGCCTCTTCCATGCTGTGCGCGATTCGAGCGCGCGCGGTCTCGAGGCCGATGTCCGCCATGGCGCGCCGGAACAATTCGCGGTCTTCGGCCATGTCGATGGCGCGCTGCGAGGCGCCGATCATCTCGACATTGAATTTCTCGAGCACGCCCTCGCGCACCAGATCGAGCGCCGTATTGAGCGCCGTCTGGCCGCCCATGGTGGGCAGCAAGGCGCTGGGCCGTTCCTTCTCGATGATGCGCGCGATGGTGCGCCAGTTGATCGGCTCGATGTAGATCGAGTCAGCGCCCTCCGGGTCGGTCATGATGGTGGCCGGATTGGAGTTTACCAGGATGACCCGATAACCCTCCTCTTTCAATGCCTTACACGCCTGAGCTCCAGAATAATCGAACTCGCAGGCTTGACCGATGATGATGGGTCCCGCGCCGATGATCAGGATGCCGTCGAGGTCGGTTCGCTTCGGCATGCAGCAGCCTATCCTTCCGCGGCCTTCTGCTTGACCAGCATTGCGGCCCCGCGACTTCGCTTGAATGCGTTTTACCATCAGGTACATGAAATGCTCGAACAGCTGGCGCAGATCATGCGGCCCGGGGCTGGCCTCGGGATGCCCCTGAAAGCTGAAGGCCGGCCTATCGGTGCGCGCGACTCCCTGCAGTGAGCCGTCGAACAGCGACCGATGCGTGGTACGCAGAGTCTCCGGCAGCGTGCTTTCGTCGACCGCGAAACCATGGTTTTGCGTAGAAATCAGCACCCGGCCGGAATCGATTTCCGTCACCGGGTGGTTCGCGCCATGATGTCCGAACTTCATCTTGACGGTCTTCGCGCCGCTGGCGAGCCCCAAGAGCTGGTGGCCGAGGCATATGCCGAAAACCGGTATGTCAGTCTCCAAGAAGCGCGCGATGGCCGCGATGGCGTAATCGCAGGGCTCCGGATCGCCGGGGCCATTACTTAAGAAGATACCATCAGGATTCATCGCAAGTACTTGATCTGCTGGAGTCTGAGCAGGCACCACCGTCATTCTGCAGCCGTGCTCGGCGAGGATGCGCAAGATGTTGCGCTTGATGCCGAAATCATAGGCCACCACGTGCAGGCGGCTCTGCGGGCGCGGCGGCTTCGCCGATGATTTCCAGATGAGCCCGTCGTTCCATTGATAGATCCTTTTGGTCGACACCGCCTTAGCAAGATCCATGCCCTTCAATCCGGGGAACTTCTTGGCGGCGCGCACAGCAGCGGTCTCATCGATGCTCTCGCCGGTCATGATGCAGCCCGATTGCGCACCCTTTTCGCGCAGCATGCGGGTCAGCTTGCGGGTGTCGATATCCGCGATCGCAACCACCTTGCAGCGCTGAAGGAAGCTATCGAGCGACTCGGTGGCACGCCAATTCGAATGCAGCCGCGGCAGATCCCGAATGACCAGTCCGGCCGCATAGACGGCACCGGATTCGAGATCCTCGGGTGTCGTGCCGGTGTTGCCGATGTGCGGATACGTGAGAGTGACGATTTGCCGGCAGTAGGACGGGTCGGTGAGGATCTCCTGATACCCGGTCATCGCCGTATTGAAAACCACTTCACCCGTCGTGTTGCCCTTCGCGCCTACCGAGGCGCCACGGAACACGGTGCCATCTTCGAGAGCTAGCACTGCAGGTGTCGACACTCCGGTTCCTCGCTTTGCGCTACGCGCGTTCCGCAGATGCGCAAAGCGGGAGGCGTCCGTTCAAGAACGTTCTCCCGCTTGCAAGATTAAAATCGCGAATCGTTTCCGGGCGCGAATATTAACGATGAGCGCGGTGACTGTCCATGCCCCCCGTCAAAGCCCGAGCACGTTCTGCATACCGTAAAGACCTGGCGGCCGTCCGATCAGCCACAGGGCGGCGCGCAGCGCGCCGCGCGCGAAAATCATCCGGTCGGTGGCGCGATGGGTCAATTCGATGCGCTCGCCGGCCGCGGCGAAGGTCACGGTGTGCTCGCCGACGATGTCCCCGGCTCGCACCACCGAAAAGCCGATGCTACCCCTCTTACGCGGTCTGAGTGTGCCGTGCCGATCGAAGACGGCGAGGCTTTCCAAGGTCTCGCCCCTCGCTCCCGCCACCACTTCGCCCAAGGCGAGCGCCGTGCCCGAGGGCGCGTCGCGCTTCATCCGGTGGTGCGCCTCGCTGATTTCCACATCGTAGTGCGCACCGAGGGCTGCGCTCGCCAGCTCGAGCAGACGCGCCATGACGGTCACACCGATGCTCGTGTTCGCTGCGATCAGTACCGGCACCGCCTGCGCGGTCGCCTCGAGCACCTCGCGGGTTCGCGCATCGAAGCCGGTGGCGCCGACCAGAAGCGGTACTCGCGCAAGCGCGCACGCCCGTGCATGATCCGCAACGCACTGCGGCAGGCTGAAGTCGATTGCGACCGCAGCGGCCGCTAGAGCTGCTTCAGGGTCCGCGGTGACCGTCACGCCGCATGCGGGGCCCTCCAGGGCCGCGTCCTGGCCCAAACGAGCGCTGTCGGCCGATGCGAGAGCGCCGCTGAGGTGTAGAGCGACCTCCGGTCGCGCCGCGCCCTTCAGAGCCGCCGCCTCCTCCTCGCGCAGCGCCCGCACCAGGGATTGACCCATGCGTCCCGTGATGCCGAATACCGCAATGCCGGGCATCGTGGACCTACTCGACCGCGCCGGTAAAGAACTTCTTCACTCCCGCGAAAAACGACTGCTCGCGCGGCTTGTGGCCGCCCTGCTGCAGCGAGGCCTCGAATTTCCTGAGCAGTTCCTTTTGATCGGCGTCCAGGCTCACCGGCGTTTCGACCACCACCCGGCAAAACAGGTCCCCGGGCGCGCCGCCGCGCACCGGGCGGACTCCTTTCTCGCGGACGCGGAATACGCGGCCGGACTGCGTCTCGCCGGGGATTTTGAGCACCACCTCGCCGTCGAGCGTCGGCACCTCGACCGATCCTCCAAGGGCCGCCGTGGTGAAGCTGACCGGCACCTCGCAGGACAGGTTGCTGCCGTCGCGCTCGAAAATGGGGTGCTCGCGCACGCGGATCTCGACGTACAAATCGCCCGGGGGGCCGCCGTTGCGGCCGGCTTCGCCTTCGCCGTTCAGGCGGATCCTGTCGCCGGTATCGACTCCGGCCGGCACGCTCACCGGAATGGTCTTCTCCTGGCGCACGCGGCCCTGGCCGTAGCATGCGTCGCACGGACTGCTGATGATCTTACCGCGGCCCTTGCAGCGCGGACACGGCTGCTGAATGGTGAAAATGGACTGCTGCATGCGCACCTGGCCCTGCCCGTGGCAGGTATCGCAGGTCTTCGGGGTGGAACCCTTGGCCGCACCCGTGCCCTTGCAGACTTTGCATTCGGCCAGGGAGGGAATCTTAATCTCGGCTTCGGTGCCGAACACGGCGCGTTCCAGATCGAGCTCAAGCTCATAGCGCAGATCGGCTCCGCGAAAGACCTGCGAGCGCCCGCGCTGCCCGCCGGAGAAGATGTCGCCGAACATCTCGCCGAATATATCGCCGAACGCATCGCCGGCGCTGAAGCCCCCGCCGCGGCCGCCTTCGAGGCCGGCGTGGCCGAACTGATCGTACACCGCGCGCTTTTGCGCGTCGGTCAGCACCTCGTAGGCCTCCTTCGCCTCCTTGAATTTGCGTTCGGCCTCCGGGTCGTCGGGATTCCTATCCGGATGAAACTTCATGGCCAGGCGGCGATACGCTTTCTTGATATCCCCTTCCGTCGCACTTCTTGGCAGCTCGAGGAGCTTGTAGTAATCGTGCTTAGCCATTGCCCACCTGAATCAACACCCACAAAAACGAACCGCCGGCACCTTAGCGCACCGGCGGCTCATTCACACGATCTTTGCCGCCGTAGCCGGCGCTTCAGGCCTTCTTGCGATCGCTTTCCTTGACCTCTTCGAACTCGGCATCGAGCACATCCTCTTTCTTCGCTTCCTTTTCGCCGCCCGCGGATCCTGAAGCCCCCCCGGCGGCGGCGCCGGCCGATTGCTCGTACATCTTTTGCATGATGGCGGCCGATGCCTGCTCGAGTTCCTGCGTCTTGCGCTCGATATCTTCCCGGTCATCCCCGCTCATCGCCGCCTTGACCGCCGCGATCGATTCGGCCGCGGCTTTCTTCACGTCCTCGGACACCTTGTCGCCGGCATCCGCGAGCGCTTTTTCCACCGTGTGCACGGTTGCATCGGCCTTGTTACGCGCGCCGACCAATTCGCGGAACCTCTTGTCCTCCTCGGCATGCGCCTCGGCGTCCGAAACCATGCGCTTGATCTCCGACTCGGACAGGCCGCTCGAGGCCTTGATCACGATGCGCTGCTCCTTGCCCGTCTTCACGTCCTTCGCCGAGACGTTCAAGATGCCGTTGGCATCGATGTCGAAGGCGACTTCGATTTGCGGCATGCCGCGCGGCGCGGGCGGGATGTCCGTCAGGTCGAACCTGCCCAGCGACTTGTTGTCGCTGGCCCGATCACGCTCACCCTGCAGCACATGAATGGTCACTCCGGTTTGATTGTCGTCCGCGGTCGAGAACGTCTGCGCCGCCTTGGTCGGAATCGTGGTGTTCTTTTCGATCACCTTGGTCATGATTCCACCCAGGGTCTCGATGCCGAGCGACAAGGGCGTCACGTCGAGCAGCAGCACGTCCTTCACGTCGCCCGAGAGCACGCCGCCCTGAATCGCGGCGCCGACCGCCACCGCTTCGTCGGGATTGACGTCCTTGCGCGGCTCGCGGCCGAACAAATCCTTGACCGCCTTTTGCACCAGCGGCATGCGCGTCTGGCCGCCGACCAGAATGACCTCGCCCACGTCCTTCATGGACACACCGGCGTCCTTCAACGCGATGCGGCAGGGTTCGATCGTCTTTTGCACCAAATCCTCAACCAGCGATTCTAATTTCGCCCGCGTGAGCTTGATGTTGAGATGCTTCGGGCCGGCCGCATCGGCCGTGATGTACGGCAGGTTGATTTCGGTCTGTTGGCTCGAGGAAAGCTCGATTTTCGCCTTCTCCGACGCCTCTTTCAGCCGCTGCATCGCGAGCGGATCCTTGCGCACGTCGATGCCGCTTTCCTTCTTGAATTCGTCCGCCAGATAGTTGATGACGCGCAGGTCGAAGTCCTCGCCGCCGAGGAAGGTGTCGCCGTTGGTAGACAACACTTCGAATTGGCGCTCGCCGTCCACCTCCGCGATCTCGATCACCGAGATGTCGAAGGTGCCGCCGCCCAGGTCGTATACCGCGATCTTTCGATCACCGCCGTCCTTGTCGAGGCCGTAGGCCAGCGCCGCCGCCGTCGGTTCGTTGATGATGCGCTTGACGTTCAAGCCGGCGATGCGTCCGGCGTCCTTGGTGGCTTGGCGCTGAGAATCATTGAAATACGCCGGCACCGTGATCACGGCCTCGCTGACCGGCTCGCCCAGATAATCCTCGGCGGTCTTCTTCATTTTCATGAGAACACGCGCGGATATCTCCGGAGGGGCCATTTTCTTGCCCTGGACTTCCACCCAGGCGTCGCCGTTGTCGGCCTTGACAATCTTGTAGGAGACCATGCTCACGTCTTTCTTGACCACGTCGTCGGTGAATTTGCGGCCGATCAGACGCTTTGCCGCCGCGACCGTGTTCTGGGGATTGGTAACGGCCTGGCGCTTGGCGGACTGACCCACCAATACCTCGCCGTCCTTGGTGAAGGCAACGATCGATGGCGTCGTGCGGTCACCTTCGCTGTTCTCGATAACCTTCGGCTTGCCGCCCTCCATGATCGCGACACAGGAATTGGTCGTGCCCAGATCGATGCCAATCATCTTACCCATAGTAATAATCCTCTAAGAAATTCGAACCATTGACCGCTACTTTGGGGGCGCTCGCGCAATTTCAATTGGCGGCCGCCTTGCTGACCACTACTCGCGCAGGGCGCAGCAATCGGCCGTTCAAGGAGTACCCCTTCTGGATTACCGCTACCACCGTGTTGGCGGGATGCTCGGTGCTCTCCTGCGCCACTATGGCCTCATGCCAGGCCGGATCGAAGGGTTGTCCGGCCGGATCGATGATCTTGATGCCCGCTTTGCCGAAGGCGCGGTGCAATTCCCGCAACGTGGCCTTCGCGCCTTCCTGCAGCGCCGGCCCCGCGGGATTCGCGGCGCCGGCCTCGATGCCGGCCTCGAGCGCATCGCTCACCGGCACCAGCTCTTGAGCGAATCGCTCGATGGCGAATTTGCGGGCGTTTTCGATTTCACGATCGGTACGCTTGCGGAAATTCTCCATCTCGGCGACCGCCCGTAAATAGTTGTTGCGGCTCTCCTGCGCTCTGGCCTCCGCCGCCGCCAAGGCGTCGGCCGCGGCGTCAGCCGTGCTTTCCTCGCCCGCGGCGATGCTTGCCGCCGGGTTGATCGGTTCGGCGGTCTCGCCCACAGACTGGTTGGATTCATTCACTCTTGCAACACCCTCGAAAAGACGACGGGTTAAATCCCGGCTTTGGTGCCGATTTGGGGTCTATTTGCGGGCGTTCAAGGCCGAACCGAGCAGTTTTGCGGTGACGTCGACGATTGGGATCACGCGCTCGTAGGCCATGCGGGTGGGGCCGATGATTCCCAATACCCCTACCACCTGGTTTTCGATCGAATAAGGCGCCGTGACCACGCTGATGTCGTCCAGAATCTGGTATCCGGACTCGTGGCCGATGAAAATTTGAATCCCTTCGGCCCGCAAACAGCTGTCCAGCAGCCTCAAAATGTCGTGCTTTTCGTTGAATGCCTCGAACAGCCGGCGCAACCGTTCGACGTTCGACAGCTCGGCGAAGCCCATCAGGTTGGTTTCACCGGCAATCACGTATTCCACCTGCTCCTCGGATTTCGCGTCGAAGACCTTCTGGGCGACTTGGATCGCGTCCTGCATGAGTTGATTCATGTGCTGGCGAGTCTCCTGCAGCTGCCCGAGCAGCTTCGCCCGCACATCCGGCAGCGAGTGGCCCGCAAACTCCTCGTTGAGGTAATTCGCCGCCCTTCGCAGTTCCTCGGCCGAGTAATAGCGCTCGAGCTGCACCACCCGGTTCTGCACCTCGCGGTTGTTCATGACCATGATCGCGAGCGCGCGATTCTCCGAAAGCGCCACGAACTCGATCTGCGAGAGCGCGATGTAGTGCGGGTTCGGCAGCGTCACCAACCCCGCCATATGTGTCACGTTCGAGAGCATTTGAGACACCGTCTGCACCAACGAGCGGCCGTTCTGGACCTCGCTACCCAAGCGGCGCTCGATTTCCCCGATCTCTTCCTGATTGAGGGGTTTGAGCTTGAGCAGGGTATCGACGAAAAACCGATAGCCCTTATCGGTGGGCACGCGGCCCGCCGAGGTGTGCGGCGAAGCGACGAACCCCAAGTCCTCGAGGTCTGCCATGACGTTGCGTATGGTCGCCGCGCGACAGGCTCAAGCCCGAATCGCGCGACAGCGTGCGCGACCCGACCGGTTGTCCGTCGCGAATATAATTCTCTATAAGGGCCTTGAGCAGCAGTTGCGCTCGCCCGCTGAGGGACTCTTCGGCACCTTCTGTCATAGTACGGTCCATATAACATGTTCGAAGCTACCTAGCGTGTCCAAACGAAGTCAAGTCCGACGTATAGGCCGCATCAGCCGAGTTTCGGCAAGTGACCTGTTCGGTGAGATCGTGCTACAAGGACTCACCGACCATGCCGCAATCCTTTAAGTCCGTCGCGCTCATCGGCAATGCCAAGGATTCGCGCGTTGCCGAGTGCATGTTGAGCCTCGTGAGCCACTTTTACGCTCGCGGGCAACGCACCCTCGTCGATCCGGGAGTCGCTCTGGCGTTCCCGCAGGGCAGCATATTGCCCTGCCCGGAGTCCTCGTTCGCGACCCGCGCGGATCTCGTCGTCGTGATCGGCGGGGACGGCACGTTGCTCTATGCCGCGCGCCTGGTGGCCGGCCATGCGGTTCCCCTGCTAGGAATCAATCGAGGCCGGCTGGGATTCCTGACCGATGTCAGTCCCAATTCGATGCTGGAGGACCTCGATGCAGTACTCACAGGGCGCTATACCGAGGACCCGCGCTCGCTCTTGGCGGCACGGGTGGAGCGGCGCGGCATGCCCGCGGTGCGGGCGCTCGCCCTCAACGACGTGGTGATCCACAAGCGCGAAACCGGTCGTACGATGGACTTTGAAACCTTGATCAACGGTCGTTTCGTCAACTCGCATGGCGGCGACGGCATCGTCATCGCCACCGCGACCGGTTCGACCGCCTACGCCTTGTCGTGCGGCGGCCCGATTGTCGAGCCGAACCTCGACGTCTGGGTGCTGGCGCCCATAAGCCCGCACACCTTGAGCGATAGGCCGATCGTGGTGCGCGCCGGCAGCAGGATTCAGCTGCGCCTGGTGGACCGCGCGGAATCGCGCGCTCAGGTCACCTGCGACGGGACCGCCGTCGGCGATCTCGAACAAGGCGACGATCTTTTTGTGGAAGCCGCCGATGTCCAAATCACCCTGCTGCATCCGCCGGGCTATGACTATTACCGGCTGTTGCGCTCGAAACTGCACTGGGGCCGCGGCGGCCACGGCGACGCCAACGGCGATTGATCGGTCATGCTCACCCGCCTTCAATTGCGCGATCTCGTCATCGTCGATCAAGCCGAGCTCGAAATCGGGCCCGGGCTTACCGCCCTGACCGGCGAAACCGGCGCCGGCAAATCCATCGTGGTCGACGCACTGCTGCTGCTTGCCGGCGGCCGCGGTGCGGGCGACGTGGTGCGCCATGGGGCCGAGCGCGCCGAAGTCGCAGCGACTTTCAGCCGCTTGTCCCCCGCCGCGTTGCGCTGGCTCGAGGAGCAGGCCGTTGAAGATCACGGTGAGGTCACGGTGCGCCGGGTGACGGGTGCGGACGGCCGCTCGCGCGCCTACATCAACGGCCAGCTGGTATCGATTCAGGCGCTGCGCGAATTCGCCGAATTCCTCATTGAAATCCATGGTCAGCAGGAATTTCAGCATTTGGTCAAGCGCAGCGCGCAGCGCGAGATGCTCGATGAGCATTTGAGCGGCGACGATCTGCTCACCGCCGTGTCGGCGCTTTACCGGCGCTATCGGGACTGCCGCCGTGATTACGAGGTGCTCGCCGCGGCTGCCTCGAACCGCGAGGAGCGGCTCGATTTACTGCGCCATCAGCTGGCGGAACTCAAGGCCGAGGTGACCACGGTGGCCGAGATCGAAGAGCTGTTCGTGGACCGCAAGCGCATCGCCGGCCGCGACCGGCTGGCGACGGCGGCCCGAACCGCGCTCACGTGTGTATATGACGAGGATGGCGCCAGCGCGCACAATTTGCTGGCGAAGGCCTCATCGGCGCTGCGTATCGCGGCCGACACGGACCCAGATCTCGGACAGGCGGCGCAGCTCCTGTCGGAAGCGATCATTAACGCCGGCGAGGCCGCCGATACCTTGCGGCGCTATCTCGAAGCGCTCGATATCGACCCGGTGCGCCAAGAGCGGATCGAACGGCATTCCGCGGCACTCGAGGCGCTCGCGCGCAAGCACCGCTGCGGCGTGCTCGAGCTGCCGGCGCAATTGGCGCGCATCGAGCGGGAAGTTGAAACGCTTGCCGGTGCCGAGCTCGGTTTGGCGGATTTCGAGCGGCAGCTTAAGGAGTTGGAGGGCGACTACGGCGCTGCGGCGGGCCGCCTGACCGAGGCGCGCCGGCGCGCAGCCGGCGCCTTCAGCCAGCAAATCAGCGAACTCATGCAAGTGCTCGGCATGGTGGGAGGCCGGTTTGCCGTGGACGTGAGTCCCGCGGAGGATCAGTTCGGTCCGAACGGACGCGATGAGATCGAATTTATGGTGAGCGCCAACCCGGGGCTGCCGCTCAAGAGTCTGGCGAAGGTCGCCTCCGGCGGCGAGTTGTCGCGCATCAGTCTCGCGGTGCAAGTGGCCGCGGCGGCCAACAGCGGATCCCTTTGCATGGTGTTCGACGAGGTCGATGCCGGAATCGGCGGCGCCGTCGCCGAGATCGTGGGTCGGCAATTGCGCGCGCTCGGCGAGCGCACGCAGGTACTGTGCGTGACCCATCTCGCGCAGGTTGCCTCGCAGGCCCACAGCCAGTTCCGTGTGACCAAACAGAGCGACCGGCAAGCCACCCGCACGGCGGTCACGCCCTTGTCTGCCGCCGAGCGGGTCGATGAGATCGCGCGCATGTTGGGGGGAATCGACGTCACCGAGCAGGCTCGAGCCCACGCGCTCGAGATGCTGACGCGCTCGGCGGCCGCGGATCCTTCTGAGAAAAGACGCTCACCGGCTTTGCGCAGTTAGCGCGCCGCTACTTCGCCCGCTTTTGATTCGGACAATTCGATTTGCGGCAATGGCCGTACAAGATCAGCGCGTGATCGCTGATCTCGAAACCCAACCGCTGCGCCACCGCCTGCTGCCGCTCCTCGATGCCGCCGTCCACGAATTCTTCCACGCGGCCGCAGTCCACGCAGACGATATGATCGTGATGCGCGCCGTGATTGAGCTCGAACACCGCCATGCCGCCCTCGAAATGATGGCGGGTGACCAACCCGGCAGCCTCGAACTGCGTGAGTACGCGATACACCGTCGCCAATCCGATGTCCTGATTCGACACCAACAGCTTCTTGTAGATGTCCTCCGCGCTCATGTGGCGGGCCGTGCCGTCGGCGAGGATGTCGAGGATCTTCAGCCGCGGCAGCGTGACCTTGAGTCCCGCGTTGCGCAGGTCGTTGCTTTCGGCTGTCGGGGGTGGCTTCAGGCGCTGCGGCATGCGGTGGCATCCGGTATGATATAGGAGTGATTATCAATCATTTTTAGGGCTGCACAACATTTTGACGAAAATATTTCGACCTTTGCTCGTGGGTTTGAGTCTTGCCGCATCCGCCTGCGTGTATCACATCAACATTCAGCAGGGCAATTTCTTGGATCAGGCAGCGGTCGATCAGGTCAAGTCGGGCATGACCCGTAGTCAAGTGCGCTATTTGCTCGGCACGCCCATGGTGGCGGACCCTTTCAATAAAGAACGCTGGGATTATATTTACTATTTGAAGATCGGGCGCACCAGCCATGTCGACTCGCGCCGGGTCACGGTCTATTTCGACGGCGACAAGGTGGCTCGGCTCGACAAGCCGACGGCGGCCGAGGCCGCCGCCCAAGAGGCATCCGCCGCCAAGATCAAGACCGGGAGGGTCTATTGACGGCCGTCCCAGCTCAACGCTTCGACGGTGATTGCTGCAGGTGCGATCGCGCCCGGCGCGCGTGTTTGACCCGAGCGCGGCGAGCGGCCTTCGGATCGGCGGCGAGTGATCGATAGATTTCCACACGATCACCCTCCTCGAGAATCCTGTCCGCGCTGACGGGCCTGCCGTAGACGCCCACGGCAGCATGGACGATATCGATCCCGGAAAATTCCACGGCCGCCGCCGCGGCCTCGAGAGCATCGCCAACCGTTGCCGGGGAGGCCAAACGAAACAGCTTGGCTGTGGCGCGTTGCGGCTCGGCGTAGAGCACCTCGACCTCGATGACCGGACGCTCGGGCTGCTGCAACGCCAAATCCTAGCCGTTGCCGGCGCCGTAGATCGATTGCGCGCGCCGCGCGAATGCATCGACGATGGTGCCGCAGAGGGCCTCGAAGGCGTGGTTCCATGCCGCGGCGGTCAGTCGGCCCTTGAATTCAAACTCGACCCGAAAATGCACCTGCAAGCACTGGCCTCCCGGGCGGCACGATGCCGCAGGTATGGGATTCTGCGGCAAAAGCGCGCGCGCCGCCATCGGCGAATCGGTAGACTCCGACGCCTATGAAGACGCCGGATAAATTGCCGCCGATCGCCGTCAACCGCAAAGCGCGCTTCGATTATTTCATCGAGGATCGCTACGAGGCGGGGATCTCGCTCATGGGCTGGGAGGTCAAGAGCATGCGCGCCGGCAAGGCGCAGATCGCCGAATCCTACGTGTATTTGAAGGACGGCGAGGCATACCTGTTCGGCGCTCACATCAGCGCCCTGAATTCGGCGTCGACGCATGTCGACACCGACCCCACGCGCACCCGAAAGCTGCTGCTGAACCGGCGCGAGCTCGACCACCTGGTCGGGGCAGTGGAACGCCGCGGCTACACGCTGGTGCCCCTCGAGCTGTATTGGAAACATGGGCGCGCCAAGCTCGCAATCGGGCTCGCCAAGGGCAAGAAGCAGCACGACAAGCGGGCCACCGATAAGGACCGCGACTGGCAGCGCGACAAGAGCCGCATCATGAAGGCCAATCGCCGCTGAGGGGCGCGGCGGCTGCCCCGCGGGGCGAATTTGGATACTCGCCTCCAAAGCGCGTAAACTAAGCGCTCACTTGGGGCCGACCGGTTTCGACATGGGTTGCGAAACTTCAGGTGCGTACCGAGGTGCGAGTTACCTCGTAAAACTACTTGCAAACTCATAGTTGCCAACGAAGACAACTACGCTCTAGCTGCCTAATCGCAGCTGAACCCTGACCGGCCTGTGCTGATGCGAACGGTTCAGGGGTAGCGCTCATCAGCTAGTGGGGTACACGTGTCCGGGGTGTATCTTGCGAATCGCCACCGGGCTGGCTGCACGCTTTCCCTGCCCGTCGGGTCAGTGCGCGGCGAGAACAATAGACGCGGCTACGTACGTAGATCTTGAAACGTAGGACTTATGGACGGGGGTTCGATTCCCCCCGGCTCCACCATTTAGATGATCCGACACCATCCGAAAAGATTCGAGGACTTCCGCTAAACCCGCATGAAACGCGGGTTTTTTTATGCTTTTGGGGTCCCGGGAGCGGCGGAGCCTGCCGTTGACTTCCGGGGCAGCTGGGAGAAATCTTGGGGGCAACTGGTCGACCTAGCTTGAGAGTTGCCCCCCGATGCCGCTCACCGACAGCATCGCGCGAAACGCCAGACCCGCCGCCAAAACGGTGCGGATGTTCGACCGCGACGGCCTGTATCTCGAGATCGCGCCCCGCGGCGGCAAGTGGTGGCGCCTCAAATATCGCTACGCGGCGCCCTCCCCGCGGTAAGACCTACGCGCTTTGCCGCCATAACCGAGCCTGAGCGCGTGGGTGCGCTGATGCGCGCGAGCCACGCTCCGGTGATCTGAGCGGCGCGGGCCTTGCCGCGCGCCACGCAAGTTAGGTCTATCTGTGGAATTAGGCATCTTAATCCGCCATACTTAAAAATTGCGCAGCGCGGATCGCATCGCGTTGTGGGACTCACAGGCGTGTTCCATGGCAAAAGCCCGCGCAGCGACGCTCTGATCATCAAGGCTCGCGATCATGACGCAGATTGACGTTCCCCTCACCGTACCCCGGCGCCGTCGTTCCTCCGAGCGATTCGGGCGTCTCCTCACGCTTCTGATGCTCGTGGCGATCGCGGGCGCAGGCCTTTGGACCTGGTTCAGTCTTTCTTGGGCATATTCGGACGGCACGCGCGCGGGCGTGCTGCAGAAGTTTTCGCGCCGCGGTTGGATTTGCAAGACCGAGGAAGGCGAATTGGCCCAGTATGTGGTCGCCGGCGTATCGCCGCAAATTTGGCAGTTCAGCGTGCGCGACCCCAAATTAGGCGCGCAGCTCGATAAGTTGGTCGGCGAGCGAGTCCAACTGCACTACACGGAACATTCCGGCGTACCGACCTCCTGCTTTGCCGACACCCGTTACTTCGTCGACCGCGTGACCATGTTACCCGATGCCGGGCCAACCGCTGCGCCCGCTCCCTCGCCTGCGCCGCCGATCGCGGCGGCACCGAGCGCTGCGCCGCCCAACCCTTGATGTCAGCACCTCAAGCAGGTGCGGCTGAAAATCCCGCTCTGGAATTCGCCACCTGTTCGGCGATCAGCAGGGCCGTGCGCAGCGCCTTCAGGCCGTCCTCGCCCGTCACCGGCGGTGGTTGGCCGGTCGCAGCGGCGTGCAGGAATGCTTCGATTTCCGCCTTGAGGGCATCGCCCTGTTCGTATCCGGTTTCCTCGATGTTGACCTTGGGTAGCCCGTCGGTTGATACGCCATTCGTCTTGCGGATCACGGTCAAAAGCTTCTGGTGCAAATCCACCGACACATAGGCGTCGTCCTGAAATAGCCGCAGACGGCGCTCGGTCTTCAGGCTGACGCGGCTCGCCGTTGCGTTGGCCACGCAACCGTTCGCGAAGCGCAGGCGCGCGTTGGCAATGTCGATCTCGTTGGAAAAGACGCTGCTGCCGATGGCATCGACGGCTACCACCGGCGAGCGCACGATGCTCAAGATCAAGTCGATGTCGTGAATCATCAGATCGAGCACCACATCGACGTCGGTGCCGCGGTGCTTGAACGGCGCAAGGCGCGCGGACTCGATAAACCGCGGTACGGTGAGTATCGGCTGCACCGCTTGAACGGCGGCGTTGAACCGCTCCAGGTGGCCGATCTGCAGGATGCGGTTCGCGCGGCGCGCCGCCTCGATAAGGCCTTCGCCTTCCGCCACCGTCGTGGTCATCGGCTTTTCGAGCAGGACATGCGCGCCGGCCTCGAGAAATTCCTTGGCGATCGCGTAGTGCGAAGGCGTCGGCGTCACCACGCTGACGGCATCGGCGCGCCCCAACAGCTCGCGGTAATCGGCGTGCGCCGCGACTCCCAATTCGGCCGCTACCGCCAATCGCGCGGGCGCCGACGGATCGGCGATGCCTACCAGGTTGCAATTGGGCAAACCATGGTACTTCTGCGCGTGGAAGCGGCCCAAATAGCCAACGCCGACTACGGCGGTGCGCATCATGCGGCTTGGGTCGGTGCCCATGAGCCCGGGAACATTGCGTCGAACGGAGAATGCGGGATCCTGCTGCGCATGCCGCTAGTTTACAGCCCCGGGCGAGGAGCGATGCATTTGGTTACAATGGCGCGCCATGTCTTCACCGAGAAATTCAAAGCGGCCGGGTGCGGCCGGCGCATGGCCTCGGGAGCTCTTGTTTTCCGGCATCGCGCTCGTGACCGGATTCGCGCTGTTGCCGGGACTCATTTTCTTCGTGGGCGCCTCGGTGCTGGGACGCTACGAGGACGCGAGTGCGCTGCGCGTCTACCAAAGTGTTTATGGTGGCCTCGCAAAGGGCTCGATAGCCTCGTGGGTCGTGCTTTTAGGGCCCTATGGGTTTTATTTGCTCTTCAAGGCCCTCAAGGCAATTTGGCATGTCGGCGCCAAATCGGCCTGACCCGCCGAACACCGCGCAGCGCAATCCCGAACACCCACTGCCGAGATTAAGTTACCTGCGGTTTGACGAGCATCACACTTTCGCAGGTTCCTTAAGCGGCGATCGCCGATATTTGGGAAAATCCGGCTCAAGCCGTATCGAAAAATAAAGCATTGGCTGCGCGAGCGACGTGAGTCGCGCGCGCGATGCGTCCCCGCCGGGCTCGAAGCCCGTGCATCGGCGCCGGAAGTGAATTGCTGATTTTATACGAGGGAAGCACGATGGCGAACAAGGAAAGGCCAGCAAACGATCGAGACCCCAAGGTCCGCGTGAGCGAGTCCGATTCGCAATCGACGAACGAACGTTCGGCGAACGGGCTCAAGGTGGACGACGCGCAGCCGCAGGCTGCGAGCGAAGCGCGCGGATTCGATCCGTACAACAGTTCGGGCAGTTTCGACCGAAAAAAACACTGGGAACGAGTCGGCAAACGCTAGCGTCCCCGCCGGTTTCCCTCGAAAGCACCTAGTCCTCGTTGAACTCGCTGCTTGGGTACCAGCGCGGGAAGCGCCGTGTGTGCGCCAATCGGTCGCCCACTTCGTAATAAAGGGTCAGGTCGTCGATCGCGCCGCGCACGTCCCAATCATCGGAATATTTATCGCTCGGTTGACGGTAGCGATGCGCCATGTAGTCGTCGAGCTGCGCCTGGCCCCATGCAGGCCCGCGCGCCGAATCGTCGATCCCCGCCCTGAAATACAACGACGGCACGCCGTGCCGCGCGAAACTGTACTGATCGGAGCCGAAGTATAGACCCTGTTCGGGGTGGAACTCAGGGCGCACTTCGCGCCCTTGCAGCAGCGCCGCCGCGCGCACGTATTCCTCCAGATCCGAATTTCCCGCACCGAACACCAGGACATCGCGCGTCCGGCCGCCGATGTGCAGCCCATCAAGATTGAGCATCCCGGCGGTTTGCGGCAGCGGAAATACCGGGTTCTCGACATAATAAGCGGAGCCCAGAAGCCCGGATTCCTCCGCGGTGAATGCGACGAACACGATCGATCTGTCGGGCGGCGGCCGCGTGCGGTGGAAGGATTGCGCCAGCATCAGCAGTCCGGCCACTCCGGTGGCGTTCTCCACCGCGCCGCTGTAGATGGCGCCGCGTGAATCGCGGCCCAAGTGATCCCAATGGGCGCCATAGACGACATATTCATGGCGGTGCTGCGCCCCCTGCAACAGCCCGATTACGTTCGCGGAGCTGAAACGGCGGATGCTATTGTGAATCTCCGCGTCGATCTTGAGCCCGGTGGGAATCGCTTTGAACCCGCGGCGCGCCGCGGCGCGCACCTGTGCCTTATAATCGAGTCCCGCCTGATCGAACAGGGCATGGCCGGCTTCGTTGGCGAGCCAACCCTCGATGGCTGCACGGCCCGCATTCTCGTCCGCGCTCGGCCTATCGAGCTGCGGCCCGCTCCAGCCGCTCGCCACCGCATTCCAGCCGTAACCGATCGCCCCGGCGTCGTGGATCAGCAGCGCCCCGGCGGCCCCCTGCCGGGCGGCTTCCTCGAACTTGTAGGCCACGCTGCCGTAGTGCGTCATGGCATTGCCCTTGAACAGCGCCTGGTCCTTGCCGGCATAGCCCGGATCGCCGATCAACACGAGCACCGTCTTGCCGTGCACGTCGAGCTTGGCGTAGTCGTTCCACTCGTACTCTGGCGCCACGATGCCGTAGCCGACGAACACCAGTTCGCTCTGCGAAAGCCGCACCTCGGGAACGACGCGCTTGGTCCAAATCACCATATCCTTGCCGTAGCGCAGCGGATTTGCGGTGCCGCGGCCGCCCGCCGACAGGGTCGCGTCCTCGCCCGCGAGGATTTCCACCAGCGGGACCCGCTGCACGTAGCTGTCGCCATTGCCGGGTTCCAAGTGCAACTTGCGGAATTGCGCGATCAGGAAGGCGACGGTTTGATCCTCGCCCGGCGTGCCCGGTCTGCGGCCTGCGAATTCATCGGAGGCCAATGTGCGGACGTCGTCCCTGAATCCGGCCTCGTCGATGTCCGTGGACGGCGGCGGTCCCCTGTGCTGCACCGCGCAGGCGCCGAGTAATGCCGCGAGACAAGCGACTTTCAGCCGGCGGCTCGCCCGAGTTCCGGTAACGATCGAATGCTCCTTGGCGACACGCGCAGCGTCAGGCGCCGCGTATCGCAGTTCGGATCCGGCCGCCGGCGGACCACGAGCCAAAGACCATCAAAACCGTGAACGGACGCATATCTTCAGGGTCGTATACACTTGGCTTGCGGTATAGGCTCGTCTAGCCTTGGGCGACCTTAAGGATCATGCAGTTTACAGGAGAACGGGTACGGTGATGACTAATAGGCCTTGGGCGAAGGGCTCGCGCTGGGTTACGGCGCTCGCCGTCTGCGCAAGTGCGGTTGGCCTCGCGGCATTGCTCGGCGCGGCGATGACGCCGCCGGCATCCGCTCCGGCCGCAGGCGCCGTGCTCGCACCCACGGACCAGGAAAATTATGTGGCGCGCCGCGTGAGCGACATCGTGGCCCGCGAGCACTACCGGCGGGCGCCGCTCGATGACCGGCTGTCGAGCCTGATCCTCGACCGCTATCTGGACGCCATCGACGGCGGCAGAAGTTATTTCTATGCGAGCGACATCGTCGAGTTCGAGCGCTACCGATACGAGCTCGATGATGCCATCAAGGCGGGCGATGTCGAGCCTGCGTTCGTAATTTTCCGGCGCTTCCAGCAACGCAGCCGCGAGCGCATGAACTACGCCATAGAATTGCTTGCCAAGAAGCCGGATTTCGATATCGACGAATCCTTCAACTTTGACCGCGAGAAGGAACCCTGGCCGGCGAACGCGGTCGAGATGAACGAGCTGTGGCGCAAACGCGTCAAGAACGATGCGTTGTCGCTGATCACGGCCGGCAAGCAGTGGCCGGAGGCGGCGGAGATTTTGCGCAAGCGCTACGAGCACGTGGCGAAGCGCATGGACCAGAGCAAGCCGGACGACGTATTTGAAGCGTTCATGAATGCTTTTGTACTCTCGTTGGATCCCCATTCGAATTATTTCTCCGCGCGCAACTCGGAGGAATACAACATTCAAATGAGCTTGAGCTACGAAGGCATCGGCGCCTCGCTGCAATTGACCGATGACTATGTCACGGTGATCGATGTGAT
Organism: uncultured Gammaproteobacteria bacterium; assembly: GCA_963813755.1. Taxonomy (GTDB): domain Bacteria; phylum Pseudomonadota; class Gammaproteobacteria; order Steroidobacterales; family Steroidobacteraceae; genus Bog-1198. The sequence goes on along the minus strand of CAWEZY010000009.1, from coordinate 95,027 downwards.
CGCGGGCGGGCCAGCCGCCGTCAGCGGCAAGCTCTCGGCGAACGACCGCATCACCGCCGTCGGCGAAGGCAAAAACGGTGAGCTGGTCGATGTGATCGGATGGCGCCTGGACGACGTCGTGCAAAAAATACGCGGGCCCGGCGGCACGTTGGTGCGCCTGCAGCTGCTGCCCGCCGGCGCGGCGCCGGGTTCCGTGCAAAAGGTCGTCGAATTCACCCGCAACCGCGTATCGCTCGAAGCGCAGGCGGCGCACAAGGCGATTCGCACCGTCCAGCGCAACGGCCACGACGTAAAGGTCGGCATCATCACCGTCCCGAGTTTCTATCAGGATTACGACGCCAGCCGCGCCGGTGCCAAGGATTTTCGCAGCACCACGCGCGATGTGCAGCGCCTGATCGGCGAGCTGCGCAAAGAAGGCGCCGAGGTGTTGATCATGGATTTGCGCGCCAACGGCGGGGGTTACCTGCCGGAGGCGGAGTCGCTGACCGGCCTTTTCATTGACCGCGGCCCGGTGGTCCAGTTGCGCGATACCACCGGGCGCATAGAGGTCGACGAGGATCCCGATCCCGCGATCTTCTACAGCGGCCCTATGATCGTGTTGGTGGACAGGTTCAGCGCCTCGGCATCCGAGATATTCGCCGGCGCGATCCAGGATTACGGCCGCGGCCTCATCGTCGGCCAACAGACCTACGGCAAGGGCACCGTGCAGAACGCGCACCCGCTCAACTACACGATTTTCGGCCGCAAGCCCGAGCTCGGTCAGCTGAACGTCACCATCGGCAAGTATTATCGGATTACAGGTGAGAGCACCCAGGATCGGGGAGTCACTCCGGATATCGTGCTGCCCTCCCTCATCGATGCCAACGAGGTCGGCGAAAGCACCCGCGACCGCGCCTTGCCCTGGGATCACATCGAGCCGGCGAGTTTCAAGGCCGAGGGCGATCTGAAACCGCTGGCGGCTGCGCTGCAAAAACTACACGAAGAGCGCACCGCCGGCAGCGCCGACTTTCGCTATCTGCATGACGACATTGCCGCGCTCGAGGCGATGCGCAATCAGAAGACGCTGTCCTTGAATCTGAAGACCCGCGAGGCCGAGCGTAAACGACAAGAAAGCGAGCGCCTGGCGCGCGAAAACGCTTGGCGCGCCGCCCACGGTATGCCCGCGGTGAAGTCGTTGGAGGACATCAAGGAAGATTCCGCTGCCGGAATCATACTCGATGAAGCGGCGCAGATCGCAGCCGATCTTGCGGTCGTATCCGCTCACAAGGCGGGGCCGACGCAAGCGAGGCGCACCGATGCACATTGACGCCGCGGCTGGAGGCTAGCGCAGCAGCACGCTGTAAAGGTCCCAATAATCTTCGGCCAACACGTTCCAGTTCGCCGGTGTCGCGGATGTTGCGGCGGCGAGCGAGTCCGCGGTAGGCACCGTATCGTCCGCGTTGCGGTATTCGCAGGTGGCGCGCAGCCGCTCCAACTTGGCTCTGACGCCCGCGTAGATCAGTTTGTGATTGGCGACAGCGGCCTGCGCCTTTTGCACCCGCTGCATGTAGCCTTCGCAATCCGCACGCGTCCCGAAACTCATCTCGTGGACGCGGCGCGCAACTGCCTCTTTGGCGCGGGCCGCCAGACCGAACTCATCCACGTGCTCGCACAGCGACTCCGCGTAGCTGATGAGGGCCAAATTGATGGTGCGGCGCACGCTCAAGGATATACCGGGAAATTCGCTCAGCGCTTCGCTGTTGGTCGCGCTGCGCTCGGCGTGCAAGTCGCCGACCGCCGCATCGGCATTCAGCACCGCTTGGCGCAGAATCTCGAGCGCCTTCTGCCGCCGGCGGCGCTGGAAGTAATGCCAGAATGCCGTCAATCGCCGCAGCTCGGCTTGCGCTTCGGTTAAACGCTCGCGCTGAATATCGGCTTCGCCCTGCGCCGCCTGCAGCCGCCGGTCGACATCGGCGAGCCGGGCGTTCTTGGCCGCTTCGCACTCCGCTTGGAATTTGCCGGATTCGCGAATCTCGGCTTGGCGCGTCAGATCCCCGGCGAAGCCCGACAGCTGCTGGTGGCAGGTCTTCCACAACCCGCGCAGTTGGAAAAAAACCAACGCGCCAAACCCGCTGCGCAGATCCGAGAGCAGGTCGCCCAGCCCATCCAATTGCTCCTGCACGCGAATCGTGGCGCCTTCTTGCTGCTTGAGGCGGTCGCGCAGCAGATGAAATTCGTCCTTCAGATCCGCGTACGCCTTTTTCAGGCCCGCGCGATTCTGGAAGAGCTGCATCAGCCGCTCCTCGTCCGGACTTGCGGCCCCTTCCAAGCCGTTTTTGAGAAAACTCAGCTTATCGATCAAAGTCCCGCCTCGAACTCGACGTTTACCCGCGGGACATCCTTGAGGGTCTACCCCGCTAAAACCGATGCCCCCGCTCGGCGCAATATTCCAGCCATTTATTTAGCATCATGTTTCGGGTCCAGCGCTGATCCAGTTCACGCTTGAGTCGGGACTGCAATTTGGCGAACTGCGGGTGCCGTTCGAAACCGCGAAAGCTGCGAACCTCGGCGAGGCGCGCATCGTGATACACGCACACTTCCAAATCCGGATCGCGCACCCTCGAGGTATCCGTTTGGAATTCGTACGTGAGGCGAAACACGCCCGTATAGCGGGAAAGTTCCAATGGAGTGAGATGGAGATCACAGTCCGCACTGACGGTCGATACGCGGTGCCTGTCGACGGCCCGCAGATCCTCCACCAGCCAACCGAGGCGGATGAAATTGCTTTCGTACAGCGTCATCAAGCCGACGAAGCCGCCGGGCCGAGCCCGCCACGATGTCGCACACCATTGATCCGCAATCATGGCTCGACTATACCATGCAGGCACAAGACGCCCACGTGAACTGCAGCCGCTCAGGCGCATTGCCACCGGCCGGGCACGGCTCGTCACGGTCGCAAGCGTCGCTCGATGCCCATGCGGTCGAGTATTCTGCTGGAAATTTCCTCAATCGAGCATTCCGTGGTGTCGATGACCGGAATGCCGTGCCGTTCGAACAAGGATTCCGCGGCACGCACTTCGAAGGCCACTTGGCGCGGCGACGAATAGCGGCTGTCGGGGCGCCGTTCGTTGCGAATTTGCTGCAGACGGTCCGGCTTGATCGTCAATCCGAACAGCTTGCGCGAATGCTGCTCGAGTCCTCTCGGCAACTTGCGCGATTCCAAATCATCCTCGGTCAAGGGATAATTGGCCGCGAAGATTCCATATTGCATCGCCAAATAAAGACAGGTCGGTGTTTTTCCGGAGCGCGACACGCCGATCAGGATGACATCGGCGCGCTCATAGTCGCGCACCACGGATCCATCGTCGTTGGCCAGCGAGAAATTGGTCGCATCGATGCGCGTGGCGTAAGCGTGCGTGTCGGCCATTCGATGAGTCCTGCTCATGACGTGCACGGACTGCGTTTTCAGTTCGTTCTGGAGGGGCGCGAGGAACGGATCGAAGAAATCGAGGAAAAAGCCGCTGCTGCCGCGAACCACGTTGCGTACGTCCTCCTGCACCAGGGTGCTGAATATGATCGGTCGAACGCCCTCCTGCTTGCCGACCAGGTCGATTTTGCGCACCGCCTCCGTCGCCTTGTCAACGGTGGAGATAAATGGCACAGTCACCTGCCGAAATTCTATGCCGTCAAATTGTGCCATAAGGCTGTGGCCCATCGTCTCTGCGGTGATGCCGGTCTGGTCGGAGACAAAAAATACGGTTCGTTTGATCACGGTATTTCCATTATGTCTGCGCGCCTTTGCCGGCGAAGTGTTTCACTTAACGAATCATCGGACAAGCAATGAGTCATGAAGCCCTACATCATTCCGTTTGAGAAGTTAAGGAACGAGAATGTCGATCTGGTAGGCGGGAAAAACGCCTCGATCGGTGAAATGATCTCACGGCTCGCCGCGCTGGGCATATCGGTGCCGGACGGATTTGCCACCACCGCGCATGCCTATAGGGACTTCCTGGCGCAGGCCGGCCTCGATCAGCGCATCCGCGAAACCCTCGCCTCGCTCGACGTGGACGATGTGGAGAGGCTCGCCGTCATCGGTAAGCAAATCCGCGGCTGGATGCTTGCCACCCCCTTTCCGGACCGGCTGCAGAACGAGGTTCTCGAGGCTTGGCGAAAAATGGGCGGGAAATTGCCCAATAGCGAGCAGTTCGCCGTCGCCGTGCGCTCATCGGCGACCGCCGAGGACCTGCCCGACGCTTCCTTCGCAGGCCAGCAGGAGACCTTTCTCAACGTGCGGGGCGAGGAGCGGCTGCTCGCGTGCATACACGAGGTATTCGCCTCGCTGTTCAACGACCGGGCGATCGCCTATCGCGTGCACAGTAATTTCCACCATAACGCGGTGGCGTTGTCGGTCGGCGTTCAGCACATGGTTCGCAGCGATCTAGGCGCTGCCGGGGTCATGTTCACGCTCGACACGGATTCCGGGTTCCGCGACGTGGTGTTCCTCACCTCGGCGTACGGTCTCGGCGAAACCGTGGTTCAGGGCGCCGTCAATCCGGACGAGTTCTATGTCTACAAGCCGGCGCTGCGGGCCGGGCGCCGGTCGATTCTGCGCAAGAATCTCGGCCAGAAGGCCATCAAAATGGTTTACGGCGCGCCCGGGAGCGATCAGCGCGTTCGCACCGTGGATGTCGCGCCCGCGCACCGGCAACGTTTCTCGATCGACGAGGCGGACATCCACGCCCTGGCAACCCAGGCCCTGATCATCGAGGAACACTACGGCACGCCGATGGATATCGAGTGGGGAAAGGACGGCCTCACCGGCAAGATCTATATTTTGCAGGCGCGCCCGGAGACCGTGCAGAGCCGCGCCGGGCGCTCGATCCAGCGCTACACGCTGAAGGCGCGCTCGAGCTTGCTGGTAAGCGGCCGCAGCATCGGTCAGCGTATCGGCGCCGGACATGCGCGCATCATCAGGGACGTGAAGGAAATGTCCCGCGTGCGCGCCGGCGATGTGCTGGTCGCCGACATGACCGACCCGGATTGGGAACCGGTGATGAAGCGCGCGGCAGCCATCGTCACCAATCGCGGCGGCCGCACCTGCCACGCCGCCATCATCGCGCGCGAACTCGGTATTCCGGCCGTGGTCGGCTGCGTCACCGCGACCAGCGCAATCAAAGAAAACCAGGCGGTGACCGTGTCCTGCGCCGAGGGGGACACGGGGCACGTGTACGAGGGCATGCTGGAATACGATCAACGCAGCATCGAATTGGATTCGCTGCCGCCCATTCCGGTGAAGATCATGATGAACATCGGCAATCCCGACCGCGCCTTCGATTTCGCCGGCATTCCTCACAAAGGCGTCGGTCTCGCACGGCTCGAGTTCATCATCAACCGCATGATCGGAGTGCATCCGCGCGCGCTGTTGGAATTCGACAAACTAAGCCCTGAATTGAAGGAAACCATCGGCCAACAGATTGCCGGTTACGCGGATCCGGTGAGCTTTTATGTCGACAAGCTGGCCGAAGGGATCGCGCAAATCGCCGCCGCATTCGCCCCCGAGCCGGTCATCGTGCGCCTTTCGGACTTCAAATCGAACGAATATGCGAACCTAATCGGCGGCAAGAACTACGAGCCTCACGAGGAAAATCCGATGCTCGGCTTTCGCGGCGCGTCGCGTTACATCGACAAGGCTTTCAGACCCTGCTTCGAGCTCGAATGCCGCGCGCTGAAGCTCGTGCGCGATGAGTTTGGCTTGACCAACATTCAGGTCATGGTGCCCTTCGTGCGCACCTTGCTCGAAGCGAGGACGGTCACGCAGCTGCTCGCCGACAACGGCCTCAAACGCGGGGAGAACGGGTTGAAGCACATCATGATGTGCGAACTGCCGACCAACGCGCTGCTGGCGGACCGCTATCTCGAGTATTTCGACGGCATGTCGATCGGCTCGAACGATATGACGCAGCTTGCACTCGGGCTCGACCGCGATTCGGGCGTGGTGGCGAGACTGTTCGACGAGCGCGACGAGGCCGTCAAAGCGCTGATGTCCATGGCCATCAAGAGCTGCAAGGCGGCCGGAAAATACGTGGGCATATGCGGCCAAGGGCCGTCCGATCACCCGGAACTCGCCCGCTGGCTGGTCGATCAGGGCATCGACAGCCTGTCATTGAATCCGGACACGGTGGTCGAAACGTGGATGTTTCTCGCAGGCGACCGGCCGAATTGACGCAGCCGCGTCAAGGCAGGCGCAGAAATCGCTCGCGATAGAATTGCAGCTCGCGAATCGAATCGCGCACGTCGTCCAGGGCGCGATGCGTCGAGCTTTTTGGGAATTCCTGCGCCATTTGCGGCGCCCAGCGCTGCGCCAATTCCTTGAGCGTGCTCACGTCAAGATTTCGGTAGTGAAAGAAACGCTCGAGAGCGGGCATATGGCGAGCCAGAAAGCGCCGGTCCTGGCAAATGCCGTTGCCGCACATGGGTGAGCGACCCCGCTCCGCCCAAGATTCGAGAAATGCGAGCGTCTCGCGCTCCGCGGCGGCCGCATCGATGCGGCTCGCCAGAACTCGTGCGCTCAACCCGGAGCCGCCGTGCTGTTTGCGGTTCCAGTCGTCCATGCGGGCCAGCGTTTCCGCACTTTGGTGCACGGCGAGCACCGGGCCTTCTGCGAGCACCGTGAGGTGCTTGTCGGTTACGATCGTGGCAATCTCGATGATGAGATCGGTGTCCGGCTGCAAGCCGGTCATCTCAAGATCGATCCAAACCAGATTTTCGGGGGATTTCATCGTGTCTCGGAGCGTGAAAACCCGCATGTTAGCAGAGCGATGGAATTGAAAGGCGCGCGCGGCCGCGGCCTCGTCCTCGCCAGCTACGGCCGCGGCGTATTAGTGCAGTCCGGCGAAACCACCGTGCATTGCGCCCTCACCGGACGCAAACAGCGCATCGTATGCGGCGACCGAGTCGCCTGGGTGTGCGGGCCGGCGGCCGATGGGTCGTCCGTCGACTCGATCGAACCGCGCCGCAACCTGCTCGAGCGCATCGATGCGCGAGGCCGCCCCGAACCCGTCGCCGCCAACATAGGCCGGCTGGCCATCGTGGTGGCTCCGCAGCCCGCCCCGGACTGGTTCCTGGTCGACCGCTACTGGGCGGGTGCGCAGCTGAAGGATATCGCGGCGATGCTGATCGTCAATAAGTCCGATCTCGCAAGCGAATCGATCCAATCCGAACTCGCCAACTATCGCGCCTTGGGCCTTGCATGTCGCGAAGTGTCATCGCTCACGGGTGCGGGCATCGCGCAGCTGCATGAGGCGCTCGCCGGTCAGGTGACCTTGTTGGTCGGGCAGTCGGGCGTCGGCAAGTCGTCGGTTGTCAATGCGCTGGTGCCGGATGCAGCGGCGCAAACCGCCGAGCTCACCCACGATGCCGAGGGTCGGCATACCACGACCACCGCCCGCTGGTACCGCCTGCGGCCGGATGCGGCCATCGTCGATGCGCCCGGAGTGCGCGATTTCGCCCCCCCGGCAAGCATCGTGCGCGCGGCGGAGCGCGGCTTCGTGGAGATCCACAGAATCGGTCTCGATTGCCGATTCAACGATTGCCGTCACTTGCAGGAGCCGGGTTGCGCGGTGCGCGCCGCCGTTGCGAGCCAACGCATCGCCGCGCGCCGCTACGAAAGCTACCGCCGGCTTTATCGCCTCTATGAAAGACTGGCGCCGTGAAGCAAAGCACCTCACGAAAGGCTGGTGCGGCCCGCCAGCGCATGAGCGAGCGTGCCGCCATCGACGTATTCCAATTCCCCGCCCACCGGTACCCCATGTGCGATGCGCGACGCCTTCAGGCCCAAACGCAAGGCCAGTTCGCCCAGATAATGCGCGGTCGCCTCGCCTTCGACGGTCGGATTGGTGGCGAGAATCACTTCACGCACCTCGCCGGCGCCGAGCAGCCGCTCGAATTCGTCCAACCCGAGCTGCGCCGGACCGATTCCATCAAGCGGCGACAAGTGTCCCATCAGAACGAAGTAGCGGCCGCGAAAGCCCCCCGATTGCTCGATGGCGACCACGTCGGCGGGCGATTCGACCACGCACAGCTGCGCCGCATCGCGGCGATCCGATGCGCATATCGTGCATAGTTCGCTCTCGGTGAGCATGCGGCAGCGCTTACAGCGCCCAACCTGCTCAAGCGCCTCGGCCAACGCCTGACTCAGCATCCGGCCCCCGTCGCGATCGCGCTCCAACAAATAAAACGCCATGCGCTGCGCCGACTTCGGGCCGATGCCGGGCAGGCAGCGCAGCGAGTCGATCAGGCGCGCGAGAGTGGGCGTGTATTTCATCGGCGCCGGATGCTCAAAACGGCAGCTTCATACCGGGCGGAAGATTCAATCCGGACATGAGCCCGGCGTATTTTTCCTGGCTGCGAGTGGCGATTTTACGCACCGCATCGTTGACCGCCGCGACCAACAGGTCTTCGAGCAGCCCGAGATCTTCCCCCGACAATTTGGGATCGATCGCCGCGCGTTTTGCCTCATGCCGCCCGTTCATCACGATCTTCACCATGCCGGCCCCGGACTCTCCGGTCACCTCGATGTCCGCAAGTTCCGCCTGAGCCTTTTGCATGGTCTCCTGCATCTGCTGAGCTTGGCGCATCAGATTGCCCAGTCCGCCTTTCATCATGAGTGAATTCTCCTGAAGTTCTAGTTCACCGGCTTCACCGAAGCGGCATCCACCTCGGCGCCGAAACGCTCCCGCAAACCCTTGACCACAGGGTCCTGCTCGAAGTCCGCCGCCGCACGCGCCGCCTTGTCCTGCTCCGCCGCGATGCGCTGCCGCGCAGGCGTGGCGAGCGTCCCCTGCGCAACATCGAACACAATGCGAATGTTGCGGCCAAGGTGTTTGCTCAATCCCTGCACGAGCTTTTCCTCGGTGGTTCGCGTACGCCGCTCGGCAGCCGACTGATCGAGCCGCAAAGTGAGCACATCATTCTCGAACGAGGCCGCCACGCAGTTCAAGGCGAATTGGCGCGTCATGCCGCTCAAGCCCGCGGCTTCGACCACGGCCGGCCAATTTCCCGGATCGATCCCAGCAGGCGCCGCCGGAGCGCTCGCCGTGCTAGCGGCCGCAGCGATCGTCTCAGGGCGAAATGCCAGCATCCTGAGCAAGGTCATCTCGAAGCCAAGCCGCGGCTCCGGTGCCATGGGCAAATCGCGCCGGCCGGCCAATGCGATCTGATAATACAGCTGCACGTCCTCGGGCGGCATGGCTGCGCCCAAGCGCGCCAAGGTCGGCGCATCGAACTCCTCGTCCAGTTGCATCGCCTCGGGGAGAATTTGCGCGATCGCAATGCGTTGCAGAAACGCCGCCAAGTCGACCAGCGCGCGATCATAGTCGGGCGCGTCGCGGTCGAGCTCGCGCACCTGCTCGAGCAGCGCGGGCCCATCCTCGCGCGACAGCGCATCGACGATCCGCGTCACGTGTCCGCGGTCGATGGTCCCGAGCATCGCCCGCGCATTCGCTTCATTCAGCGCGCCGCCGCCGAAGGCGATCAACTGATCCAGCAGGCTCAAGGCGTCGCGCATGCTGCCGTCGGCGGCCCGCGCGAGCAGCGCGAGCGCCGGCGCTTCGTAACTCAAGGTCTCCGCCGCCGCGATGAATTTCAAGCGCTCGCCGATGAGGTTCGCCGAAAGGCGTTTGAGGCTGAACTGCAGACAGCGTGACAGGACCGTGACGGGGAGTTTCTGCGGGTCGGTGGTCGCGAGCAGGAATTTGACATGCGGCGGAGGCTCTTCGAGGGTTTTCAGCAACGCGTTGAACGAGTGATTCGACAGCATGTGCACTTCGTCGACCAGATACACCTTGTAGCGGCCCCGGGTCGGCGCGTACTGCACGTTGTCGAGCAACTCGCGGGTATCGTCGACCTTGGTGCGCGATGCCGCGTCGACCTCGATGAGATCGACGAACCGGCCCTCGTCGATTTCCCGGCAGGCCGCGCACACACCGCAGGGGTTCGAGCTGACCCCGGTTTCGCAGTTCAGGGATTTGGCCAGGATGCGCGCGACCGTGGTTTTACCGACGCCGCGAGTGCCCGTGAACAGAAAGGCATGATGGACCTTGCCGCTGTCGAGCGCATTGCTGAGGGCACGGACCACGTGCTCCTGCCCGACCATTTCGGCGAAGCGCTTGGGGCGCCATTTACGCGCTAATACGATATAGCTCATGCACCCAGTTTAGCCGTTACACGTGGCACGCGCGCGCGGGAAAACCGCGCGCTAAAAGGAGGCGACCCGCGCCGGCTGGGGCTTCGGCGCCCGACTTGAAGCCTCTACCGCTGCTCCCTTCCGGGCCTGACGGAGTTCGTGGCCAGTCGTCGCGAAGATGCCAACGCGAGCCGCCATAGACTCATGGTGGCGGCTGGCGGAGAGGGAGGGATTCGAACCCTCGAACACCTTTTGGGATGTTACTCACTTTCCAGGCGAGCGCCTTCGACCACTCGGCCACCTCTCCACTCGGAAACCCAAAACCGAACCTAAGCGGGTTCGCAAGGGTACCGGAGGCGGCCTGGGCGATCAAATCTAGCCGCTGGCCGCCTTGTTGGCCGGCGCGGGCTTGTAGCGCGGCGGCGCATCCAGGCAGGCGGCGTTAGGTGCCGGCGGCGGCGGGCTGACATCCAGCTCGGGAATCACCAGCGCACCTTGAGTATTCGGCGTATCGAGTCCCGCGGGAACCTTCAGTGGCAGCATCTGCACGGCGCTTTGATACTCCTGCGGCCGATGGCAATCCAGAACGCTCCTGCTGAACCTGTGGCAGCCACTCGCGATCACCGCGGCTGCGATGATCAAAATCATCCGGTCAAGGCTCATGCTGCTCGTTCCTTAATAATTCCCGCCGCCGTCATCGCGCGCAGCACGGTCTCATGGTGCGCAGGCGACAGTTCGACCAGCGGCAGGCGCAATGTGTTCCCGATGAGCCCCATTTTCGCAACCGCCCATTTTACCGCAATCGGGTTCGCTTCGACAAACAAGTCCCTGTGCAACGGCTGCAAATCGGCGTCCAAGGCACGGGCGGCCGCCATGTCCCCGCCAAGGGCCGCCATGCACGCCTCGCGCATGCGGCGGGGCGCGACATTGGCCGAAACCGATACCACTCCGCGCGCTCCCGCGCCAATCCAGTCGATGGCGGTCGCATCGTCGCCGGACAACACCGAAAACTGCGCAGGACATGCCGCCAACAAATCACGCACGCGTTCCATCGATGCGCTCGCGTCCTTGACCGCCCTGATCAGCGGATGCAGCGCCAATCGCGCCGTGGTGGCGGGCAACATGTCCACCGCCGTGCGATTCGGTACGTTGTAAAGCATGATCGGTACCGCCGAGGCGTCGGCGGCGGACATGAAGTGCCGGTACAGGCCTTCTTGCGGCGGCTTGTTGTAGTAGGGAGTCACCAGCATGACCGCATCGACGCCCAATCTCGACAACACGCGCGTGCGGCTCACCGTGCTCGAGGTCGAGTGAGTCCCGGCGCCGACCATCACCTTGAGTCTTCCGCTGCAGCGCGCCACGGCCCTGCGGGTCATCTCCTCGATTTCATCGAGAGCAAGCGTGGGCGATTCGCCGGTAGTGCCTGCGACCACGATGCCGTCCGTGCACTCGCGCATGTGAAAATCGAGCAGCTGGTCCCACGCCGGCCAGTCCAGGCCGCCGTCGGCGGTCATGGGCGTCACAATGGCGACCAGACATCCGCGAAACATTCAAGCAACTCCAATAGGAAATAATCGCTACCTTAAGTGCTGGACATGCACCGTGGCAAGCGTCGATCCGGTAGAATTTGCGCCAATGAAACAACATATCGTGATTTGCGCCGTCGGCAACGACCGCGTCGGCATGGTGCACGAACTTTCCAAAGCTGTGGCAGATTGCGGCGGAAGCATCAGCGAAAGCCGCATGACCTCGCTCGGCAGCGAGTTCGCCATGCTGCTGTTGGTGAACGGCAATTGGCACACCCTTGCCAAACTCGAGGGCGAGTTTAAAAAGCTGGCCGATGCCACCGGCATGAATATCCAATTGCGGCGCACCGAGGAGCGCGCCGCGCGCAGCGACATGCTGCCCTACTCCATCGACGTCGTGTGCCTCGACCAGACCGGCATCGTCGCCGGACTGTCCGGCTTTTTTTCACAGCGCGGAGTGGATATCGCCGAGTTGTCCACGCGCTCCTATGCGGCCGCTCACACGGGAGCGCCGATGTTTTCGGTGCAGCTGGTCGTGAACGTGCCGAGTCGACTTGCATATCGGCGTATTGCGGGAGGAATTCATGGATTTCTGCGATCACTTGAATTTGGATGCCATTTTCGAGCCGGTGAAGAATTGAGCGGCGCACGGAGCCTTAGGACATGAGCAAAGTCGAAGTCGGCCGCAAGGCCCCGCCCTTCACGCTTGAGGGCACGGACGGACCTTGGTCGCTCAAGGATGCCGGCGGAAGCAATGTGGTCATTTATTTCTATCCCCGGGACAATACGCCGGGCTGCACCCAGGAGGGCGCGAGTTTCGCCGCCGCACACGCTCACTTCAAGAAATTGAAGACGCTGATCCGCGGAATCTCCCCGGATACCGTCGAGTCGCATGTCAAGTTCAAGAAGAAGATGGGCTTCCCGTTCGAGCTCCTGAGCGATCCCGATCAAACGGTGTGCAAACTGTACGACGTGATCCGGGAGAAAAGCATGTACGGAAAGAAATACCTGGGTGTGGAGCGCAGCACCTTTCTCGATCGACGCCAAGGGAATACTTCGCCAGGAATGGCGCAAGGTGAAGGTCAACGGCCATGCCGAATCGGTGCTGGCGGCGGTGAAGGCACTGTGACGGCCGCCCTGCGGCCCGTCCAAACCGCGGTCGCCAAAGCACGTTCGCCCAAGCGGGCGCGGCGAATTTTCGTGCTCGACACCAACGTGCTGATGCACGATCCGACGGCGATATTTCGCTTCGAGGAGCACGACATCTACATACCGATGACGGTGCTCGAGGAGCTCGATGCCGGAAAGAAGGGCCTGTCCGAGTCGGCCCGCAACGTGCGCCAGGTCAGCCGTTTTCTCGACGAGCTCATGCGCAACGCGACCAAGAAGCAGATCGACCGCGGTCTTGCGCTGCCGACCGCGGTGCCGATCAATCACGGCAAGCGCCCGCCGGGCGGCCGGCTGTTCTTTCAGACGCAGCTGCTGGAATCGGTGCTGCCGGCGAGCCTGCCAGGCCATGGAGCCGACAACGCCATTCTCGCCGACACTCTGGCGCTGCAACAAAAATTCCCCCTGGCCCGGGTGACCCTGGTCTCCAAGGACATCAATCTGCGCATCAAGGCGGCGATCGTCGGGGTGCAGGCCGAGGATTACTCCAGCGACAAGACCATCGAGGATGCGGATCTGCTGATCAGCGGCGTACAGCGATTGCCGCCGAACTTCTGGGAAAAGCACGGCAAAGGCATGGAGTCCTGGCAGCAGCAGAGCCGCACTTTCTATCGAGTCCGCGGACCGTTGGTGCGCGAGTGGCAAACCAATCACTTCGTCTATGACCCGGGCGAGAACGGCGTGGAAGCGATCGTGCGCAAGCGCGAGGGCGAATCCGCCATTCTCGAACTCACGATCGATTACCGCACCGAGCGCAACAATGTGTGGGGAGTCAGTTCGCGAAACCGCGAGCAGAATCTGGCGCTGAATTTATTGATGGATCCGGAAATCGATTTCGTCACGGTTCTCGGGCCCGCCGGCACCGGCAAAACCCTGTTGACGCTGGCGGCGGGCCTCGCGCAGACATTGGATCACAATCGCTTCAGCGAGATCATCATGACGCGGGTGACGGTTCCGCTGGGCGAAGACATCGGTTTCCTGCCCGGCACCGAGGAAGAAAAGATGGAGCCCTGGATGGGCGCGTCTGATGGACAATCTGGAGGTCCTGACGCAGAGCCAATCCGGCGGAACTTGGGGTCGTGGAGCAACCACCGACTTGCTGCGCCATCGCATCAAGATCAGATCGCTGAACTTCATGCGAGGCCGCACTTTCTTGAACCGCTTCATCATCATCGATGAGGCGCAAAACCTGACGCCCAAGCAGATGAAGGCATTGGTCACGCGCGCCGGGCCGGGCACCAAGATGGTCTGTCTCGGCAACATCGCGCAAATCGACACGCCTTATCTCACCGAAACCACGACCGGCCTGACTTATGTCGTCAACCGCTTCCATGGATGGGCCTATTCGGGGCACATCACACTGATGCGCGGCGAGCGCTCGCGTCTGGCAGACTATGCATCCGAAGTCCTTTGACTTGATCCTTGCAATGGGCTGCTGCTCAGCCCAAGCAAGGGGTTTCGCGGCATAGATGCGCGAACTTTGGGGTACCGACGGCACTCCAATGGAGTTTGCCGGAGGCGAAATGAGGCTCTTGAGATCGGTGACCGACCTGAAATCCTGGATCGCCAAAGGATCCTGGAGCGCCCTTGCGGCCGCCTTTACGGTCGGCGCGAGCATGAATGTCGCCTGGGCCGCCGGCCCGAGCGCGACCGATCAAGAACTGCCGGACCTCGGCAGTCCCGCCACCGCCGCGGTATCGCTCGAGGAGGAGTATCAAGTCGGCCGGATGTGGGCCCGGCAGATGCGGGCCCATGGATTGGTCATCGAGGATCCGGATGTCAGCGATTACATCCAGGAAATCGGCCACAGCCTGTCGAGCCATGCCGAGGAGGGCCAGCACCAGTTCAACTACTTCGTGGTGCGCGATCCCGGCCATCAACGCCTTTGCGATGCCGGGCGGATTCATCGCCATCAATAGCGGCTTGTTCATCGCCACGCGCAACGAAAACGAGCTTGCCGGGGTCATGGCGCACGAGACCGCGCACGTCACCCAGCGGCATCTGGTCCGCGGCATGATCGACCAGACGCATGCGGGACTCGTGTCGATGGCGGCCATGCTGGCCGCGATTCTATTGGGCGCGACCGCGGGGCGCGGAGACCCGGGCGCGATGGAGGGCGCCATTCTGGCGACCCAAAGCGCCGCCATTCAGCATCAAATCAACTACACCCGCAGTCCCAGGAATTCGAGGCCGACCGGGTCGGCATCGGCACGATGGCGAGCGCCGGCTACGATCCCCTGGCGATGGCGAGTTTTTTCGAAGCGCTGGAGAGAATGGGGCCGGAGCCGAGCCGAACCAAGCAGATCGAGTTCTTGCTCGATCACCCGCTGTCGGCCGAGCGCGTTGCGGAAGCACGCAATCGCGCCGAGCAGATCGGGCGCATTTACCACACCGATTCGCTCAGCTACTTGCTGATACGCGAGCGCCTGAGATCCTTGGTGCAGGACCCGCAGACTGCGCGCGAGTACTACGCTCATTTATTGAAAAATGGCGCCGGCCTGAGCGTCCAGGACCGCTACGGCAAGGCGGTCGCCGACATCTATGCGCGGGATCCGGCCGCTGCGATACCCGATCTGCAGGCGCTGCTGCGCGAATACCCGAAAGTGACGCAGTTCTACGGCGCGCTGGGGCAGGCCTACCTCGCAAACGGCGAGGTCAAGGAGTCGCAGGCAATCCTCGATAAGGCGCCTGCGCTGTTTCCCCGCAACGTGCCGATCACGCTTCGACTGGCCGAAACATTGATGCGCGCGGGCGACAATCAGCGCGCGCAGCTGATTCTGGACGATCTGTTCAATCAGGTGGAACCGACGCCCAATCAGGCAAGACTCATTGCCAAGGCGGCAAATGCGGCCGGCAATATCGCCGACTCGTACTATTACATGGCTGATTTTTATCTGATGAACGGCGATCTCGCGACGGCGTCGAATCAATTGCAGCTCGCCTTGGGACTGCCCGATTTGAACCCCGTTCAGCGCGCGCGAATCAGCGCCATGCTCGAAGAAGTGCGGGCGGCGATGCCAAAAAATCGAAAAAATACGGTAGCGGACGACAGCGGAAGCGGAAACGGCCGCCATTGACCGCGGCCAGCAATCACGATCCGCGCAACGATAGCTGCACGGCCGTCAATTTTAAGGGAGATCGATGAATCATGCTGATCACAAGGGTGGCGCGCCACGCGCTCGCGATCATCGTTGCGGCATCTTTGAGCGCCTGCGTTACCCTGCCGCCGAACAGCCCGCGTTCGCCGCAAGACCCGTGGGAATCGTGGAACCGCGGGGTCTACAAATTCAACGACGCCATCGACCGGGGCATCGCCAAACCGGTCGCGCGCGCCTATGTGCGCGTGGTGCCCAAACCCATCCGTACCGGCATCAGCAATTTCTTCGCCAATCTCAATACGCCCGACGGTGATGATCAACGACGCGCTGCAGGGCAAATTCATGGCCGGCCGCCAACGATCTCGGGCGGTTCCTGCTCAATACGACGGTCGGAATAGGCGGGCTGCTCGATCCGGCGACCTCTGCGGGATTGGACCGCAACGACGAGGACTTCGGCCAGACCCTCGGCCATTGGGGCGTGCATGCCGGCCCCTTCATCGAACTGCCCGCTGCTCGGCCCATCGGATTTGCGCGACGCACCGAGCCACGGTCGTCGACAGCCTATACCAATCCGCGTCAGTACGCTCAAGCAATACCGACGTCAAGTACGGATTAATACTTCTCTACTTGGTCGACCGCCGCGCCTCGCTGTTGCCGTTCGATGCGACGCTCAAGAACGTCTACGACCCGTATGTCTTCATTCGCGACGCCTACCTGGCGCGCCGCGCCTTTCTGGTGTCCGACGGCAAGATCAACGAAGAGCCGTTGATCGATCCGGAGCCGGAGAATTCGGACACCTCGTCCCCGCCAACTCCCAGGGCCCCCACCTCGGCGCCCAAAATCTCAACGCCGCAGAGTCCGGCGCCTGCGATCCCCGCGCCCGCGAGCCCGGCCCCGCGATCCCGCAAAGTTCGACGCCCGCGATCCCGGTTCCCGACAATTCGGGGTCCGACTTTCCGGCTCCCGACCGCTCTATGCGCCGAGAGCCCCGCTCACGGCAGCGCGGAGCCCGACTTCCCGGCTCCCGACCGTTCGGCGCCCGAGAGCCCACCGCCCGGGAACCCGCCGCCTGAGGGCCCGGAGCTGTAGTAGTCGAAGTCAGCCGCCGCAGGTTAGGAGCCAGGGCCGCCGGTAGGCGTAACCTCGAAACCCACAACCGTACCGGTAGCCGAAGCGGTACGGAACGAAAGCCGGATAATAGTAACGCGGATAGCGGTAATAGTAGGGTGCCGCGTACAGCGCCGGAAGCGGCGGGAAAGCGATCGCCGGAGGCGCGACGACCATCCCCGGCAGCCCGATTCCCACTCCCACGACGACTCCCGCTTCAGTGCGCGCACTGAAGCCCGCGGCGCAAAGCCCTAAGGCGACCGCCAACGCGACGGAAGCGGGTTTACGCACGACAATGCCCCCCTTTGCCTGGACCTAAGGCGTGAAACGCCCGGCGAGGCGTTCGGTTGACGCGTCATCCCACGGCGATCAGCTCTTCCACTTCGCTCAACCGGGCAAGCTGGTGCAGCTGCGAGGGCACGTTTTCGTAGCGCAAGGCACGCCCGGCTCGCGTGCGCCACGCTCAGCCACTCGATCAGCAAAGCCAGACCCGCGCTATCGCTGTCGGCTGACGCCGGCCAGGTCAATGACGGCCGCTTGGCCGCGCGCGGATCGCATCGCTCCCCAGGGGCAGCAGGGCCTTCACCGTGGAAAAGCCGAGCGAACCCACCACTCTAACGCGCCCGTCGCCGGTCGTTTCGAGAGCGGCCGCCTCCTGGACCCCGTGGTTCACTTGCTGCCGCTGCCTTTGCCGCTGGCGCGGAGCCTCGTTTTCCTTTTCGAGCCGCGCAATGACCTCATCCAGGCCCTTCTGCTGAATTTCCGCAGCAAAGTCGGTGCGGAAGCTCTTCACGTACGAAATGCCCTCGATCACCACGTCCCACGCCTTCCAGCCTTCAGTCGGTCTTGCGCAGACTGAAATTGACCGGCACCTTTTCGCCCGAGGATTTCTTCACTTCGGTGCGCACCGTCGCCGTTGTTTCGGCCGGATCTCCTCGGTAAGGCAGGATCACGAACCGATCGGCGGTGAAATTCAGCAACGCGTTGCCGTAATTGCTGCAGCAACGAGTGATAGAACGCATCCACGAAGCGCTTGCGCTGCTCGGCCGTGGCCGTGCGCCAGGTCTGACCCAGCACCAACCGGGCCGCGTAATCGCTGTCGAAATGCGGCAGCAGTACGTTGGCGACCAGTGAATCGAGCTTCGCCGGGTCCTGGGCGTACATCGCGCGGTTCGCGTCCAACTCGGTGAGCATGCGCTTCGCGGAATCCTCGATCAGCTCCTGCGGCTCGAGTGTGTTCGAGGCCTCGGTCCCGCCGGTCGCCGGCGCCGGCGGCACCTGGGACTGGGCATCGGCCTGCGCCCGCATGCACGGCACCGCCGCGGCGAGCATCACCCACAGGGTGAGCGCGATAGCCGGTCCTGATGCGCAATTCGGACATCTTCATTTGGTTTTCTCCGTGGGCGCCGGGGCATCCGCCTTTGCCGGCGCGGAGCCCGATGCGCCCGCGCTCTTCGCGAAATTCGCGACCAATTGGCCGATCAGATTTTCAAGCACGAATGCAGACTGCGTGAAGTCTATTTGATCCTTGTTCTTCAAATAGGTGTCGGCGCCTCCGGCAGTCAGGCCGATGAATTTACCCCCGAGCAAGCCCTGGGTGTAGATGCTGGCATCGCTGTCGGTGGGGATCCGGTTGTATTTGGCGTTCAAGCGCAGCAGCACCACCGCCTTGTATTCGTTGGTGTCGAGGTCGATGCGCGCCACCCGCCCGATCTCGACGCCCGACATGGAGACCGGCGCGCCCACCTTCAAATCACCGATATTGTCGAATTTCGCCGTCACGTCGTAGTGCGGTGGGCTGGCGAAGTGCACGCCGCGGCTGGTCGTCTGCGTGGTCAAAAAAGCCAACGCCGCGAAACCGAGCAGCACGAAGGCCCCCGTTCCCAGATTCAACGTACTCGACTTGCTCATTGTATCGATGCCCTCTTACAAAAACGCTGCGGTAAGCAGATAGTCCAAGAACAAAACCACCACGGCGGACGTGACCACCGTGCGCGTGGTCGCCCGCCCGACCCCCTCCGCGGTGGGTATCGCGTTATAACCCTCGTACACGGCGATCAGGCTGCACGCGACGCCGAATATGCAGCTCTTGACGATGCCCTCGTTGACGTCGCGCAGGTCAACCGAGGCCCGCATCTGCGACCAGAAGCTGCCCGAATCGACGCCCATGATTTGCACGCCCACGAGCTGCGCGCCGTAGATGCCGATCAGGCTGAAGATCGCCGCGAGCAGGGGCATCGTGATGACTCCACCCAGGAAGCGAGGCACCACCACTCTTTGAATCGGATCGACCGCCATCATTTCCATCGCCGATAATTGGTCGGTGGCGCGCATCAATCCGAGCTCCGAGGCCAACGCCGTGCCGGCGCGCCCCGCAAACAGCAGCGCCGTGACCACCGGACCCAGTTCCTTGACCAAGCCGATCGTCGCCGCGGTGCCCAAGGCCTCCTCGGAACCGAAGCGCTGCAGCAGCTGAAAGCCTTGCAGTCCGAGCACCATGCCGACGAACAGGCCCGACAGCATGATGATGACCAGCGACAACGCGCCCGAATTGAAAACCTGCTGCACGATCAAATCGAAGCGCAACAGCGCGCGCGGCGTATGGGCCATCAGGCTCAGCAGGAAACGTGTGACCGCGCCCAGGCCCTGCAGCGATTCTAGGAGGCTGTTCCAAAGCTCTCTTATCAGGTTCAATGATCCTCGCCCTGCGCCAAAAGCTCGCTGAAATAGTCCTGCGCGGGATAGTGAAACGGCACCGGTCCGTCGGGCAAACCGCCGACGAACTGCCGCACGACGTCCGACGGGTAGGATTGCAGCTCCTGCGGCGTGCCGCGCGCCACGACCTTGCCGCCCGACAACAGGAACACCGTGTCGGCCACCGTGGAAATTTCCTGCACGTTGTGCGACACGACGATGCTGGTCAGACCGAGCGCATCGTTCAGGCGGCGAATCAGCCGCAATATGACGCCCATGGAGATCGGATCCAATCCGACGAACGGCTCGTCGTAGATCAAGATTTCCGGATCCATCACGATGGCGCGCGCCAACGCCACGCGCCGCGTCATGCCACCGGATAGCTCGGCCGGCATGAGCGGCGCCGCGCCGCGCAAACCCACCGCCTGCAGCTTGGTCAGCACCAGCTGGCGAATGATCCGTTCCGGCAGATCCGTGTGCTCGCGAAGCGGAAACGCGACATTCTCGAACACGCTCAAGATCGGTGAGCAACGCGCCGTTTTGGAACAGCATGCCCATGCGCCGCCGCAGCACGTACAGATCGGCGCGGCGCACGTTGCGCATATCGGTCCCGGCCACGTTTATCGACCCGCTGTCGGCGACCGCCTGGCCGGTGATCAGACGCAGCAACGTGGTCTTGCCGGTGCCGCTCGGTCCCATGATGGCGGTCACCCGCCCGCGCGCAATCTCCATGTCGAGGCCCGCAAACACCGCGCGGGAGCTCACGGCGTAACCCAGATTGCGGATCTCGACGATGGAGGTGGTTTGGTTCAAGGATTTGCTTGAGCTGTGAACGCCGCGCCCCACGGCGCGGATTCGCGGGCGGCGCGGAGGACTAAGCCGCCGCGCTTTCCATCGAAGTCTTGTAGCTGCCGCCCGCCGCCAGGCCGTTGAGCTTGGCTCGCGTGGCCAGCGCCTTCTGGCCGGCGGCGAAAGCCGCCGGGTTGCCGCCCAGGCGCTCAGGGCCGTCTCCTGCAGCGCGCGTCCGTAGCTGAAGGTGAGCGCCCACGGCGCCGGTCCCGCGGCATTCATGAGACTCAAATGCAGCGTCGCTTCGGTCGGACTCTGGCCTCCGGACAAAAAGGCGATGCCGGGCACCGCGGACGGAACGTGCCGCTTCAAGGTGCGCAGCGTCGCTTCCGCGACCTGCTCAGGGGAGGCCTTCTCCGCGCATTTCTTGCCCGCCACCACCATGTTCGGCTTGAGCAACATGCCTTCCAACAGGATGCGCGCCGCATGTAAGTGACCGAACACGCCGTTGCAGCACGGCGTTGGTGACCTCTTCGCAGCGCTGCAACGTATGGTTGCCGTCCATCAGGACTTCGGGCTCCACGATCGGCACGATCCCGGCCTCCTGGCATAGAGCCGCGTAGCGCGCCAGCGCCTGCGCGTTGGCATCGATCGCATAGCGCGCTCGGAATGCCTGCACCGATGTCGATCACCGCACGCCACTTGGCGAATCTCGCGCCCAACTTGCGGTACTCGGCAAAGCGCTCGCGCAAACCGTCGAGCCCTTCGGTGATGGTCTCGCCGGGAAATCCGGCCAAGGGCTTGGCGCCCGTGTCGACCTTGATGCCGGGGATCATGTCCGTGCTGGCTCAAATACGTCGGAAACGGCATGCCCGCCTTGGTCTTCTGGCGCAGCGTTTCGTCGTACAAGATCACGCCGCTGATGAATTCGCCGGCGCCCGGCGCCGTGAAACAGCATCTCGCGATAGGCGCGCCGGTTCTCCTCGGTCGACTCCAGCTTGATGCTGTCAAAGCGCTTGGCGATGGTGCCGCTGCTCTCGTCCGCGGCCAAAATCCCTCGGTTCTTCGCGACCAATGCGCGTGCAGTGGCGGTTAGCTCTACGGTGTTCATGATCGAATGTATCTCACTGATGCGTGTCGGGGGATTAAGCCCGGCAAGGATAACAAAATCAAGATCCGGCTCCGCGCCCGGGCTGGCACTGCGCATCAAATAGGACTAAAATAGTCCCACATTAGGATCCGCTTGGGCAAAGGCAATTCACCATGTTGCGAATGGGCAAAATGACCGACTACGCGACCGTCATATTGGCGAGTTTAGCGCAAGATCCGCTGCACATCGCGCCGCGGCGGAGCTGGCTGAGCGCACGCGCCTCAGCCGGCCCACGGTGAGCAAGGTGCTGAAGGGCTTGCAGCGCGCCGGCCTGGTGATTTCCTCGCGCGGCTCGCTAGGCGGATATCGGCTTGCGCGAGATCCGGAGCAAATCACCGCCGCGCAAATTCTCGACGTGTTCGAAGGCCCGATCGCCATCACCGAATGCAGCGGCGCCTCCAGCCAGTGCGGAATCGAGCGGCAGTGTCGAGTCGGCGGCGCGTGGCAGCGGGTCAATGCCGCCATTCGTCGCGCGTTGGAGGATGTGACGCTGCATCAATTGGCGGGCCTGGATTCGACCGCGGTGCGCGTCACGAACCTGGCCTTCGAAATTCGGCGCCACGCGTCTTGAGCGCGCGCCGTAACTGAACCGGAAATCAATCGTGTCAAGCAAATCGCAAGACGTCGAAGCGCTCATCGGCCAAAAATACCGGCATGGCTTCGTCACGGATATCGAGTCCGATAGTTTGCCGCCGGGTCTCGATGAGGACGTGGTGCGCGCGATATCGCTCAAGAAAAACGAGCCGGCGTTTCTGCTCGATTGGCGCCTGAAGGCGTTTCGGCACTGGCAAACGATGCAGGAGCCGAACTGGGCGCATGTGCACTACAAGCCCATCGACTACCAGGACATCTCTTATTACTCGGCGCCGCGCGCGCCGGAGAATGCGCCGAAGAGCTTCGATGAGGTGGACCCGAAGCTGCTCGCGACCTACGCCAAACTCGGCATACCGCTGCACGAGCGCGCGCGCTCGCCGGGGTCGCGGTGGACGCGGTATTCGACAGCGTGTCTGTCGCGACCACCTTCAAGGAGAAGCTCGGCAAGGCCGGCGTCATTTTCTGCTCGTTCTCCGATGCCGTGCGCGACCATCCGCAGCTGATCGAACGCTATCTGGGCAGCGTCGTGCCGCCCGGCGACAATTTTTTCGCGGCGCTGAATTCCGCGGTGTTCTCCGATGGCTCCTTCGTCTATGTGCCGCCGGGCGTGCGCTGCCCGATGGAACTGTCGACCTATTTTCGCATCAACGCGGCCAAGACCGGGCAATTCGAGCGCACCCTGATCGTCGCCGCCGAAGGCGCATCGGTCAGCTACTTGGAAGGCTGCACCGCGCCGATGCGCGATGAGAACCAACTGCATGCGGCGGTGGTGGAGCTGGTCGCACTGGACGATGCGCAGATCAAGTACTCGACCGTGCAGAACTGGTATCCCGGCGACGAGAACGGGCTCGGCGGCATCTACAATTTCGTCACCAAACGCGGCGAGTGCCGCGGCCGGAATTCCAAGATTTCCTGGACGCAGGTGGAAACCGGCTCGGCCATCACCTGGAAATATCCCAGCTGCGTACTGAAGGGCGAGAATTCGATCGGCGAATTCTATTCGGTGGCGGTTGCCAACAATTATCAGCAGGCCGACACCGGCACCAAGATGATCCACATCGGCCGCAACACCAAGAGCACCATCGTATCGAAGGGCATTTCGGCCGGCCACGCGCGAGAACACCTACCGCGGCCTGGTGAAGATTTTGCCGAGCGCGGCCGGCGCGCGCAACTTCACCCAATGCGATTCCTTGCTGATGGGCGCCAAATGCGCGGCGCACACCTTCCCGTACATGGAAGTCAAGAATCCCACGGCGACGGTCGAACACGAGGCCAGCACCTCGAAGATCGGCGAGGATCAGTTGTTCTATTGCCTGCAGCGCGGCATCTGCGCCGAAGATGCGGTCAATATGATCGTCAGCGGCTTTTGCAAAGTGGTGTTCAAGGAGCTGCCGATGGAATTCGCCGTGGAGGCGCAAAATCTGTTGAGCGTGAGTTTGGAGGGCGCGGTCGGCTGACCGCGGGTTCGAGGAACATATCTTGCTTAAAATTTCCGATTTGAGCGCCCGCGTGGCGGGCAAAGAGATCCTCAAGGGAATCAACCTCGAGGTGGAAGCCGGCGAAGTGCATGCCATCATGGGACCGAACGGCTCCGGCAAGAGCACCCTGGCCCAGGTGCTGGCCGGCCGCGAGGATTATGAAGTCACCGGCGGCTCGGTCAGCTTCGAGGGTCACGACCTGCTCGCCATGCCAGCCGAGGAGCGCGCACGCGCCGGCTTGTTTCTGGGCTTTCAATACCCGGTGGAGATTCCCGGAGTCAACAACGTGTACTTGCTGAAGGCGGCGCTCAACGCCAAGCGCAAAGCCGCCGGCGAGCCGGAGGTCGATGCCTACGAGTTCCTGGCGCTGATCAAGCAAAAGATGAAGCTCATGCAGATGAGCGAGAGCCTTCCTCACGCGCGGCGTGAACGAAGGCTTTTCGGGCGGCGAGAAGAAGCGCAATGAAGTCCTGCAGATGCTGGTGCTGGAGCCGAAACTTGCGATCCTCGATGAGACGGATTCGGGCCTGGATATCGACGCGCTGAAAGTGGTGTCGATGGGCGTCAACAGCCTGCGCGACCCCAAGCGCGCGGTGGTGTTGGTGACCCATTACCAGCGACTGCTCGACTACATCGTGCCGGATAAGGTGCATGTGCTGTCGGCGGGCCGCATCCTGAAGTCGGGCGACAAATCGCTCGCGCTCGAACTCGAGCGGCGCGGCTACGATTGGGTCAATGAGAGCCAGGTCGCATGAGTGCGCCGCACACTTCCGCCGTCGCCGCGGCGCAATCAGTGGCGCTGCGATCCTTCGAAGCGCAATGGCTTGCGCGCCAATCGGCGCTGCGCCGAAGATCGAGCGGTTGTCCGCGCGCGATCCGCTGTCGGCGTTGCGCGAGGACGCGATGGGGCGGTTCTTGCGTCTGGGGCTGCCGACCACGCGCGATGAAAGCTGGCGCTACACCAATCTGCGCCGCTTGGCCGCACAGAGTTTCATCGGCTGCGCCGCGCGCTCCGGCCGAACCCATCGCAGCCGCCGACTCGCTTGACTCATGGCGCATCGGAGAACGCCTCGCCACCGTGCACATGGTGAACGGCTTTCCGATGCTCCCCGCGTGCCGCGACTCGGATTCGCGCAGCGATTTGGGATTCCGTTATTTACAGATCAATAGCTTACGAGATTTATCTCGAGTAAACCCGGATCTTGTGACGCGCCATATCCCGCCCTTGTCTGACGCCGACGATGCACGCTGGGGACTGCTCAACACCGCCCTGTTCAGCGACGGGCTGTACCTGAAGATCAGCGGCAAACTGGCCGCGCCGCTGGTCATCGTGCACGCCGCGACGGCGGACCGCGCCGGCACCATCGCCTATCCTCGGATCATCGTCGAGGCGGCGCCCGGATCGAACGCCACGATCATCGAACTGCATGTTCAGCGCGGCGAATGGACGCCGCTGTGCAATTCCGTCACTCGACTGACGCTCGCGCGGGACGCCCTGATCGAACACCACCGCATTTTTGCGACGGGCTCCGCCTGCACGCATATCGATTCGCTCGACGTGCGTCAGCAGCGGGGAAGCCGGTGCCGGCAGTTCACCATGGCCTTGGGCGGCGGCTTGGTGCGCGCCTCCCTCGATGCACACTTGAGCGAGCCGGGCGCCAGCCTCGACAGCTACTCGCTTCTGGTGGGCCACGAGGAGCGCCATGTCGACTGCGTGAACGTCGCCACGCACAGCGCGACGAATACCCGCAGCCAGCAGACGGCGAGGTCGATCGCGAGCGGCACCAGCCGCGTGATCTTCAACAGCAAGGTCGTGGTCGAGGCCGGGGCGTCGCAGGCCGTGTCGCAGCAATCCTGCCGCGGCTTGCTGTTGTCGGACTCCGCCGAAATCGATTCGCGGCCGCAGCTGGAAATCCACGCCGATGAGGTCAAGTGCGCTCATGGCGCCACCACCGGCCGGCTGGACCCCGACATGCTCTTTTATATGCTATCGCGCGGTCTGGATCGCGCGACCGCGCAAAGCTTGCTCATCTATGCGTTCCTTGCCGATGTGCTGACCGGCATGTCCTTGGAGCTCGGCCCGCTCCGCCATCGAAGACGCGCTGATCGCTCAATTGCCGGATTCGCAAGTGCTGCAGGAATTTCCGTTGAGCAGCATGGCCGCCCTCGATCAGAGCCCCGCCTTCGATGTGCTGGCCGTTCGCAGAGAATTTCCGATTCTGCAACGGCTTGGTGCACGGCAAGCCGCTCGCCTACCTCGACAACGGCGCCTCGGCTCAGCGTCCGAATGCGGTCATCGGCGCGGTGGACGACTACGAACGCCATCACCATGCCAACATACATCGCGGCGTGCATACCCTGAGCCAGGAGGCGACCGCCCTGTACGAAGGAGCGCGCGATCGCCTGGTGCGGTTCATCAATGCGCGCTCGCGCCACGAGGTCATTTTCGTGCGCGGCACGACCGAAGCGATCAATCTTGTCGCGCAAAGCTTTGCGAGGCCCCTGCTCAAGGCCGGCGACGAGGTGCTGATCACCCACCTCGAGCATCACGCCAATATCGTTCCCTGGCAAATCGTCTGCGAGCAGACCGGCGCCAAATTGCTGCATCGCGCCCATGGACGCGAGCGGCGAGGTCCACGTCGAATCCGTCGAGGCGCTGCTCGGGCCGCGCACCCGCGTGTTTGCGTGCGCGCATGTATCCAACGCGCTCGGTACGGTGCTTCCGGTGCGCCGCTTGATCGCCGCGGCCAAGGCGCGCGGAATCGTCACTCTGATCGACGGCGCGCAGGCGGTCCCGCATACAGCGGTCGATGTGCAGGAACTGGGGTGCGATTTTTACGCATTCTCCGGGCACAAAGTGTTCGCGCCGACCGGCATTGGCGTGCTTTACGGCCGCGAAGCGCTGCTCGAGCGCATGCCACCCTGGCAGGGGGGCGGCGACATGATTCTCACCGTAAGCTTTGAAAAGACCACCTACAACGCCCTGCCCTATAAGTTCGAGGCCGGTACGCCCAACATCTCCGGCGCCATCGGTCTCGGCGCCGCCGTCGATTTTTTGCAGACGCTCGACCTTCGGGCGGCGCACGCTCACGAGCACGCGCTGCTCGAGTATGCAACACGCGCCTTGAGCGGCCTGGACTACCTGCGCATCATCGGCACGGCGAGCGCCAAGGCAAGCTTGATTTCCTTCGTGGTCGCCGGAGCGCATCCGCACGATCTCGGCACCATTCTCGACCAGGAGGGCATCGCGATTCGCACCGGCCACCATTGCGCCATGCCCGTCATGGAGTTCTTCAAAGTGCCGGCGACCGCACGCGCCTCGTTCGCTTTCTACAACACGTTCGAGGAAATCGATCGGCTCGCGGCCGCGGTCGCACGCGCCCGCGCGTTATTCTCCTGAGAGTCGACCATGGAACTCACAGATCTGTACCGCGACGTAATCCTCGACCATAATCGGCGGCCCCGCAATTTCGGTCCGCTCGATCCGGCCGACGTCAGCGTCGAGGGATTCAACCCGCTGTGCGGCGACCGCCTGACGCTGAGGCTCAGGATGGACGACGGCAAGATTGCGGATATCCGTTTCGATGGCCGGGGCTGCGCGATATCGACCGCTTCCGCCTCGCTCATGACCGAGGCGGTCAAGGGCTTGACCAGGACCCGGGCGCTCGAGCTGTTCGATCGCGTGCATCGCCTGCTCACCGACGATGCGGCACGCGCCGACGATCTCGGCAAGCTCGCGGCGCTCTCGGGGGTTCGTGAATATCCGGCGCGGGTCAAGTGCGCCAGTCTGTGCTGGCACACCCTCGCCTCCGCCCTGCACTCGCCCGCCGCCGGGGTCCTTCCGGCGGTGTCGACCGAATGAGAATCTAAGCCATGCACTCGCACGAAAACGAACCGATCGTGGTGCAACGGGAAGTGAAGGCCGTTGCCATTCCGGCCGGCATCGAGGTGAACCTGAAACTGGGATCGGTCGGTTACATCACGCAGGCGCTCGGCGGCAGTTTCACGGTCTACATCGACGGCAATCTGTTCCGCATCGCCGGCCATGACGCGGACGCCATCGGCAAAACCGCCGCTTCCGCGCCGCAGGTGCCGCCCGGCGCCTCCGAAGAGGACATCCGAAGCGTCGTCTGGCAGCAGCTCAAGACTTGCTATGACCCGGAGATCCCGGTCAATATCGTCGATCTGGGTCTGGTGTATGTATGCGACGTCGCCAAGAACGAGGATTCGACCCGCACCGTCGACATCAAGATGACCTTGACCGCACCCGGATGCGGCATGGGCGAGATCCTGGTGCAGGACGTGCGCGACAAGGTACAGATGGTGCCGACCGTTACTCGCGCCAATGTCGAGCTGGTTTTCGATCCGCCCTGGAACCAAAGCATGATGTCGGAAGAGGCCCGTCTGCAAACCGGAATGATGTGAAGAAATCGATGACCTGGATCGATGCCGGACCCGCCTCGGCCCTCGGCGAGGGGCAGATGGTCTCCCTCGCCGTGGGTCGGCATATGGTCGTTGTGGTGCACAGCGGCGGCGCGTATTTCGCGGTGCAGGACGTTTGCACGCATGATGGCGCCGAGCTTGCCGGCGGGACGATTGAAGGCACTGAGATCATTTGCCCGCGCCATGGCGCGAGATTTTGTCTGCGAACCGGCGAAGCGCTGACTCCGCCCGCCTATGAGCCGGTTCGCGTGTTCGAAACCAAGATCGATGCTGGACACCTGTGGGTACGCTCAGACTGACGCTGCTGCGCCACGGCGAGGCGCAACCCAACGATGCTTGCACCGAGGACTTCGAGCGTGCGTTGACTCATCGCGGTACGATCGAGGCGAAAGAAATCGCGGCGCGCATGCTCGCACGCAATTTGGCGCCGGATCTGATCCTGGTGAGTCCGGCGGAGCGCGCGTGGAGCACCGCCGAGATCATCGCCGACGCCTGCGAGCTCGATGTCTCGCAGGTGCGTTGCGCACGCGAGCTGTATCTGGCGAGCCCCGAAGCCACTTGGCGCTTGCTCGCCCGGCAGGATCCGGGCGTCGGCCATATCCTCATCTGCGGCCACAATCCGGGCTTGAGCGAAATCGCGAGCCGCTTGGGTCCTAAGCCGCAGCGGCGCAGCCTGCCCACCGCCGGATTCGCCACCGCCGTTTGGCACAACGCCAGCTGGCACACCTTGCAGCCGGAGACGGCCCAAAGCTGCAAAATCGATGACCCGGACAGCGTGGCGGATCCCTGGGACTGAGCGACGCCCTCAGGATTGCCCGCGCTGCAGCCTCATCAGGCGACGGCGCTATACTATCGGCTTGCGGCCAAACCGGTTATTTCAAGGATACAGTGCTCAAGCAATTTCGTGAACGACTCGAGCGCGAGACTCGAGCACTCGACGCCGCCGGCCTTTTGAAGCGCGAGCTGGTCATCGGCTCCCCCCAGGGTCCGGTCGTCGAACTCGCCGATGGCCGCGAGATGATCAATCTTTGCGCCAATAATTATCTCGGTCTCGCAAACCATCCGGCCGTACTGCAAGCGGCGCACGATGCCTTGTCCCGGTTCGGCTACGGGGTCGCATCGGTGCGCTTCATTTGCGGCACACAGAGCGTGCATCGCGAGCTCGAGGGGCGCCTTAGCGCCTACCTCGGGATGGAAGATACGATTCTGTATTCGTCCTGCTTCGACGCGAACGGCGGTCTGTTCGAGACGTTGCTCGATGGCGAGGATGCGGTCATCAGCGACGCGCTGAATCACGCCAGCATCATCGATGGCATACGTCTGTGCAAAGCCCGGCGGTTGCGCTACGCGAACAACGATTTGAACGAGCTCGAGCAGGCATTGAAGGACTCGCAAGACGCCCGGGTGCGTCTGATTGCGACGGACGGCGTTTTTTCCATGGACGGTTCGATCGCCAAGCTCGAGCAGATTTGCGACTTGGCCGGACGCTACGGCGCCTTGGTGATGGTCGACGATTCTCACGCCACCGGATTCATCGGCGCACGGGGCCGCGGCTCGCACGAGCTGCGCGGCGTGATGGATCGGGTCGACATCATGACCGGCACCCTGGGTAAGGCGCTCGGCGGCGCAAGCGGCGGCTATGTGGCGGCGCGAAAGGAAATCGTCGGTTGGCTGCGCCAGCGCTCCAGGCCTTACCTTTTCTCGAACAGCATTGCGCCCCCGGTCGCGGCGACGACCCTGCGCGTGCTCGATTTGCTGGAGGGCTCGCCGGAGCTGCGCGAGCGTCTGCATTCGAATGCGCGGTATTTCCGCGAGCGGATGCGCGCCTTGGGCTTCGAGCTGCTTCCCGGCGAACATCCCATCATTCCCGTCATGCTCGGCGATGCGCCGCTCGCGGTGCGTCTGGCGCAGCGCATGCAGGACGAGGGGATTTACGTCGTGGCATTCGCCTTTCCGGTCGTCCCGCACGGCCGGGCGCGAATTCGCACCCAAATGAGTGCCGCGCATCCGCAGGCGCAGCTCGATCAGGTAGTTCGAGGCATTCGCGCGCGCCGGGCGCGAGCTCGGCATCATTCCATGAGGACAAGCCATGAAGGCGTTGGTTAAAGCTCGCGCGGAACCGGGGATCTGGATGCAGGACGTTCCGGAGCCATCCGTCGGGCACAATGACGTCCTGATCAAGGTGCATCGCTCGGCCATTTGCGGCACCGACATGCATATTTTCAATTGGGACGCCTGGGCGCAGAAGACGGTGCCGGTGAACATGGCCGTGGGCCACGAGTATTCGGGCGAGATCGTCGAAATGGGCAGCGAGGTGCGTGGCTTCAAAACCGGAGATCGGGTTTCCGGCGAAGGGCACATCACCTGTGGACATTGCCGCAACTGCCGCGCCGGGCGCCGCCACCTGTGCCGTAACACGTTGGGGGTCGGAGTGAATCGCGCGGGCGCGTTCGCTCAGTATTTGACGATACCGGCGGCCAACGTCTTCAAGCTGTCCCCCGCCATCGACGATGAGATAGCCTCCATTCTCGACCCGTTCGGCAATGCCACCCACACCGCGCTGGCATTCAATGTCGTCGGCGAGGACGTACTGATCACCGGCGCGGGTCCCATCGGCATCATGGCGGTGGCCATTGCGCGCCATTGCGGAGCGCGCCACGTCGTCATCACCGACGTGAACGATTATCGGCTGGATCTTGCCGCCGCCATGGGCGCCTCGCGCACGCTCAACGTGGCGCGCGAATCCCTCGACGACGCGATGGGCGAGTTGGGCATGGAGGAAGGCTTCGACGTGGGTTTCGAAATGTCGGGCAATCCCTCGGCGTTTCGCGAAATGCTGCGCACCATGAATCACGGCGGCAGCATTTCGATGCTCGGCATTCCGCCCGGCGAAACCGCCATCGATTGGAATCTGGTCATTTTCAAAGGCCTGGTGCTCAAGGGCATCTACGGGCGCGAGATGTTCGAAACCTGGTACAAGATGGCGGCCATGCTGCAAAGCGGCCTGAACGTGCGGCCCGTCATCACGCATCGCTTGGGCGCGAACGATTATCTCGAAGGGTTCCAAATCATGAATTCGGGCAGATCCGGCAAGGTCATCCTCGACTGGTCGGCGCTCTAAGCCCACACGCCCGTAGGCGATCACGTCGATGACATCCCCTTAGGAGTGGCAAATCCGATGGCCGATCATCAATTCGCGTTCTTGACATCCACGACCCATCCGGGATTTCTGAACGCTCCGCCGCTGGCCAGCCGGCCCGACGCGCAAGTCGTCGTCGCCGGGATCGCCTGGGACGGCTCGACCACCAATCGCCCCGGCAGCCGCTTCGGGCCGTTTGCCATCCGCCGCTCGAGCCACATGCTGTGCGACGGGTGGCATCCGCTGTTCAAGGTCTCGCCGGTCGAGGCGCTTGCCGATATCGGCGACCTCGCCCTGCCCAACACCTCGTTGTCCGCCATGCGCGCCGCGCTCGAGCCGCTGGCCTCGGAGCTGATCGCTCGGCATCACATGGTGTGGCTGGGCGGCGATCATTCGATCACCTTGTCGTTGCTGCGAGCATACCGTGCGTGGTATGAGCGGCCGCTCGCATTAGTGCATTTCGATGCGCACTGCGACACCTGGCCGGATCACGCGGGTGAGCCGTCCGGACACGGCACTTGGGTTCGCGAAGCGATCGTCGAGGGCTTGGTGGATCCGCGGCTCACCGTGCAGCTTGGCATTCGCTCCTCCGCACAGCCGGAGGTCGGCGGGTACGTGCGCACGCAGGGCGGATTGATTTACACCGGCCGGGACTTGCGCGGCCGGACGAGCCCGGCGCAGCTGCGCGACATCTGCACCGAGGCGCGCGCGCGCCTCACCTCCGTGGACGATGCGCCGGTCTATCTTTCGCTCGATATCGATTGCCTGGATCCGGCCTTTGCGCCCGGAACCGGCACGCCCGAACCGGGCGGTCTCTCTACGGCCCAGGTGATGACGTTGTTGGAGGAATTGCACGACCTCGGCTGGATCGGGATGGACCTATGCGAGGTCGCACCACCGTACGATCACGCGGAATTGAGCAGCAACGCGGCCGCGACGCTGGTGTGGACCTATCTGTGCGGCCGCATGGCGCCGCGCGCCCGGCCCGCCTAGCGGCGCCGATCTAGCGCGGAGCGAGCACTCGGCGAGCGCCGGGCGGCTCCTTGCACCAGCAATACGCGTAAAGCCCGCGCGGATCGTTCAGCCGCGCGATCGCGCGGGCCTGCTCGAGCAGAGGATCGAGCGCCTGTTCGATGTTGCTGCGCGGCGCGGCTAGTCCGGTCATCCGCCCGATGCGCAGCGTGTCGGCGCGTAACTGCATCATCAGCTGTTCGCGCAGCGACAGTTCCGACTCGATGTAGTCCACATCGTAATCCGCGCCGAGTTCGGCCAGCCTTGCGGCGGCGTCGGTCGCATCCTTGAGTCCGCCGAGATGGTCCACTAAACCGATGCGCTGTGCATCGACGCCCGCCCAGACGCGGCCTTGCGCGATCTTGTCCACATCCTCCACGCTTTTCTTGCGGCCTTCACCGACGCGGCGCAAGAATTCGGCGTAGGCGTGATCCACCGAACTTTGCAGGATCTGCCGCGCGGGAACATCCAAGGCGCGATCCAAGCGCATGTCCCCCGCCACCGGCGTGGTGCCGATTCCGTCGACCTTGACGCCGAATTTCTCCAGCGTGCGCTGGAAGGTGGGCACCACCGAGAACACGCCGATGGAACCCGTCAAGGTGGTGGGGCTCGCGAATATCTGATTGGCGGCCGCCGAAATATAGTATCCGCCCGAGGCCGCGTAAGTGCTCATCGAAACCACCACGGGTTTGCCGGCCTTGCGCAGTGCCTGTACCTCGCGAAGTATCTGTTCCGAGGCAAACATGCTGCCGCCGGGGCTGTCGACGCGCAGCACCACCGCCTTGACGGTGCGGTCATAGCGCGCCTGGCGCAACAGATCGCCGGTGCTCTCGCCTCCGATCCTGCCCGGCGGTTGTCGGCCGTCCAGAATCTCCCCGGAGGCGACCACAATGCCGACCTTGGCGGCGGATTTGGACTTGAGCACGCGCTTGGCGCGAATCGCCGCGAGATATTGATTCATTCCGATGGAATTGAAGGAATGACTGTCTTCGTCCTCGCCCACCAGGTTCTTCAATTCGTCGGCGAGCTGGCGGCGGCTCTTCAGTGCGGTCACCAAACCGCGCTGCAGCGCCAGCTTCGCGGCGTCGCCGTTTACGGCCGCCAGCGCCGCCGGCGCCTCCGCGACGTACTCGCTCAAGGCGTTGGCGGGCAACGAGCGCGCCCGGGTGACGTCTTGCGTGTAGGCATTCCACAGCGCCGCGAGCCACGCGGAGCTTTCCTCGCGTTCGCTCGGCGCCATATCGCTGCGCGAGAATTGATCGGTGAAGCTCTTGAAGGTGCCGGCCTTGAAAATGTTGACGTCGATGCCGAGCTTTTCGATCGCATCCTTCAGGAACATGCGGTAGTAGCTGAAGCCGTCGACGTAGACGAATCCCAGCGGATCGAGGTACACCTCGCCCGCCTGGGCGGCGAGGTAATACTGAGTCTGATCCAGCGAATCGGCGCCCGCCACCACGCGCTTGCCGGCGGCGCGGAAATCACGTAAGGCAGCGCCGATCTCCTGCAGTTTCGACAATCCCGAGACGTCCAGATTGCCGAGGTCCAACACGATCAATTTGATGCGCGAATCGCTCTTGGCAGACTCGACCGCGTCGACCACGTCCTTGAGCAGGGTCTCTGGCGCCGGCCCTCCGGAGGCCTGTTCAATCGCGCGGCGCACCGGGTCGCTCGACAACTGCTCCACCAGTTCGCCCTCGGGCGCGATCACCAGTGCCGCGCTGCGCGGCACCAGCGGAACCGAGGTATGCAATGCGGCGAGGATGAAGCCGAATATGACCAGCAACAGGATGAGGTGAAGGGTCTTGCGGACGCCTTCCAGAATTCGCCAAACGAGTCCGAAAAAACCCATCAGAGCCGCCCCGACACCCATTCAATGCTTATCGCTTCTCGGCCGGCGCGCGCAAAATAGCCGCCGAGCGTCAGATCTTCTCGTCGATCCGCGCCGCCTTGCCGGACAGGTCGCGCAGGTAATACAGTTTCGCGCGCCGCACCGCGCCGCGACGCTTGATGCTGACCTCGCTGATCGAGGGGCTGTAGGTCTGGAACACGCGCTCCACGCCCTCGCCGTGCGAAATCTTGCGCACCGTGAAAGAGGAATTCAGGCCTCGATTCTTCTTGGCGATCACCACGCCTTCGTAGGCTTGAACGCGCTCACGATCCCCTTCGGTCACCTTGACCTGCACCACCACGGTGTCGCCGGGGCTGAAGTCCGGAATCTGGCGCGTTGCGCGCTCGGCGTTCAATTCTTGAATGATCTTGTTCATAGCTATCGCCCTCACCGTAACAATCGTCTTGTGACCGGACTATCCTTTACCCGCCGCGCGCGCACTTGAATTCTTCCAAGAGCGCCCGCTCCTCACTGTTCATACCGCGTCGCTCGAGCAGCTCCGGCCGGCGCAGCCACGTCCTTCCGAGCGCCTGCTGCAGGCGCCAGCGCCGGATCGCCTCATGATCGCCGGATGCCAGCACCTCCGGCACCGCGTGCCCGTCCAATGCGGCGGGCCGCGTATAATGCGGCCAATCCACCAGCCCGTCGGTGAAGGATTCCTGCACCGCCGACTCCACACTGCCGAGCGCTCCGGGCAGCAACCGCACGATCGCGTCGATCACCACCAGCGCGGGCAGTTCGCCCCCCGTCAGCACATAATCGCCGATCGACCACTGCTCGTCGATCTCGAACTCGATGAACCGCTCGTCGACACCCTCGTAGCGGCCCGCCACCAGGATCAAGCCCGGCCAATCACGCGCCTGCTGCGCCCGGTTCTGCTCGAACTTCGATCCGTCCGCCCCCAAATACACGCGCCTGCTTCCCGCCGGGAGCGTCGCCTGGGCGGCCCGCAACGCGGCCCGCAACGGCTCGACCTTGAGCACCATGCCGGGTCCGCCTCCGTACGGACGATCATCCACCGTACGGTGCAGGTCCGTGGTGTAATCCCGCGGATCGAAACATTCGACCTGCGCCACGCCCCGCTCGAGCGCCCGCCCCAATACGCCGTGCGCCAACGCATCGCGAATCATGAGCGGAAACAAAGTCACCACCGCAATACGCATGCGCTTTGAAACCTACCGCAATCAGCCGGTCGCCGCGTCCCAGTCCACGATGATCCGCCGTGCCTGCACATCCACCCGCCGCAGGTGCTGCGGCACGGCCGGCACCCAATATTCCTTCTCTCCGCGCACCACCATCAGCGCGTGCGCCGGTGTCTCTACGAAGTGCCGCACCACTCCGAGCCGCTCACCGTCTAGATTCACCACTTCGCAGCCGATCAAATCGGCCCGGTAGTAATCCTTATCCTCGCGCGGCGGCAATTCGCTGCGCGGCACGCCGATCATCGCCCCCTTGAGCGCCTCGGCCCCCTCACGATCCTCCACACCGACCAGTTTGACGGTCAAGTGCCCGCCGCTGCGGCCGGTCGCTTCGATTCTGTACGGCCGCCACGCGCCGCCGAGGCGCAGCTGCAGCCTGCGGTGTTCCAGCAAGCGCTCAGGCGGTTCGGTGTACGAGCGAAGTTTGACCCAACCGCGCACTCCAAAGGGCGCACCCACGACCCCAAGCTCGATAAGCGCCCCAACCTCGATGAGCGAACAAGGTTCGCCGGTCATCCCCGCACCCGGTGTTCTCTTCGGGATTCCTTATGCAGCCTGTTTGCGAAAGACGGTCAGCAGATGCTTGACCCGATCCGACATATGGGCGCCTTGGTTGAGCCAGTGCTCGATGCGCGCCACATTCAAGCGCAGCTTGACTTCCGCGCCGCGCGCGACCGGATTAAAGAGCCCCACGCTCTCCAGGCTGGTACCGCCCTGGCGTTTGCGGTTGTCGGTCACCACAACGTGATAAAACGGCGTCTTCTTGCCGCCGCGTCGAGTCAAACGGATCGTCACCATCTTTAGCCACCTTGCAATGTCAAGCCGTTAATTGTAATGAATTCCGGACCATAAGGGCAACAAAAAGGATGCCCGGGGCGCCAAATTACGGCTTTGGCCCAAATCCCGGGGGCAATCGGCCGCCCATGCCGCGCATCATGTTCTTGAGCATTCCGCCCTTGGCGAGCTTTTTCATGGTCTTTTGCATCTGATCGAACTGCTTCAGCAGTCGATTCACCTCGGGCATTTGCACGCCCGCACCCGCTGCGATGCGTCGCTTTCGCGACCCATCGATCAATTCCGGACGCCGGCGCTCGCGCGGAGTCATCGAATCGATGATCCCCATCTGCCGCTTGAGCATCTTCGGGTTCACCGCGCCGGCCGCGGCGGCGGCATTCGCTTGCATTTGCGCTGGCAGCTTATCCAGCAGCGCGCTCATGCCGCCCATCTTCTGCAACTGACTCAGTTGGTCGCGCAAATCCTCAAGATCGAAGGATTTGCCTTTGCTGATCTTCTTGGCGAGCTTTTCGGCCTTTGCCTGATCGACCTGCTCGCGTACCTGCTCGACCAGCGACAGCACATCGCCCATGCCGAGGATCCGGGACGCGATCCGCTCCGGCATGAACAGTTCGAGGGCTTCGGATTTTTCGCCGGTGCCGACGAACAATATGGGTTTGCCGGTTACTTCCCTCACCGACAGCGCCGCTCCGCCGCGCGCATCGCCGTCGGCCTTGGTGAGTATCACACCCGTGAGACTCAACGCTTCGTTGAACGCCTTGGCGGCGTTGACGGCGTCCTGTCCGGCCATGCTGTCGACGACGAACAGCCGTTCGTGGGGTTTGATCGCCGCTTCCAGCGCCTTGACTTCCGCCATCATTTCGTCATCGATGTGCAGGCGCCCGGCCGTATCGAGCAACAGCACGTCGTACGCCTGCAGCGTCGCCTCGTCCAAGGCGCGCCTGGCAATTTCCACGGGCGCATCCCGCGTGTCGCCGCCGGCGAATCCGGCCCCCACTTGGGAGGCGAGAGTTTGCAGTTGCAAAATGGCTGCCGGCCGGTACACGTCGGTACTGGCCATCAGCACTTTTTTATTCTGCTTTTCGATGAGCCAGCGCGCGAGCTTGCCGGCGGTCGTGGTCTTGCCGGCCCCTTGCAGGCCCGCCAGCATGACCGTGACCGGGCGCTGCGCGCGCAGGTTGAGGCCCGGACTGGGCTCGCCCATGAGGCGCACCAATTCCTCGTGCACCACTTTGATGAAGGCTTGCCCAGGCGTCAGGCTCTTGGTGATTTCTATGCCGATCGCGCGGGCCTTGATCGCATCGGTGAAGCGCTTCACCACCGGAAGCGCCACGTCGGCGTCGAGCAATGCGAGCCGCACCTGCCGCACGGTGTCGGCGATGTTGTCCTCGCTCAGATAGCCGCGGCCGGACAATGCCTTGAGCGCGCTCGATAGGCCGGATGTGAGACGGTCGAACATCGGCGATAGTATAGTGGGGTTCGCGGCCGGAATCTCCGGAGCGGTCGGGAGCCTAGGCGCACTTGCCTCGTTGTGTCATCATTTCGCGGCCGTGACCCTCGCCATTACCCTGTTTGCGCTCTATATCGCCAGTGCTTGGCTCATGCTGCGAACGGTGAGCAATCCGCGCCTCGATCCCTTCGCCTGGGCAGTCACCCTCATGGCGATCTTCGCTCACAGCGATGCGATCGTGCACATGATGCGCTCGCAGGGACAGTTTTCGATCGACCTGCTCGAGGCCCTCTCGATGCTCGCGTGGACCTTGAGCGTGCTGGCGTGCCTTATCGCCATCGAAAGGCAAAATCGCGTGCTCGGTGCGATCTTGCTGGCAAGCGCCGCATTTGGTGCCGCGGCAGTCGGTGCGGCTGCAATTGGCGGCGGACATCAGTTCACCGCGGAGACGGCTCCCGGGTGGGAATTCACCGCTCACATACTGCTTTCCATGGCCGCGGCGGCATTGCTGTTCGCCGCCGCGGTCACCGCCCTGCTGCTGGTATTCCTGGATCGCCGGCTGCATGCCCGGCGCATCGCCGACCTGCCGACCGCCCTGCCGCCGCTCGACTCGCTCGAGAAGGTCATGTTCCGGCTGATCGGCGCCGGGTTCATCCTGCTCACTCTGGCGCTATTGACCGGCTTCATCTTCGTCACCAATCTGTGGGCGCAGCACCTGCAACACAAGACGATCCTCTCGCTCATCGCCTGGGTGCTGTTCGCCGTTCTGCTGCTGGGACGCGTCCGCTACGGCTGGCGCGGCCGCGCGGCGGTGCGCTGGACTTTATGGGGTTTCGGCTTCCTGGTGCTGTCGTATTTCGGCTCTAAGTTCGTTCTCGAATACTTGCTCGGGCGACATTGGGGCTGACCGCCTAGACGAATGCAACACATGCCTATCGGTGCCTTGTTCGCTGCGCTGGGCGTCCTGCTGATTCTGGCCGCGCTCCTAGCGGGCAGCGAAACCGCGCTCATGAGCCTGAATCGATACCGGCTCCGGCATCGGGCCAAGGCCGGCCATCGGGCCGCGAAACTCGCCGAGACCCTGCTCGCCAAACCCGACCGCTTGATCGGGCTCATCCTGTTGTTGAGCACCATCGTCAACGTGGCGACGCCCATGCTGGTCGGTTTCATCGCGCTGCGGCTCGGCGGCGAATTCCTGGTCGCATTCGGCGCGGTGATGCTCACAGTGGTGCTGCTGATCTTCTGCGAGGTCGCGCCCAAGACCTTCGGTGCGTTGCGTCCGGAGCGCCTCGCCCTGCCGGCGGCCTATGTGTACGCGCCGCTGTTATGGGCGCTGTATCCGTTCGTCTGGGCCACCAATCTGCTCGCGAACGGGGTGCTGCGTTTGCTCGGCGTCTCGCAGCAGCAGGCCTCGCATTCCCTGAGCAGCGAGGAGCTGCGCACCGTGGTCGCGGAAGCGGGCGCCATGATCCCGCACCGACACCAGCAGATGTTGGTGAGCATTCTCGA
The DNA here is from genome assembly GCA_963813755.1 of uncultured Gammaproteobacteria bacterium. Classification (GTDB taxonomy): domain Bacteria; phylum Pseudomonadota; class Gammaproteobacteria; order Steroidobacterales; family Steroidobacteraceae; genus Bog-1198. The sequence goes on along the minus strand of CAWEZY010000009.1, from coordinate 55,828 downwards.
TCTGGAGAAGGCCACCGTGGAGGACATCATGGTACCGCGGACTGAAATCGCCGGTATCGACATCGACGACGCCTGGGACCAGATCGTCGAACAGCTGCGTCAAAGCCAGCACACGCGCCTGCCGGTGTTCCAGGGCGACATCGACCGCATCATCGGTGTGCTGCACATGAAGCGCGTGGTGCACGAGCTCGCACGCGGCCATTTGGACCGGGACGGTCTGATCGAGGCGGCCAGCGTGCGAGACGCCTACTTCGTCCCTTCCGGCACCACCCTGAACACCCAACTGCTGAATTTTCAACGCGACAAGCGCCGCATGGCCTTCGTCGTGGACGAGTACGGCGACATCCAGGGTCTGGTCACGCTCGAGGACATCCTCGAAGAGATTGTCGGCGAATTCACCACCGATCCCGCCGCCATGATGCACAAGGACGTGCGCCGCGACGCCGACGGCAGCTACATCGCGAACGCCTCCACCACCGTCCGCGCCCTGAATCGCTCCATGCGCTGGAACCTGCCCACCGACGGCCCCAAGACCTTGAACGGCCTGATCGTCGAATTCCTCGAGACCATTCCGGAACCGGGCACCACGCTGAAGCTCGCCGATTACATGCTGGAGGTCCTGCAGACCGGCGATAACGCCATCAAGACGGTGCGCATTCGGCCGCCCGCGCCGCATTGAATTTTTCTGCACCTTCACGAGGATCAATGATGGGTTTCGCGGATTCCTTAATATTAATCGGCAAGCATGTGTCGCTGGTGCCTCTTGTGCAGGCCCATTGCGCCCAGCTCGTCGACGCCGTGAAGGACGGCGAGCTGTGGAGCTTGTGGTACACCTCCATACCCGCTCCCGATCGAATGGCCGCGGAAATCGATCGGCGCCTCGAGCTGCAGAAACAAGGCTCGATGCTTCCGTTCGCCGTCATTGAAAAAACCAGCGGCGAAGCGGTCGGCATGACGACATACATGCACATCGATGCCGATAATCGGCGCGTGGAGATCGGCTCCACCTGGTACCGAAAGCGCGTACAGCGCAGCGCTCTGAACACCGAATGCAAACTGTTGCTGCTGACCCATGCGTTCGAGCGCATGGGCTGTATCGCGGTGGAGTTTCGAACCCATTTCTACAATCGGCAAAGCCGCGCCGGTATCGAAAGGCTGGGCGCTAAGTTGGACGGCATCGTAAGGCAGCATCAAATCGGCGCTGACGGGACTCTGCGCGACACCTGCGTTTACAGCATCATCGATCGCGAGTGGCCGACGGTGAAGACGCATCTCGCCCATGAACTCGCGCGGCCAAGAGGCCGATGAGCGCCGCAACCTGGGCCGCAGCCGACGGCCTGATGCTCAACCCGGGATTACCGGAGCGTGATACGTGAGCGTCATGCCGAGCAGCCAGAACAGCACGAGCACCAGCGGCAAATTGATCGCGACCTGGCCGAAGGTGAAGCCGATCAGATCCCGTGCCCGCAATCCCATTATGCCGAGTATCGGCAGCATCCAGAACGGATTGATCGGATTGGGCAGCGCTTCGGCGGAGTTGTAGATCTGCACCACTTCGACGGCGGCTCGCAGCTGATCTGCCGTGTATTGATAGGGAGTGTGCAGCACGCCGCCGATCATGGAATCTCTTTGCACCGTCGCGCCTGGTTTGAACATCTACGGTCCGCCCAAGGTCTCCAGACCAGCTTCGGGTCCCCCGCAAGCATAGGACATCGCGCCTCGCGCCTCCGGCGGCCGCCGTCAAGGTGCGCGGTCGCGGGCAACACGCCGATCGGATTGAGCTACTCGGGCAAGGACACCCCTGAGCCGCCCATTTCCTTGGGCATATCCTTTAGCTTCGGCTTGCCATCGTGGATATGCAGTACCGTCTCCTGGTAATGCACGTGCACTCCAGGCTCGAAGCGCAGCTGCGGAATGAGGGCGGCGTAAATGTCCACGAGCCCCATCGTCGGATGCTCCGTGAATAAATGGCCGCCGCACAGCTTGCACCATTTGCGGTAGCTGGTGGGTGTCTTGTGGTACGTGCCGATGTTCGCCGCGCCGTGCGTTACCGTGAGCGCCTCGGGTTTCCACAATGTGAACGCATTGACCGGCCCGGCGGACCAGTGGCGGCAGGATTCGCAGTGGCAATACCCCATGGCCACCGGCTCGCCCGTGGCCTTGAATCGCACCTCGCCGCAAAAGCAGTTGCCCGTATAAACCTTGTCGTTTGCCATCGCAACCTCCCCACTTGACTTTTTAGTGCGGAACGCCGCCCCCGGACTCGCCGAGAGGCTCGCGCAAGGATACCTCAAGCGCCTCGCTGAGCCGCGTCACGCCGCGCACGGTCATGCCTTCGGGTGCGCGCTTCGGGACGTTGGCCTGCGGCACCAGCGCCAGTTTGAATCCGTGCTTGGCTGCCTCACGCAGGCGCTCCTCGCCGTAGCGGCACCGGTCGGATCTCCCCGGCAAGCCCCAATTCGCCGAACGCGACCAGCGAACTGGGCACCGGTAGATCTCGCAAACTCGAGCGCGCGGCCAGCACAATCGCCAGATCCCCGGCGGTTTCGGCCAGCCGAACGCCGCCGACCACGTTGGCGAACACGTCTTGACCCTGCAGCAACAGCCCGGCGTGTCGGTGTGCCACGGCCAGCAGCATGGTGAGGCGATTACCGTCGATGCCGACGGCCACGCGGCGCGGATTGGCCCCGAGGCTGGCATCGGCGAGCACCTGTACCTCGATCAGCAGCGAACGTGTGCCCTCGCGCATCACCGTGATCACGCTTCCCGGAACCGGCTCGGGATGGCGCGACAGAAAGATCGCCGAAGGATTCGCCACTTCGCGCAGCCCCTGCTCGACCATGGCGAAGACGCCGATCTCATTGGCGGCGCCGAAGCGATTCTTGACCGATCGCAGCACGCGAAACCGGCTGCCGGTATCGCTCTCGAAATACAGCACGGTATCGACCATGTGTTCGAGCACGCGGGGCCCGGCGATCTGGCCTTCCTTGGTGACGTGACCGACCAGCAATACGGCGGTGCCGCTGCCCTTGGCGAAACGGACCAATTCGGCAGTGCAATCGCGCAACTGGGAAACCGCGCCCGGCGCTGCCTCGATGCGCTCCGAGTACATCGTCTGGATCGAATCGACGACGAGCACGCACGCCTTGAGATTCGCAGCGGCACCGACGATCTGTTCGACTTGGGTCTCGGCCATGAGCTGAGCGGTCGCGGCCTGAAGGCCCAACCGGCGCCCCCGCAATGCGACCTGTTTGAGGGATTCCTCGCCGCTCGCATAGAGCACCGGGCCGGATCGATTGAGCGCCGCGGCCGCCTGCAGCATCAGCGTGGATTTACCGATCCCGGGATCTCCACCGATCAAGGTCACTGACCCGGGAACCAACCCCCCGCCGAGCACCCGATCGAGTTCGGCCGAACCGGTGGTCAGGCGCGGCTGATCGACCGTGGCCTCCACCGCCAGGGACGACAGCTGGGCGCGCGCCGCTCTTGCCCGCCCCGCCGCGGCCCCGCGCGGGCCTGCGGGCTGCGCTTCGGCCAGCAGCGTGTTCCATGCGCCGCAACTGCTGCATTGGCCCTGCCATTTCGGTGAAGCGATTCCACAGTTCTGGCAAACAAAAACCTCTTTGAATTTGGGCATGGGGCTACCTTTCGGGCCGAATATGTGAGCTTAGCATTGCAGCCTGGGCGTCCCGATCACCTATACTGCGCAGCTTCTGTGGACGGATTATGTCTATTGCATGCGCAAATTCGGGCTCATCGCGGCAATTGTGGGCTTTGGCATCCTTGGGCTGGACCTGCTGCTACGAGCAATCGCCCATGTGAGTTCCTGGCTGTGGTTGCCCGGCGCGGCGCTGGTTTGCGGCGGCAGCGGCTTGTACCTGTGGGCGCGCGGGTCCTCCGCGGCGCCGGTGATTCCTGCGCCGAAAGCGCCCGCACCCATTGGGACCGACACCGCACGGATATTGGACAACTTCGAGCAACGCTTCGCCGAACTCAAGGGCCGCAAGGCCAGCGATACGGTGGTAGGCGAACTGTACGCGCTCGGCACGCAATTGGAGCGGCGCGGACGTGCCATCCAGGCTACCGCCGTATATCGGCATTTGGCGCGCATCGACAACACCTACCGCGACGTGGCGGCAAGATTGAGGCGCCTGATGGACGCCGAACGCACCAAATCGGCGGCGGCCCCGGGCGCAGGTATCGCGCGCGCGCCGGCCCCGAGCCGCTCGAGCGAACCGGCGGCAGCTGCCGCAACTTCGGCGGTCGCGGCACGCGCGGCTGGCCCCGGGGCGAGCGATCGGGGGACGAGGGAATCCCCCGCCGACGCCGAGCAGGTGCGGCGTTTGGGCCGCTACCAACTGGAGCGCGAAATCGGCCGCGGCGCCATGGGGATCGTCTACTTGGGCCGCGATACCGCCATCAATCGGCAGGTCGCCATCAAGGCCATCCCGCTCGCCAGCGAATTCAGCGATTCCGAACTCGCCGAAGCGAGAACACGGTTCTTTCGTGAGGCGGAAACTGCGGGGCGGCTCAATCATCCAAACATCGTCACGATCTATGATGTCGGCGAGGAAAGCGGACTCGCGTATATCGCCATGGAGTATTTGAAGGGCCGTCATTTGAGCGAATTTGCAACGTCCAAGACGCTTCTGGAGCCGCTCACGGTGCTCGATTTGATCGCGCGCACGGCGCAAGCTTTGGGATTTGCGCACAAGCAGCAGGTGGTGCACCGGGATATCAAGCCGGCGAACATCATGTACGACCCGAGCGCCGATGTGCTCAAGATCACCGACTTCGGTATCGCCCGCTTGACGGGCACCGGCAGCACGCGCACGGGCATCGTGCTCGGCACACCCTCGTTCATGTCGCCGGAGCAGCTCGAAGGGCGAACTGTGACCGGTCACTCGGACTTGTTTTCCCTGGGTGTTAGCCTGTTTCAGCTATTGACCGGCCAGCTGCCGTTTACGGCGGATTCGATGACCGGGTTGATGCAACAGATCGCCGAAGCGCCGCACCCGCCGTTGCGCGCTTTCCGGCCGGATCTGCCGCCGTGCGTGGAAAGCATCGTCGATCGGGCGTTGGCCAAGAATCCCGAAGCGCGGTTCGAGTCCGGCGGCCAAATGGCGGCCGCTTTGGATGACTGTCGGGCGAGCATGGCGAGCGGGCCGCGATGATCGAGTATCACGATAAGATTGTAGAAGCGAAGATGCGATCATGAGCTTGCGGGGAAAAATCAACAGCGTGGCGCTCACCGATACCGGCAAGGTCCGCGAGCACAACGAGGACATGATCGGCGCGGAGGCCGATATCGGCTTGTTCGTATTAGCCGATGGCATGGGCGGCTACAATGCGGGCGAGGTCGCGAGCGGAATCGCCGTCAAAACCATTATCAATCTGGTGCGCGATGCGCTGAGCCGCGAGGATCTCGCGGTGCGCGACCCGGAGACCGGGCTGACGCGCCCCAGCATCATCTTGCGTGATGCGATTCACAGAGCCAATAAAATCATCTACCACACCTCGAAGACCCAGCCGCAATGTGAAGGTATGGGCACGACCGTAGTGGCTTGTCTGTTCCATGATAACAAGATGTCGATCGCACACGTCGGCGACTCGCGCCTTTATCGGCTACGCGACAACCGCTTCGAACAGATGACCTTGGATCATTCCCTGCTTCAGGAATTGGTCGATCGGGGCTTTTATTCGCAACAGGAAGCGCAGCGCGCCACCAACAAGAATTATGTTACACGGGCGCTCGGAGTCGAGCAGAATGTCGAGGTTGAGATTCACGAGGAGCCGGTCCAGAAGAGCGACTATTACGTGCTCTGCTCCGATGGCCTCTCCGACATGATCGAGGATGAGGATATTCACTTAACAATCAGCACCTTTAGTGCTAATCTTGATACGGTTGCTAAGCAATTGATTCGGCTGTCGAACGACAATGGCGGGCGGGACAACGTGTCGGTCATCATGGCACACGTAGCTGAGCCGTTCCCCGCGCACCGGCGTATATTTGACAAAATATTGGGATGGTTCGGCTAGCAAATTGGAGTCTGAATGGCACGCCTGATGCTCAGCTTGGATGGTCAAGTCCTCGCAGAATACAATATGAACAAGGAGCGCTATACGATAGGGCGCCTTCCGGATAACGATATTCGCATCGATAATCCGGCGGTGAGCGGTCATCATTCGCTCATCATCAATATTCTCAACGACTCCTTCTTGGAGGACTTGAACAGCACCAACGGCACCTACGTCAATGGCAAGCTGATCAAGAAGCACGCCATGCAGCACGGCGACGTTATCACGGTGGGACACCACCAGCTGCGCTTTGTGGACAGCCAGGATGGCGAGGCGGAGCAAGACGAATTCGAAAAAACGATGGTCATCACGCCGAGTTCGCAGGGCGAGGAACGGATTCGGCGGGTCGGTGTCGCGGTGGACCAGGCGGCCAAGGCCATTGCCGCCAAACGCCCCGCCGGAGCGACCGGCGTGCCGGAGAGCGCCACCGCGTTGCCGAAAGCGAAACTGCAGGTCCTGAGCGGTGCTTTCGCGGGCCGCGAGCTCGAACTGACCAAGGCGCTCACCACGCTCGGCAGGCCCGGCGTGCAGGTGGCCGCCATCACACGGCGCGCCGAAGGCTACTTCATCGTGCACGTCGACAGCGAAAAGGAAGGCGACTACCCGCTCGTCAACGGCGTGCCCATCGGTCCGCAGGCCCGTCGGCTCAACGATAACGACGTGGTACAGCTCGCAGGCGTGAAAATGGGGTTCTTCGAAAGCTAGTCTTGGCCTGAAGCCGAGGCCCCGCGGCGCTGCCAGACCAAGCCGGCCTATCGAATCAGCGGTAGCGTCCCATCAATTTCTCGAGCTCCGCGCTGCCGGGCGACAGCGTTTCGTACGGGATGCGATTGAGCGGTACCGCACTCGACCTGTTGAGCGTGTGAAACTCGGTGGTGCTCGATTCGTTGATGTGAATCAATCCAGTCACGTATTCCTTTTGCTTCAGCTTGCCTTCGATGAAGGCATAAGCCGCGCGCCGATCGGTCGGATCGTATCCGGCATCCAGTTTGCGCAGAACGACGCGGCTGCCGTCGTGCAATTGCACCGGTATCGATTCTCCGATCGGATAATCGACCGCGATCTCCTCCGCCGGAGGCACGAAGTCCGCCTCCATCACCGCGTGATAATGCTCGCGCGTGAAGCTGTAGCTCTTGGTGGAGCCCTCATGATCGTTGAAGGTGACACAGGGCGAGAGCACATCGATGAGGGCGAATCCGTTGTGGCGCAGTCCGGCTTGAATCAACGGCACGAGCTGGGCCTTGTCTCCGGAAAAGCCGCGCGCAACGAACGTGGCGCCGAGCGACAGCGCGAGCAGCACCGGATCGATCGGCGGGGTCTGGTTGATGTCGCCCTTCTTCGCCTGAGTGCCGATATCAGCGGAGGCCGAGAACTGGCCCTTGGTGAGGCCGTACACGCCGTTGTTCTCGATCAAATAAAGCATGTTCACGTTGCGGCGAATCACGTGCACCAACTGCCCCAATCCGATCGATAGAGAATCCCCGTCTCCGGATATGCCGAGGTAGGTCAGCTCCCGATTCGCCGCGTTCGCGCCGCTCGCTATCGATGGCATGCGGCCGTGGACGGCATTGAAGCCGTGCGCGCCGCTCACGAAATAGGCGGTGGTCTTGGAGGAGCAGCCGATTCCGGAGAGCTTGACCAACTGTTCGGGCCGCATGTCGAGTCCCCAGCATGCTTCGATGATCGCGGCGGTGATCGAGTCGTGTCCGCAGCCCGCGCACAGGGTGGACATCGCGCCTTCGTACTGGCGGCGCGTCAGGCCGAGCGCGTTGGCGGGCAATGAAGGGTGTGCGACCTTCGGCTTGTTGATGAATGACATGCTGCTCTCGCGAATACCCGTTAACGGGTGCTCTTGGTGGTGACCGCCGACAATCGCGGCTCCTCGGCCAGCGCTGCGCGAATGCCGTCGACGATGGGCTCGCACGACATCGGAAACCCGCTATAGCTCAATATGGATTTGAGTTTGGATTTCTCGACCGCGGTCTCGAGGGTCAGGAGCGAGCGCAATTGCGCGTCGCGATTCTGCTCGACCACGAAAATCGTGCCGTGCGAGCTCAAAAACTTCTCCACGTCGCTGCCGAAAGGAAATGCCCGCACGCGCAGGTAATCGATGTGAAGCTTCTGGCGATCGAGCACGTCGATCGCCTCGCGCACCGCGCCGTCGCAGCTGCCGACGCTCACGATGCCGATCTCGTTGCCCCCCTTGCCGGTCAACTCTGGCTTCGGAACGTACTTGGCCGCATTGACGAATTTGCGCTTCAGGCGATCGAGCACCACTTGGTATTCGGTCGAATCCTCGGTGTAGCCGCCGTATTGGTTGTGGCCCGAACCGCGGGTGAAGTAGGCGCCCTTCGGATTCACGCCGGGCAGCGTGCGGTAGGGAATCGCATCGTCGTCCCGATCCACGTAGCGATAGAATTTGCCGAGACCGGCCAGTTCCTCGGCCGACAGTATCTTGCCGCGGTCGGGCCGGTAGGCATCGTCCCATTTCAGATCGCGGCACATCCAATCGTTCATGCCGATATCGAGATCGGAGAGGACGAACACGGGGGTCTGCAAGCGTTCGGCCAAATCGAAGGCTTGCACCGCCATGTAGAAGCACTCCTCCGGATTCGCCGGAAACAACAGCACGTGCCGGGTGTCTCCGTGCGAGGCATAGGCGCACAGCATGATGTCCGATTGCTGAGTGCGCGTCGGCATGCCGGTCGAAGGGCCGACCCGTTGCACGTCGAAAATGACGCAAGGCACTTCGGCATAGTAGGCGAGTCCCACGAATTCGTTCATCAGCGAGATTCCCGGCCCGCTGGTCGGAGTGAAGGCTCGCGCACCGTTCCAGGCGGCTCCCAACACGATGCCGATCGCCGCCAATTCATCCTCCGCCTGAATCACCGCGAAGTTGCGCGCGCCGGTGGCCGGATCAAACCGATAACGCTCGCAGAACCCCTTGAATGCATCCATCAGGGAGGTGGACGGGGTGATCGGATACCAGGCACCCACCGTCGCGCCCGCGTACACGCAGCCCAAGGCCGCGGCGGTGTTGCCGTCGATCATGATGTGGCCGTGCGTCTTGTCCATGTGCTCCACGCGCAGCGGCAGCGGGCACGAGAGGTGCTCCTTGGCGTAGTCGTAGCCCAATCGCAGCGCCCTGGTGTTGGCATCGAGCAGCTTCGGCTTCTTGCCGTAGTTCTGGCGCATCAAACCATCGATGACTTCGAGATCGAGGTTGAGCAAGGCAGCCAGCAGGCCCGCGTAAGCGATGTTTTTGAGCAATATCCGGTTACGCACGCCGTCGAAGTTCTCATTCACCATTTTGGCCAACGGCACGCCGATGACCGTGATGTCGCCGCGGTGCAATAGCGCACTGCGCGCCCAGGTGGCGTCGTAGATCAAGTAGCCGCCTGAGGCGACTTCACGGACGTCTTTCGCGTACGTCTCGGCGTTCATCGCCACCATGATGTCGACGCGGCCGGCGCGTGCGGCATAGGCCTGGCGGGTCACGCGAATTTCGTACCAGGTCGGCAGACCCTGAATGTTCGACGGAAAGTAATTCTTTCCGGTCACCGGCACGCCCATGCGGAAAATCGCCTTCATGATCAGCGAATTCGCGCTCGCGGAGCCGGTGCCGTTGACGTTCGCGAACTTGACGACGAAATCATTCACTCGATCCGGTGCGGCGGCTAGTTTCGGCATGTCGTGCCCTCGTCCTTGGCCAGAGGAATTTTGATCGTGGATTTCTGCATGTCCCAGGCGGCGGTGGGACAGCGCTCGGCGCACAGGCCGCAATGCACGCAGACATCCTCGTCCTTGACCATGACCCGTCCCGTATGCGGCAGCGGGCTCGATACGTACAGAGCCTGCTCAACGTGCAGCGCCGGCGCCTTGAGTCGCGAGCGCAGTTCCGCGTCCGTGCCGTTCGGCGCGATGGTGAGGCAGTCGACCGGACAGATGTCGATGCAGGCATCGCACTCGATGCACAGCTTCGCGGCGAAGACCGTTTGCACGTCGCAGTTCAGGCAGCGCTGCACTTCGAGCGCGGTCTGCTCGGCCGTGAATCCCAATTCGACTTCCACGTTGATTTTCTTGAATCGCTCGATCAGTCCGACGTGGGGCACCAAGCGCCGCTCGGCGGCGTTGTATTCGTTTTTGTAGGACCACTCATGCATGCCCATTTTGCGGCTTTCCAGCGTCACGCCGCGCAGCATGCGTGCCGAAACCGGTTCGCCGAGACAGTACTTGTGCATCGAAATGGCGGCCTGGTGGCCGTGTTCCACCGACCAGATGATGTTCTTCGGGCCGAATGCCGCATCGCCCCCGAAGAAGACCTCGGGAAGCGTCGATTGAAAGGTGACTTTATCCACCACCGGAAGGTCCCATCGGCCGAAACCTATCCCGATGTCGCGCTCGATCCATGGAAAGGCGTTTTCCTGGCCGATGGCGAGGATGACGTCGTCGCAGGGGTAGAACTCCTCGCCGAGCACGCGGGTCCCGGTGATCTCCCCGTCCCGCAGTTCATACTCGAGATGCTCGAACAACATCCCCTTGAGCTCACCGTTCTCGACCACGAAACTCTTCGGGGCCCGATTGACCACGATCTGAACGGTTTCCTGTTCGGCGTCCTCGAGTTCCCATGCCGAGGCCTTGAAGAACTGGCGCGGTTTGCGCGCCATGACTTTGACGTCCTTCGCTCCGAGACGCAGCGAGGTGCGGCAGCAGTCCATGGCGGTGTTGCCCACGCCGATGATCAGCACTCGCGCGCCGATGGTCTCGATGTGCTTGAAGGCGACCGATTCCAGCCAGGCGATGCCGATGTGAATGCGCTTGCTGTCGTGCCGTGCCGGGCAGCTCGAGCTCCTTGCCTTTCGGCGCGCCGGTGCCTACGAACACTGCGTCGAACTCTTTGGACTCGAGCAGCTGCTTCATGCTGCTGACGGGTGTGTCAAGGCGCAGATCCGCACCCATGTCGATGATGTAGCCGATTTCCTCGTCGAGCACCTGGGCCGGCAGGCGAAAGGCCGGGATATTGGTGCGCATCAATCCGCCCGCGACGGCGAATTGTTCGAAAATGTCACCTGGTACCCTAAGGGCAACAGATCGTTCGCCACGGTGAGCGATGCCGGTCCTGCGCCTATGCAGGCGACGCGCTTGCCGTTCTTGAGGTGCGGGGCGCGCGGCAGCAGCGTGCTGATGTCGTCTCGATGATCGGCCGCGACCCGCTTCAGCCGGCAAATGGCCACGGGCTTGCTCTCGATCCGCCCGCGCCTACAGGCCGGTTCGCACGGGCGGTCGCAGACTCGGCCCAGAATGCCGGGAAACACGTTGGAGGCGCGATTCACCATGTAGGCGTCGGTGAACCGGCCTTGGGCAATCAGCCGGATATATTCGGGGACATCGGTGTGCGCCGGGCAGGCCCATTGGCAGTCGACCACTTTATGGAAATAATCTGCTTGCCCGGTATCGGTCGGTTCCATGTGCCCTCATTCAAGCCAACAATGGGTAAATTATAGGCGCACAGCGCTCGCGCGTGGGTGCGTTAGCGCACATAAATCCCCTGTCCGCTAATCTTTGGAGCCGTGACCGCGCAGCACTCGACCAGGCAACGCTCCGGTCGCCGCCCCGTCGGCGACCACCGGCACTCCGTTCACCAGCACCCATTGCATGCCGACCGACGAGCTGATTCGGCGCCGAGAAGGTCGAACGGTCGGTGATCGCCTCCGGATCGAACACCACGACGTCGGCCCACATGCCGGCCTTGAGCACGCCGCGGTCGTCGAGGCGCATTCGCGACGCGGGCAGGCTGGTGAACTTGCGGATCGCCTCCTCCAAGCGCATGCGCCGCTCCTCGCGGACGTACTTGCGCAATACCCTTGGAAATGTTCCGTAGGCGCGCGGATGCGGGAACCGCTTGCCGAGCAGTCCGTCCGGCGCGGTACCCTCGCTGTCGTTGCAGAACGACACCCACGGCTGCACCGCAGCCAGGGCGATGTCCGGCTCGCTCATGGCGAACACCGCGACGTAGGTATGCGCCTCATCCTCGACCAAGATGTCGAACAAGCGTATCCATCGGATCCGTGCCGCGTGCCTTGGCGATGTCGGCAAGCGTGTGACCCTGGATCGCCGAGCAGCTTCGGATTGAGCACGGTGGCTATCTGGATCGCCTCCGGGCCCGGCCACCGACTGCCATTCGTTGTCCCAGTCCGAAGATACGGTGGCGAGTTCCTTCTTCAGGCGGGCGCGCACCGCCGGATCCTTCAACCGCTCGATGAGCTTGGCATCGCCGCCGTCGTGCGCCCAGGGCGGAATGAACGCCGACATTTCGTTCTCCCAGGCAGGATACGCGTAGGTATCCGCCGCGATGTCGACGCCTGCGGCGCGGGCGCGCTCGATGCGCGCGACGATTTCCGGCATCAATCCAAAATTGTGGACACCGCCCGCCTTCAGGTGCCAGATCTCGACCGGGACGTGCGCCTCGCGTCCGATGCGGATGGTCTCCTCGAGCGCGGCCATGATCGCCTCTTGCTCCGAGCGCATGTGCGTCGCATAGATGCCACCGTATTCGGCCGCCGCGCTGCGCGAGCGCGATCAACTCCTCGGTGCTCGCGTACGGCGCCGGGGCGTACTCCAGTGAACTCGAGACCCCGACAGCGCCCTGGCGCATCGCATCGGCCACGAGGTCCTGCATGCGCTTGAGCTCACTTCGGGGTCGGCGGCCCGATCCTCGTAGCCCACCACCATCTCGCGCACCGTGGTGGCGCCGACGTACGAGGCCATGTTGATGCCGATGCCCTGGCGTTCGAGCCGCGCGAAGTAGCCCGCGAGGTCCGTCCAGTCCTGCTTGATTTGATAGTGCGCGAATTCTGCCGCGTTCTGCTTCGCGATCGCCGCGTTCACCGGCGCGACCGAGTCGCCCTCGCCGGTGATCTCGGTGGTGATGCCCTGGAATATTTTCGAGGGCAGTGCGGATTGACGAGCATCGTGAGCTCCGACTGGCCCAGCATGTCGATGAATCCCGGCGCCACGACCCGCCCCGCCGCGTCGATGCGCTGCTTGCGCCCGCGCTGCGTCGAGACGGCCGATCGCCGCGATGCGCCCGCGCGCGAATGCCGACGTCGGCCGCATACCACGGCGAGCCGGTGCCGTCGATGACTCGACCGTGCTCGATGATCAGGTCGTAGTCGGATGAGGGCGCCTCACTCGCCGACGACGACGCGGAACACAGTGCGAGCATCGGAGCGAGCAGCGATGCACCCAGCCATGCGCCCCGGCCTGCGCGGCTGCGAGCGAATCGAATCTCCATCAGCATGGGTTGTACGCCCCTCCTCTGCGATGGCGCGATCGCAATGGCCGATGCCGGGCACCAAGAATTGGGCGGGCATGTTCCCCATTTCGTGTCGGGCCAGGCAAGAAACAAAATTCACTCAGATTATATCATGATAAATTTTGTTAATTCAATATCTTAGGATTTTTTATTAAACTCGTATCGAGATGCATCGCAGCGGATCACGTATAGCGCCGTCCTGTCAGCGCAGCGTTACCGCCACGCGCTGGCTGATGCCGCACAGCAATTCGTACGGGATGGTGTCCGCCCAGACCGCGATCTCCTCCACCGGCAATCCGCTGCCCCATAGAATCACCGGATCGCCCACCCGCGGCAATCGTTTGAGATCGGTGACATCGATGCCGATCATGTCCATCGAGACGCGGCCCGCGAGCGGCGCGCGTTCGCCGTTGACCAGCACCGGTGAACCTTCGGCCAAGCCGCGCGGGTAGCCGTCGCCGTAGCCGACCGCGGCCACCGCCAAGCGCGTGGGCCGGCGGGCCGTCCAATCGCCGCCGTATCCCACGTGCTCGCCGGCCGCGAGATCCTTGAGGGCGATCACGCGCGAATGCAGCGTCATCACGGGCCGCAGCCCGTGGTCCGCGCCGATCGAGCCCGCGAAGGGTGAAACGCCGTACAACAGCAAACCCGGTCGCACCCAATCCGCCTGCGCCTGCGGAAAACTCAGCATACCCGCGGAATTGGCGATGCTGCGCTCGCCGGACAGCGAGTTGGTGGCCTGGGCGAACCGGGCGAGCTGATCGGTGGTCGCGGAGAGTTCCGGCGAGTCGGCGCAGGCCAAATGCGTGAACAGATTGACCGGGGACTTGACCCGGGTAAAGCGCTCAAGGCCAAGAGCGCCGCGTCGAACGACGGCGCCTTTGAAGCCGAGGCGGTTCATGCCGCTGTCGAGCTTCAGCCAAACGTTGAAATTCGTCCCGGCCCGCACCGCGCGCAGCAATTCGATTTGCTCGACGGTATGCACCACCAGCTCGAAGCCGGCGGTCGCGGCGGCGTCCAGTTGTTCGCGGTCGAAGACTCCTTCCAAGAGCACGGTGCGCTTGTCGATGCCGGCATTTCGCAGCGTGAGTCCCTCATCGACCCGTGCCACTGCGAATGAATCCGCCGCTTGCAGAGCGCGCGCGACCGCGACCAGCCCATGCCCGTACGCATTCGCCTTGACCACCGCCATGACGCGGGATCGAGGCGCCCAGCGCCGCACCGCCTGCAAATTGTGCCCGAGCGCGGCGGTATCGACCGTCGCATTCACCATCGGCGTCACCGGGGAGTCACCGGAGTCTCATCGAAATACGCCCTCGGCGTACGACTCCGGCGCGTAGTTCTCGAACTTGGTGTACTGCCCGAGGAAGGTGAGCTGCACATCGCCCGTGGGGCCGTTGCGCTGCTTGGCGATGATGATGTCGGCAATGCCCTTGCGCGTGGTGTTGGGGTCGTACAATTCTTCGCGGTAAATCAGCAAGATCAAATCTGCATCTTGTTCAATCGCTCCAGACTCTCTCAGATCCGACATCACCGGCTTCTTCTCGACGCGCTGTTCGACGCCGCGATTCAACTGCGACAATGCGATCACCGGCACCTTCAGTTCCTTGGCAAGGGCCTTGAGCGAACGCGAGATTTCCGAGATCTCGGTGGCGCGATTCTCCTTCGTGCCCGAGACCTGCATCAGCTGCAGATAATCGACTACGATCAAGTCGAGGCCGCGCTCGCGCTTCAATCGCCGCGCCCGCGCGCGCACTTCGGTCGGTGTTAGCGCCGGCGTCTCGTCCACGTGGATATTGGCGCTGCCGAGCTGCGTCATCGCCGAATCGATGCGCGGCCAATCGTCCTCGTGCAGACGGCCGGACCGCAGGTGGCTTTGGTTGATTCTTCCCAGCGACGAAATCATGCGCAGGGTGAGCGATTCGGCCGACATTTCCATGCTGAAGATGGCGGCCGACTTATTCGATCCGAGGGCGGCGTTCTCCGCGATGTTGATCGCGAGCGCGGTCTTGCCCATGGACGGACGGCCGGCGACGACGATCAAATCGCCCGGCTGCAGGCCGCTGGTCATTTCATCGAGCTTTCTGAAGCCGGTGGAGATGCCGGTGAGCTTTCCGTCCGAGTGATAGAGCTCGTCGATTCGGTTGACGACGTCCGGCAGGATGGTCTTGACGCTCCTGAATCCGACTTTGCCGCGCGACCCTCGCTCGGCGATTTCGAATACCGCGCGTTCCGCATCGTCGACGATTTCGCGCGCCTCCCGGCCCTCCGGCTCGAGCGCGCTGCCGACGATGCGATTTCCCGCGGTGATCAGCTGCCTCAGGACGGACCGCTCACGGACGATGTCTGCATAGGCGCGGATGTTGGCCGCAGTGGGCGTGTCGCGCGCCAGCGAACCCAAATAGGACAGGCCGCCCACTTGATCGAGCAGTCCCTGCGCATCCAGGTGCCCCGACAGAGTGACCGCGTCGCAGGGCTGGTTGCGCTCGATCAGGCCGGCGACGGCCGTAAAGATGAGCCGGTGGTCCTTGCGGTAGAAGTCTTCGGCCAGTACCCGGTCGGCGACTTGATCCCACGCCGCCGAATCGAGCATCAATCCGCCGAGCACCGCTTGCTCGGCTTCGATGGAATGCGGCGGCAGCCGCAACCCCTCGCCCGCTGCCGCGTTCGGGCCCAACGACGGATTGTTGAGGCGAGTGGCCACGTGCAAAGCCTGCGCGCCGCGGCTTTGCCGGCCGCTACTCTTCTGCGACGACTGTGACCGCCAAGGTCACATCAACGTCCGTGTGCAGGTGCAGCTGGACCTGATGCTCACCGGTGGAGCGGATCGGTCCGGTCGGCATCCGCACTTCGCTGCGCGAAATCGGCTGCCCCGCTTGCACCGCCGCCTCGGCGATGTCGGCCGTGCCGATCGAGCCGAACAGCTTCCCTTCCGCACCCGCCTTGGCTTTGATCTCGAGCTTGAAGTTCTCGAACTTGGCCGCGCGAGCCTGTGCCGCCGCGAGCTCGTCATGGGCCTTGGCTTCGAGCTCGTGGCGCTGCGCTTCGAACTTGGCGATGTTGGCGGGGGTAGCCATGGTCGCCCTGCCGGTCGGGACCAGATAGTTGCGGGCATATCCCGACTTCACCTTGACGCGATCGCCGATCAGGCCGAGGTTGGCGACCTTTTGCAACAGTATGATTTCCATGGTTCTTGCTCGTGGTTCTAATGCTGATCGGTATACGGCAGCAAGGCCAGAAAGCGAGCGCGGCGTATCGCAAGCTGCAGCTGCCGCTGATAGTGCGCGCGCGTGCCCGTGATGCGGCTCGGTACGATCTTGCCGGTTTCGGTGATATAGCTTTTTAGAGTCGCCAGATCCTTGTAATCGATCTGCTTGACCTCATCGGCGGTGAACCGGCAAAACTTCTTGCGACGGAAAAAACGTGCCATGTCGTGCTCCTGTTACCGCATGCCCATCTGCATGTCGTCGTCCTCGCCATCGTCGCCGAAATCATCGTGCCGGCGGGCGTTCTCGTCCGGCGCACGCGCCATCGGCGAGGCTTCGGTGACGGCCTCGTCCATCTTAACCACCAAGCTGCGCAGCACCGCATCGCTGAAGCGGAACGAGCCCGTGAGTTCGGCGAGAGTCTTCTGCTCGCATTCGATGTTCAGCAAGATGTAGTGCGCCTTGTGCACCTTCGAAATGGGGAATGCCAGCTGACGCCGGCCCCAATCCTCGAATCGATGCAACTGGCCGCCGCCGGCACTTATCATGCCCTTGTAGCGATCGACCATCGCAGGAACTTGCTCGCTCTGGTCCGGATGGACCAGAAGTACGATTTCATAATGCCGCATTGTAGGCTCCCTACGGTTTCAGCCTCCCGTTGCGAGCGGTGAGGCAAGGAGAAATGCCGCTCAGCCGGCGAAAAAGAGCGCGAAGAATACGCGGTCGGGGCACTGCCGGTCAACCCGCCCGGGCGCCGGTCAGCCCGCCCCAGATCGACCCGCCGGCCCGCGGCCTGCCGCCTCGCTGCGCTGGCGTCGCGCCTCGAACAGGGCGACGCCGGCCGCCACCGACACGTTCAGGGATTCAACCTGGCCGGCCATGGGAATTCGCACCAGAAAGTCGCAGCGCTCGCGGGTCAAGCGCCTCATGCCGGCGCCCTCCGCGCCCATGACCAAAGCGAGCGGGCCGGTCAGATCGGCCGCGTACAACGCCTGTTTGGCCTCCCCGTCCGTCCCGACCACCCATATGCCCCGCTCCTTCAACAAGTCGAGCGTGCGGGCGAGATTGGTGACGGCGGCGACCGGAACGAATTCGGCGGCGCCCGCCGCCACCTTGCGCACCGTGCCATCCACCAGAGCGGCGCGATCTTTGGGGATGATCACCGCCTGGACGCCGGCCGCATCGGCGGTGCGCAGGCATGCTCCCAGGTTGTGAGGGTCGGTGACTCCATCCAGCACCAACAGCAAGGGCTCGTGAAGATTGCTTAACGCGCCGGTCAAATCGTGCTCATCCCAGGGATTGAGCGGCCGCACCGCCGCCACCGCCCCCTGATGCGCAACGTCGCCCACCAGTTTCGCGAGCGACTCGTTGCCCGCGGTTTGCACGCGCACCCCCGCCGCCAGCGCGCGCTTCCTTAAGATGCGCGCGCGCGCATCGTCCCGCGGCGCCGCAATCCACAGCTCCAGGACGCGCTCCGGCGCGCGCTCGAGGACCGCGCCGATGGCATGCAGCCCATAAACCCAATTGCGCCTCGATTCCGCCACGGCCGAGACGATCAGCCGCGGCCGCCGCGCCGCCGGGCGCCGCCCGGCCCGCGTCGCGCGCGATGCTCGCGTCCGCGCCGCGGCGCGCGCACGGTGCCGTGAGCAGCGGACGCGTTCGCGTCGAGCAATTCGAAGTCGATTTGACGCTGCGCGAGGTCGACGCGGCTGAGGCGCACACGCACCGAATCCCCCATCTGCCAGCGCCGGCCGGTGCGCTGGCCGACCAGCCCCATGCCGCCGTGCTCGAGCTCCCAATAGTCGCCGGGTATCGCCGAGATATGCACCAGTCCGTCGATCGGCATCTCCTTCAGCTGCACGAACAACCCGAACTCAAGGGCGCTGGAGATGGTGGCCTCGAATTCCTCGCCCACCCGCGGCTGCAGGTACAGGCATTTGAGATACCCCATGACGTCGCGCGCCGCGTCGTCCGCGCGCCGCTCGCGCTGCGAGCTTTCCGCGCCGAGCGTCTGCAGCTCCGCGCTGGCGTATTTGTGCCCGGAAGCTGAACCGGGAACGACGGCCGCCTTGATCGCGCGATGCACGAGCAGATCCGGGTAGCGGCGGATCGGCGACGTGAAGTGAGCGTACTCCTCGAGCGCCAGGCCGAAATGGCCGATGTTCGTTTGCTGATACACGGCTTGAGCGAGCGCGCGAATCACCAGCCCCTCCAGCAGCTGCCCGTCCGGCCGCGCCGACAGCCGCTCGACCAATTGGCGAAATTCCCGCGGGCTGGGCTTTTCGGAAAACGTCGCGCCGACCTGCAGCGCATTCATGATCTTCTGCAGTTCGGCCACTCGCTTCTCTTCGGGCTGACCGTGCACCCGATACAGGCTTCCGACCTTCGCGAGGCGCAGTGCGGCGGCCGCCTCCACATTGGCGGCGATCATGCACTCTTCGATCAAGCGATGCGCATCGTTGCGCATCACCGCATAAAACCCCTCGATCCTGCCATCCTCGCCGATGCGCGCCTTGACTTCGCCGCCGCGAAAATCGAGCGCTCCACGCGCCTCGCGCGCGGATCTCAGGGCACCGTACACCGCGTACAGCGTCTCGAGCGACGTGCGCACCTCCGCCGACAAGCCCGTGGCGGCCGCATTTCGCGGATTCTCGAGGTATCGCCAAGCCCGGTCGTAGGTCAGCCGCTCGTGCGAGCGAATCACCGCTTCGTAGAAACGCGTCCGGCCCGGTATGCCGGCTTTGCTCACCCGCATGTCGCAGACGAAGGCCAACCGTTCGACGCGGGGCATCAGTGAGCACAGATGATTGGACAAATGCTCCGGCAGCATCGGCAGAACTCGGTCCGGGAAATACACGGAAGTGGCGCGCGCGCGTGCTTCGACGTCGAGCGCGCTGCCGACGCGCACGTAGTGACTTACATCGGCGATGGCGACCACCAGTCGCCAACCGCCGCCGCGCATGCTTTCCGCGTACACCGCATCGTCGAAATCCCTGGCATCCTCGCCGTCGATGGTGACCAGCGGCAGATCGCGCAGATCCTCACGGCCGGCGTGGTCCTCGGCACGCGCGTCCGGATCGAACAGATTCGCGGCATTCAGAACCTCGGGAGGGAACTCCTGCGGCAAATCGTGCCGCAGAATGGCGAAGCGCGCCGCAATGTCCGATGGCCGCACGTTCTTAAGCACTTCAACGATGCGGCCGTGCGCCGGCGTCTCGCCCTGCGGCCGCTTGATGATCTCGACGATGACGTTGTCGCCGTCCTTCGCGCCGTGCGCGAAGCGCGCCGCCACCTCGACCGCGTACCAATGGCCGGGGTCCTCCGGTTCGAAGTGGCCGTGTCCCTCGCTCGCGTGCCAAACGCCGCCGATTTGCTTCGGTGCGTCGCCGGTGCGCCATATCAAGCGTGCGGTGCGCCGTCCCCGGTCGTTGACTCCGACCGCCAGCACTTCAACTCGATCGTTATGCATCAAGGTCGCCGTATCGGCGCGCGCGAGCACCAGGGGCGCGGAACCGTCATCGGGCAGCACCAGCACCTCGCCGCTGGACCGGCCGCGCAGCCGGCCCGTCACCCGTTCGCCGTCGCCCGCGGTCGCAAAGCCGCTGGGTCCCTCGATCGCCTGCCCGTCGCGCACCATGGCGGCCAAGCGCTTCGACAAGGCAGCGCGCTGCGCGTCGGAGTGCAGCCCGAGCCGCTTCGCGAGGCGTGCCGCGGTGAGCGGCTCCGGCGCTTCCGACAAATGTTTGAGCAAAAGTTCCCGGCTCGCGATCGGATCCGCGTAGCGCAGCTTCTCGAGTTCCAGGTTGGGGTCCTGGCCGCGCCAGTCGTGCGCCTGGGCGGGTGCGCCGCCCGGCCTTTTCGTCCGGTGCGGACCTTTCGGACCACGTCGTGTCATAAGATCTAACGCCTCGAGCTCGATGATTTGGCGCACGAGGTTAGCAGCTTTGCGCCCCCGCGACCTCATCGTCAGGCGTGCAGTCTCGGAATTGCGGTCTGGTTTCGCGGCAGGCTGCCGCGCATTCCCCGTGGCGCGATAACTCATTGCGGCACCTTAATCCAACAAAATCCGTGCCGGAGCGTGCGGCATGATCCTGGTTGCGGGTGCGACAGGAACGGTAGGCGCCTGGGTTACGAAACCCAATACCGTTCGCCGCGCATCGCTCAATCGCGAAACCATCTCGACTTGAGCGCTTCCAGCAAGATCAAACTGGCTGTGCCGACCGCACCACAGACGGCAAGATCGCCCCAGTGCAGTCGGCCGAAATGAAACAAAGTCCGCGCCGGCTGCCAAAACAGAGTGATTGCCAACAATACGGAAACGGCTCCCATCAAAATCCATAACGCTCCATTGGGTTGCCTGATCGCGCGGAAGACGGAGGATTCGAACGAACGGTTGACCAGGATCAATCCCATGTTGACGAGCACCAACGAGGTGAATACCAGGGCACGAAGGTCGGACTCCGGCATTCCCATTCGCGCTGCGCCGATCAGCACACCCGCCACGATCGCCAGCGCAATCAGTCCTTGCACGAGCGCCCATGCAATTCGCTTGGGAATAAGCAGTGGAATCTTCGGGTCGCGCGGCGGCCGTCGCATCACCTCGGCCTCCTCGCCTTCGGCCTCGAATACCATCGAACACGCCGGATCGATGATCATTTCGAAAAACGCGATGTGAATCGGCGTGAGTATCAGCGGTAAACCCAGCACCAGCGGCAGAAGGGCAAGCCCGGCAATCGGGATATGAACCGCCACGATGTATTCAATGGCTTTGCACAGATTGTCGTATATGCGCCGGCCCAGGCGAATGGTCTTGACGATAGACCCGAAATCGTCGTCGAGCAGCACGATGGCCGATGCTTCACGCGCAACGTCCGTGCCGCGCCCACCCATCGCGATGCCGATGTGAGCGGCTTTGATCGCCGGCGCATCATTCACGCCATCCCCCGTCATTGCCACGATCTCTCCGATGGACTTCAGGGATTGCACGATTCGAAGTTTTTGAGCGGGTCGGATGCGCGCGAATATCGACGTCGTATTGACGCGCGTCGCCAAACCTTCATCGGTCATGAGGTCGATCTCATCGCCCGTTAGCACCTGAGTCGTCTCGAGTCCGGCTTGTCCGGCAATGGCGCTGGCGGTCGCCGGATAATCGCCGGTGATCATCGCCACGCGGACGCCTGCCGAGCGGCATTCGGCGACCGCAGCCGGCACGTTCGCCCGCAGCGGATCGGCGAAACCGATTAGTCCAACGTACTCGAATTCATAGCCGCGAAGTGACTCCGGGAGCCGCTCGATATGGGTGACGTCGACGGCGGATGACCGGGCGACGCCCAGTACGCGAACGCCCTGTGCTGCCAGCGCATCCATCTGCTTGCGAACGTTCTGCAGCCGTTCAGCCGGCAGGCGACAAAGTTCCGCTACCGCCTCCACGGCGCCCTTGGCGTAGGCCCTACCGCAGCCCTCGGTATGGCGAGCCATCACGTTGGCGACCACGAACAAATCGGGCCTCAGGCCGTACTCGCGGACCAGCGACCAACCCGCTACGTCGACCGCGCAAGAACTGTCGACGGCAGCGGCCATGGCATTCACCGCCAGGTCCATCGGGTCGGTTGCCTCCAGTCGGCAGGCCAGGCGCGTCGCGTTCAGCGTCGCGCGAATCTGCTCGGAAAGCGCCACTCCACTGTCAAAGTCCCACCGGCTGTCGATACCGCGTATAGCGACCACAGTCATTCGATTCTCGGTCAGTGTGCCAGTCTTATCGGTACACAAAACCGTCGTCGCGCCGAGCGTCTCAATTGCGGCCGCCCGGCGCGTCAAGACGCGCGCCTGGGAGATACGCCGCGCTCCCATGGCCATGAAGACCGCCACGACAAGCGGAAACTCTTCGGGGAGCAGGGACATGCCCAGAGCAATGCCGCCCAGCATGGCTTGCAGCCAAGAACCGCGCAGCAGACCAAATAATAGAACCGTCAGCCCGCCCGCGACTGCGCCGACGATGGCAAAATCGCGTATCAGCCAGCGCATCTGTCGCTGTAAGTGCGGCTGTTCCGTCTCTATCGTGCGCAAGATCTTTGCCGATCTTGCCCATTTCGCTGCGCGCGCCGGTGGCGTGCACGAGTGCGCGCGCAGTACCGCGCACGACCAGTGTGCCGGCGAATGCGTAAGGCAGGTCTTCGCCGCCGGGGATGGCTCGCGAAATGTCGATCTCGGTTGCGCCGATTGGCGCCAATTTGCGCACAGGAACGGATTCGCCGGTCAACAGTGACTCATCGATCATCAAATCATGCGAGCTGACAAGGGTAGCATCGGCCGCAACGCGATCGCCTTCGGTGATTATGATGACATCGCCACAGACCACCTCCCGCCCGGCGATTTGCAGCCTCTGTCCGTCACGAATTACCAAGGCCCGCGGACTCGCGAGATTTCGCAGCGCTTCCAATACCCTTTCGCTGCGGGATTCCTGGACAATCGTGATCAGGACCGAAAGCGACGCGAACACCAGCAGTAGAATTGCCTCGATGCGGTCGCCCAACAGCAGGTAAACCATGCCGCCGGCGATCAGCAGGGCGAACATCGGCTGACGCACCACTTCGAAAAGGATTCGAAGCGCGCCGCGCTGCTCCGCCGCCGGCAACTCGTTGTAGCCGTCCGCATTGAGGCGCGCAGCGGCCGCCGCATTGCTGAGTCCGTTAGCTGGATCCGGGTCGTTCACCGCATACCGCCGCCGGTAGGGCGCAGTCGGTCAACCGGTGAGCGAATGAGCGCACTCGCTGGCAATGGCCGGTCTATCCCTGCAGCAGCGGCAATTCGATGTTCACGCGTAGTCCGCCTCCGGGCACGTTCGACGCCGCGATCGAGCCGCCATGGCTCTCGATCACGCGCTTGGCGATCGCCAGCCCCAAGCCGGTCCCCTCCTTGCGCGCATGCATCGAACTGCGGAAGAACGGATCGAAGATATGGGCGATATCGGATTCCGGGACGCCCGTCCCGGAGTCCCGAATCGATATGACGGCGACGCGGCCGTCACGACCCAGCGCCGTTCCGACTTCCACCGTACTGCCGGGATCGCTGAATTTTATGGCATTACGAACCACATTTTCGACCGCCCGGCGCAGCAGTGCGACATTTCCCCGAACCATGCCGTCGATCTCGGATTCCACGTGAATGAGCCGCCCGTTGGCGCTAGCCTCGAACTGCGCATCGTCGACGATGTCGGAGAGCAATTCGCGCAGGTCAATCTCCTCGTCCAACTGGTTGTCGACGTTCGCCTGCAGGCGCGAGAGCGCCAGCAGTTCCCCGATCAACTTGTCCATGCGCGCCGATTCCCGCTGAATTCGTTCCATCAGAGCCTGCGCCTGTTCGGGCTGCTGGATAGCCAAACCGATGGCCGCCTGAACCCGCGCGATCGGTGAGCGCATTTCATGCGAGACGTCTTTGAGCAGTTGGCGCTGCGCGACAATGAGGGTGCGCAAACGCGAAATCATGCGATCGAACTCGACTCCCAGATCCTTCAGCTCGTCATTCCCCGGCCCCATCCGGTCGGCAATTCGAACATTGAGGTTACCGTTGGCTGCATCGGTGAGCGCCGACTGCAGGCTGCGGATCGGTTTTGAAAACAGCCACGCGAGCAGCGATGCGCTGCCAAGGCTCGCCACGATGTCCGCCAGGATGTCTTCGATCTCGAACCGAGGGCGCGCTGCCAGCGCAGGGGGCGGCTGGCTCGTCAAGCGATCTGCGGTGCCGGTGATACGCGCGGCGACCTCGTGAAAGGCCGTCACTATTCTCGGCCTCTCGACGGTCCACAAGCGTACTAATAGATCCGAGCCGACCTGGAACACCGTGATGAGCAGGAAGAACTTCCAGAATAAGCGACCCACGCGCTCCTTCCTGGGACTTGCTCCTCGCCTCGTCATTCGGGAATCAGCTGGTAGCCCATGCGATAGACGGTTGCGATGGGTGAGCGGCCATCCGCAAGCTGTCCAAGCTTCTGGCGGATGCTGCTCACGTGCACATCGATGCTGCGATCAAAACGCGCCAGCGGCCGGCCCAACCCCTGTTCGGAGAGCATCTGCTTGCTCACCGGGTTGCCGACATTGCGTGCCAATACCTCCATCACGTTGAATTCGGTGCTGGTGAGCTCCACGGGCACACCGTCCCATTGCACCACTCTCCGCTGCGGATCCATCATCAGTGCGCCCGCATGAATCACGGCCGGCGAATCGACCGCGTCCTTTGCCGGAACCGTCCGGCGCAAAATTGCGCGGATGCGGGCCGCCAGTTCGCGCGGCGTGCACGGTTTGGGAATGTAATCGTCAGCACCGATTTCCAAGCCGACGATTCGATCGGTGTCATCGCCTTTGGCGGTCAGCATGATCACCGGCAGCTTGCTGCGGGCTCGAATCGCCATCAAAGTCTCGATACCGTTCATTCGCGGCATCATGACATCGACCACCGCGATGTCGTAGCGACCTGAAAGCGCCTCGCGCACGCCGGTTTCGCCGTCCGCCGCCCAGCCCACCGAGTAGCCCTCGCGCTCCAGATAATTCTTGAGCATATCGGCGAGCTCTTCGTCGTCATCAACGAGCAGGACCGAGGAGGTGGTGGGCGCTGGATCGGGCAACATAGTCGGTTGTGGAACAAGCCTTGTATGGAACATTGATTTTAACAGCAGATCTCCGCACATTGCGGAAGCGAACAGATTGAAGTAGCGGCTCGGTGATCTCCAATGTCGCGAGCGGGCGACAGAGCAAGTTGGGAATGTAAATGCTTGTAATTGTCGAAGAGAAGACACGCGCAAGCGGCCCCGGTTAGCCAGCTTGCATTTTCATACCTTTACATCGTGCTAACGGCACTTTACGCCTAGCGATGACAAACTTTCATCCGTCGAATCAAACCAACTTTTTCAGGAGATTGATATGGCTACTACTACCAGGAACCTTGCAGACTTACTTTTATCGCACGCTCGCGGGCGTCGCGGTCGGCGCGCCGATGGTTCTGAGCTATGCGGTTTCGCTATTGCCGGAAGGCCCCGAGCGCGGCGAATTCATGGTGTACGGTCTCGGAGCAGTTCTGGCCGTCCTGGTGACCGCCCTGGCGCTGCGCGCTGTGTACACCTTGGGTTTCACCAAGGCCATCAAAATTGCGGCTTCGGAGCCGAATCGCTCCGTGACCGCCTGAGCCGGCAGTGCGTACTGTCCACAGCAGGGGTCGCCCCAAGCGTCGCGTCGCCAAGTGTCAATGGTCATTTGGCGGCGCGACCTGCCGTGGGTGCGTCAGGCTGGCCATGGTCGTATTGCGGCACGGGGCGTGATTCGATGCAAGTGAGAATAGTTCGCCAATCCTCGGCCGGCAGGAGCGCGCCGCTAGCGCAGTCCGGCCGGCCTCGGCCCGCCCGTTGCCCAATCGAGCAGCTGCGCGATATGCACCACGGGCAGCTTGCTTGCGGCGCCGATTTGCACCATGCAGCCGATGTTGCCGGTCGCAATCACATCGGCCCCGAGCGCGCCGAGCGCTTGCGCCTTGCGAGCGCCGAGCTGCGCGGCGATGTCGGGCTGCAAGATGTTGTACACGCCTGCCGAACCGCAGCACAGGTAGGACTCCTTCGGTTCGCGCACCTCGAAGCCCGCATCCGTCAGCAAGCGGGCGGGCGCGGCAACGACTCGCTGCCCGTGCTGCAGCGAGCAAGCCGCATGGTAGCCGACAACGGTGCGCGGCACCCCGATCGCCGGCGGCAGACCGATGCGATCCAGCAATTCGCTTAAATCGCAGGCGAGCGCCGAGACTCGGGCGGCCTTGGCCGCATACCGCGGATCGTCCCGCAGCATGTAGCCGTAGTCGCTGATCACCGGACCACAACCCGAGGTTGTCACCACAATCGCAGCGAGCGGCCCAACCTCGAGCTGCCGATGCCAGGCATCCACATTGGCGCGCGCCAGTTCGAGCGCCTCGGCGTCGCGGCCCATGTGATGCGACAAGGCACCGCAACAGCCTTCGCCCTTCGCCCAGATGATCTCGCACCCGGCACGTTGCAGCAGGCGCACACACGCCCGCTGAATCTCGGGATCGAGTACCGGCTCGACGCAGCCCTGCGTGAGACCCACTCGCATCACCGCCGATGCCCGCATCACGGCCGCCGGCCGCATGGGCGCGGAATCCGCTTCTCGCCGCGTCGAGACATCCCGCCCCAGTGATTTAGCCGCTCGGTTGAGGCTCAACAAGGTTGCCAGCGGACGCAGGTCCGGAATGCGCCCGAACCAGCCCGCGAGCGGCTGAGCCAGTCCCGCCAACATCAGGGCAACACGCAAGCGGCGGCGATGCGGCAGAACCCAGGCCAGCATCGCGCGCAGGGCGCGATCGGCGACCGGCCGGCGATAACGCTCCTCCACGTACGCGCGGCCCTTGTCGATGATCCGGCGATAGCTCACACCGGACGGGCAGTGCGTTTCACAGGCGAGGCACGACAAGCAGCGATCCAGATGCTTCACCACCGGCGCCGACGGCAGTGCGGAGTTCTCCAGCATTTCCTTGATGAGATAGATGCGCCCGCGAGGACTGTCGAGTTCGTTGCCGAGCAGCACATAGGTCGGACAAGTCGCGGTGCAGAATCCACAGTGCACGCAACCCCTGATGGCGCCCGCGGCGGCGGCCGTCGCCGGATCGGCGAGCTGCGCGGCATCGAACTTCGTCTGCATCTAAAGTTCACCGGCCAGATCGACGCCGGGATTGAGAATACCGTGCGGATCGAATGCCGCCTTCAGCCGCCGGTGCAAGACCTTCAGCCCCTGAACCCCATCCGGGACGGCCGGCGCGGTCGCCAGCAGCGATTCGCGCATCGCCGGCGGTGCGCGAATCAACGCGGCGTGACCGCCGAGGGAGCGGGCGACCGCACGAATTCTCGCGCCGTTGGCCTGCACGCCTTCCGCTCGCGCACCATTGTCGGGCGCGCCCTCGCCGCGAACCGCGGTCTCGGGCACCGCCGCCCAAACCAGTGCGCCCCCCCAGTCATACACATATCGTACGCCGCTCGACGCCAGCGACTCGCCGACCCGCCAACCGAGCGCGGGCGGCACCGATATTCTCCACAGCAGATGCCCCTCGCGAGGCAGTGCATCGAGCGTGCGCACGCCCCGCCAGAACGCGCCGCTCTCCTCCGCCGTGACGGCCTCGCCCGCAGCCATCGGCGCCAGAACGCGCAGAAGTTCGCGGCACCGGGCGTCGACCGATGGGCCGAATCCTTCCAGGCGCAATGCCGTGGTGGCGCACGATGCCGCCGTCGCACCCGAAGACGGCAGATGGGCGGCTGCTGCAACAGCCGCGGGCAGCGCCAATGCGGCGCTCATCAGCCGATTGGCCGCTTGGTCCGACAGCCCGCGAAACAGCACGGAAGTCTCGGCGCGCGGCCGCGGCAGCACGCGCATGGTGATCGAGATGAGCACGGCGAGCGTCCCCCAGGAACCCGCCATCAGCTTCGGCAAATCGAATCCGGTCACATTCTTGACCACCGCGCCGCCGCCCTTGAGCGGCTCCCCTCGTCCCGAGACCGCGGTGAAGCCGAGGATGTGATCGCGTGCCGCACCGATCGACAGGCGCCTGGAACCCGACACGTTGGCGGCGATGATGCCGCCAAGAGTGGCGCGCCCGGGCGCGGCGCCAAACAACGGCCCGTGATCGAACGGCTCGAATGCCAGCATCTGCTGCCGCTCGCCGAGGGCGCCTTCGATCTCGACCAGCGGAGTTCCGGCGCGCGCCGTCAGCACCAGCTCATCCGGATCGTAATCGGTGATGCCCGCGACCGCCCTCATATCCAGCAACGCGGCCGAGTTGATCGGCATTCGCAAGAGGCGCTTCGATCTGCCGCCGAGTATTTCCAGGCCGCGCCTCTCGGCGACCGCTCCGGCAACGGCATCTTGCACTTCGGCCGCCGTCGCGGGCGCATAGCATTGCTGTTGCGCCATGGGTCAAAAGCGCGGTATGTCCGGGAACGGAAGCATCCCGTGATGCACGTGCATGCGCCCCAATTCCGCACAGCGATGCAAGTTCGGAAACACCTTGCCGGGATTGAGCAGCATGGCGGGATCGAAGACGCACTTGACGCGCTCCTGATGGGCCAGATCCACATCGTTGAACATCGCGCCCATGAGATCGCGTTTCTCGACGCCCACGCCATGCTCTCCGGTCAAGACGCCCCCCATCGCCACGCAGGTGCGCAAGATATCCGCCGCGAACGCCTCCGCCCTATCGAGTTCGCCCGGCACATTGGCGTCATAGAGGATCAGCGGGTGCAAGTTCCCGTCCCCGGCGTGAAACACATTGGCCACACGCAAGCCGTGACGCCCGCACATACCCGACATCCGCTTGAGCATCTCCGGCAGGCAGCGCCGCGGAATGGTGCCGTCGATGCAATAGTAGTCCGGCGAGATTCTTCCGATCGCGGGAAAAGCCGCCTTGCGCCCCGCCCAGAACCGCAGCCGCTCCTCTTCGCTGCCCGATACTCGAAGGGTTGAGGCGCCGTTGCGCACGGCAATCTCGGTCACCATGTCCATGAGGTGCCGGCACTCCGGCAGCGGTCCGTCGACTTCCACGATGAGCAACGCATCGACGTCGCGCGGATATCCGACGCCGAGAAAATCCTCGGCGGCGTGAATCGCGGGCCGGTCCATCATTTCCATGCCGGCCGGAATGATGCCGTGCGCGATGACCTCGGCGACGCAACGCGCGGCCGGCTCGACCTCGCCGAACCCGAGCAGGACCGCTTGTGCCGCCTGCGGCTTGACCAGCAGCCGCAGCGTGACCTCCGACACCACCCCGAGCAACCCTTCGGAGCCCACGGCGAGGCCAAGCAGATCGTACCCCGGCGCATCGAGGGATTTGCCGCCGAGTTCGATCACTTCGCCGCTCATCAACACCATCTTCAAGCCGAGCACGTTGTGCGCTGTCATGCCGTACTTCAGGCAGTGCACGCCGCCCGAGTTCTCGGCGACGTTGCCGCCGATGGTGCAGGCGATTTGACTCGAAGGATCCGGTGCGTAATAAAAGCCGCGCGCGTCGACCGCCTGCGAGACCGCAAGGTTGGTGACGCCGGGCTGCACGACCGCGACTCGATTGTCGTAGTCGATTTCCAGGATTCGGCGCAACCGGCTCAAGGCGAGCACGATGCCGTCTTCCACCGGCAGCGCACCGCCCGACAGCGATGTGCCCGCGCCGCGCGGTACCACTCTCACTCCATGCTCGTTGCACCAGCGCAGGATCGCGGAGATTTGCCCAGTATTCTCCGGCAGCACCACCAGCAAGGGCCTTTGCGCGTAGGCGGTCAAGGCATCCGATTCGTAGGGGGCCAATTCGTCGGCCTGATCGATCACGCCCTCGCCTTGCACGATCTCGCGCATGGCGGCCGCGATGCTCGCGCGGCTCGCGAGGGTGCGCGCATCGGGAGCCGGCATCCTCACCGACATACGTTTGCCACTCCATTCCTCAGGTTCATCAAGTATGCACGCTGCCGATCCCCGGACAAGCGCACCGGCGACACCGGCAGCCAGCCGCACCCGCGATGGCGCCGCCGGGTGCGGAACCGGTCGGATTGACAAGCATCAAGCGGGTGGGTAGATTCCTGCGCCTCGCTTTCGGCGGACCCATCTTGCCCAGGTGGCGGAACTGGTAGACGCGCTGGTTTCAGGTACCAGTGGAGCAATTCGTGGAGGTTCGAGTCCTCTCCTGGGCACCATTAAAATCAATGTGATAGAGATCTTTCTTAAAGTAACGTTCTCACACAGGTAGCCGCAGGGCCCGCCGCGAGCCGGTGCTCGAGGTCATGTACTCGTCGCACGCCACGCGCACCAGATCCCGCCCCTCGTTCTTCGCCACATAGAGCGCCGCGTCGGCACGGGCAACGAGTTCCTCTAGCGATCTCGTATCCGCGTCGCTGGTCGCGAGTCCCGCGCTCAAGCTCACGCGCAGGCCGCTGCCGGAGGACGGCAACCGAATCGCAAACACCAACGCGCGCAACCGCTCCAGGCTCGAAAGGGCAAATTCCAACGGCGTTTCCGGCATTACCAGCAAGAATTCTTCGCCGCCCCACCGCCCCAGGATATCCGTTTCGCGCAGCGCCTCGCGCCCGGTCCGGGCGAACTCCTTCAAGACGTGGTCGCCGGTGGCGTGTCCCCAGCGATCGTTGATGGCCTTGAAGTGATCCATGTCGATGAGAGCGATCGTCACCGGTATTCTCGTGACACTTGCCGATTGCAGTGCCGCCTCGGCCAACTCCGCGGTGCGCCGTCGATTCGGCAAACCGGTCAAGGAATCAAGGCTCGCGAGCTTCACCAGCTGCTGGCGGTAGCGGCGGTTCGCGATGAGAAAATAGATGAGCAATGCAATGACGCAGATACCCGCCGTCACCACCACGGCATTCCAGCGCAGCCGCTGAGCCTGTCGGTTCGATTGCTCCTGGGACGTTTGAAGGTCGCGCTTCAACAGATCGTTGCGCTCGATCTCGCGATCCGTCTCGAAGCGCGCACGCAAGGCACCGGCCTGCCGGATGCGCTCCGCATCGTTCGCCGCGGTGTAGCGCTTCGCGTACTCCTGCAAATCATTGTAGGCATCCCGATATTCGTGAACCGCGGCGTTCGCCCGGGCACGCCATTGGTATATCAAACCTACGTCGCGAGGCGGCATATCGCGGCCATCTTGATCCAGCACCTTCTCCAAGGTCGTCAGCGCGCGTTCGGCGTGCCCGGATCCCAAGTCGATGCGCGCCAGCAGCACCTGCGTTTCCTTCACCGAATCGGCCGCTTCCGCCGCGCCGAACAGACGCGATGCGTTTTCGCACTCGCGCTTCGCGGACGTGAGCTGCCCAAGTTCGATGTGCACTTCGCAGATCCGCTGATCGGCGAACGCGATCCCTTGCTGGTCGGCGAGCGAGACGCTGAGCGTCCGGGCTTTGGCGAATTCGCCGAGCGCGGCGTCGTAGTTGCCCATCAGTTTCAATATCTGGCCCCGCATGAATCGCGAAACGGAAAGGGCCATGGTGGCGACGTGCGTGGTGTCCCAATCGATCTTCTCCTGATTCAGCGCCAACGCTTGCGAATAATCGCCCATGCTGCGCATGACGAGCGAGAGATAATCCGCCGACATGATGTGCGGCTCGGTCACCACCGGGGCAATACTGGCGCGATAAGCCTGTGTCAGCGTTACGATGGCCAAGTCCTCCCGGTTCTGCCGATGTTCGAGCAGGCCGCGGTTGAGGAGCAGGCAGGTGTCGGCCGGCGAGCCGCGCGGCTGCAATGTCCGCGCCGCCTCGATCGCTTGAATGGCGGCAGCGATGCCGGCGCTATCGTAGACGCTGTCCGCGAAAGACAGCAGCAAATCCACGTGAACCGGATCGCGTTCGCTCGGCACGAGCGCAAGCCCCTTGGCGGCGCTCGCACGCGCATCGGCGTCCAATTCGAGAATACCGTAGGCCTGCGCCTCAATCGCGTACAAGGCGGCGGTTCGCGCCGTGTTGCGGGTCGCGTCCGAAAGCGGTTCGCGCTGCAGGGTGCTCATCAACGCCTGTGCCTGATCGAGCGCCTTGGTGGCGTCCTGGACGATCAATTGTTGTAATTGATGAATATCGGGGTCGAGGCTGTCGAGACAGCTCGCCCGCGCCGCCGGCGCGATGCATACCCAACCGAGCAGCGCCAGCACGGGAAAAAGCGGGTACCGTCGGGCGGGTCGCGCCGATTTCGGAGAGCAAGGTACCTCACGCGTGAATATATCCATGAAGAAATAACCTTACGTCGTTTGGCACCGGCCAATCGACCCCGAATGTCACGCTTTTGGCACCGTCACCGCGCAGCCCGGCAAGGCGCAATCCAAATGTCCGGACGCTCGACCGGAATGTGACGCGCGTCGCAGTGGCAAGTTGCCCTCGGCTGGGGCATAGTCGGTATCGATCCATGGCAAATAAACTCCGGGGAATTCCTATGCCCGCATCCTTCTTGGATCGAGAAAGCACCATCGCACCCGCGGGCTACAACCGGTTTCTGGTCCCGCCCGCCGCCCTCGCGGTGCATTTGTCGATCGGCCAGGTATACGCATTCTCGACCTTCAATTTGCCGCTTACTAAGCTCATCGGTCTGAGCCATTCGGCGCCCGGGGATTGGAAACTGACCGAGGTGGGTTGGACGTTTTCCATCGCCATCGCCTTTCTCGGTCTGTCGGCCGCCCTGTTCGGACGCTGGGTCGAGCGCGCGGGTCCGCGCAAGTCGATGTTGACGGCCGCCTTGTGCTTCGGCGGCGGATTCATCGCATCCGCTTTCGGCGTTCGCTTTCACCAGCTCTGGATGCTCTACCTGGGGTACGGCGTGCTGGGCGGCTGCGGACTCGGCATCGGCTACATCTCGCCGGTTTCTACGCTGATCAAATGGTTTCCCGACCGGCCCGGCATGGCGACCGGCATGGCCATCATGGGCTTTGGCGGCGGCGCGCTCATCGCAGCGCCTCTCTCGCTGCTGCTGATGGAACACTTCAAAACGGCAACGTCCAACGGGGTGCTCGAGACTTTCGTCACCATGGGCGTCATCTATTTCATGTTCATGCTGATCGGTGTTTACTCGGTACGGGTTCCCGGCGCCGATTGGAGGCCGGCGGGATGGATCGCACCCGCGAAACCGCGGTCGTTGGTGACCGAAGCCCATGTGGCGGTCGATGTGGCATGGGGTACCCCGCAGTTCTGGCTCTTGTGGGGCGTCTTGTGCATGAACGTGACCGCCGGCATCGGCGTGTTGGGCCAGGCTTCGCCGATGATTCAGGAGATATTCAGCGGACGGGTCACTCCCGCGGCGGCCGCGGGTTTCGTCGGATTGCTCAGCTTGTTCAACATGGGCGGCCGGTTCATTTGGGCGTCGATATCCGACTATATCGGCCGGCGCAACACCTATTTCGTGTTCTTCGCCCTCGGCATCGTGCTTTACTCGACCGTTCCGACACTCGGGCATCTCGGCTCGATCGCGCTTTTCGTCGCTGCGTTCGCGGTCATTCTGTCCATGTACGGCGGCGGATTCGCGACCATCCCGGCGTACTTGCGCGACATTTTCGGCACCATGCATGTCGGCGCTATTCACGGCAGGCTCTTGACCGCGTGGTCGGTGGCGGGGGTGTTGGGGCCGGTGCTGGTGAATTACATTCGTCAGTACCAGATCGACAGCGGCGTGCCGAAAGCGCAAGCCTACTCGGTCACCATGTACATCATGTGCTCGCTGCTGCTCATCGGTCTGATTTGCAATTTAGCGATACGCGCGGTTGACGAAAAACACCATTTCCGCCCGGCGTCACCGGCCACCGCGGGACCGGCACCCTCGAGGTCGGTATCATGAATGCACGTTTAATTATTCTGTGGCTCTCGGTCGGAGTGCCGCTGCTGTGGGGCGTCCTGAAAACGCTCGAGAACGCTCTGAAGCTGTTCCGCTGATCCGCGCTACGCGCGCGGACCGCGGCGGCCGGTGGTGCGCCGGCCGGTGGCGCCGGCGGCGGCTCCCGCCTGGCGATCCATTTCGCCGCGCAATTGCGCCGTCGCACCGCTCGAAATGGCCCCCAATTGCGCTTCGATGGCGGCCAGATCCGGCACGGGTCCGCGTACATGGGCTTCGAGCGCGCGACGCATGACGCGCAGGTGATCGGGCGTGGTGCCGCAGCAGCCGCCGATGATCCGCGCGCCGGCATCCAAGGCTAGGCAGGCGTATTGCGCCATCAACTCCGGCGTTCCGTTGAATCGGATCGCACCGTCCACGAATTGCGGAATGCCGCAGTTGGCCTTGGCGACCAGAATCGCCGAACGGTCCGATGCCGACGCCAGATTGACGATGGAGGCGACGAGTTCCGAGGGGCCGACGCCGCAATTGCTGCCGCATGCGGCGAGATGGTTGCGCCGATGCAGCGCGGCCAGATCGTGGGGCGTGATGCCCATCATCGTCCGCCCGTTGGTATCGAAGCTCAACGTCGCCACCACGGGTAAGCCGATGGCGCGGGCGCCGGCAATCGCCGCTTCGGTCTCCTCGACCGACGACATGGTTTCGATCCACAGAACGTCCGCGCCGCCGCGCTCGAGCGCCACAGCCTGTTCGGCAAAGGCGTCTTGGGCGGCCGCGAGGCTGAGCGGCCCCAGCGGCTCGAGAATCTCCCCGGTCGGCCCGACGCTCCCGCCGACCAGCACCACGCGTCCTGCGCGATCGGCTTCGTTGCGGGCAATGGCCGCCGCTCTCTCGTTCAACTCCCCCACGCGCGACTCGGCCCTGTGGAGCTTCAATCGGTGGCGGGTCCCGCCGAATGTATTCGTCAGGATGATGTCCGCCCCGGCATCGATGAAGGCGCGCTGCAATTCGGCCACGAGCTGCGGATGATCGGCGTTCCACAGCTCAGGCGCATCCCCTGATTGCAGGCCGCGTTCGAACAAATTGCTGCCGGTCGCGCCGTCGGCGAGGAGCCACGGTCTGCCGGCCAGCAGCGGTGTGAGTCGATCAGGCATGGTCGGGATTTTAGCATGGCCGTAAATCTGAGAACCGTGGGGCTGCGGTCCCGCGCCGCGCCGGCGGCTAACCGAACGGGTGCTTGATGAAAATCGTCTGATCGCGATCGGGACCGGTGGAGATGATATGGATCGGTACCCCGACCAAGGCTTGCAGCCGTTCGAGATAGCTACGGGCGTTGGCCGGCAAGTCATCATATCGAGTGGCACCGACGCTGCTTTCTTTCCATCCGGGCAGATCCTCGTACACGGCTCGACAATCGCCGAAATGCTCGGACAGCAGCGGCGGCGTAAGCCTCACCTCACCGCCGATCTTGTAGCCCACGCATACGCGGATGGAATCGAGGCCATCCAGGACATCGAGCTTGGTGACGCACAGCGAGGAGCAGCTGCTGTGCACGACCGAGCGCCGCAGCGCCACCGCGTCGAACCAGCCGCAGCGCCGTTGCCGCCCGGTGACCGAGCCGAATTCATGCCCCACCCGCGACAAATGCTCGCCGAATTCGTCGAACAGCTCGGTGGGGAACGGCCCGGCGCCGACCCGAGTGGTGTAGGCCTTGACGATGCCAAGAACCTCGTGCAGTCGCCGCGGTCCCAATCCGGTTCCGGGAGCCGCACCGCCGGCAGTCGTGGTCGAGGAGGTGACAAAGGGATACGTGCCCAAATCGACGTCCAACATCGCCCCCTGCGCGCCTTCGAACAGCACGTTGCGGCCCTCGACGCTCAATTCCTCGAGGATGCCCGTGACGTCAGCCACCAACGGCTTGAGCCGTTCGCCGAGCGCGAGATTGGATTCGAGCACCCGCTGAAAATCGATCGGCGGGACCTTGAAATAATGCTGCAAAATGAAATTGTGGTAGTCGAGGATCTCGCCCAATTTGGCGGCGAAGCGTTCGCGATGAAACAAATCCGCAACCCGCAACGCGCGGCGCGCCACCTTGTCCTCGTACGCGGGGCCGATGCCGCGCCCCGTGGTGCCGATGGCGTTGGCCCCTTGCGCCTTTTCGCGCGCGCGGTCGAGCGCCACGTGCGAGGGCAAAATCAACGGGCACGAGGGGCTCACTCGCAGGCGCTCGAACACCGGCACGCCCTGCCCGATCAGCATCTCTGCCTCTTTGAACAGCGCCTCCAAGGACAGCACCACGCCGTTGCCGATCAGGCATTGCACGTGAGCGTGAAGAACCCCCGACGGTATCAGGGACAAAACGGTCTTCTTGCCGCCGATGACCAAGGTGTGACCGGCGTTGTGGCCGCCCTGAAAACGCGCCACGGCCTGCACATGGTCGGTGAGCAAATCAACGACTTTGCCCTTGCCTTCGTCGCCCCACTGCAAGCCGATAACGACAAGATTCTTACCCATTTCGCGCCATCCATAGCAAGACGAGCCCCACCACCATGCTGATCAATCCACCCCAGCGCAAATGACTGGCCTTGGCCTTCGCCAGCCTCGCCAACAGGCGCTTGGTCGCGCTCGGATTTAGGAATGGGAACAGGCCATCGAGCACCATGTACAGGGCAAAGGCGCCGCCCAGATATCGCCCTAATTCGCCCCAACCGATTTCCATCGCCATGCCGAGCTGCTAGCGCTGCGGCTGCGCTTGCGGCTTGTTGAAATACTTGAAGTAGGCATTTTCCGGCGGAATCACCAGCAGATCCCCCGCGGTGCCCACCGCGTCGCGATACGATTGCATGCTGCGATAGAAACTAAAGAACTCCGCATTTTTAGAGTAGGATTTCGCGTACACCTCGCTGGCGGAGGCATCTCCTTGACCGCGCGTCTCGCTCGCCCGCCGTGACGCATCCGCCAAAATCTCCGTTTGCTGCTTGTTCGCTTCCGCCCGGATGCGGTCCGCGGCCTCGACGCCTTCGGCGCGCAGCTTCGCCGCCTGCGCCTTGAAGGTCGCGCGCATGCGCTCGAACACCGAATCCTGAACCTGCTGCGGCAAATCGATCTTGGTGATGCGCACATCCACCAGCTCGACGCCGAGCTGCTGCGCGAAGGGGCGAGCGGTCTTCATCATCGCATCGGTGAATTCGGCGCGTTCGGCGGTCACCACCTGCTGCAGCGTGCGCTGCGTCACCACGGTCTTGATGCTGTCCCTGATGGTCTCGCCGAGGCGCGCATTCGCCACGTCTTCGCTGCCGCCGGTCGATTCGTAGTAACGGAGTAGATTGTTGATGCGCCACTTCACGTAAAAATCGACATTGAGCTGCTCTTGTTCGCGCGTCAAGAAATGCTCCGACAGGTACATCTGCGTCAAAATGCGCCCATCGAAGCGGGTTACCTCGTTGACTAGCGGTATGCGAAAATGCAGGCCGGGGGAAAATTTCCAATCGACGATTTCGCCGCCGGTCGATTTGATCGCGAGCTGGCCTTCGCTGACGGTGAATACGCTGG
This sequence comes from uncultured Gammaproteobacteria bacterium, assembly GCA_963813755.1. GTDB lineage: Bacteria > Pseudomonadota > Gammaproteobacteria > Steroidobacterales > Steroidobacteraceae > Bog-1198. Next base: position 18,335 of record CAWEZY010000009.1, on the reverse strand, counting down.
CGCGCACCAGCAGAATGGCCGCCACCAGCGCCACCAAAAAGTACAGAGCTTTGGATTGCATCAGCGTACCCCCCGCGCTCGTGACGGATCCTCGGGGGGCGGCGACGCTTGCGCTTCGGGCGCACGCGCCGCGGGCACCGTGAGCGTGTCGTTGGGCATGCTGATCGATTGCGGCCCGGCCGATATCAATTTATCGAGCGGCAAATACAGCATGTTTCCGCCGTTCTTGGTGTCGACGATGACCTTGCGCGAATTCTTGTACACGTTCCCCATGGTGTCGAGATACATGCGCTCGCGCGTGACCGCCGGCGCATGCTCATATTGCGCCAGCACTTGATCGAAGCGCGAGGTCTCGCCGCGCGCCAGCGCCAGCACTTGCAGCCGATAGGCCTCCGCATCCAAAATCACCTTCGCCGCCTCGCCGCGCGCCCGCGGCACGACATCGTTGCGGTAAGTCTCCGCGTCCTGCTGGAACCGCTGGCGGTCCTTATCCGCCTTGATGGCATCGCGCTGCGCATCCTGGACCGGCTCCGGGACGATTACTTCCCCGAGCGTGACGCTGACGATGTGAATGCCGATATCGTAGTTGTCGAGGGTTCGCTGCAATAGCACGCGGGCCCGATCGGTAATCGAAGGATCGAATGCCAGCGCCCGGTCGAGCGAAGCCTGTCCCACTGCCTCGCGCATGGCGCTCTCGCTGACTTGCGTCAAGGTTTCCTCCACGCCCTTGACCTTGAACAAAAACTTGAGCGGATCCGGTTGCGTGTATTGGACCGCGGAAGTGACCTCGACCAAATTGGTGTCGGCGGTGAGCATGCGCGCATCGTCCCGCACGCTGTACTGCTGCGACACATTGACGATGATTCTGCGTTCGATCGGCCACGGCAGATGCCAGTTGTAGCCGGGGCCCATCGTTTTCACGTACTTCCCGAATCGCAGAATGACGGCGCGCTCCTGCGCATCCACGCGATATACGCCGCTCGCGATCCACACAGCGCCGATCAGCGCGAGGACCGCGCTCAAACCCCTGCCGAAACTGGGCGAACCCTGCCCGCCGCCGCCCGTGCCGCCGCGCCCGAACAGGGCGGCGAGGCGACGCTGCAGATTGCGCAGCACTTCATCCAGGTCGTTTTGCGACTGTTGCGGGCGATTCCACGGATTGCGTTTCTCGCCGCCGGGTTCGTTCCAAGCCATGCGTATGCCTAATTTAAGTTACCAAAGGATTGTTTCAAGCCGAGTATGCGGAACCGCGTATTCTAGCAGCCGTTCCCCGATCCGACGCATGCCAGGGCTAAGCCACGCGCTGTTCGCGCCGTGCGCCGCCGATATCCACGAGACCCACGCCTTCCGCCCCGAGCAATTTTGCGAGCTCGGCGACATCGAGTTCCACCTCGATTTGCCAGCTGCCATCGTCCAATTGCCGCTCGGCGCGCACGGCATTGCGCCGGTACAGATCGGACCTCACCGCCGCAGCCGGCATCGCAAGATGCAGCGTGCGCCTGACTTGATTCGGCCGCACGGCCTGTGCGATCGCCTGGCGTAAACCCTCGAGCCCCGCTCCGGTCACCGCCGAGACCCACGCCCGCGCAGGCATGCCATCGGCGCCGGCCGCGACCCGCGCGGTTTCGGCGCCGCTCGCCCCCTCGAGTAGATCGATCTTGTTGAATACCAGAAGTTCGTGGATATCGCCCGCGCCTATGCCGCGCAGCACCTCGCGCACCTGCTCGATGCGCTCGTCCCGCAACGGATCGCTCGCGTCGACCACATGCAGCAATAAATCCGCCTCGCGCGCCTCCTGCAGCGTCGAGCGAAACGCCGCGATCAGCTCATGCGGCAGCGATCTGACGAAGCCGACGGTATCCGCCAGCACCACTTCGCCGACTGCGGCCAATTTGATTCGCCGCACCGTGGGATCCAAGGTGGCGAACAACTGGTCGGCCACGTAGGTCGAGGAGCCCGTCGTTGCATTGAACAGCGTCGACTTGCCGGCATTGGTGTAGCCAACCAGGGCAACGGTGGGAACCGGAACCTCACGTCTGACGTGCCGGCCCGTCTCCCGCTGCCGTGCCAGCTTCTCGAGCCGCGTGCGCAGGGTTCGAATTCGTTTGGAAATCAACCGCCGGTCGGTTTCCAGCTGCGTTTCGCCCGGGCCTCGCAGGCCGATGCCGCCCTTTTGCCGCTCGAGATGCGTCCAACCCCGCACCAGACGCGTCGAGAGATGCGAAAGCTGCGCCAACTCAACCTGCAGCTTGCCTTCGAAGCTTCGCGCTCGTTGGGAAAAAATATCTAAAATCAGCCCGTTACGGTCCAAAACTCGACGGTTTGTGAGTTTTTCGAGGTTGCGCTCCTGGCTGGGACTCAAGGTTTGATCGATGAGCACCAGGTCCGCATCGTGCCGATCGGCGCACGCGCGAATTTCCTCCGCCTTGCCCGAACCCACGAAATACTTCGGGTCGGGACGGGGCCGGGACGCCAGGATCAGCCCCACGGTCGCGGCGCCCGCCGAGGCCGCCAACGCCTCGAATTCCGCCGTGTCGTGCGGGTCCACCGCGTGCCCGATGCCGACGCTGACCACGATGGCTTTTTCGCCACCCCGGGGACGTTCAAACAATGGCGGAGCGCCTACCACTCACTCGACCGTCGCTCACTCGGCAATGGCTCACTCGACAATGGCCGGTTCCGTCACTTCGCCGTCCTCGCCCGTCGGCAAACGCACGTTGCGGGCCGGCACCACCGTGGAAATGGCATGCTTGTAGACCATCTGACTGACGCTGTTTCTCAGCAAGACGACGAACTGATCGAACGAATCTATTTGTCCTTGGAGTTTGATGCCGTTTACAAGATAAATCGAGACCGGCACACGCTCCTTGCGAAGGGCATTCAAGAATGGGTCTTGAAGAGACTGGCCACGGGCCATGGGAGAGCTCCTTGTTTTTTGTGTCATTGACGTTGCTTTTCACTTCCTTGCGTCAGGCAAATACCTGTTGAATGCTAGCACAGCGGCGCCCGTCGGCGCTAAATGGATAGTCAATCCGCAAATCCGCTCCTCGCCAGTGCGCTCATGACATTCGCTGCAACATTGGGATGCATGGAATCGAACCATTGCAGGCTTTCGCGACTTCGCAGCCACGTCAATTGACGTTTGGCCAGTTGTCGCGTTGCCGCAATTGCTTGCTGCCTGGCTTCCTCCAAACCGCACTGCCCCGCCAAATAACTCCATGTCTGCCGATATCCGACCGCGCGCATCGACGGATGTTCCGCGCTCAGGTCGCCTCTTGCGCGCAGCGCGCTCACCTCGTCCAACAGGCCCGCCGCCAGCATCGCCAGGAACCGGGATTCGATCCGGCGATGAAGGACCGCTCGCTCGAGCGGTGCCACCGCGAATTCCACGACGTCCACCCCGGCGAATGCCGATGTCCGGCTCTGTTGCAAGCGTGTGATCGGCTCTCCGGTCACTCGATATACCTCGAGCGCGCGTTGTATGCGCTGCGGATCATTGACATGAATGCGCGCCGCCGCCGCCGGGTCCACCCGTGCGAGTTCCTGATGCACGGCCGCCCATCCCGCCTGCGCCGCCTGCACATCGATTTGCGCCCGCACGCGCGGGTCCGCCTCCGGCAAATCCGCCAGCCCAAGAGTGAGCGCATGGAAGTACAACATGGTGCCGCCGATCAGCAACGGATGCCGGCCCCGTCGCCAAATATCCTGCATCGCCTCGGTGGCATCGCGCACGAACTCGCCCGCGGAATAATTCATCGCCGGATCGCGAATGTCGATCAAGTGGTGCGCGATGGCTTTGCGTGTTTCGGGATCGGGTTTGGCGGTCCCGATGTCCATTCCCCGATACACCTGGGCCGAGTCGACGCTGACGATTTCGAACGGCAGAGCGCTCGCCAGCCGAATCGCCAAATCCGATTTGCCGGCTCCGGTCGGGCCCATCAACAGGAGCGCACGACGGCGTTTCGGCGACCGCTGCTCCGACGCTTCGGACATCAGCGCCCGCGCAGGAAAAGCCGGTCGAGATCCGAGAGCGACAGGCGCACCCAGGTCGGACGGCCGTGATTGCATTGATCGGCGCGCTCGGTGCGCTCCATTTGCCGCAGCAACGCATTCATTTCCGGGATGCTCAAATTGCGCTGCGCCCGCACCGCCGCATGGCAGGCCGCGGTGCCGAGCAAATGATTGATGGACTCCTCGACGCGTCGCGAGTGTCCCGTTTCCGATAGATCCGACAGCACGTCGCGCACCACGCCGGCCGGGTCCCGCCCCGCCAATAGACTCGGAATCGCCCGCAAGGCGAGTTGGTCCGGTGCCCACCGGGTGACGATGAAACCGAGCGCCGCGAATTCGGCCGCATGCTGCTCGGCGATATCGGCCTGCACCGGCGTGACGCGCACGATCTCGGGCATCAACAGCTGCTGCTGCGCGCTATGGCCGCCCAGTAGTTTTTTCATGTCCTCGTACATGACGCGCTCGTGCGCCGCGTGCATGTCCACCAGTACCATGCCGTCCGCGGTTTGGGACAATATGTAGGCGCCGTGCAGCTGCGCCACCGCAAAGCCGAGCGGCGCCTCGCGCAGCGCCGCCTCGGCATCCTGCGCGCCGCCGAAGCCGCCTTCCGGCGGCGGCGATTGCACCTCGCCGACGAAGCCGCGATACGCATCCGCGGGGCGGCCCGCAGGCGCTTCCGGCAGCATGAAGCGCGCCTGATTCGGCGCATTACCGGCATGCCGCGAGCTCCCCGTGAGCCAATCGAGCGGCGCGCTGCCGGCGGAATCGGCGGTCGGATGAGTGCCGGCGAGCGCACGCTCCAGCGTGCGATACACGAACTCGTGCACGCGGCGCGAATCGCGAAATCGCACCTCGAGTTTCTGCGGATGCGCGTTGACGTCGACCAGCGTCGGGTCCAATTCGAGGTACAGCACGTAGGCGGGAAAACGGCCGCCGAACAGCACATCCTGATAAGCGAGACGCGCGGCGCCGGCAAAGAGCTTGTCACGCACGTAGCGCCCGTTGAGGAAGGAGAATTGCAGATCGGCCTGGCTGCGGGAAAAGGTCGGTAACGCCAACCACCCCGACAAGCGCAGGCTCTGCGCGTCGTGTCGCAGCTCGATCACATGCGAGGCGAACTCCTCGCCGCAGAGTCGTGCTACTCGCGCCAAACGCTGGGCATGCTCGGCAGCCGGCGACAAACTCCACACGGTCTTGCCGTTGTGCACCAGAGTGAAGCCGGCATCAAAGCGCGACAGCGCCAAACGCTCCAGCATCCGCAGGACATATCGATACTCAGTCGCCTCGCTGCGCAGGAACTTGCGGCGCGCCGGCACGTTGAAGAACAGATCGCGCACCTCGACACTGGTACCCGGGGGATGCGAGGCCGGCGCTGGCGGGCCGAGTTCGCCATCCCGCGCCCCTACCGTCCACGCGTGATCGGCGTGCCTCGATCGCGATGTCAACGAAAAGCGCGATACCGAGGCGATGCTCGGCAGCGCCTCGCCGCGAAATCCGAGCGTGGCCACGCACTCGAGATCCTCCATTGAGGAGATCTTGCTGGTGGCGTGCCGCGCAAGTGCGAGGCCCATCTCACTAGGTTCGATTCCGATGCCATCGTCGCGCACCCGGATCATGGCGCACCCGCCCCGCTCGAGTTCCACCTCGATGCGCTGCGCGCCGGCGTCGAGGGCGTTTTCCACCAGCTCCTTGACCACGGAGGCCGGCCGCTCGACCACCTCGCCGGCCGCAATTTGATTGATCAGCTCATCGGAAAGAATCTGTATGGGCAAGGGCCACCTCGCGAATTGCGCATTTTCGCACAGCGAGTCCGAGGGTAGCGAATGGAGAAAGGTTTACGAATCAGCCGCCGGCGTCGCCGGCCGAGGTCGCCAGCACCGGGCGCGTCCCCGCGGCAAGCTGCGCAATGCGGGTGCCTGCGGGCGGGTCGGAATAGAAATACGCGCGCAAGCCCTGATGTATGGCGCCGGCGATCGTGGCCTGATGGGCGAGACCGCGCAGGCGCTGCTCCTCCGCCGGATTCGAGATATAGGCTGTCTCGACCAGCATCGAGGGGATGTCGGGAGACTTCAACACGACGAAACGCGCCTGCTGAACCACCGGTTTGCGGATTTCCCCGACCAGATTCAGCTGATGCAGTACGTGCTCGGCAGCCGCTTGGCTGGCGCTCAACGAAGCCGACTGCGACAAATCCAACAACACCGAAGCAAGGACGTCTCCCTTGTCCTCCAACGACACGCCGCCGATCAGGTCCGAGGCGTTTTCGCGCTCCGCGAGCCAGCGCGCGGCCTCGTCGGTGGCGCCGCGCTGCGACAGGATATACACGGAGGAACCATCGATGCTGCGGTCGCGAATCGAATCGGCATGGATCGACACGAACAGATCGGCCTGCTGTGCGCGGGCGCGCCGCATGCGGTCGCGAAGCGGCACGAAGTAGTCTCCATTGCGGGTCAAGTAGGCTTTCATACCCGGCTCCGCATCGACGCGCTGCGCCAGCACGCGCGCGATGGCGAGCACCACATCCTTCTCACGCGTACCGTTCTTGCCGATGGCGCCGGGATCATCGCCCCCATGGCCGGCATCGATGGCGATCACCAGGTCGCGGGCATCCGGTCGGGCGTGCGGCGCCTTGACCGGCGTATCGGCACGCGCCGTGCCGCCCAAGTCGATGACCAATCGGTAGCCGTATCGATGGTTGGGCGGCGCCACGAAGCTCTTGGCATGCATCGAGCGCGACAGATCGAAGACGATCCGCAACTCACCGGACGGGCGGTGCGCCATGCGCACCTGCTTGATCACACCCGCCGCCGGCGGCGCACGCGTTCCGCTCGCGAGGCGGGCTCCAGGGAGGTCGAGAACGATCCGATCCGGGTTCGTAAGCACCAACAGGCTGTGCTGGGCGCTGCCGGACAGGTCCAGAACGATCCGGGTGCTTTCCGGTTCCGGCCAAAGACGAACCGCGCGAACCTCGACCGCGCGCGCCGAGGTGCCGATCACAGACCCGAGCAGTAACAAGATCGCGACCACGGCCGGCGAAGGTCTCATGCGACATAAGTTAACCTGTATCCGATATGTTTTTCAAGTTAAATTAGATACATAGCAAACTAACCTAGTGTTCTGCCGAAGAAGATCGAGCCATTCGATTCCGAGCGCCGTGCGGCCATGCAAGGTCGCCCGCCGTCCGCTGTACGCATATTCGACGCTCAAATCCAGGTCGGGCGCGGGCAAGGCGCCGCCGCCCTTCTCGGGCCACTCGATCAACATCAGGCAACCCGGATTTAAGAGGTCACGCAAACCGAGTTCCTCCACTTCGGCGGGGGAATGCAGCCGATAGAGGTCGACATGGACGCATCTCAGTGCTCCCAGCCGGTACGATTCGAGCAGCGTAAAGGTCGGGCTGCGGATCAAGCCTTGCACCCCAAGGGCGCGCAATAAACTGCGCGCGCAGGTGGTTTTCCCCGCCCCGAGCTCGCCGCGCAGATACAGGACCGCGCAGCCGCGCGCAGCGCCCGGAAAGGCGCGCGCGAGCGCCTTGCCCAGGCTGTCCGTCGCCTCGGCATCCGCCAGGTTGAGTTCGATTTCGGATGCCGACATGCCGTCGTCCACTGGCGCACGGAATACACGTGATTGGCCATTATACCGGCGCCGCGCGTAGCCTTGTCGCATGAGCAAAGAGCGCGCTCCAGACCACCCCGCCGCAGGGCGCCCCGGCGCATTCGACCCCGCGACGCTGGCCGCCGACATCAAACGCTGGGGGCGCGAGTTGGGGTTTGCACGGACCGGACTCGCCAATATCGACTTGGCGGCGGACGAGGCGCATTTTCTCGATTGGCTGCGTGCTGGCTTCGACGGCGAGATGCGCTACATGTCGCGCCACGGCCGCAAACGATCGCGGCCGGCGGACCTGTTGCCCGGGACGGTAAGCTGCATCAGCGCACGCCTCAACTATTGGCCCGCGGATTCGAGCGACGCGCAAGCGACGCTGGCCGACGGCGCCACTGCCTACGTGTCCCGCTATGCGCTTGGCCGCGACTACCACAAACTCATGCGGCAGCGCCTGCAGAGGCTCTGCGATCGCATCGGCGAACGGATCGGTCCGTTCGGCTACCGCGCATTCACCGATAGCGCGCCGGTTCTGGAGAAGGCTCTAGCGCGCAATGCGGGATTGGGGTGGATCGGCAAACACACGAATCTGATTGATCGCCAATCCGGCTCCTACTTCTTTCTCGGCGAGATCTATCTGAATATCGCCTTGCCTACCGATGAGTCGAGCAGCGCGCATTGCGGCTCCTGCAACGCCTGTCTGCCGGCCTGCCCCACCGGTGCGATTGTCGCCCCCTACCGCTTGGATGCACGCCGCTGCATTTCATATTTGACGATTGAATTGGCCGGATCGATTCCGCTCGAGTGGCGCCGTGCCATCGGCAATCGGATTTACGGGTGCGATGACTGCCAGCTGGTGTGTCCCTGGAACAAGTTTGCGCGCCCGACGGCGGAACCCGACTTCGGCGCACGCCACGGCCTCGACCGCGCGCAGCTGGTTGCGCTATTCGACTGGAGCGAAGCGGAATTCTTGGAAAAGATGCGCGGCAGCGCCATCCGGCGAATCGGCTGGGAGCGCTGGCTGCGCAATGTAGCGGTCGCGCTCGGCAATGCGCCGAGCTCGCCGGCGGTGATCGCCGCCCTGCGCCGGCGCGAGCACGACGCGTCGCGCCTGGTGCGCGAGCACGTGCGCTGGGCCCTCGAGCAGCATGCCGCCGTACCGGCGCATGGCTCCATGCCGGCCGACCGGACACCCCCCTAATTGCTCGGCAGCAGCGTGCGTCCGGCGGGATTGAAGAAATGCCGGCCGCGCCGCGTTTTGCAGATCTCGGCGAAAAGCAATTGATAGTCGGCATCGTTGCTCACCGGATCGACAGCCGCGGAATTGATGATCAGCAGCGGCGAGGCGTCATAGCTGTGGAAAAATCGAGCGTACGCCCGAGCGAGCTTTTCAAGGTAGCCGCGCTCGATGTGCTGTTCATAGCGAATCCCGCGCTTGGCGATTCGATCCATCAACGCATCGGCGGGCGCCTGCAGATACACGACCAGATCTGGCTTCGGCGCGTCCACCACCACGCGCTCGTACACGCGCTCGTACAAGGCATATTCCGCATCATCGAGCGTCACCCGCGCAAACAGCCGGTCCTTCTCAAGCAGGTAGTCCGCCACCCGCACCGCGCCGAACAGATCCTCCTGGCGCACCTCTTCGAGCTGGCGTGCCCGCTGAAACAAAAAGAATAATTGCGCCTGAAACGCGGCCGCGCGCGGATTCTTGTAGAAGCGTTCCAGAAAGGGATTTTGATCCGCTCGTTCGAGCACCGCCTGGCCGGCGAGGGATTCAGCCAGGCGCCGCGCGAGGCTGGTCTTGCCGACGCCGATCGGCCCTTCGACGACGATGAATCGGTGCGGCATTGCGCTCATATGTTTGGCTCTTCGGGCTCCAAAACACGAATTCCGTCCGCACCCGAACGCCGCTTAAGATCCATGACGCGGCCGTGTCCAGGAATTTCGAGCGTTGGGGCAATATCATCCAAAGGATACAGGACGAAGCTGCGCGTCGACACCCCGGGGTGCGGCAGGGTCGGCCCCGATTCCTCTCCCGGCGCGTCGACCATCCACACAAGGTCCAAATCTATCAGGCGTGGCCCCCAGCGCTCGTGCCGCTCGCGTCCCATCCCTCGCTCGATGCCGAGCAGCGCCTCGAGCAATGCGCGAGGCGTGAGTTGAGTCACCAGACCGACGACGGCATTGACGAAGTCCGGCTGATCCTGGGGACCCATGGGGCGGGTAAGATACAGGCGCGATCGCAATTCGAGCCGCGTTTCGGGCAGCGCACGAATTCGCTCGCACGCTTCTTGCACCCGCCCGCGCGGATTATTCAAATTACTGCCGATCGCGACATAGGCGGGGCGCCATATCGCTTGCATCAGCTTCGCGACGCTCCGCCTCGCCGCCGCCGCCGCCGCCGCCCTGGCGCCGCCGGGCCGCCTTCAGCAGACGGCTCCGCCGAACGCGCCTGTACCAGGGCAACGCGCTCCCCCTGCGGGAGCGATTGGATGTCGGTCCACCAAGCCGCCAGTTCGGGATCCGCCACGCCGACTTGCGCACGCAATAACAAGAAATCATAAGCGGCACGGAATCGCGGATGTTGCAGCAAGCTCAGCGATTTGCTGCCGCTGCGGCGATTGAAGCGGGGCTGCAGCATCAACAGCTCGCGCATGGGCACGGCGAAGCGCCGCGGGATGGCGACGCGCGACTGCTGCGCTCTCAAAACCGCATCGCAGGCCTGCATGAGTTGCGACAGATCCGGCGCGGGACCCGCTTGCCGCTCGTTGAGTTCGCGCAACACCGCGCTCCAAAGGAGAACGGCAAACAGGAACGTGGGGGTCACGGGTTTGTCGGCGAAAATGCGCGCGTCGGCGTTCGCAAGGCCCAGTTCGAGCATTTCCCGTGCGTACGCGTAGGGCGGCAGGGTGAAGGCCGCCGCCGACATCGGGAACAGATGTTCGAAAAGACCATATCGTTGCAGCAGGGCAAACGACTTGGCGCCGAAACCGGACAAGAATAATTTCAACACCTCATCGAACAATCGCGCCGGCGGCACCCCATCGAGCAAGTAAGCGAGCTGGCGAATCGGCTGCTCGGTGCCGTGATCGATCGTAAAATCGAGTTTGGCCGCGAAGCGCACGGCTCGCAGCATACGCACTGGATCTTCGCGATAGCGGGTTTCCGGATCGCCGATCAGCTTCAGGCGCCGCGCGCGGATATCATCAGCACCGCCGACAAAATCCCAAATCGAGAAATCCTCGATGTTGTAGTAAAGACCGTTGGCGGCGAAGTCCCGCCGCCACACGTCTTCCTCGATCGTTCCATAGATGTTGTCGCGCAAAATGCGGCCCGTGGTGTCGAATGCGCGATGCTCCGAGGCATCGGCCGGGCCGGCCTCGGCGTCAATCTCGGAATCCTCCGCATCCTCGCGCTCCGGCGCGGCCGCGGCACGGAAAGTCGCCACTTCGACGATCTCGCTACCGAAATGCACGTGTGCCAGGCGGAAACGCCGGCCGATGAGTCGGCAATTTCGAAACAGCCGGCGCACTTCATCCGGCAATGCGTTGGTCGCGACGTCAAAATCCTTCGGCGTGATTCCCAGCAGCAAATCGCGAACCGCGCCGCCCACCAGGAATGCTTCGTAGCCCGCCTCTTTGAGGCGGTACAACACCTTCAAGGCATTGGGCGAAATCGCGGCACGCGATATCGAATGCTCGGAGCGAGGGATCACCACATGAGGGAATTGCGTCGACGGTAGATTCAAAAAGGGTGTTCCGCTTGAGTCCAAAAAATTGGCCCGTATACTACCAGCCCTCTTGGGTTCAGGCGGCCTGAGATCCGATACGACGCTCCCTTCGTCTAGAGGCCTAGGACACGGCCCTCTCAAGGCTGTAACACGGGTTCGAATCCCGTAGGGAGCGCCAATAATCAAGCACTTAGCACACAATGCATCCGGGTAAAGGATTTCCGGGTAACTCCCGGGTAAGTTTCAGAAGTCGCCGAACCGCCGCATACGCTCCAGAATCGGCGATCCTTTCCAGTCTCGTGACCGGGCAAGCGCATGAGACCAACGACGGAAAAATCCGGTTGCACGAGCCGGACGGTGGCCTCTTCAACATGACTTGGATTGAGGACGAAGACGAGCGCGTTACATCCGTCGTTCGTACCCAGAGAGGAATACATCCACAGCGCGCCGTACGGCTCCGCTGAGGGCCTCGGGCTTCACAGAATCAATCACGCCTAGAAGAACACGTTGCAGCAGTTCTGACTCGAGCAAGCTCAGGATGTGAATGGCGGCGATCTTAGGATCGGCGGTGCGAAGAGCGCCGCGCTTCATTACCTTTCTCATGAATTCAGCGACCCGCTTCTCGATGGGAACGGTCGCCTGCTCGAATGACAGTTTGCCAATGTCGGAGTGCCGCGATTCGGCGATCGCCAGGCGTCTCACAGCAATCGCGTCGGCTGAATACAGCACTGACATGAATTTCTGCCCGAAATGCACCAGCTCCCGCTTCAAGTCATCTGCATCTGCATCCAGTTCACCTGTGATCGCTTCCAGCTCCACTTCCTTGGCCTGGTGCATGACCTCGAAAAACAGCTTCTCCTTTGAGGGGAAGTAGTTGTACAGCGTCGCCTTGGAGCCGCCGATCCGCTCACGGATGTCCGACATCGAAGCGCGCTCGAAGCCGACTTCTCGAAATACTTCGGCAGCGGCTTGGACGATGGCCTGGCGTTTTGATTCAGTCTTGGTCTTCATGGGGTGGATTAACAGAACCGGTGGGTTCAGTTTAGCGCCAAGACTAACGCCAAAACAACGCTCGTTCGTGGCTCGACCGAGGAGCCGCGATTCTCACAGCTCATTCGAGAGGTCTCTCTGCACCTGGGCGACCCCTGCAGCGGCATTTATCGGCGGGACGGCTGGCGCGTAGGCCCTGAGAAAGGCGGCTACCGCGCGTCGGGCCGCCAGCGCAGTCTCCTTCTCATCCGGCGCTGCTTCTCGCACGTGCAGGAGCAACGGTTCAAGGATTTCAGCCTCCAGCAGTGCACCGAGATGATCGGCGGCAAGGTCCGGGTCGTCCCGACGGAGCATTCCCGATGCCATGCATGGGGCCAGGAATGAGGAGACTTGTGACCGTAACGCGCGTGATCTTGTCAAAGAACAGTTTGCCGGTGCCGGAGCGCGCGGCCTCCGCGATCATCAAGCGACGCACCTCCACCTGTTCGGGAGAGCAAATGAAATTGAGGACGCTCGTGCCAAAGTTGCGAAGCGCGGCGTGTGGATCGCCCCGGGATGCGTCGAGGTGCCTCAGAGTGCCCGACATGTAGTTCTCAAGGGCCGCCATCATGCATTCGACGAATAGTTCTTCCTTCGAGGGGAAGTGGCTGTAGATGGTCGCCTTCGAACCGCCGACCTGAGCGGTCACCTCCGCAATTGAGGTCTTGGCGAACCCCTGTGCGCGGAACAGTCGGTAGGCGGTATCCAGAATCGCTTGTCGCTTGATGTCGCTTCTATTCAAGTGTAGGCCGCTTTCTTTATTGAACTGGACCGTACAGTACATTTTTGCTTGACAAGGAAATCAAGTGGCCTAAACTGTACCGTACCGTACCGTACCGCACATGAGGGCATACACGATGGAAGCATGAAGAGTTCGATTCCCACTGGCTGCCAGAGCGTCGTCAGCGCATTGCTCGCCGTCAGCCTCCTCGCATTCGCAGGCTGCGCGCAGTTGCCCCGCCTGGATCCGCCCCCAGCCATTAAAGGCGTCGACGCAGCTTGGCAGCGCGAACTCATTCTCTGCGTCCCGCCGTGGCGTGGCCGGCCGATGGGTGGTGGCGCGCTTACGGGGACCCGCAGCTGGGTGCGCTCATCGAGGAAGCGGTTCTCGATTCCCCTGACCTGGAAATGGCCAAGGCACGCCTGCACGCCGCGCCAGGCGCAGGTTCAGGGCGCGGGCGCCACGCGTACGCCTGAGGTGACCGGCAATGCCCTGCTCAACGAAGGAAAGCAGAGCTATAACTATCTCATTCCGCGTCAGGCCCTGCCACAGGGCTGGAACGACTACGGTCTTGCGACGCTGGATCTGTCCTGGGAACTCGACTTCTGGGGTAAGAACCGCGCGGCCCTCGCAGCCGCTCTCTCGGAGCAACGGGCTGCTGAGGTCGAGGTGGCACAGGCCCGTCTGATCCTGTCGACTGCCGTGGCTTCGGAGTACGCCGGCCTCGTTCATCTATACACGCTGCGAGACAACGCAGCGCAGACGCTGACTCTGCGCACGAAGACGGTGGCCCTGTTCCGCCAGCGGCACGATTTCGGTCTCGAGACATTGGCGAGCGTGCGTCAAGTCGAGGCGCGGCAGGCAAGCGCGGATGGGGACCTGCTTGGCATCGATGAGCGCATCGGCCTGCAACGGAATGCCATTGCGGCGCTTCTGGGTGCGGGTCCGGACCGGGGCATGGCGATCGCCCGTCCGACCGCCCGGTTCGCCGGTTCTCAAGGTTTGCCCGCGAACCTGTCCCTGGAACTCCTCGGGCGCCGACCTGACATCGTCGCGGCTCGCTCTCGAACGGAAGCCGCCGCCCGGCGTATCGATCAGCAGAAAGCGGGCTTCTACCCGAGTGTGAACCTGATGGCGTTCGTCGGCGTCCAGTCGCTGGGCATCGCACAATCTGACCAAGTCAGGTTCCAGCATCGGCAGCGTGGGTCCGGCGATCTCGCTGCCCATTTTCAACACCGAGCGGCTGCAGAGCCAATTGCGGGGCGCCCGCGCCGAGTACGACGCCGCTGTCGCGACCTACAACGCCACGCTGTCAAACGCCTTGCGCGAAGTGGCAGACGCGGCGACCAGCCGGAAGTCCCTCGACGGGGAACTTGCCGACTCGCGGGCTGCGGTGGCTGCGGCCGCGGAAGCGCATCAGATGGTGCGCAAGCGCTACCAAGGCGCGCTGGCGACCTACCTCGATGTGCTGGTTGCCGAAGATGACCTGATTTCGGCCCAGCGCGCCGAAGCCGAATTGGAAACGCGCGCCCTGATTCTCGACGTAGCCCTGGTGCGCGCCCTGGGAGGCGGCTTTTCTTCTGATGGCCCGGGTACCCAGCCCGGATCCCCCCAAATTTGATTCTTCATGAGGAGATTTGCGATGGACCAGCCAATCGAAGGTTTCACTTCAACCATTTCGGCGGCTTCGACGCCCAAGAAATCGGAGGCCAAGAGCGGCCGCAAGCGAGCGATTCTGTTCTCCCTGCTCGCACTCGCCGTAGCGAGTGCCGGAGCCGGCTATTGGGTTTACTGGAAACAGGTCGGATCCCGCTATGTGAAGACAGACAACGCCTATACCGCCGCCGAGGTCGCTCTTGTGACCGCCGAGATCGAAGGGCCGGTAGCGCAGGTGACTGTCGTCGACAGCCAGGAGGTCAAGCGCGGCGACGTGCTGGTCGTGATCGATGACACCGATACCAGACTGGCACTGCGGCAAGCCGAGGCGGACCTCGCGCGCGCCAGAGCGCAGGTCACGGCGGCCACGGCCGATGTCGAGCGCTCCGGCATCGACCTGAAACGACGCGAGGCTTTGGTCGAGTCCGGATCCGTCTCGGGGGACGAGCTGACCCACGTCAAGTATGGCGCAAGCGATGCCCGGGCAGCCCTCGATGCCGCGCGCGCCGCGGTGGCGCTGGCGCAGGCGCGTGTCGACAAAGCGCGGGTTGACCTCGGCCGTACCGTGATTCGCTCGCCCATCGACGGCGTCATCGCCCGACGTCAGGTCCAGCTCGGAGCAGCGCGTCCAGCCCTCCACCCCGCTTCTGTCAGTGGTACCGGTGAGCGAGATGTATGTGGACGCCAACTTCAAGGAAGTGCAGCTGAAGATGGTGCACCCCGGTCAGAAGGTCGAACTCGTCTCCGACCTCTATGGCCATCAGGTCGCCTTCCATGGCGTCGTGGAGGGATTCTCCGGCGGCACCGGTGCGGCCTTCGCCCTGATCCCCGCCCAGAACGCAACCGGCAACTGGATCAAGGTCGTGCAGCGGCTCCCGGTGCGCATCCGCCTGAATCCCGATGAATTGGCGGCCCATCCGCTGCGGGTCGGACTGTCGATGGATGCCAAGGTCGACCTGCGCAGCAACTCGCAGCAACTCGCATCGACCTCCGCTGCAACTGCCAGCAAATCATAAGCGATCTTTTCGGCAACTACTGAAGGGACCCGTCATGTCCAAAGTTTCCATGGACCCAAACCACTCGTCGCCACTTGAGGGCGGGATGCTGTGGGTGGGCGGCATCGTGCTCGCACTCGCGAACTTCGTCGCGGTGCTCAACATGACAATTGCCAACGTCACGGTGCCGAATATCGCGGGCGCACTCGGCGCGGGCTCCAGCCAGGGCACTTGGGTCATTACCTCCTACGCGGTGGCGGAGGCCATCACGGTTCCGCTGACCGGATGGTTGGCCGGGCGCTTTGGCGCGGTAAGGCTGTTTTGCGTCTCTGTGGTGCTCTTCGGGTTCTTCTCGCTCCTCTGCGGCATGTCCACATCCCTTGAAATGCTGCTCGGCATGCGCGTGTTGCAGGGTATGGCGGGCGGGCCGCTGCTGGCGCTGTCCCAGACGCTGCTGCTGCGCATCTTCCCCAAGGAGCAGTCCATGCAGGCCATGGGACTTTGGGCGATGACGACACTGCTCGCGCCCGTGGTCGGGCCGGTGCTCGGTGGATGGCTGTGCGACAACTACTCCTGGCCGTGGGTTTTCTTGATCAACGTGCCCATGGCATTGCTCTTCGGCGCTATCGCCTGGGTGCTGCTCAAGCGCTACCAGGATCCTGCGGTCATCAAACCGGTCGACAAGATCGGCATGCTGCTGCTCGTCATCTGGGTAGCGGCACTGCAGATCATGCTCGATGAGGGCAAGGACAAGGACTGGTTCTCCTCGATGGAGATCCGCGTGCTCGCCATCACGCCGTGATCGGCTTCATCAGCTTCCTGATCTGGGAATTGACCGAGAAGAATCCGATCGTCGATCTGCGCGTCTTCCGCCATCGTGGATTCAGTTCCTGCATGTTGGTGCTCGCGCTTGCGTTCGGCGCCTTCTTCGGTCTCAACGTGCTGACGCCGCAATGGCTGCAGTACAACATGGGCTACACCACCACCTGGGCAGGACTCGTGGTCGCGTGGGGAGGGCTCCTGTCGGTCGTCTTCTCCCCGATCGCGGCCAAGCTCGCCAACCGGGTCGATCCGCGCGCTGCTCATCTTCATCGGCTGCTTCTGGCTCGGCCTGGATACGTTCTGGCGCGCCTACGCCACCTCCGACATGAGCTACTGGGTGATCTGCATCCCGCTCTTCTTCATGGGGGTCGGCATGCCGATGTACTACGTCCCCCTGACGGGACTCGCCATGGGCTCGGTCAAGGAAGAGGAGACGGCGTCCGCCGCCGGACTGATGAATTTCGTGCGCACGATCTCCGGCGCCATTGCGACCTCCCTGGTCACCACCTCCTGGCAGAACCGCAGCATCGTCGCCCACGCCGAAGTGGCCAACGTCGTCGATCCGACGGGCCAGGTCGCCGCGACGCTGCCCCCGGGGACGACCGGACAGATGGCGCGCGAGATGCTCAACTACCTGGTGACGAGCCAGAGCCTGATGCTCGCCACCAACGGCCTGATGCTGGTGATCGGCGCGATCTTCATCATCGCATCCGTATCGATCGTGCTCGCGCCCAAAGCGGCTCGATCGGTCGACGCTGTGTCAATCGGGCATTGAGCGCGGCGCTGCGTACGAACGCTTGCGAAGATGTGGATCTGTTAGCACCGTCCTCAGAAATTCTCGAGTTGGGTGGGAGTTGATGTATGCACATGAGCCTCAACGATCACAACGGGCAAGTCGACAACGCACGCATCGCAGAGCCTCCTGCGCGGCGCCGGACCGGCGATCGTCCGTATTTCACCGCCATCGGAACAGTTTGGCGCGCCGGGATTCAGGCGTCCTGGCAACGAGGACCCGCCCACACTTTGTCCCTGCGCTGGGCTCTACGGGCTGCACTTGAATTTGAGCGTGGCGCAGCATGAACAAACCCAACAGACATAGGTATAGGGGTAACTAGCGTGAGTGTCGAGGACGCACCCGCATGGCTGCGCCATAACGGCGGCCGCCTCACGACCGCGGCACTTGTACTCGCCCTGTTGTATGTCGGTCGGGCTGTGCTAATACCGCTCGCGCTCGCCATTCTGTTGAGCTTGTTAGTGGCGCCGCTGGTTCGAGCGCTGCGGCGCATCCGAGTCGGCCGGACTTCTTCAGTGCTTCTCGCGGTTCTGGCGCTCACACTCTCGTGCATGGCCGTCGCAGTGGTGCTCGGCACACAGATTTTGCGCATCGCCGAGAGCCTTCCTCAGTACCAAGCGAACGTGCAACACAAGATCAGGGTCATTGACGAAGTCACTGTCGGACGGATGCGCCTGCTTACGAAGGAAGCGAGTCGCCTGATGGAGATCCACGATCCGTCAGATACCCCCTCCAGCCCCAATGGCGAGGTCAAGCATTCCGTCGCGCCACAGCCGACGGGCCCCGCGCTGATCGAGTCGCGCGAAGTGCCGTCTCAGCCGCTTGAGCTCATGGGCAAGCTCCTTAGTTCCGCCTGGGGACCGATCCAAGCCACAGGTATCGTGCTGCTCGTCCTCATTTTCGTTCTGCTCGAGCATGAATCCCTGCGCGACCGCATCATCCGAATCGCGGGTGCAACCGATATCCGCTTGA
>CAWEZY010000008.1:0-108371 GCA_963813755.1 uncultured Gammaproteobacteria bacterium | reverse complement strand
AGGCGGACGCCATCGGGCAATGCCGCCAGCTACGTCCGCAGGAACTAGGTCAAGGATTTGGGGCGCAACCTCGAACTACCAATACCATCTTGCGTCACGGCGGCGGGCTTGCCGTCGCCGAGATCGCTCCGACCGGCGATGCATCGGGAAGGCCGTTGGCGAGCGTTTGGCCGGCCCCGTTGGCGGAAACACTTGATGCACCGCTCGATCGCGCTACGCAGCAGTACCGAAGCGGTGCTGGAGGATGGTAGACGGCGCCGGGTCGTGCGCGTCAGTGCTCAACGTCCGGATCGCGCGATTTGCGTCGTCCGCCCCGAACTCGCCGACCGAAAAGACGTAATCGCTCAATCCATGCTAGTGTCCTGAGTTAGAAGTTCGCATGCAGAATCGCTTGGCGCAGCCGACGGCAATGTCGGACTCGTTAAGCATTGTGGTGGACTGGCGTCGCGGTGGTAGCAGCACGCCAGCGGTGGGAGAGCCGAAATCCCATCAGTCCGTCCGAATCTTTCTAAACTAAGCAATTCGATGGGTGCTCGCGATGACGCCATGCTGAGCATGGCGGCGTTCGCAAGCTATTGATTGATATGGGCGGTGCCAACGACCTACGAATTCGTAATGCGTGGGTCCCCAGTTCGAATCCGGGTTGCGGCACCATTTCTCCAATGATTCCCTCCGATATCGTTCGCGGGGCTCAACAACAACAGGCAAATCCGAAAGTGGTTCGTGTCGTTTCCTCCTTCGCCTCGGCGACGCGAATTTAGCGGCAGCAGAACTTCTGGAATCGACCCGAACCAGGCGGTCGCGAGCGTCTGCCTTGTGGAGGAACAATCTACTATCCTAATGGGTCACCACAGGGTGAGGCGGACTTTGTGCAAGGCGGCGGCGACGGGAGTGCGCAGCCACGAATTAGCGCATTCCAGGATAGTGGCCGGCAAAGATTATCAGCGAATCCAAGGTGTCGGTGACCCCGTGCGCCACGATCGGTGCAATTAAGTTGCGACCGCAGGCGATATACAAGAGCGCCAGCAGCGTGCCGTCTACGCTATTTTCGATAATGCCGATCAGATTCTGATAGGAATGCGCGAGCCCAAACACAAGGCTTGCGACGCCGATTGACACCGAGTAGCCGAATCGACTCGGTCCAAACAGATCCAAGAAGCGATTCAGAACGTACCCGCGCCAGACCAATTCCTCGCCGAGACCGGCGACCACCCAAGACGCGCCGATTACCAGTAAGAGCATGGGGACATTGCCGACGAGGCCATGAAGGACCGACAGGTCAGGATATTTTCCGGTGAGCGCGATCAGCAAAGGTTGCGTCCCAAACAGTTCAAATAGTTCGATTGCGACGCCCGCAACGATGCCGATCAGGATGACGCGCCGCCAGTTCGTCGGAACACTTAGCCCAATATCTCGCCACCGCTGGCCGCGAAGTATTAGCGACAACCATCCGAGCGCTAACAGATACGGCGTCTTGCTGAAGAAAATGTAGTGATATTTGTCAGCGATGAACACAGCGGCGACAAGCATCAATTCGACGCCGATCAGCCATCGACTGTCGCGCAGGCCGTCGCGCCAAGGGGCAATCTCAACGTGCTGAGCGCTCATGCCATCGGATTCCTCACCAGAATTTGGGCCGTGCCAGTGTGCGTATAATGCCCAATGTATAGCGGTATTCGTCCCGCATGATCGGGGATGCCCTTCCAGTTGGCAACCGATGCGAATTTCGGAGCCACGAGTGGCTTAACGCCAGCCGGTTCGGCGGAGTCGAAGACTGATCTTGGCCGGTTTCTGCCCGATTAGCCTCTCCGAATCGGCCAGTCAGCGCCAAAACCTGAGAGCTACCGTCAAGGGTCGCTTGTCGACCCCAAGGAGACAATGGCGAACGGCAACAATCAGGCATGCCAGTGTGCACATCAAACGCGGTCTGGTTCGGCGCGAGGCGCTCGCGATTGAGCACGGCGATTCCGTCGACGCCAAGGCGACGCAGCGACTTGGAAACGTTGTAGCATCGCACTGGCATACCTGGAAATTGATTCTATGATGACGCGACGGCGCAGCGGGTGCGGCAGACGACCAGTCGAACGTCTGCGTCCGCTTTGAGGCAGCGACATTGAACCCTCCAACTTCCGCAGTTGGCCGGGATGCGCCTGTGGTGGCCCTACTTTTGGAGTCGACCTTGGGTGGTCGCTTGGGACTTTCCGCTCTCAGCTATGCAACGTCAAGCAGCGCCCGCGGAGGATTCTTGGCGGCTAGCAGCAGCAATGTTCGCGCGGCATCCGCCGGCGCCCGCCATCCCTGGCTGCGTCGGCGCGTCATCTTGATTGATCACTTCAGAACGGTGCACGCCAGTTAAGTCCCGGAAATCGAGCATAGTCCCGGTCTGTCGTAATCCATTCACAGCCTGACTCAACGGACAGCGCAGCGAACCATGCATCCTGCGCGAGATTGCCGGTTGCCTTTGCCTTGCCGCAAAGGTCTTCGTAGATGGACCAGTGCCGATCGCCGGGTTGGATAACGGTGGCGCTCGGCTGCTCCAGTAGCACGCGACAGAACCGAAAAACGTCGCTTCGGGAACTCGGGTGGGCATAAATGCGCGGGTGCGTTGAAATACGCACAACACTTGCGAGTACTTGGGGGGCGATCCCGTAGGCGGCAGGTCCTCTTATAATGGACTCCAGCCATTCTTTGTACTTCTCGTGATCCTCGGAATCTGAGCGGAATGCATAGATGAGGACATTCACGTCCGGAAGAATCAATCGCGCCCGTCCATTCGGTCGAGCAGGGAGGCGCTATCGTTCAGGTCGACACCCGGCAATGTTCCGCCTCCTGCTCGACACTCGGGCAGGAGGACAGGTCGGTCTTCCGGGCGCTTCAATGGACGCCGAAGTGCGAGTTCCAGACCTTGCTCAATGAGAGCGGTCAGGGTGGTTTTGCGGCGGGCCGCTTCTTTGCGGGCGCGTTCGAGCAGGGCCTCATCCAGTCTTACGGTAGTTCTCATATGTCAAAGCATACTTGCTGTATGTCTGTATGTCAAGGCACGAGATCTAGGTTGTTAGCGCGGCCGGGTTCGAGTGTGACGGCGCGGAGGTCGTGCCGATTCGACGTGCGAGCTAGAATTGCGCGCCTTTGCCGCGACGCCCGCGCCCCGCCGCGCGTTTGAGCGTTTCATCGATGCGAGTTTGCCAGCCAGGGCCGGTCGCCTTGTAGTGAGCCAGCACGTTAGCAGACAGGCGCAGCGATACTGGCTTTTTCGTTGGCGCGATTTGCGGGCCGCGTTTACCCACTTTGCGCAATTTTTCCTGCACACGTTTCGGCAATCCGGAGAATGGCTTGGCGTGCGCAAAATCGGCTGAGGTTAATTCGCGAACCTCTCCGGATGCATCAGTCAATGGTCTTCGCTTTGCCATATCTCTTCACCTCTCGTTCATTGGCCTTGCGGAAACTGATTACCCGAATACCACATGCAGTGGTTATGAGGCACAGTACGTGTAACCGCCCCCGGCCGCGACGACTTTCTGCCCATGCTAAGGATCTGCGAAGCACTCCGCTGCATGGGGACCACTTCACAATATGCGGAGAAGATCAATGCGGCGAGGTCCGGAATGGCAAGAGCAGCGGCTGCTAGCGGCCGCGACGAAGCCGCCTCTTAGTAGGGATAGTCCTATTTTTTACCCTTCCTTACCATGGGGCCACCTCAAGCGGTACGCTAGAGCGAGTGGATGTAGTGCCGATGATAAGGAATGGATAGAGGGTCAGGACGCGACCAGATTATGAGCGCCGATAATTTCCTAGTCGCCAGGCCTAGACCCAATAGTCGTGTCACCAGCCGCCACTTGGATCACAAAAGGGCCAATCGGGAGTCATATCCAGATCGAATCGGCCATACGGGTTCACGTGCTCCCAAGCGAATTACGAGACATAGTGTGGCGTATCCTTAATCATGACTGGGAGGCTCGACCCATGATTTCCACTAATCGCTTCGCCAAATTCCTGACGATCGGCATCGCCGCATTGCTGTGTAACGCGTGTTTGGATCAAATGGAGCCGGCCAAGCATGCGCTCGACGAGATCTCAAATGTCTTGACGACGGCGTCGGCGGATGCGACGAAATATGCTCCGGACGAGATGGCGAGTGTCCAGAAGGAATTGGCGGACCTGAAAATCTCGTATGACAGGAAGGATTACGGGGAAGTGCTAGCCCATGCGCCAAGCGTGCTCGCCGACGCCAAGAATCTGATCGCGGATGCAGCTGCAAAGAAGGACGATATTGCGAAGGCGCTGAACACGGAATGGAACGGGTTTGCGGCCTCCCTGCCCCGGCGGATCACCGCGGTTAAAGCTCGCGTTGACGCACTATCCAAGACAAAACGGGCGCCGAAGGGCATAGATCTTGCCGCCGCTCAGTCCATCCTGGCCGACGCGACTGACGGGTGGGCGCGCGCGCAGGCCGCATTTGCGGGCGGTAAGGTCGACGAAGCCATAGCGACTGCCAAGGACGTGCAATCCAAGACCGGGGCCGCGGCGGCGGCGCTGAAACTCGAATTGCCTGGAAGCGGCTGATGCTATAAGAGGTTCGGTACGCCTAGACATTGGCAGGGGCGCCGTAACTCCATTGCGCTGCGCTGTCCATGCTTCGCGCAAGTCCAGGGCCACCATTGAGCTGCGCAATCCTTGCTGCGCTCAAGCCCAGGGTGGCCTTCCTTGGCCACCCGCGTGACGCATGCGTCCCGCCCCTGGCCGCCCGTTCGCCGCATGCGGCTCATTGGGCTGCGCAATCCATGCTACGCCCAACCCCTGGGTGACCATCCGTGGTCACCCGTCGAACGCATGCGTTCGACCCCTGGAGGCTGCGGGCAAAACTTGCGACGCTTGTGCATTCCTGCACCGCTGGAAGCCTGGGTTCGCCATCCCTAGCGAACCCCGGTCCCTGTGCTCGTGCGGTTGGTATGGGAATGACCTCGGAATCGCTGGCGCAGGGTAACGCCAGAAGTATTCGGATCGCTCGCCCACGGAGGCGCGGCGCAAACCGCAGCGAGCCACGGAAGGCGAAGCGTTGAAGGGCTAGAAACGATCGTTAGGATAGAGGCCGTTAAAGTTTTTTGAGGACTTCGGTTGCAATTGCCGACTCGACAATTTCTTCTTTCTCATCCGATTTCGCTTTGTCAGCAGGCTATCGGACTTGCGGGCCACACCTTCCGGAATAGGCCGGCTCTGCACCCGGAAATACGTGCTGCCATTTTTGACCCATCACGTCCCGGTCCGCGGCCAAAATCCAGAATTGTGAAGGGCGACTCGCATTGGACATGCCTCAATGGCGCCGCTATGTTTTAGCTGACGTCATAATCCCGAGTACCGGCGCCAAACTCCTCAGCTCGTTGCTCATAGTACGCGAGCGTGCGACCAGTAATGTCCTGCACATCCTGCGGTTCAGGCTGTTTGCGATGTATCACTGGGATCCTTGCCGGATGCCTACTCAGCGCTCGGCTCTCTATACGAGAATTTCTCGCCAGCGATATTGGCGGCGAACATGAGGCCGCCTTTCGCGATGGTGAAGACGGCCATGCCGGTTTGATAGTCGCCATTTGTGGTTGCATCGGTCGCCGCGCGACTCGCTTCCGAGGAGAGGCGATCCGTACCGACGCTCGCCGACGCGCTTGCGGTAATGGCTACGGCGCTAGCACTGGCGTCAAATTCGAATTTACCGGATTCGAATTCATCCAGATCACGCTTGTCTTTGAAAAAGATTATCTCGCTATACGCTTGGCCGCCGGCCTGCAATCCGATACTCAACTGCGTCATCGTCGCGTCACCGACGAGTCGGTCATGCATATACACGTGACCCTTACCTCGCGCACCGCCGACAATAAAGCCGCCAGCGCCTATCGTCGGGAATACTGCATACGCATAGCAATCGTGAAAGAATACCGCACTATCTCCCGCGTGCTTAAAAAGCTCGATGGTTTCATCGTATTCGCTGGCGTATGCGACGCTTGTTCCAAGGGCTAGTGCAAGGGTCACGCCCAAGAATCGAGTGGTCATCATTGTCATGCTAAATGCCTTTGGTTGATTGGAGGACCTATACCCGGGGGCTACAGGTTTGTGGTAAGCCCGCTACGGCGGTGCACTGGCGGGGCGATCAGCCGGCGAGGCGCCAGTGGATTTTGGCTCGGGCATGGCAGTCTGTGTCAGATATTGTAGGTTAGCATTTGTAGCCGCTGCGCGGGGAGTAAGTCAGACGCCGTTCCGCGGCACGCCGCCCGGAGTGGTTTATTCGGCATTTCCTGCCTCACCCCTCGCTTCCTCGGGGCTGCCCTAAAGGGCGTTTGACGACGCTTTGCGTCGTCGATGCCGGCCTTGCCGTTGCTCTAGCGAACCGTATGCAGGGCACACCAATGACGACCCGGATGGTTTAGAACTGTAATCGAGGGCGTGTTTCGTTAACGCGCCATTCACGGCTTCGTTAGAGTGTCGGACGCGACTAGAGTGCGTGACGCAGATTTGCCACTCTGCGTGTTCATTTGATCTTTGCATGTTTTCAGCGCTTCATTGTATGAGATCGCCTTGTTGGCGGCCATTTGCTTTTTCATGCATCCGACCATTTGTGCGATCAGCTGGCGCTTGCTTATGGTCGGCTGACTTGTGGAGTCGACGGCGAGCGCTTGCGCGCCAATGAGCAAGCCGGTCATGGCAATTGCAGTTAATACGTGATTCATTGGATTCTCCTACAGGCACCATTAGTGCTGAGTTTGTAAAACTAAGCTCGAAAGATTTGCAATCTTTGCAAGCCGGCACACAGAGAAGGACACAATTCCAACGTGATGGTTTGGGCTTGGTACATCATGGAGGCGTCATCGTCGCGCAGATAGTCTAATAGCGCTAATAGTCGCCTGCGGCCGACAAAGCGAACAGGGAGCTGTCGCTGACTGACTACAAAACAAGTCGCGATTAGCGGGGCAGCGGCAAAAAAAGGAGGCCCCGTCAGGGGCCCCGGATTAGTTGGCTGTCCGATTACTTGGTTCGCTCGTCGCCCGAATCGGGGGGTAAGATGACGAGTCGGCCGTCAAACGGGAAGGCTTTCAGTACAAGGGCAAGAGCACAGACCCGGCTAGAATCGCGACGGCGCTGGGTGTTGCCTACCTCTTAGAGGCTAGCGTGCGCAAGGAGGCTGGGCGCCTGTGGTCGGAGCTCGAATCGGAAATCAAGAAGCGGGGCCTGCAAGAACGCATGGTGTTGGCGCTGCAAGACGCGGCATTTGGTTTTCGTGTGCGCAACGCCACCTAACGGAAGGCGGCAGAGGTCCGGCCCGCTATTCCTGCCGGCGTGGCGGGTTGGGGAACGGCTGGAACGCTAAGTTTGGCGAGGATCCGGAAGTTGGCGAAAGAGAAATGAGCCGGCAATCGCGGATGTGGCAGGGAAGGGCCGGCCAGACGGTGCTACTCGATTGAGACCATTCCAATTACTGGCAACGTTTGCAGCGCTGGGCCTCTTAGCGTGCTCGGCCTCGCCTCCGACTATCGCGAGTCATTTAGGTGGGTCGGCCGCCGACGCCAACGCGGTGTTTGATCAGCAGGTAAAGGCGCATTTCCCCGTGGGTTCCGATGAAAGCGCCTTGCGGGTGGAGCTCGAGCGCGAGCGGTTCGTCACTATTAGGGACATGGATTCACCTTTTCGTTTCTCGGCAACGTATAGCGCGAGCGAATTATTTTGCCGCCGGGATTGGATCATTCGATGGAACGTATGTGCCGGCAAGATTGCAGATATCGACGGGAGGTACCGGCTGACGTGTGCGCACGATTTCATGTGATTGCCTGATTCCTGGCATTGGGTCTATTGCGTCAGATCGTGCAATGTGTGTAGCGAAAAGCCACAATAATAAAGGCATCGGTTCGTTGCGAGCGCCAAAGCTCGCAATTGCAAAACGTTAAAGCTCGTGTTTGTTCGACTCGCCAATTGCTGCCGAACTTATCGTGTACGGCCATGGAATAGTTCTGGCGGTCCTTGCGACCGCCATGGCGTTGCGCGCAGCGTATGCCAGGGGTTTCATCAAGGCCTTGAAAATTGGAGCCTCGGAGCCGAATGTTTCCGTGACCGTCTGAGTCGGAGATGGGGGCCTGCGCTTGTGAGTACGAGTACAAGCGCCGATCCGTACTTCCTGTAGTGCGAGAGCGGAACGAGCCACTACGATTGTAGATCGACTCGGATCGCGGTGTTGGTCGACCCCATAGCCCCACGCCACGAGGAGCCACATTGCCTGCGCTGACCACCTGACGGCGAGGACGTTCGGTGGGGGCGGCCCGAGCGCGTTTGCCAATTCCGCGATGGACAGGAATAGCAGTAGCATCCGTAGGCCGAACAACTAAGGTGAGGCAACGGGATCTGCATGTATGCGTGGAGCCGTCGCACGTCCTAGCCTCACAGCACAGGAGAGCCGACCATGACGATCGATTGGACTGACAAGACTGCTGTCGTGACCGGAGGCAGTTCCGGCATCGGTCAGGCATTCGCGTCAGCGTTGACCGCCTGCGGCGCCAAGGTGGGCATAACAGGGCGAGACCCCGGAAGATTGCGCGAGGCGGAGGCGCGGTGCGGCGCTGCCTGGTCGCTCGCCGGCAACCTGGCGCACCTCGATGACAGACAAGCGCTCGTCGCGAAGGTTTACTCGACTTGGCCGCGCCTAGATCTCCTCATCAACAATGCCGGCATCATGTTGCAGCCCAACCTGCTCGATGGAGGCGAGAGTCTTGGCAGGCTCGAGGAGGAGATCCTCACCAACTTAGTCGCGCCGATCGACCTTTCGGTGAAACTCCTGCCGCTGTTGAGGGCGAGCAGTGTCGCCGCCGCCGTCATGGTCTCCTCCGGATACGCCCTCGCCCCGGCGGATCGGGCACCAACCTACTCGGCTAGCAAGGCCGGACTGCACTCGTTCACCAAGAGCTTTCGGCGGATCGCCGCGAGCGTCGGAGTGCATGTCCTAGAGCTGTTGCCCCCGCTGGTGGATACTCCTGCGACATCCGCGGCCTCTGGAAAGAAGCTGTCGGCCGAAGACGTGGTACGCCTCACGCTCGCCGGCCTCGACAGGCGCCGAGACGAGATTCTGCCCGGGCAGGTGCGCATGCTGCCGTCGCTGCTCCGCTGGCTGCCTGTCACGGCCGAAAAAATAGTTGCGCGGAGATAATCGGGCGCACGATATACGACAGGTTCATATGAGACCATGAGGAAGTGAGGGGCGCGAGACGTTGGACCCAAGGCCGCGAACGATAAGTAACCCAGATGACTAGGAACAAACGGATTGAGTCAGGAATCGCACCAATGAAACGGAATCGAATGCCAGTGCCGCGGTGGCTATTGCTGTGGACGAGCATCTGCTCGCTCTGCTGGCGCCAGGGTCATGACGCTAGCCGAAATGAACTAGCATGCGTATTCTGGTTGCATAGTGCTGGGGACTCGCGCGGAGGGCTGGATGAGATTGACGATGCTTGGCGATCTGACCCGCCGGATTGATCGGCGGCGCGGCGCGTGCGCCCTGATTGCAATCAAGGAGCGTGCGCGCTCCAAGACGCGGCTTGCGGAGGCGCTTGCGCCTTCGGCACGAATCGAACTGGTGCGCTCAATGCTTGCGGCGGTGCTCTCGGCGGCCGGCGCCGCACAGACGGTGCGTCAGGTCATCGTGGTGAGTCCCGAGCGCGACTCCGTGCCCACCGAGATCCCGGTGCTTGCCGATTCCGGCAAGTGCCTCAACAGCGCGCTGACACAGGCCCATCGGATGCTGCGCGAATTGGGCTGCCGAGAGGTGGTGATACTGCCGGCGGACCTGCCGAAGATCACCGCGGCCGAAATCGATGATTTAGTGCGTGCCGGCCGAGCCGGGGGCTTTGCGATCGCCCCCGACATCGCTGGGGTGGGTACGAACGCACTGTTCGTCGTGTCAGAGCTTCCGTTTTGTTTCCAATTCGGCTTAGGTAGCCAGCGATTGCATCTGCAGGAGGCACAACGCACGGGCCTAAGTCCACAGGTGGTTCGCCTCCCCGGCCTCGAGTTCGACGTGGATTCGCCTGCCGACCTCGACGGCCTGGATGAGGAGCGATGGATCGCGCGCCTGCAGGCCTGAGCGCGCTGCTGCGCGCGGCCGAGGCCGGCCGCCGGCCCGACGCGGCCGAGGCATTGGCAGTCCTGGTCGAGGCGCCGGCCGAGGAACTCCTGCCGGCCGCCGAGTCGCTCACCCTGGCCGGCTTCGGCGAGGCGGTCACCTATTCGCGCAAAGTGTTCATTCCGCTCACGCAGCTATGCCGGGACGTTTGCCACTACTGCACCTTCGCCAAAGCGCCGCGGCGTCTCAAGGGCGCGTACCTCACGGCCGAGGAGGTGCTCGCGATCGCGCGGGCGGGCAGGGCCGTCGACTGCAAGGAAGCCCTGTTCACGCTCGGCGACAAGCCGGAGGAGCGCTACGCCGCGGCGCGCGCCGCTCTCGATGCCGCGGGTGCGCAGAGCACGCTCGATTACCTCGAGCGCACGGCCAAACTCGTGCTGGAGGAGACTGGGCTGCTGCCGCATCTGAACGCCGGGGTCATGGACGCCGCGGATTTGCGCCGGCTTCGGCCGGTGAGCGCATCGATGGGATTGATGCTCGAGAGCGCATCAGACCGGCTATGCGAGCGCGGCGGTCCGCATTTCGGTTCCCCCGATAAGGTACCGACACGGCGGCTCGCAACCTTGCGGGCTGCCGGCGAGATGGGCATTGCGACGACGACGGGCCTCTTGATCGGCATCGGCGAGACGCGCCGCGAGCGCATCGAGTCCCTGCTGGCGCTGCGCGCGGTCCAGGATGCGCACGGCCATCTGCAGGAACTCATCATTCAGAATTTCAAAGCGAAGCCCGGAACCAAAATGGCGGCGGCACCCGAGCCGGCCCTGGAAGAGCAGCTCTGGACGATTGCGGCCGCGCGCATTCTATTTGGCCCCACGATGTCGATTCAGGCGCCGCCCAACCTGCGGCCCGAGGGTCTCGGCAGCCTGGTGCGCGCCGGCATCAACGACTGGGGCGGCGTATCGCCGGTGACGCCCGACCACGTCAACCCGGAGGCGCCCTGGCCGCATCTTGCAGATCTGGCGCTTGCGACGAACGCGGCCAGGCGGGAACTCGTCGAGCGCCTGGCGCTGGTGCCCGCGTATGCGATGCGGCCCGAGGCGTGGACGGATCGCGCCATCGCGCCGCACGTGCGCCGACTCAGCGATAGCCGCGGCTTCGCGCGGCCGGATCGCTGGTACGCGGGTTCCGGCAGCGATTTGCCGCCGATCGCAGCACACTGGTCGACCCCCGTGCGCAGGTCTACAGCGGGCGATTCGGCCTCGCCTCCCGAGGCTGACGGCGGGCAGCTGCAGCGCATCGGACGCGCGCTGGGAATTGGAGCGATAATCAAGGCCGCTCGTGCGGGGCACGCGCTGATCGAGGCGGATATCGTGCGCCTGTTCAGTGTTGAAGGCCGCGATCTCGATGAGGTGATCGCCGCGGCGGACCAATTGCGCCACGAGTCGGTCGGCGATACGGTCACTTACGTCGTCAATCGGAATATCAACTACACGAACATCTGTCTGTATCACTGCGGCTTCTGCGCGTTCTCGAAAGGCCAAGGGTCCAAAGATCGGCGCGGACCGGCCTACAATCTCGACCTCGACGAGGTGGCGCGCCGCACGCGCGAGGCAGCGGTCGCGGGCGCGACCGAGGTGTGCCTGCAGGGCGGCATCCATCCGAGCTTCACGGGCCATACCTACTTGAATATCGTCCGCGCCGTCAAAGAGGCGGTGCCGTGGATGCATGTGCACGCTTTTTCGCCCCTGGAGGTTCAGCACGGCGCGAGCACGCTTGGCTTGCCGCTCGCGGTGTATTTAGAGCGGCTGCGCGATGCGGGCCTCTCGACATTGCCAGGCACGGCCGCCGAGATTCTGGACGACGAGATCCGCGCCATTATCTGCCCGGACAAGCTGCGCACGGACGAATGGCTGGAAGTAATCGGTACCGCGCATGAGGTGGGCCTGCGCACCACGGCCACGATCATGTTTGGACACGTCGAGCAGCCCGTGCACTGGGCCCGACACCTGCAGCGCCTGCGCACGCTGCAGGAGCGCACCCATGGCATCAGTGAGTTCGTGCCGCTCGGCTACGTGCACATGGAGGCGCCGCTGTGGCGCAAGGGGCGGACGCGCTCGGGGCCGAGTTTTCGCGAGGCCGTACTCATGCATGCCGTGCCCCGGCTCGTGCTGCATCCGCTGATCCGGAATATCCAGACGTCCTGGGTGAAGATGGGCGTCGAAGGTGCGGCGCTGTGCTTGGACGCCGGGGCGAATGATCTCGGCGGCACGCTCATGAATGAGTCGATCACTCGCGCTGCCGGTGGTGTACACGGCCAGGAGCTCGACGCCGCGCAGCTTCAGGCGCTGGCGCGGCGTATCGGCCGACCGGCACGTCAGCGAACCACGCTCTACGGCATTCCCGGCGAGATGCCATCGCCGTGGGTGGCGCGCATGCCGTCCGCAGCCAAGCTGTCCGCATTGGCCACGGCCGGCTGATTGCCAAGGGGGAGCGTCGTGCTGCGATTGGGCTATAAAGCTTCGGGGGAGCAATTCGGGCCGAACGAGCTGCTCGACTTCTCGGTTCTCGCCGAACAGCGCGGCTTCGATTCGGTGTTCATTAGCGATCACTTTCAGCCCTGGCGCCACACGGGCGGTCACGCGCCGTTTTCGGTCGCGTGGATGGGCGCGCTCGGGGCGCGCACCTCGCGCATCGTCATGGGCACCAGCGTGCTCACGCCCACGTTCCGCTATCACCCGTCGGTAGTAGCGCAGGCCTTCGGCACGCTCGGCGTGATGTTCCCCGAGCGGGTGATTTTGGGCGTCGGCACGGGCGAATCGCTCAACGAAGTGCCGGCGCTGGGGCTGGCCTGGCCCGAGCCCAAAGAGCGTACGGCGCGGCTCAAGGAGGCGTTGGCGCTGATCAGAGAGCTCTGGAGCGAACAGCGGGTCACTTTTAAAGGGCAATACTATCGCACCGACAAAGCGACGATTTATGACCGGCCGGCGATCCTGCCGGCGATCTATGTCGCGGCTGCGGGCCCGGTATTCGCTAAGTACGCCGGACAATTCGCCGACGGATTCATTTGCACCAGCGGCAAAGCGCCGGAACTGTACCGCGATACCTTGCTGCCCAACGTGGCGGCAGGAATTCAAGCGTCCGGCCGCAAGCCGGAGGACCTCGACATGATGATCGAAATGAAAGTCTCTCTCGACAGCGACCGGCAGCGCGCCTTGGAGGACACGCGCCACTGGGCGGCGCTCGCGCTCTCGCCGGAGGAGAAGATATCGGTGGAGGATCCGCTGGAAATGGAGCGGCTCGCCGATCAGCTTCCGGCCGAGCGCGCCGCCAAGCGCTGGATCGTCTCGACGGATCCGGATGAGCATGTGGAAAAGATTCGACCGTACGTCGAGATGGGATTCCGCCACCTTGTGTTTCACGCTCCATGCCCCGATCAGGCGCGTTTCTTGAATTTATACGCCGATCAGGTCTTACCCCGCCTGCGAGCGGCGTTTGGCTGAGCGCGTACAGGGGCGTCGGCGATGAGCGCTGCGGCGGAACTGCGCATCATCGCGCTGCCGGACTTTCCGCAAGTGGCGAGCGGCGATGATCTCGCTGCCTTGACCGCGGCGGCGCTGGCGCGCAGCGAACTCGCGCTACGCAGCGACGATGTGCTGGTGTTCGCGCAGAAAGTGATCTCCAAGGCCGATGGCCGGCGGATCGATCTCGCCACCGTCGTGCCGAGTGCGAGTGCGCTCGACCTGGCCGAGATCGTGCAGAAGGATCCCCGACTCGTGGAGCTGGTGCTGCGCGAATCGCGGTGCGTGGTGCGCGCCGCCAAAGATGTGCTGATCGTCGAGCACCGACTAGGACTCGTCATGGCAAACGCGGGTATCGATCAATCCAACGTCGCCGATCCCGCGAGCGGCGAGTTTGCCCTGTTGCTGCCCGAAGACCCTGATGCCAGCGCCGCGCACTTGCGCGAGCGGCTGCGTACGCTGACGGGCTCTGCGCCAGGCATCATTATCAGCGACAGTTTCGGCCGTCCGTGGCGCGTGGGCACGGTCGGCGTGGCGATCGGCTGCGCGGGTTTAGCTGCGACACTCGACCTGCGCGGTCACACGGATTTGTTCGGGCGGCCTCTCCGCGTCACAGTTGTCGGCCACGCCGACGAGATCGCTTCGGCCGCCTCGGTGCTCATGGGTCAGGCGAGCGAGGCGCGCCCCGTCATTCTGGTTCGCGGCCTTACGCTCCGCGCACCGCACCAGCCCGCTGCCGCCCTCATTCGCCCGCAGCAGCAGGATCTGTTCCGATGAGCGGCCACGTCGTTGCCTTATGCGGGGGCGTGGGGGGCGCCAAGCTCGCGCAAGGCTTTAGCGTGGCGCTGCAGCCGGAGGATCTCTCCATCATCGTCAACACCGGCGATGACTTCCAGCATCTGGGCCTGCACATCGCACCCGACCTGGATTCGGTAATGTACGCCTTGGCGGAACTGTCCGATCCGGTCCGCGGCTGGGGACGGCGCGATGAGACCTGGACGTTCATGCAGGCGCTCAAGGCTCTGGGTGGGGAGAACTGGTTTCAGCTCGGCGATGGCGATCTCGCCACACACGTGGAGCGCAGTTGGCGGCTTGCCCGGGGCGCCACTTTGAGCGAAGTCTCGGCGCACCTGTGCCGGGCCCTTGGCATCGCCTCCCGGGTACTGCCGATGAGCGATGACGCGGTGCGCACGCGCGTGCTCACCGCGGAAGGATGGCTCGATTTCCAGGAATACTTCGTGCATCAGCAATGCCGGCCGGCGGTGCGCGAGTTCGTGTTTGCCGGCGCCGAGTCGGCGTGCGCGCAGCCCGACGCGCTCGCCGCCCTCGAGCGCCGTGATCTGCGCGCCATCGTCATTTGTCCCTCGAACCCATTCGTCAGCGTCGAGCCTATTCTCGCGGTGCCGGGCATTCGCGCCGCGATACGACAATCCGATGCGCCGGTGGTTGCCGTCACGCCCATCATCGGCGGCAAGGCGATCAAAGGCCCGGCGGCGAAAATGCTGGCTGAGCTCGGCCTCGAGGTCAGCGGCGCGGCGGTCGCCCGGCGCTATGCGGACATCATCGACGGGTTTGTCATCGACGAGACCGATCCGATTCCGGAACCGCTACCGGGCGTGACGTTTTTCAGCGCGGCGACGCTGATGAACAGCGCCGATGACCGATTGCAGCTAGCCCAGGCCGTACTGCAGGCGGCGGATGCGCTCAGCACAACTCCGGCGTGACACGGCAACAAGCGCTCCAGTCGCATAATGCCGATCGCGGGCGTATGGTATCGGCATCTGGTCGCGACCCTGCAGCATCGACGTGGAGGACACCATGACTGAATCGAACAAGTCTTCAGAGCTTCCGGCTTGGATCAAGGATCATCTCACGCGCTATCTCGCCACCGACGGTGCGGACGGCTACTTGTGGGACGCCAGCCTCGGCGGCGGCAAGGGCATGGTGCCCACGCTGCTGCTGACCACCGTCGGCCGCAAGTCCGGCAAAGTCCTGACTCTGCCGCTGATCTTCGGCCGATCCGGTAAGAACTATTTGGTCGTCGCCTCCAAGGGCGGCGCGCCGACGCATCCGGCCTGGTACTTGAACCTGCAGGCTAACCCGGAGGTTCGGGTGCAGGTCAAGGCGGAGAAGTTCACTGCCCACGCGCGCACCGCGAACGCCGAGGAGCGCGCAGCGCTGTGGCCGAAGATGGTGGAAATCTACGGGCCGTACGCGCAGTACCAGACCAAGACCGACCGGCAGATCCCCGTCGTCATATTGGAGCCGGTCCGAAGTTAAAGACCGGCGACTGCAGGGATGATCTCGCGGCCGAAGACTTCCAGCGGCCGGATCTCATGCACGTTCGGCATGTTGAATATCGCATGCTGCACGCCGATCGCCGCGAGCGCTTCGCAGTGCGCGATCACGTCTTTCGCGTGCATCTTGCCGGGTTCCAAGTCGACGGTCCCCAACGTGGTTTTCTCGATGGCGCCGTAATCGCGGCCGAGCGCGTCGCAATGCTGCTTCAAGACGGCCAATTTGGTGCGCACGGTATCCGGGGGTCCAAAAATATTGCAGGCATCCGCATATTGCGCGACCAGGCGCAGCGTCTTCTTTTCGCCACCGCCGCCGATGAGAATCGGCGGGTGCGGGCGCGACAGCGGCTGCGGGCTGCACAGGGTTTCTTCGAGCTGATTAAGTTTGCCGTGATAGGGGCCGTTATTCCCCGACCACATCTGCTTCGCAATCTGCAGCGCTTCTTCGAGCAGTTCAAAGCGCACGCCGAGCGGCGGAAAGGGCACGCCCAGGCCTTTCGCTTCCTGCTCGTTCCAGGCGGCGCCGATGGCAAAATAGGCACGGCCACTCGAGAGCACATCCAGCGTCGTCACGGCCTTGACGAGGATTCCGGGGTAGCGGTAGATCACGCCGGTCACCATCGTGCCGAGTTCCACTCGCTTAGTCAGCGCGGCTAAGTAGCCGAGGGTGGTATACGCCTCCAGCATGTCATTCTCATGCGGGCCAACCCCGCGGATCTGGAAGAAGTGATCCATCACCCACAAGCTGTAGAACCCGGCGTCATCGGCGACCCGAGCAATTTGCGCCAGTTTAGCGGCGATTTGCGCCGCTCCGCCCGGCCACGTGAAGCTGGGTATCTGCAGGCCGATCTTCATCCGGATTCTCCTTGGTTGAATGAAGCGGTGCAACAACCGGTTTTTCTCGGCATACCGGCCGAGTGAAGCTGTCGCGAGCGGCGGTTGCCGCCCGGGACTTCGGCTGCATCAGTATATTCCGACTGTCCGTTCCTCGTTCGCGGACCAATTCTGGGTTAATTCAGCAGATCGTTCGTAGCAACAGTTTGCTTAAATTAAACCGCTTGGAACCTAAGCATTTCTAAACATACAACGGCGGCAGGGAGGGAATCGAACCCCCGAGACGCGGATTTTCAGTCCCCACGCGAAAGCAACTTATCCTGTTGATCAAATTGCAATGTTATAGGCAAATTATGGAGTATTTGTTAGCGACATTGCCAGCTTATCCGATTTAGCTATCTAGATTGACTGGGGAATGCTGCGAGCCCACGAAGGCGATCCCACCTATAGCGGCGCGTCGCCTTCACGGTCCGCCTCCCTGGCGAAGGCGCGGCTCGTGTCGCGGCGGCGGCAGTCGTAACCACGCCGGCGGCGCCAAGGTGTCCGAAGTGTGGGGCATGGATGGTCGATCGTGTTACGAAGCAGGGGAGGTTTGCGCGGAAGCATTTCTGGGCGTGCGGTCAGTATCCGAAGTGCACGGGTATAGTGCAGATTTCCTGAAGATCGGGAGCGGACAGACGCCGCTCAGCGGCTCGGCGACGGTGGTCGCCAAGAGGGGTTGTGCGGTGGAGCTGATGTGACCACAATCGCGTTTCGGATTGCGACAGGGATGTCGCAACGGATCCGAGGCGCTCCGACCGAGAATCCGGGAGGCGAGTCGGAGTCGCGCCTCTGACTCGCCGTCGCCGGGCGAGGGCAGGACGCCCGAATGGCCCGGCTATCGAAGGAGTGCATCCATGTCCGCCTGCATGCGTTCCTTGTATTCATCAGACCAGTGTGCACCTGGCTTGAGCTGGGTGGCGTTTTGCGGTCGCGGTGTGGGGGTCGTCTTGCTTTCTCGTGGGGACTGCCGCGCGTCGACTTTTAGCTTGAGTGTCACTCGGGGTGGTTTGGCGTTAGGGGATGAGTTCGAATTGTTCATGCAATTATCGGCACCTATTCCGGGTTGTTAAGTCGTTGATGTCGGCGTTGAATTGAATCACGGGGGGATATTAAACATTGGTTATGACGTTTTTACTTCATGCGGTGAATTGCCGACACGGGTTGGCGAGGGCAGGGGGCGATTATTCGCTAATCTCACCATAAACCCAGCGAAGCGAGCGTATCCAGGCAAGCAAATAGCTATTTGAGTTATAACCACAAATCATAAGAATATGCCCTAAATGCCGCTCGGCGGCCGCGGGCTTCGGTAACATTCGACTCGCACATAAGATCACACGGGTGAATCCTTCTTGGCTTCCATCATTACCGAGCGCGTCATCAAGGTCCGTCATTGGACGGACACACAATTTACCGTCTCAACGACTCGACACGCGGGAATGCGGTTTGAGAACGGCCAGTTCGTTATGGTCGGCGTCGAGATCGCTAACCGGTCTTTGCTTCGAGCGTACAGCATCGCTAGTGCGAATCACGAAGATCATCTGCATTTCCTCAGCATCAAGGTTCCGGACGGCCCATTAACCTCGAGGCTTCAGCATATCAGTGAGGGCGACCCGATACTGGTCAGCCAAAAGCCCACCGGGACACTCTTGCTCCACGATCTTAAGCCCGGCCGGCATTTGTATCTCCTTAGCACCGGAACGGGCGTTGCCCCGTTCATGAGCATTCTCAAGGACCCGGAGGTCTATGAGCGCTTCGAGCAGGTAATTCTCGTTCACGGAGTGCGGTGGGCGAGAGAGACGGTGGTAGTCGAACATTTCGTTGATGAATTGAAGCGACATGAAATCTTAGGACCTCTCGTCCGCGGGAAGCTCTATTACTACCCAACAATCACACGAGAGCCGCATGCTAACCGGGGGCGCCTCACGACGCTGATTGCGGAGCGGAAATTATTCCGGGACCTCCACCTGCCAGCGCTCAATCCAGAGAATGATCGCCTCATGGTGTGTGGAAGTCCTGCCATGCTCGCGGATACGTGCCGGCTGCTGAATTCGCGCGGCTTTAAGATCTCGGCGCATATCGGCGAACCCGGGGACTATGTCATCGAGCGGGCGTTCGTTGAGCGATAACCGTATCGCAACCGATAAATCTAGCGCCGATCTTTAGGGGCGGCTTGTCGGTAATATTGTTGTTATCATGCGCATTATCCATGCGGCACGCAGAGCGTTAGAACGCCGCAAAGCCTAACTCTAGGAGCCATTCGTGAAGTTGATAATCGGTGTTCTTGCTGCTGCTTGGCTAATGTCTGGTTGCGCGACTAACGTTCCGGATGAAGACAGCACTGGGGCTGGACATCGGGATCCGCACACCGGCCTGTGCAACGACGGCACGGCGCCACCCTGCAGCCCACCTCGAGACTAAGGGTAATTAGCTTCGTGTCGCGCATACCCGGAGCGGGAGAATCGGTACAGTCGAGATCCCCCTGCGTCTAGGATTCGGTCTATGTTTAATAACTCACGTTAAACGTGGGCGAGTCTTCGGGTCAATCATTCGACGATCGCATATCCGGGAGGCGGCCTTCCGTCCGCCTCTATGGAAGGCAACTATACCGTACGATAAAAAGAGGTGGCACTGCTCAGAAGGTGTCGACCGAGCAAGGAATTGAGGTGCGCGTGGTGTCGATGCCGTCGAGCAGCGTGTTTGACCGCCGGGACGCCGCCTATTGGGCACGCGTTCTGCCGAAGGGTGTGCGGTGTATTGCGGCCGAAGCGGGCGTCACCGGCATCTGGCCCAAGTACGTCGGCCCAGAAGGTGCGGTGCTCGGAATCGATCGCTACGGTGAATCCGCGCCAGCCGGCGATCTATTTAAGTATTTCTGCTTCAGCGTGGATAACCTCGTCGCGCAGGTCGAGAGCGTGCTGTAGGCCGTCGGCGTCGATACGTTGATTGAGGTTGACGTACCTTTCACGACTCCTTGCTTCGTAAGCGGATGATTTCTATTTGGGTCTGTTCGGTGAAAAATGTTGAAATTTCACGAGAAGACAGCGCCAATGACGCGTTTTTCCGCAGGCATACGAGATTACCCCAATTGACAGAATTTCCGCCCGATATCTAAATGTAGGTAATTTTCGGGAGACAACTCATGCAAACGCGAGAGCGTATTGGTTCGACGGCCCGACGCACGATGGCCTACGTGCTCGCCGGGGGCCGGGGCTCGCGACTCATGGAATTGACGGACAAACGTGCCAAGCCGGCCGTCTACTTTGCCGGCAAGAGCCGCATTATTGATTTCGCACTATCGAACGCTCTCAATTCGGGCATACGCCACATCGGTGTCGCAACTCAGTACAAGGCGCATTCGCTGATCAGGCACCTGCAACTGGGTTGGAATTTTTTCCGGGCCGAGCGCAATGAGAGCTTCGACATCCTGCCGGCCAGCCAGCGTCTGTCGGAAACGCAATGGTACCTTGGAACCGCCGACGCGGTTTACCAGAACATCGACATCATTGCCAGCTCCGGTCCCGAATACATGATCATCCTGGCGGGCGATCACGTCTATAAGATGGACTACGAAATCATGCTCGAGCAGCACGTCACTACCGGCGCGGATGTCACGGTCGGCTGTATCGAGGTGCCACGGCTGGAGGCGAGTGGGTTGGGCGTGATGCACGTGGATGCCGGTGATCGGATCCTCAGCTTTCTGGAGAAACCGGCCGATCCGCCGGCCATTCCGGGTAAACCCGACACGGCGCTGGGGAGCATGGGAATCTACGTATTCAAGACCTCATTTCTGATCGATACCCTGCGACGCGATGCGGCTGACCCGAAATCTAGCCGCGACTTTGGCAAGGATGTCATTCCGTATATCGTTCGGCACGGCAAGGCGATGGCGCATCCGTTCGCGAAATCCTGCGTAAAAAGCGATGCCGAGGCGGAAGCCTACTGGCGCGACGTCGGGACGGTCGATTCCTTCTGGGAGGCCAACATCGAGCTCACCGACGTGATTCCGTCGCTCGACCTATATGATTTGAACTGGCCCATCTGGACCTACGGGGAAATCACGGCCCCGGCCAAGTTTGTGCATCGCGAATCCGGCCGGCGCGGATCTGCGGAAGGCTCTCTCGTTTCAGGTGGCTGCGTAGTCTCGGGGGCCGCGGTCATTCGCTCCCTGCTTTTCACCGGCGTGCGTGTGCATTCGTACACGTCGCTGGAAGGCGCCGTGGTGCTTCCCTATGTCGATGTGGGTAGAAACTGCCGTCTGACTAATGTCATTGTCGATCGCGGGGTTCGCATTCCAGAGGGACTGGTCGTCGGTGAGGATCCAGACCTGGACGCGAGGCGGTTTCGGCGCACCGACCGGGGGATCTGTCTCATTACGCAGCCGATGATCGATCGGTTGATCACGACCGTCCCGCCAGCCGCGTGACCGCACTCAAAGTCTTGATCGTGCCCTTCGAGCTGTACCCGCTCGTAAAATCGGGCGTACTTGCCGATGTGGCCGGACCCGATCCCGATCTCCGGCTCCAGTCCGCGCGAGGTGCCGGGAGTTGCGCGCCAATACGGGGCGCAGGTGTTGCTGAGCCTGACGGCGCGTTGCCCGTACCGGCTGGAGAGGCGCGGCTTCGACGCCGTCAGCATGATCGCGCTACCCGGGAATCTGCAAGGCCATGCGTGGCGAGATCTTTTGAGCGGGCGCGAGTTCACGGTCCATGACCGGCGCTTATCCGCGCAGGCGGTGTTTAACAATTTGCTGGCAGCCATGCTCATCCGTCATTGATGCAGCTGCTGCTGGGTTGAGCTGCCGGCCGGAAGTGGCAGAGAAGGTGGAGCATGGCAAAAGTGGCGAATGACTTATCCGCGATAGATGACGGGCTGCCCAATATTTGCGGTGCGGAAAGCATCATAGAGGCCGCTATTAGGAGCGCAAATGACCCCCCGGTGGCGAGCGGCGAGGGCGCAGTTGATCTGTCGCATCTCCGAAGCGCCTTTGCCATCGCACTCCACATGCATCAACCACTTATCCCAGCGGACGGGGCCGATCCGCGTAGCGCCGGACTCATCAGCAATCTCCGGCAGATGATGGAAAGCACAAGCGATGAGCAGCGCCACAACGCCGGCATCTTCCGCTGGTGCTACCAACGGATGGGAGGGTTTATCCCGCAACTCATCCGGGAGGGGAAACATCCACGGGTGATGCTGGACTACTCAGGCACGCTACTTTGGGGCCTTCAGCAGATGGGGCTCGATGAAGTGCTGGGTGACTTGCGCACCATTACTTGTGAGCCGCACTATCGCGACTGCGTGGAGTGGCTCGGTTCTGCCTGGGGCCATCCCGTGGCGCCGTCGACCCCGGTGCAAGACTACCGATTGCACGTGCGTGCCTGGCAGCAGCATTTCGCCGCGCTCTTCGGCCTGGATGCACTAACGCGCGTGCGCGGCTTTTCGCCCGCCGAGATGGCGCTACCGAACCAGCCGGATGTGGCCTATGAGTTCGTCAGGACGCTGAAGGAATGCGGCTACCTTTGGGTCCTGGTGCAGGAACACACGGTCGAGTGCCAGGATACCGGTGCCGGACCGGATCGGAAGCACCTGCCACATCGGCTCATATGCCGTAACTCGCAGGGCGAGACCGCCGAGATCATCGCCATCATCAAGACTCAGGGCAGCGACACCAAGCTCGTGGCGCAGATGCAACCTTATTCCGAGGCGCGCGGACTTTCACACTGGGATCTCGCAGGTAGACCAGTTCCACTCCTGGTGACGCAGATTGCCGACGGCGAGAATGGCGGTGTGATGATGCACGAGTTTCCGGCGAAGTATATCGAAGTGGTACGAGAATGTTTCGGCTCCGAGACCCCTATGATCAACGTCAGCGAGTATCTTGATCACCTCTTTGCGATGGGCGTGAGGGAATCGGATCTACCGTCGCTGCAACCCGCGTTTCAGTCGCGAATTTGGGACCGTTTCAAGCCCGGAGATGGCGTCCAGAAGCTTGCCGATGTGATCGGGCGGTTGCAGCAGGAGGACTCGCGCTTCCAGGTGGAGGGGGGGAGTTGGACCAACAACATCTCGTGGGTGAGAGGCTATGACAGGCTCGTGGGGCCAATGGAGGAGCTGAGCGCGCTCTTCTACGAGAAAGTGCTCAAACCTGGCGCGCCCACTGGCGAACATCGCTACCGCAAGGCTCTGTTCCATCTGCTGGCTTCCCAAACCAGCTGCTATCGCTACTGGGGTCAGGGTATTTTCGTCGATTATGGGCGCGAGATTTGCCGCCGCGGTAGGGAGATCTTGATTGGTGACTTCTAATCTCGCCGATGGGCAATTTTTCTCAAAGAACGGTGATTTGGCATCGCGTAATTGTTAGTACAAAGACCCGCGCGACATACAAATTGCCGAGGAAATAAGGCATATTGATATCACAGATCCGTGGCAAGGTCTAAAGGAATTGCGGACGCGCATTAAGAGAAATCACACCGTGCTTAAGTTTCCAAATCTTGAGCAGATCCCTTAAACTGCAACAGCACGCGTACGGGCCAATGCTTCGCAAAGTCCAATGGGCCCGTAGACGCATCACCGCTAAGTCCTTGGACGGCGCATCACAAATAGAGTTCGTGACTGCTGATAATGCAAGAAGGAGCGACGCCGTATGATTATGGCAGCGCCGCCATGACCGGCAAGAGCTTTTCTGCCGACACCGGCGGTGCGAGCAGATATCTCTGTAGGTAAATCGGCGTTAGGTCCGTCAGTAAAAACCAGCTGCTCGGGGCGCTCAATGCCTTAAGCTCATTTATGATAGCGGACGATGCGAGCGACTTCATTCTTCGAGCCCAGGATCCCCCCTCTTCGTAGACACTGAGGCGTCCACAAGAACGGGCCAATACTTAATTTCTAGGCATATTTGCTTAGTTGCACTTAGCGACTCGGGCCCTTACTGTCGCGAGCAGCATAATCCCCAGATGAAGGAGCATCCACGTAGATCTCGACCACGGACGAGTTCACTAAGGGGTGTCGCGGCGGTGGCTGCCGAATCGTCGACGGATATTACAGCGCGTTCGCGCTCGACCGCCGACATGCTCGTATACTGAGCTGGCCCAGACGGCCTCACGGCCGCGGCATTTCTTCACCGTCATTGTCTCGGAGTGTGCAAATGAGTAACAAGATCGGTATCAACGGATTCGGTCGCATCGGACGTATGGTATTCCGTGCCGCTGTTCAGAACTTCAAGGACATCGAGGTCGTCGGCATCAACGACCTGCTCGAACCAGAGTACCTTGTCTACATGTTGAAGTACGACTCGGTGCACGGCCGCTTCAAGGGCGAGGTGGCGGTCGAGGGCAGCACGCTGATCGTGGGCGGGAGGAAGATTCGCCTGAGCGCGGTGAAGGACCCGGCGGAGCTGAACTGGGGAGCGATCGGTGCCGACGTCGTGGTCGAGTCCACGGGTCTGTTTCTCACCAAGGACACGGCGGGCAAGCACTTG
Source organism: uncultured Gammaproteobacteria bacterium (assembly GCA_963813755.1). Classification (GTDB taxonomy): domain Bacteria; phylum Pseudomonadota; class Gammaproteobacteria; order Steroidobacterales; family Steroidobacteraceae; genus Bog-1198. Next base: position 84,113 of record CAWEZY010000008.1, on the reverse strand, counting down.
GCGGCGGGCGCGAAGAAGGTGGTCATATGCGCGCCGTCGAAGGATGACATGCCGATGTTCGTCTACGGCGTCAACGACAAGAGCTACGCCGGGCAGACCATCATCAGCAATGCATCGTGCACGACCAACTGCCTTGCGCCCGTCGCCAAGGTGCTGAATGACAGCTTCGGCATCAAGCGCGGCCTGATGACCACGGTGCACGCCGCCACGGCGACGCAGAAGACCGTCGACGGCCCGAGCAACAAGGACTGGCGCGGCGGCCGCGGCATCCTCGAGAACATCATCCCGTCCAGCACCGGCGCTGCCAAGGCCGTGGGCGTGGTGATCCCCGAGTTGAATAAGAAGCTCACCGGCATGGCATTTCGCGTGCCGACCTCGGACGTGTCGGTGGTCGATCTCACCGTCGAGCTGCTCAAGGAAGCCAGCTACGATGACATCTGCAAGGCCATGAAAGCCGCCTCCGTGGGATCGATGAAGGGCGTGCTCGGCTACACCGAGGACAAGGTGGTGTCGACCGACTTCCGCGGCGAGGCCATGACCTCGGTGTTCGATGCAGACGCCGGCATTGCGCTGGACAAGACCTTCGTCAAGGTCGTCTCCTGGTACGACAACGAGTGGGGCTACTCGAACAAGGTGCTCGAGATGGTGCGTGTTGTGAGTCGCTGAAGCAAGCGCGAGGAACCCAGACCATGAACGTGCTCCGGTTTGCCGACGTGGCGAGCAAAGGCTTGGCGGCGGGCAAACGGCACGAGGCCCTCGGCGCCGGCCGAGCAGCCCCGAGCTACAGTGCGTCTTGCTGTCGATGGCCAACGGTAACATCCGATGCTTCGAGCACCCATAGACGGCGTGAATCTCCTGAGATATCGCTCGGCGTTGTTTGGCCCGGTTGCGACGCAGGCGTGTCATCAGTTCTCTTAGGCGACTGCACCTTCGTTGATGTCCCTGGATCGCTTTTGACCTTTAAAGCTGTCACTGGCACGCAGAAGATTTATCTGCCAAATACCGTGAATCGCAGTACCGGCGCGTCTTACGGCTGCAAGTGACAGCAACGAGAGTAAGAAATGTCAATAATGGATGTCGACCCTAGAATTTGAGTACCTTCACGTACCGTACGTGGGGCAACGCCCGCAGCTTCTGCTGAATGGCCTCAGGCACGATCTGATCCACACCCACAATAGCGATGGCGTCTTGGTCTGCGGCCTGGCGGCCCAGATGGAAGGTTGCAATATTGATATTGGCCTCCCCCAACATGGTGCCCAGCGCGCCGATGAAACCAGGTTTATCTAGATTGTTGATGAGCAGCATCACCGGATGGAATTCCGCTTCCAAGGCCATGCCCTTGACTTCGACGATTTTCGCGGTTCCTACGTTCACTACGCCGGCCAGGGTCCGCCAACGTCCCCCCGTGAGAACCTTGATGCGGATCAGCGATCCATAGATAGGGGAGGTATCGCGCCTCGACTCGGTCAACGGGGTGCCTTTTTGTTTCAGCACAACGGGCGCCGACACCATGTTCACGTCCGGCATCAGCGGTCGCATCAGCGCAGCCAATGCAACCGCGGTCAGGGGTTTGGTGTTGAGTTGCGCAACTTCCCCTTCGTATTCGATCTCGATGGCTTCGAGGCCATCATCGGCAATCTGCCCGGCAAAAGCACCGAGCTTGTCGATGAGCCCGATGAACGGTTTTAGGCGAGACGCTTCTTCCGCGCTTATCGAGGCCATATTGAGCGCATTGGTGACGGCCCCGGCCTGTAAATAGTCCGACATCTGCTCGGCCACCTGCAAAGCGACGTTCTCCTGAGCCTCGTTGGTGCTGGCGCCTAGGTGGGGAGTAGCGACGAAATTCGGTGCGCCATACAGTACGTTCTCCTTGGCGGGCTCGGTGACAAAAACATCGAAGCCAGCGGCTGCGACGTGCCCGCTTTCGAGAGCCGCACGCAACGCCGCCTCGTCGACGAGACCACCGCGTGCCGCATTCACGATAATGACACCTCTCTTGGTCTTGCCGATTGCCTCCGCCGATAAGATATTTTTGGTCTTGTCCGTCAAAGGGGTGTGCAACGAAATGGCATCAGCGCGCGACAGCAAATCGTCCAACTCGACTTTCTCGACCCCGAGCTTGATCGCGCGCTCCGGCGAGAGGAAAGGATCGTAGGCAATCACTTTCATCTTGAGCGCCAGCGCCCGCTCTGCGACCAATGCGCCGATATTGCCGCAGCCGATAAGTCCCAGGGTCTTCGCGTAGAGCTCCACGCCCATGAAGCGGTTTTTTTCCCATTTCCCCGCCTGGGTGGAGGCGTCCGCCGCAGCGATCTGGCGGGCCGCGGCAAACAGCAGGGCAATGGCATGCTCGGCTGTCGTGATCGAATTGCCGAACGGGGTATTCATGACCACGATGCCGCGTGCAGTGGCTGCAGGAATGTCGATGTTGTCAACGCCGATGCCGGCGCGACCGATCACCTTGAGCCTCTTTGCGGCGGCAATGACGTCCCTGTCCGCCTTCGTCGCGGAACGCACCGCCAGGCCGTCGTAGCCGGCGATGATATTTAGGAGCTCGGCCTTGTTGAGGCCAATGTGTACGTCCGCCTGCACCCCGCGACTGCGAAAGATGTCGAGGGCTTTCGAACTCAACTCATCTGCAATAAGAACTTTAGGCATGGGGCATCCTTATGCAGCGCTCTCGAGGACCGCGAGGCAGTTGGCGAACGCCCAGTCGAGCCACGGTGTCAGGGATTGCAGATCGCTTTGCTCGATCGTGGCCCCACACCAGATGCGCAATCCGGGAGGCGCGGATCGATACGATGCCGTATCGAGTGCCACACCTTCCCTCTCCAGGATCGCGGCCAGACTCCTGGCAAACTCCGCCTGGCGGGCTTGCGGGAGCGAAGTCACGCGTTCATCGACCACTTTCAGGCAAACACTCGTGTTGCTGCGAATCGCCGCATCGGACACGAGAAAGTCAACCCACGGCGTCCGCTCCACCCATTCCGTTAGCACGGCGGCATTGGCATTCGCACGAGCTTGCAATGCGGCAAGGCCGCCGATGCGATCCCCCCATTTCAGCGCGTCGATATAGTCCTCGGCAGCGAGCAACGACGGCGTATTGATGGTCGCGCCTTCGAACAATTCCTGATCGAGTTTGCCTTTTTTGGTCATGCGAAAAATTTTCGGCAGCGGCCATACGGGTGTGTAGCTTTCCAACCGCGCGACCGCACGGGGGGAAAGAATCAACATACCGTGAGCCGCCTCTCCGCCCAGCACCTTCTGCCAGGAGAAGGTCACCACGTCGCACTTGGGCCACTCGATCGGCTGCGCGAACGCGGCGCTGGTCGCGTCATTGAACGTAATGCCCGCGCGGTTCGCGGCAATCCAGTCGAAATTTGGAATCTTTACGCCCGAGGTCGTGCCGTTCTGCGTGAAGACGATGTCGGCTGTTGTGCGCGCAACAGACAGATCCGGTAGCTCTCCATAGGGACGGCCGAGGTAAATACGGCAATCCGCGAGCTTCAATTGCTCGACTGCATCGGTCACCCATTCTTCGCCGAAGCTTTCCCAGGCAAACACATCGACCGGGCGCGCACCCAGCATGGACCACAGCGCCATTTCCACCGCTCCCGTGTCGGATGCGGGCACGATCGCAATCTTGTAGTCGGCAGGGACGGACAACAGCGCGCGTGTACGGTCGATCGCGTCTTTGAGCTTGGCTTTCCCAGGTTTGGAACGGTGCGAGCGGCCGAGTAGGGCGCCCTGGAGGGCTTGCAGATTCCAGCCAGGACGTTTTTTGGTCGGGCCCGAAGAGAATCGGGCATCAGTCGGACGGACGCTCGGCTGCGGTATGCGTATCATCGATAGTACTCCCATCCTTACAGATGAGCGCCCGCCGTTGGGAGCGGATGGCCCGGGACGAAGGATAGAGACACTTTCCGATCTGTCAATCGGCGAAAATGCGAAAGTCCTATTTTTTTCGCGAATCTGACCTTGAGGTGGATAGTCTTGAACGACTAACCGGCCGCGCACGCCCAATCTTTGACGCACCTACTCCCCATAATCAACCGGCAGGACGCCGCGGGCCACGGCCTTGATCAGGGCCTGATGGTCGGCTTCGGTCTGGTCCGCGTACGCACCAGCGAAGCGGCATAGGGACTTGTCCAGCTGGTCCGATGCGCCGACATATCCGGCGATCATGGAGGCTCCGCTCGTGCGGGCATGCCCCTTGGCGAGAAGGCGGCCGACGATTCCGGCGTAATCGGTCAATGCCGCCGCTTCGATCGCATCCAGCGGGATCGTACCCTTCATGTTACGGAACTGCCGGACGTAGTACTGCAGGCCATCGACAGTGGCCCAGCCGAGCAGCGGATCGCTGACCGTCTGCAGGGCCTGCTGGTACTCCACGACTCGCTGTCCTTGATGGGCATGCCAGGCCGAATCGCCATGGACGAACCGGGCCAGCACCGACCGGCGAGCCTGTTTTAGCTGCAGGAATACCACATCGTCCGCGCTGCTGCCCTCGAGCAGCGCGATATAGGCGCGCAGACCGACGCTGCCGACCCCGACAACCTTATGCGCGATGTCGACCAAGGTGTAGCCTCCTAGCGCCCGGCCCCAATGTGGCGCCAGGGTGGTCAGGTATTCGTCCAGCGCGACGGCGATGCGTCCTGCCTCTGCCTTTGGGACTCTGGTGATCAGCGGCGGTTCGTCCACGATCCGGTGCCGCTCGCCGCGCCGTGTGCTGAAGCGCGGCAGCGCACGATCGCTGGTTCGAGCTCGCGCGCGCTTTGCCGCGCGCACGATCACGCGCCGCAAAGATTTTTCCCGAGTCGTCTGGTGCAGCCGGTCAACGTCGAGCCGCTGGTAGGACCGCGACAGCAGGGGCTCGTTGGCCAGGAAACGCACTTCCTGGCGGTAGGCAGCGACGCAGGATGCCACCGAGTCATGACATTGCGCTTCGCTGGAGCCATTGTGTCGCCCAGCGACCCAGATACTGGCTACCAGCCGCCGCAAATCCCACTCCCAGGCGCCGGGATGCGCCTCGTCGAAGTCATTCAAGTCGATGACCAGGTCCCGTTCCGGGGAGGCGTAGAAACCGAAGTTGCCGAGGTGGGCATCACCGCAGATGACGGGGCAGATGCCGGTCGCGGGCAGATGCGCGATGTCCTGGGCCATCACTCCGGCGGTGCCGCGCAGGAACCCGTAAGGGGAGGCCACCATGCGGCCGACCCGGATCGGGATCAACCGCTGCAGCCTGCCTTCATGCGAATGCATAATCTGCTTAACCGGATCCGGCCGGTTCACTGGTGCCTTCCAATCACCCAGCGAACTGCGGGGAACTTGCTGGCGCAGGCTGCGGCCGAGCTTGAATCGCTCGGCGCGTGGCATGGGACGGCGGCGCAAGGAACGATAGCTGTCGCTATCTACGCTGGCCAAGACCACGTGCCCCACGGGCGGCACAATCTTCCTCATGCCTTTTGGCCTGCCGGGCAGCTTCGCCAGCGGCCGGGCGCGCACGCCTGTCTGCGCCTTGTCTAACTTCGTTCGATTGACTTGGCGAGCCATTTGCGATTCGGAATTGTCGTAGCCCGAGGAGGAAGGCTTGGAACGATAGAAAACTTGGCCACACGAGGCAACTGAGTCAGTCCCATCGACAGGTAAGCGCGGCTGGCGAGAAATTTAACAGGTTATTTCTGAACAGGCGTGCAATTCTGACCAGGGGTCGCCGAAGCGGGCCTGCGCTGTCCGATCACCGAACAGCCGCTCGCGGCGATGCCGAAATCGGCCACGTAGCGAACATAAGCGCGGTGTTGGCCTAGACAACATACCGACCGGTCGGTATTATTATCTGATGGACCGCGGAATAACGGCACAGTCGCCAAAGGCCGGGGTTCGGCAAAAGCTGCTGGATGCAGCCATTTCACTGATCCGCGAGAAAGGCTACTCGTCAACCTCAGTCGACGAGCTCTGCGCCCAAGCCGGCGTCACCAAGGGTGCGTTCTTTCATCACTTCAAGAGTAAAGACGCGCTAGCGGTCGCCGCGGCGAATCACTGGTCCGAGATCACAGGGGCCTTTTTCGAGACTGCACCGTACCACAAGCACAGCGACCCTCTCGGCCGGGTCCTCGGCTACCTCGATTTCCGCAAGGCGATCCTAAAAGGGGAAATCGCCGAGTTCACCTGTCTCGTCGGAACGATGGTGCAGGAGATCTATGGCACTCACCCCGACATCCGCGAGGCATGCGAGGCGAGCATCTGCGGGCACGCCGCCAAGGTTGAGGCGGACATCGCCGGGGCGATGAAGCGCTATCGGATTCGCGACCCCTGGACCGCTGAGAGCCTGGCGCTGCATACACAAGCGGTTTTGCAAGGTGCCTTCATCATGGCGAAGGCCAAGGGCGGCGCGGCTATCGCGGCAGCGAGCGTCGATCACTTGCGCCGCTACATCGAGTTGTTGTTTCAACCCGCAAAACGCAAAAGAAAGGAGATGTCATGAGTACAAACAATACCTATCTCGCGGTGTTCCTTGGCAGCAAAACCAGTTCGCGACGAGCGGCCTGGGACGCCCTTCCCGAAGCCGATCGTCGGGTGAAGGAACGAGAAGGCATAGCGGCCTGGAAGGCGTGGGCCGAGAAACATCACGCCACCATTGTCGCCATGGGCGGACCATTAGGGAAAACCAAGAAGGTCACGCAACGCGGGATCGACGATACGAGCAATGACATGGGCGCTTTTATGGTTGTGCGCGCCGACTCGCACGAGGCTGCCGCCAAACTCTTCGAGAAGCATCCGCACTTTACAATTTTCCCCGGCGATTGCGTCGAGATCATGCCCGTGCTGCCCATACCAGGCGCTTAGTGGACGTAGTGCGCGGGGTGACGTGCAACCTAAAGCCTCCTGCGTGCACTGCGACATGGAGCTGTGATTTCGAAAACCGCGGAACGCAAAACTCAAGGAGAACTGACCATGCCCAACACCGTGCAACTCCATCGCGTCTTAGCCACGAAACCCGAGAAGGTCTATCGCGCGTTCATCGAGCCAGACGCGATGGGCAAGTGGCTCCCACCGAATGGCTTCACCTGCACCGTTCATCACATGGACCCGAAAACCGGTGGCTCCTTTAGGATGTCCTTTAGGAATTTCACCACCGGCCGTAGCCACTCGTTCGGCGGCGAGTATCTTGAGCTGGTCCCCAACGAGCGCTTGCGCTACACCGACAAGTTCGAGGACCCGAACTTGCCCGGTGAGATTCGAGTGACAGTGACGCTGAAGAAAGTCTCGCTCGGCACGGATATCAACATCGTGCAGGAAGGCCTGCCGGATGTCCTTCCTGTCGAAGCCTGTTACCTGGGCTGGCAGGAGTCGTTACGAAACTTGGCCAAACTTGTCGAGCCTGAGATCACCCAATAACGAGCTAGGCTATCAGCCAATCGCTCGAAGGTCCGCTAACGTGAAAATCGGGTCATCGGCGCGAACGCCCGCGTATGGCCCGATTTGAGCCGCTGTGCGGCGGTCCGCACGGCATATTGACCCAGTCCTTCCAGTCATTAGGGCGAGCCGTATGGGTAGGGTTTGTATATACATTTGTATAGTATCGATGAATGGCTGAGACTTTAGCGGGATTTGACCGGGACCCCGGAAATCGAGCCTTGTCAAAAACACGGGACATCGGTGACTGACATTGAGGCTCTGTCTGCCTGGCGCCGACTGCGATATAACTAGCGCTCGCAGAAATAATCGGGGGAAGCGTTTTATGTTCAGCGTAAGTCGGACGGTGATTTTGGCGCTGGGTTGCGGGCTGCTGTTGAGCGCTTGCGGTGGCGGCAAATCGGGATCGGCGGCTCAGTCGGGCGGCGCCGCTGGTTCCGGGAGGGTCCTGAACCTTTATATCTGGTCCGATTATCTTGCGCCGACAACGCTGCCAAGGTTCGAGAAACAGACGGGTATCAAGGTAAACGCTGCCTACTACGACACCAATGAAACATTGGACGCCAAGCTGCTTGCGGGCAACAGCGGCTACGATGTCGTCGTGCCCACCGCCTCTTACTTCGAGCGCCAGATCAAGGCGGGCGTGTATCTGCCGCTCGACAAGTCAAAGCTGCCAAACCTCAAGAATATGGATCCGGAGCTCATGGCAAAAGTCGCTTTTCACGATCCCGGCAATGCTCACGGCGTCATTTATTTGTGGGGCACCAACGGCATCGGCTACAACGAAAAAATGGTCAAGGAGCTGCTGCCCGACGCACCGCTCGACAGCTGGCGAATGGTGTTTGATCCCAAGGTGGCGTCGATAGTGGCCAAATGCGGCATTAGCGTGCTCAACTCGCCGGCGGAGATGATGCGCGCCGTCTTCAGTTACTTGGGCAGGGATCCGAACTCGCAAAAGCCGGAGGATTTGGCTCAAGGGGAAGCGGTGCTTTTGAAAATCAGACCCTACATCCGCAGCATCAATTCCTCGGCATACATCGAGGCACTGGCCAACGGCGATCTGTGCGTCGCCGTCGGCTACAATGGCGATGTTTTGCAGGCGCGGGACCGCGCCCAAGATGCCAATAAGGGCATCGACATCAAATACAGCATACCGAAGGAGGGCACGATTCTCTGGTTCGATATGCTGGCTATCCCGAAGGATGCGCCGCATCCCGAGAGCGCCTATGCATTCATCAACTTCATCATGACGCCGGAAGTCATCGGCGAAATTACCAACTTCAAAGGCTACGCCAATGCCAACGCCGTGGCGCAACCGCTGGCGTCGGTCAAGAATAATCCGTGGATTTACCCTACGTCGGAATTGCTGGCCGAAACTCTCGGTGCAATTGGCGGATTCGGCTGATCAGACCCGCGCCATTACCCGCGTCTGGGAGAAATTCAAGGCGGATCAATGAGCGCCAGTCAGCGCGTCTGGTGCTTCGACCTCGGGATTCTCGTCCTCGTCCCCCAGTCCCGCAACGTTCGCACCGACACGACACGCAAACCGTGACCGGGCGAGTCCAGACTCTTCTCGGATCGTAGCGACGTCTGGCACTTTGATCGGGCGACCGTGCTCGCCGCGCTTGAGCTTGCGCAGCCCATCCAAAATTTCACGACCCACGTGTCTCTTCATCTTAGCCATCTTCCACCCGGTGAGTTTGTGAGACTGCACGATAGATTCCATTAATCGATTCCATTGATCAAATTGTCGTTGATCGATCGATGTCCATAACTCTAGACTGAACGCGAGTAGTAAATTGCAAGAAAGCAAAGGAGAAAAGCAGTGTCAAGCGAATCCAAATGCCCGTTCTCGGGCGACGCTCGCAAACACACGACTGGCCGGAGCCCCATCGAACGCAGACTGGTGGCCCAATCAACTGAAGCTGAACATCCTGCACCAGCACTCCTCCAAGTCCGACCCCATGGGCGAGGAGTTCAACTACGCCGAGGAGTTCAAGAGCCTCGACCTGAATGCCGTCGTCAAGGACCTCCATGCCTTGATGACCGATTCACAGGACTGGTGGCCGGCGGACTTCGGCCACTACGGACCTTTGTTCATTCGCATGGCATGGCACAGCGCCGGCACGTACCGCATCGGCGACGGTCGCGGCGGCGCAGGGAGCGGCAGCCAGCGCTTTGCTCCCCTGAACAGCTGGCCGGACAACGTCAACCTCGACAAGGCGCGCCGGCTGCTTTGGCCGATCAAGCAGAAGTATGGCCGGAAGATTTCATGGGCCGACCTGATGATCCTCGCCGGCAACGTCGCTCTGGAATCGATGGGATTCAAGACGTTCGGTTTCGCCGGCGGGCGTGAGGACATCTGGGAACCGGAAGAAGACATCTACTGGGGCTCCGAGAACACCTGGCTGGGTGACAAACGCTACTCCGGCGACCGGGATCTCGAAAATCCGCTCGGCTGCCGTGCAGATGGGCCTGATTTACGTCAATCCGGAAGGCCCGAACGGCAACCCGGATCCGATCGCTGCGGCGCGGGATATCCGCGAGACCTTCGCTCGCATGGCGATGAACGACGAAGAGACGGTTGCGCTCATCGCGGGCGGTCACACCTTCGGCAAAACCCACGGCGCCGGCGATGCGGCACTGGTGGGTCCCGAGCCGGAAGCTGCCGGCATCGAGGAGCAAGGCCTTGGCTGGAAGAGCCGCTTTGGCACGGGCAAAGGGGGTGACACGATCAGCAGCGGCCTGGAAGTCACCTGGACCAGCACGCCGACGAAGTGGAGCAACAACTTCTTCTAGAACCTGTTCGGCTACGAATGGGAGCTGACGAAGAGCCCGGCCGGTGCGCACCAGTGGAAGCCGAAGGGTGGCGCGGGCGCAGGTTCCGTGCCGGATGCCCACGACCCGTCGAAGCGTCACTCGCCGGCCATGCTGACCACCGACCTCGCGTTGCGGTTCGACCCTGTCTACGAAAAAATTTCGCGGCGCTTCTACGAGAATCCGGATCAGTTCGCGGACGCATTCGCCCGGGCGTGGTTCAAGCTGACGCACCGCGATATGGGCCCCCTGTCGCGTTATCTTGGCCCGCTCGTTCCCAAGGAGCAGCTGCTGTGGCAGGACCCCATTCCCGCAGTGGATCACAAATTGATCGACGGCGAGGACATTGCCGCCCTGAAGGCCAAGATCCTCGCATCCGGACTTTCCATCTCCCAATTGGTCACCACGGCCTGGGCGTCTGCTGCAACGTTCCGCGGCAGCGACAAGCGCGGTGGAGCGAACGGCGCGCGTATTCGCCTGGCGCCGCAGAAGAATTGGGAAGTCAACCAGCCGGCTGAACTGGCCAAGGTCCTGCAGAAGCTCGAAGCGATCCAGAAAGACTTCAACAGCGCACAGTCCGGCGGAAAGAAGGTTTCGCTTGCTGACCTGATCGTTCTGGGCGGCTGCGCAGCCGTCGAGGCGGCTGCGAAGAAGGCCGGCCACGACGTGAAGGTTCCCTTCTCGCCGGGGCGCATGGATGCGTCGCAGGAGCAGACCGATGTGGACTCGTTCGCCGTACTGGAGCCGACCGCAGACGGGTTCCGCAACTACGTCCGTAAGGGACTACGAGGGATCGGCGGCCGAGCTGCTGGTGGACAAGGCGCAGCTTGATGACGCTGACCGCCCCTGAGATGACGGTTCTGATCGGCGGCACTGCGCGCCCTGAATGCGAACGTCGGCCAGTCCCAACACGGTGTTTTCACCAAGCGGCCCGAAACATTGACCAATGACTTCTTCGTGAATCTCCTCGACATGAGCACGAAGTGGCAGAAGTCCGCCACATCGGAAGGCGTGTTGGAGGGGCGCGATCGGGCGACGGGCGAGCTCAAGTGGACGGGCACCGTCGTCGATCTCGTCTTCGGTTCGAACTCCCAGCTCCGAGCCCTCGCGGAAGTCTATGCGTGCAGCGACTCGCAGCAGGCGTTCGTGCGTGACTTTGTGGCGGCCTGGAACAAGGTGATGAACCTTGATCGCTTCGACCTTGCGTGATCTCAGAGGATGGGTCTTAGGAGGGTATAAGGAGAGCCGAATAGGAGCAGACAAGGACTCTAGACGGCCGATGCCGCGGCGGGACATGCCTCAATTAAGGTTTGCTTAACGGGCGGTCAGGTATTGCGTTTGTTGTGCGTTCTCGGGCGGCGCAGGCTATGCACTGTTCGATCAATTCAGCCATTGGAGAATGCACATGACAAACCAAATCCAGCTCATCGCACGGTTCGCGCAAGCGCTTCTTGCCGTCGCCGCCACGGTCGCTTCGGTGATTGTTTTCCAGTTTGCGATGGTTACGGGGTAGTTCGCAATGCTGGCGCTCTCAATATCCGCTCGGCTGCACTGGTCACGGGATCAAGGATGGTCCCGTTTGCAGACGCGGCAGCGGTTATAACCAATGGCCAACAACACCGGGACTTTGTCGCTGGCAACCCGTCGCATGCGAAGGAGTTGTCAGCCTCTTAGCTTCGCTTGCGGAAGCATTCCAAAAGACACCGTTGGACGACAACGAGCGGGGCCGAGAACCTTACGAGGTGGCGGTGGCCGCTGATGCGAGCGGTAAAGTCTAAGGGCCATGGTTCCACCACCAAGCGGCGCCAAATAACGCCACCATCATCAAGGATGAGACGAGTTTGATAATCGTACCGAAGATCAACCCAAACCAGGCGCTAACGCCCACGTTGGTCGAGCGCAGAACGCTGCTGCCGGCGGCGAGTTCGCCTAGCACTGCGCCTACGAAAGACCCGAGCAACAAGCCGGGCAGCCCCAAAAACAGACCGATTGCCGTGCCCACGAGGGCACCCGACACCGCCTGCTTGCTGGCTCCCAGTCGCTTGACGCCCAAAGCGCCAGCGAGCAAGTCGATGGTCAGCCCAATTGCACCGACAGCTGCGATGCCGATCAGCCACCATGGACCAAGGTGATGGTAATGATCGACACCGGCGATCAACCAGATGCCACCAAAAATCAGCGGAATGCCTGGCACCGTGGGCACGATCGCGCCCGCCAGGCCTAAACCGATCAGCGCCGCTGCGACGACAATTAGCAAAATCTCCATGATGGAATCTATCCCTCAATATCGTGCCACTGAAAGCGGGGCATTCCGGTCAGTTTACAAGGCAATCCCCTTTCGCAGCCGAGCAGGCGGAACAATAGGCTTCTGAGGAGCTGTTGCTCTGTCTCCCAGGAAAAGAAGCGGTCGCCTTGTTGGCAAGGGTTGTGCGGCGTCATCGATTGGAGGCGATCGTCAGTATTCGATAAGCGGGGGCCGCGATCGGTGGATCCATTGCTGAAGCGTCGGGCGGCGCCACTGCAGCGTGGCGTAATCGGCGAGTCGTTTTGGCACTGGGTCGCCGAGCGCGATCAAACGCTGCAGCATCATCGCGAGATCGACATCCGCGATCGACCAGTCGCCAAAGAGGTTGTCGGTGCGTCCATCGAGCAAGGTCAGTGCCGCAGAGAAGAGTTTGTCGGCAGCGTCACGCGCGCGCGTGGATAGGGCCGGGCGCCTGGCGCCGCAGAACACGACAAATGTAGGTCGCTCGTCGCGAATCGGCATGAGGTCGCTGCGCAACCAGGCTTGCACTTGGCGTGCTCTCGCACGGTCGCGCAGGTCGGTGGGGTAGAGGCGTGTTCCGGGAAAGGTCTCGTCAAGGTATTCGCAGATCGCGGAGGATTCCGACAGGGCGAAGCCGTCGTGTACGAGTGTTGGAATCCGTCGAGTGATTGAAGTCTTGGCGAAGTCGGCGCCTTGATTGGCGTGGGCAGCTAAATCCAGGGCTTCGATGTCAAACGTTAAGCCCTTCTCGAGCAGGCTCACGAAAGCGACCAGGGCATAGGGGCTTGCAAAATTGGCGTCGACGTAGAGAAGCATTGTAGGGGCCTCGTTCGATCGTTTGGAACTCTTCAAGGCGACGGATGCTCAACCACACTTTGGCACCGATCGTCTCGGCTCCAAGGCAATCCCTTTCTTGCGGAGGTAATCGATGCGCGAGACGTTCCGTGAAATTATGCCAGGGCGTTGCTGAACAGCACCAACATACGGCTCCAGGCCTTCTCCGCCTGGTCATGGTTGTAAACTTGCGCGTCGGGCGGACACCAGCCGTGCAGGGTGCCTGCATACACTTCAATTTCCGCGGGCAAGTGGGCCTTGGCAAAAGAATCGCGCAGTACGTCCTTGGCTTCGGGTTGTCGCTGGTCGTCATTTTCAGCGATCGCGATTAGAAAGTGCGCCTTCATGTGCGGGATCAGGAGGTGCGGGCTATCCGGTTTGTCGGTGACGAGTCCACCGCCATGAAACGTGGCGCCTGCGCCGATGCGATTCGGGAAAGTTGCGGCCGTGCGGAATACGAAGGGACCGCCCATGCAGTATCCGGTGGTGCCCATTTTGCGCTTCTTGTCCACGGACGGCTGGCTGTCCAAATACGCGACGAATGCCTTGGCATCGGTGACCGCAGTATCGGGATTCAACGTCCGCATCAGGGTCATGAGTGCCTGTCGCGTCGCCGGATCGTTGAAGTCCGGGTGATCCGGCGCTGTCGGCGCTTTCTTTGTGCGATAGAAGGGATTGATGACCAGGACCGAATAGCCCGACTCGGCGAGTCGGGTGGCCATTTGCTTGAAAGTCGGACGCAATCCGAAAATATCGGGCCAAATGAGCACGCCGGGGTATTTGCGCTTCGTCGGATGCACGAAGTAGGCATCGGCAACGCCGTCCGGGGTTTCTATTTCAACATCCGCTCCAGAGGTCTCAGCGGCGTCGGCGGGCTTCGGCAACGCCGCCACCAATCCGGCAGCCAGGGCTATGGCGCCGAATTCCCGTCGCGTCAGCTCGCCCGAGCGTCGCGCGAATTCGTCCAGATCGTCATGTTCACACATACCAGCTCCACTACAGCGTCGACGAATTCGCGATCTTGCGCTCATTCGCGCGGGGTCCGCAATATGAGTGCATTGGCGCAGATGGGTTACGGGGCGGACTTATTCGGCATTTCATGCCTCAACCTTCGCGTAGCTCAGGGCCGCCCTGAAGGGCGTTAACTCGGCGTGTGCGCCTCGGCTGGCGAGTGCGACGTCGGAGATTCCGAAGTCTAAGGCGAGTTCCGCCATCGGTCTCGACCAGATGAGCTCGCAGAAAGATTGACGGGTGAGGGCTAACCGGTTTTGCGATTGGGATGGCGTGGAGTTGATCGGGCATGTCAAAATAAACGGTTATCAGTGAACCGGACGAATCAAGTCCGGGTCGTCCGGCGCGTCGAGTTAATCCGCGGACTGACCGCGTATGCCTGCATCCAATTCGATTTATAGGGCTGTAGCGTAGCCTTCGCCTCGACGGGCGCTCCGCGCAGCCAGGTCTGGTAGTCCCTGCGCCTCAAGATTGCAGGCATCCGATTCGGGTTGGCAATGTCCGTCATGAGCTCGTTCGCCGGCACGCGAATGACTGAGCAGCTCTCGATGACATCATCATCTTCACCGACCGAGCGATCCCAGATCCCTGCGAGACCAAATACGGATCGTTCGAGCAAATGCACAAAAAAAGGTTGCCGGTACTTCGCGTCTGTGAGTTGCCACGCGTAAAATCCTGCGACCGGTAGGATGCACCGCTGACTGTTGAGCCAGGGCGCCCGAAAGATAGGTGAGTCTTGGATCTCGTCGATTTCGAGGCACGCGGGCGGAGCACCAATCCACTTGCCTTCCGCCCACGACGGAATGAGCCCCCAGCGCATCATCACGGCTTCGGACTGGCCGTCGTGCCATCGGATGGCCGGCACATACTGCTGCGCCGCGACGTTGAATTTCGCTGTGAAATTCCACCACGCTCGCGCCGGCATGAACTCTCGTTCCGCGGTGACCTGGTCCGGAAGCACGTAACGCTCACACATAGCATGAGAGATTAGGGCGGAACCGGCGGCAAAGCTATGACGGACGTTGGGTCCTGCAATGGCATAACGGTTGCACAGTGGATCGCGGCGCCCTTTGGCGACACCTTGACACCCTTGGCGATTTTGAGCATCGGTTTTGGCGATCTCGTTGGGAGGGTTGTCGGAGGCCAGCAGGTTTTGGGGCATGGGGCACCTCTAGTGGATACGAGAGAGAATCTTTCACTTTTGCTGCTAAAATCGCGGTGACTAGGGGATGGTGCGGATTTCCGCGGAGGGCCAGCGAATAACATGGCAAAGGGCAATGTCAATAAGCTACTCGCGACGCCGGCGCAGCCGTTTGTCGAAGCGCTTCATAACCGCCGGAAACTAACTCTCGAGGTGGTCCTGCAAATCGAAGCGCCTCATGGTGCGGGGACATATTGTTCTGATGTGGCCCGTTAAGTCGGGGCTGGCAGAGTCATCGCAGCCGCGGTAGGCTCTCCCATGTTGCATTAACGAAGAGGCGGCAATGGCGATCAAACGTCCCACAAAAAGCCGGGGTACGCCATCACGCAAACCAGTTGCGTCAGCCCCGTTGCGCCACGTCGACGTCAGGGCGCCGCAGCAGATGGTGCCGGGCGAGCTCTACGTAGGTTGGCTGTGTAAGAACCGATCGTGCGGGCGAGTCATCGCGATAGCGGCTACAGCACCGGGCGGCAAAGTGTTGACGGATTTCGACGATCAACTGACGGCGATCAAATGCCCCCATTGTGGGGATGAAAATCTGTACCACTGGAGCGCTCGGAGCGAACAGAAATACACGCCGAAAAGTGCCGGCACCTGAGCTCAGGACACGCCACGGGCTGACATTAAGGATTCTCGCTGTCGCAGTCGGCCTCCCGCGTGTCCTGGCCGCTGGCACTGGTGATTTCGTGGACGCGGGCTTTTTATCGGACGTTGATAAGAGCTGTGGCAGCATCTGTCCGACAGGAGTTAATCAAGAATAACCTCTTGCAGAGAGCCGAATCTCTTGCGGAGAGGCGAATCAAACGCGCTACATCCCGACTCTACCGACACCTTCGGTCGTCAGGTTACGTGGGATATTCGGTGACGAATTTTTTGTCGGCGACCGACCCTAGTCGGCCAAGCCCGGTTTTCCGGCAGTCTGATGGGAATTAATTCTTTTTGACGCAGCCGTGGAGCACCACATACCGTGCCAGCCGCGATCCAGAACGTGGCGGATACGCTGGTCTTGCTCGATGAGTTTATCTCAGCCTGCGACATGTCGGTGACATCGATAAGAGTGGGCGCCTCGGTCGTGAAACGCCCGAAGTCATCCTCGATGACGATGTGACCGCGCATGCTTCGTCGGCGTAAGCGGAGATCGGTTTGTCGGCCACGAAGTGCAGGTCGCGTCATGCGCATTCCTGTCTTTGGGCTAGTTATGCCCTGGGCTGCGCGCCAACGAACGGACCTTTCTGAGATGGCGGCACGGGCTTGCGGCGAGACTTGCGCCACAGATCGTAAAGTGCCAGTGCACCGGCGAGCGTCGCGAGTGTCGCAAAATAGGCAGTTGGCCCGAAAGCAGCCATCAGGGTGCCTGCAAGTGTTGGACCGATGGCGGCGGCGGCCCCATTCAACAGGAGCAGAGTGCTGCTCGCGGCGACCAGTTGTGCGGGCTCAAGCTTATCGTTAACGTGCGACACGGAGAGCGAATAGAGTGTTAGCGCAAAGCCACTAAATATGGCCGCTAGCGTGAGAAACACGGCATGCGGCATGTTGCGGAATACGACGATGCTACCTGCAACCAGCATCGTGAGCGTACAAACACCGGCGATCACTGTACGGCGATCCATACGATCCGATACGCGGCCAACCGGATATTGTGTTGCCACTCCGGCCAGAATGCTCACCGCCATGAAGGTGGCAACCCTCGCAATGTCCAACCCGTTGAGCCGTGCATACACAGGACCCATCGAAAAAATAATGGAGGAAATCAAGCCGGACGCGATGACTCCCACCACGCCGAGCGGCGAATCGCGATAAAGATCAAGAAGGCGCACTTTGCGCGGTCCAGCATGCTCCGGTATTTGCTGTGCGGAAACGACGATGGGAACCATCGCCAGGGAGATCAGCAGGGCCACCAGCATGAACGGTCTCGGCGTCCGCGGATCGGACATGATCAGTAAGAACTGTGCCGCGCCGAGGCCGACGTAACACACAACCATGTACACTGCAAATAAGCGGCCGCGGTTCGAGCGGCTTGCGCGATCGTTGAGCCAGCTTTCGGCAACCACGTATATGGCAGCAAAAGACAGTCCAGACACCAGACGCATGGCGGCCCACGTCACTGGATTAACGAACAAACCCTGGATAAGAATTGCCGCCGAGGCGAAAGCCGCCAGGGCGGCAAATACGCGAATATGCCCGACTTGCCGCAGCAGCGGCGGGGCAATGAGGGTTCCAATGACATACCCCACGTAGTAACACGACATGATGACGCCGGTCACGGGGGTGGGGAATCCTTCGAGCGTCGCGCGTAGGCCGAGGAGCGTGCTCTGCAAGCCGGCGCCCAGCATGAGCACACCCATACCGAGAAACAGCGGCCAGCTCTTTTTGACTACACTAAGCGGCATGGTGCCTCTGATTGCGATGACGCGAAGATGAGGATTCTTGCGCATGCCGCGCACTTTGCACATTGCCTGATGCACGTGGCGGCGGGAAAAAGAGGGATCGCTGAGGGCTTCGGTTGATTCTGGGAGGCGATCAATGGGGCCGGCGTGGAGTTGGAAAAATCGTTGATCTCGAGGCGAGTTAAAGCTCAACTAATCGCCGCATACTTCCCTGGGTCTTTGAGAAACGTCGTCCAGCAGCCGTCACAGCAGAAGTAGTAAGAAACGCCTGCGTAATCCTCGACGTGCAACGCATTGGCGCAGCTCACGGCCACTCCGCAGACGGGGTTGATGAATATGCCGGCTGCGGATGCCGTGTCGGGCTCCGTGCGCGAAATCGGCTCGATCCGGTCCGGGTCGGCTCCCGCAGCCGCCTTGCGCTCGGCGGGCTCACCGCGACCGCGCAGCGATGCCAACACACCGGCGATCGCCACGAGTGCAATCTCGCCCGGCGTCTTCGCGCCGGCATCCGGGCCCGCGGGGGCCTGCAGGCGCGCAAGCTGGGCTTCGTCGACCCCGCGCATCTTCATCACGGCGCGCAGTCTCTCTGCCTTTCGCCGGCTTGCAATCATCAGTACTTGCCTGGCAGGACTGCGTAATGCGGCCTCCAGGGCTTCCTCATCTCCTTGCCCTTGGGTCGCGACCAGAACGACAGGTGCGTCATTCGGGCTGTCGGTGAGCCGGATCCTCAGGCGCTGCGCAAGGAACCGCGCCTCGTCTGCCGCGGGCGTGCGTCCGAGGACGCACAGCGCGCTGCGAAGGCTATTGGGCTGGATAAAGAGTTCGACACTGCCGTTGCTGGCGCAGGACATCGCGTAATGCTCGACGTCTTCCTCGGCGTAGATTTTCTCGTTACTGATGCGCACGAGCTTCGGCTTACCCTTCACGATGGCGCGTTTCGCCGCCTCGATGATGACGTCCGTCGCGCACCCGCCGCCAATCCAGCCCTCCAGTGTTCCATCGGCGAGAACGATCGCTTGGGCGCCAGGGTAGGCCGACGTGGGGGCGATCGCTCGCACCACCGTGACGAGGGCAAAGGCCTCGCCGCGGCCGTTCAATTCTAGCGCCAGATTGTGGAGTTCTTCGTTCGTCATCTTAAAGCCTGCATGACCAGCGGCAATACGCGCTCGACAGACGCGAGGTCGGCGCCCGCCGCGAGCAAGTCGATGTGCGGTATCGCCGCCTGCATGCCGCGGCTCTTCGGGGTATAGCCCGGCTGGTTCAACAGCGGGTTCAGCCACACCAGACACCTCGATCGCCTCCGCAGCGTGGCGAGCGATTCGGCCAGCAGCGCAGGCTCGCCGGTATCGTAACCGTCGCTTACGACAATCACACCGGTACGCGAATGGACCAGGCGAGCCCCGTGGTCGCGATTGAAATCCCGTACGCATTCACCGATGCGTGTGCCGCCGGCCCAACCGATCGCCAGCAGGTGCAGCCGTTCTTGCGATCGCCAAGGATCCGGGTCGCTCAGGGCCGCCCCGACGTCGGTGATGCGTGTGTGGAAGATGAAGCAGTACACGTCTGCCAATTCGCCGCACAGTGCTCTCGCGAGGCGCATGTAGAAAAAGCTGTAGAGGCTCATCGACCGGCTGACGTCCACCAGCAGCACTAGGCGCGGGAGCACGCGGCGTCGTTCTTTCCAAGCGAGGCGAATTGGCGTGCCGCCGCTGGCCACGCTCTGCCGTATGGTAGCTTGCAGGTCCAGACGCCGGCCGTGATGATGGGTGGCTTCCCGACGCAGACGAAGCGGCCTCAATCGTTTGGCGAAACGCCGCATCAGCGCCTCGATGTCGTAAGCATGCTCCGCCTGATTCAGCTCGCGAAAATCCGTGGAAGCGAGGGATTCTTCGCGGCTGGCTCCATGCCTCTCAGAGCCCTCATCAACGTCGCCGGCGATCGGGTGGCCGGTAGCGGGCGAAGAGTCGAATTCTACGCCGACCCGCCCCGCATCGGCCGCGTCGCGCGCCCCGCCGGCCGCCCCGCTGCTTTGCGCAAATAGACTCTTGTTCGGCGGCAGGAAATAGGCGTCGAATAGCCCATCGAAACGCCGCCACTCATCACCCCGGCCGCACAGCAGGGCCTTCAGGCTCCAGCGCAGCACCTGCGGATCAAGGATCCCCATTTTTGCGCCTGCGTCGAGTACGGACACCGCATCGGTACCGCCGACGGCAAAGCCGTTCGCGCGCAGGAACGCGGTAAAGCCGGTAAGCCGCGCGCGTACGATCGCACCCAATTCCACGGCAAAGGCTGCGTTGCCCGTCAACATGTGGCCGCAATCCGTGCGACCACGTCACGGGTAAAGCCGGCCCGGTCGTCACGGGTCTTAATGAGAGCGCTGAGTGTTTCGAGAATGCGCTCGGCACCGTCGTCGTTGATCACGGAAATTCCCATGCGCAGCAGGGCCGCGGTCCAGTCCAAGGTCTCTGCGATGCCGGGTTTCTTTTGCAGCTCCATGCGGCGCACGCTTTGCACAAAATCGACCACTTGGTGCGCCAATTGTCCGGCGGCCTGCGGCGCCCTGATTTCGACGATGGCCAATTCCTTCGCGAACGCGGGATAGTCGATGTACTGGTACAAGCAGCGGCGGCGCAGCGCGTCGGACAGTTCACGTGTACCGTTCGAGGTGATGATGACCAGCGGCTTGGTGACGGCGCGCATGGTGCCGAGCTCTGGAATCGACATCTGGAAGTCTGACAGCAATTCGAGGAGGTAGGCTTCGAACGCCTCGTCGGCGCGATCCACCTCGTCGATCAACAGCACCGGCGGTTCGGCGCAACTGATGGCCTCGAGCAGCGGGCGCTTCAATAGGTAGCGCTCGGAAAAGATGTCCTGCTCCTTGACGGAGGTCGGACGCTCATCGTGCTCCAGGAGCTTGATTGCCAGCAATTGCCGCTGGTAGTTCCATTCGTACATCGCGGTGTGCACATCGAGGCCTTCGTAGCACTGCAGACGAATGAGTCGGGACCCCTGCGTCAGCGCGAGCGCCTTGGCGATTTCCGTCTTACCGACGCCGGCGTCGCCCTCCAAGAGCAGCGGGCGGCCGAGTTCCAACATCAAGAGCAGCGCAGCCGCCAACGGCGCCTCGGCCACATAGCCGACGCCCTCGAGCCGGCGCTGCAAGTCGATGATCTCGGGCATGCGCTTCAAGGCAGCGCTCACGCAGCCCGCTTGGAGAATAGGCCGCGCAGCCAGCTTTTAAAGAGTGTCCACGCGAGCGCGAGAACATTCAATGGCCGGGCTGCCGGTATGGGAATCGGCGCCTGAGAAGACGTCGCGCTGCCGTCTCGGGTTGCCGGCGCCGCTCGCAACGCCTGCAGCGCGCTGACTTGGGCGGCAAAGTTGTCGGCGAACTGCTTCAGTATCTGATCGGCGACCGTGCTCATCATACGTCCGCCGAAGGCAGCCGCTTTGCCGCTCATCGACATTTCGCTCATACCCACTAACGTGCACAGGCCTCCTTCGGCAGCCTCGATGCGGGCGGTGAGGTTCATGGAGGCGCCGGAACTGCCGGTGCTATCGGTTCCCTTGCCGAGCAAGCGCAAGGATCGAGCGGTCGCATCGACTCCGGTCACCTCCACTTCGCCCCTGAACGACATGGTCGCGGGGCCCACCTTGGTCGTGACCGTTCCCTTGTACCGGCCCGCGTCGACGCGTTCGGTAATCTTCGCGCCGGGCATGCAACTGGCAACCGCCTCGATGTTCTGCAGGAACTCCCAAGCGATCTGCGCCGAGCACGGCAGAGGATACGTCTTGTCGATCTGGACCTTCATGCAGATTGCCCGAGCGGAGGACTCATCTCGTGCTGATTCCGAGCGCCTTGCACTGTTGCCACACCCGGAACGCAGTGTGCGGCATGTTCATGTGGGTTACCCCCAAATGTGCAAAGGCATCCACAACCGCGTTCGAGAAGCAAGGGATGCCGCCGACATGGGGCGATTCCGCCACGCCCTTTGCGCCGATCGGATGATGCGGAGAGGGCGTGACGGTGTGATCGGTTTCCCAATGCGGCGTTTCTACGGCAGTGGGCAGGAAGTAATCCATGAAGCTGTTGCCGAGATGGTTGCCGTTCTCGTCGAACGGGATCGCCTGGCCAAAGGCCACGGCAAAAGCTTCCGTGAGGCCACCATGGATCTGCCCTTCGATGATCATGGGGTTGATCCGCGTCCCGCAATCGTCCAGCGCGTAAAAACGTCTAACCTTGGTCTCGCCCGTAAAACGATCGATATCGACGACGCAGACATAAGCGCCGAAAGGGTATGTTAGGTTGGGTGGGTCGTAGTATTCCGTCGCATCCAATCCTTGCTCCATGCCTTGCGGCAGGTTGGAGGTGTGCGCTGCCATGGCGATCTCCTTCATCGTCTTCGCCTGGGCCGGGTTGCCTTTGACCTTGAATCGATCGACCTCCCATTCCAGATCGCCTTCGCCGACCTCTAGCAAGTGAGCGGCAATCTTCTGCGCCTTGGAGCGGATTTTGCGGGCAGCCATCGCGGCAGCAGCACCGCCGACCGGGGTGGATCGCGAACCCCAAGTGCCGGCGCCGTACGGCGCTTTATCGGTATCCCCTTCCTCGATTTGGATCTCGTCCGAAGGCAATCCCAGCTCGGTGGCGATGATCTGGGCATAGGTCGTCGCGTGGCCCTGGCCCTGACTCATCGTCCCCAGCCGAGCAATGGCGCTGCCGGTGGGATTGACGCGGATGTCGCAGCTGTCGAAAAGCCCGATGCCCAAGATATCGCAGACCTTGGTGGGTCCCGCACCCACGATCTCCGTAAAGGTGGAAATCCCGATTCCCATCAGCTCACCTCTGGCGCGTTTTTCAGCTTGCTCCCGGCGCAGGCCCGCGTAATCCACGGCCTTCAATACCTTATCCAACGCAGCATGATAATTTCCGCTGTCCATCGTCCATCCGAGGCTCGTGGTGTAGGGAAACTTATCGGCCTTGATGAAATTGCGGGCGCGGATCTCAGCTTTGTCGATCCCGAGCTTCTGCGCCAGAACGTCGATCATCCGCTCGATGAGGTACACCGCTTCGGTGACCCGCAGCGAACATCGGTAGGCCACGCCGCCGGGGGCCTTGTTGGTGAACACCGCATCGACACGGCAATAGGCCTTGGGAATATCGTACGAGCCGGTGCAGATGCTGAACAGCCCCGCCGGCAACTTGGTGGCCGATACATGGGAATTGAACGCGCCGTGATCGGCTAGCGCAGCAAAGCGCAACGCCTTGATCCGGCCGTCCTTGTCGGCCGCCAGTTCGCCGATGCCGTGATAGTCGCGGGCGAATCCGGTCGTCGAGATATTGTCGATGCGCGACTCGATCCACTTGATCGGAACGCCCGTCACGATCGACGCCACGATGGCGATGACGTAGCCCGGGTAGATCGGAACCTTGTTGCCGAAGCCGCCGCCGATATCTCCGGAGATGATGCGGATCTTGCTTTCAGGAATGCCCGACAGCATCGCCACCACGGTTCGGACCAGATGTGGGGCCTGCGAGGTAATGTAGACCGTCAATTGACCGGTCACCTTGTCGAAGGATGCCACGCAGCCGCACGTTTCCAGCGGGCAGGGATGCACGCGAGGGTTCAAGATCTCCTCTCTCACGGTCACCGCCGCGTTGGCAAACGCCGCATCGGTGCCCTGCTTGTCGCCCGCTTCCCAGGTGAATATGTGATTGGGGTGAGTACGCTTGCCGTGGCCGACCTCGTCCTTGCCGGCGATATCTTCGCGTATGATCGGGGCGTCGGGAGCCATGGCCTTGTGTGGATCAACGACGGCGGGCAACTCCTCGTAGTCCACTTCCACCGCGTCCGCGCCATCCGCGGCGCAGTAGCGATCGCGGGCGATCACCATCGCGACCTCCTGCATCTGGAAACAGACTTTTTTGTCCGCCAGCACCGCTTGCACGTCGCCGCCGATCGTCGGCATCCAGTCGAGCTTTACCGGCTTTAGATCATCGGCGGTGAGAACCGCTACGACTCCCGGCACGGCCAGAGCTTTGGCCTTGTTGATCGATTTGATGCGCGCGTGGGCGTAGGGGCTGCGCACCATGGCCCCAAACAGCATGCCAGGCAGCTTGATGTCATCTACATAAGTACCCTTGCCGCGGATGAAGCGTGCGTCCTCCTTGCGCAATCTGGAGGTGCCGATTCCCTGAAGCTTGGTTTCGCGCTCGAGCGTTTCTGTTGCAGCAGTCATCGCGAAAACTCCCCTAAGTTAGGTTCCGGTGCGTGCCAACGACATTTTGTTTGCCGCGTACTGCACGGCCTTGACGATGTTCTGGTAGCCAGTGCAGCGACACAAGTTGCCTGCCATCCAGTAGCGGATTTCCTCTTCCGAGGGACTGGGATTTTCTTGGAGTAGCCGGTAGGCGCGTGTGATCATCCCGGGCGTGCAGAAACCGCACTGAAGTCCATGTTCCTGCGTAAACCCTTCCTGCAGCGCATGCAAGGCCCCGCCCTGTTCGAATCCCTCGATGGTGAGCACCTTGGCATCCTGACATTGCACGGTGAGCACCGTGCAGGACTTGACCGACATGCCATTGAGATCGACCGTGCACGCCCCGCAATGCGAGGTCTCGCAACCGATATGCGGACCGGTATGCTGGAGTCGCTCGCGCAGAGTATGGATGAGCAACTCACGCGGCTCAACGACCACATCGACATCCGCGCCGTTGAGTTTGAACGATACTGTTTGCTTCTTGACCATCGTTTGGCCCCCCCCTTATATCGATTCAGTGTCTGGCGCGCGCGCGCGCCGTGCGCAATGCCCGCCGAGTCATTTCGCCGCTCATCGTGATCTTATAATCCACATCGCCACGCTGATCTGCAGCCGGATCGCAGATGCTCATCGCGAGCCGGGCGGCCTCCGTGATCGAAGCGTCGTTTATCGTGTTGCCCCGCAGGGAGTCTTCGGCGGCGCGCGCCCTCAGCGCGCAGGCGCCGGCGTTGGTCAGCGCAATGGCCACATCCTGAACGCTCTCTCCGGTCATGCGTAGGGTGACGGCAGCCGCAGCAGTTGCATAATCCCCGACCTTGCGTTTGAGCTTGGAGTAGCAGTAGCCGGTATTCGGCTCGGACACCGGGATGCGTATTTCGGTCATGATTTCGCCCGGCTTTAATAGAGTGGCGTAGCTGCCGAGGAAAAAGCCGTCGGATGGCACTACACGCTCGCCCGATGAGCCCTTGAGTACGAATGTTGCGCCCAGCACCAGCATCAGTGCCGGGTGGTCATTGCCGGGGTCAGCATGTGAAATATCACCCCCGATCGTTCCCTTGTAGCGCACCTGAGGATCCGCGATCAAGCGCGCGCCCTCGACCAGCAACGGACACTTGTCGTGCAGCAGTTTCGACCAGATGATCTCATTCTCCGTAGTCATCGCGCCGATGCGCAGCATGCCGCCTTCTTCACGTATGCCTTTGAGTTCGCCAATTCTGCCGAGATCGATCAGATGACCGGGCTGGGCAAAGCGCAGTTTCATCATTGGCAGCAGGCTGTGGCCGCCAGCGAGCAACTTGGCCTCGTCGCCGAATCGCTCCAGCAAGCCGAGCGCGTCGGAAATACTCTTGGGGGCGTGATATTCGAATTCGCGGGGGATCATGGGTCGCTCCTTTGAAGGTTAGGCGCGCCGCGGGCGGCCTATGTCGGATAACACCTCTATTCGACGGTCTCCTGCACCGGTGGCAATTCGAGTTGCCAGCCGGTGCGTCGCACCAGCGTCTGCACATCCTCGAGCGTGTCGAGATCGGCAATGAAACGGCTATTGTTCGTCTCGTACGCACACACGAGTTCGGGATGGCGCTCGATCAGGTGCCGGCAGGCGAGGTTCGTGGCACTGGCGAGAATCTGCGCGTGCGCCAACTCATCGAGCAAAATGGGGTTGCCGCGCTGCCCGTCCACGACCGGCACCACCACGTGACCGGCAACGCGCTTCTTAAAGGCGCCGATCAGCTCGATCAAATCGTCGGCACCGATCAGCGGCTGGTCGGAAGGCATGATGAACACCGCATCGAAGCTCCCGCTCAGCGCGCCTAACCCTGCTCGCACCGAGCCTTCCTGGCCCTGCGCGTGGGCCTCATTGTGCACGAGCATTACCGAAAAACTCTCCACCTGTCTCTCGACTGCCGCGCGCGCGTGGCCCGTCACAACGACCACCTCGTCAACGCCGGCACCACTGAGGGCAACTAGCTGCCGGCAAATAAGCGGTACTCCCCGAAGCCGTATGAGCGGCTTCGCAACGCCACCCATGCGTCGCCCTTCGCCGGCTGCCAGCAGCACCGCGCCAATGCGCAACCTTGGGTACAGTCCGCCGCCTTGTTTAAGCAAGCATCCCATAATCGTGGTTCCCAACAGCCTGCGTCGTGAGGGCAAGTGCGTGCATGCCGGTCAGTCGGAATTGCGCAAGCGCCCGAAAAAAGTATACGCGCATATCGCCACAGGATGCAGTGTCGCCAGCGAAGCGAGCCAACGTGTCACCGTGGCAGCTCGCCGAATCGTCGCGGCCCACGTTGCACCAGGGGGTCGGTTGCCCGGAGTTGGTCCGGGCGCGCATTCCAGGTCGAAAGTTCCCAAAATCGGGATGCCGATCTAAATCGTGCCAAGTAAGCTGCGTCGGCTTAACACTGCCTGAGCTCGCCAAGAATTGGCGAAATGGACCCCGGCTGCCGGTCGCCCCGAGAAGCGATACCTGCAACTTCATGCTAAGCATAAACCCCTTGATAATCATTGGTTTGTCATGTAAATTTAAAAATTCTCTTATGCGTGCATGTGTCATGACTAGTCGTGCTGGGAGCTGAACTTTTCCATGGTCTGCAAATCGGCCACAGTGCTCAACGAGCCGACAAGCGTTCTTGCCGGCAGCGCGGCGTGAATCTCGGCGACTCGTCGATCTCGAATAGCGCGATATGAGCAGAGTGACCGACCCAACGGGTCCGGGATTGCTCTGCGAGCAGTTTGCCGCGGTCAAAAGGTCATCAGCTCATGCAAGCGCTTGATCGGGTGGGAAATGAGCGCGTTGCGGACGCGGATCCCCATCAAGATGTATCACCGCTATGGAGCTTCTGAATTCGATCGTCGAGTTCCCCAATTGTCGCGGCAAGCGAATTGGCATTGTCGCGAATCTCAGTCCGTAATGTATTGTGGATCTGCGCCATTCGATTGGCCAGATGTTCTAATTCATCGTGCATCGCGACACGTAACTCGGTAATGCGCGAGGCCTCGGCCTGATCGGCAAGATTTCGCTGAGTAGTCAATTCCTTTGCTTGGCGGCGATACTCGAGCAGTATCGCGCTCCAAGAAACGGCGCTGTAGATTCCAAAGGTGAGTGCGATCAGTGCAAGAATCCCAAACATCACCAGTGCCATTGGCACATCGACGCTGGCAAATACGAAACTGATTTTCACGGATGCGGCAAATACTGACCAGTTAATGCCCAGGAAGGCGCCAATCAACAGTAAGGCCAGAACGACAAGTAGTGTTCGTGTCCGCATCGGTAACCTCCCATTCAATTGGCGTCGCGGTAGAATACTCGAGGTAGACACGCTAGGGCCGCAAGGATAGAGGACTGCGGAAGCTCGATCGAGATTTGGTGCCGGACATAGGTGCCTCCAATTGCATCGCATGTGCGGGACACGCTATTGCACGACGACTTTGCGCGCAAGTTTTTCGAATGGTTATTATTGAGGAGCTAATTTGGGACGATCAGCGTCGGTTTCCGCCGATGCCGCTATGTCGCAGCCCAATTGCGGGGTTCAAGGGGTTTGAACTTCTTTTTGCGCACCAACCCCTCGAGGTCCGTTCCGAATACATGGGTAACGAATAATTCCGGCAGTGAGTGTCAAGATAGTCGTCGCGAACGGAGAAGCATGATGAATCCGCGAAAACCGACCAACGCAATGATCCAAATCGTAAAAAACGGTCCCTATATGGTGTCGGGCAATTTGCCATTGAACAAACAAGCCATCGGAACGAATTCGGCGGGTGAGTCCGTCAAGTGGATCGAGGGTCAAGCATACCCCCGACAAGCAGAGTACGCCCTGTGCCGCTGCGGTCAAAGCGCGAAGAAACCCTACTGCGATGGCTCGCACGCCAAAGTAAAATTTGACGGCACTGAAACTGCCAGCCGCGCAGCCTATCGAAAGCAGGCGACGGTGCTGCAAGGTCCCACCATGTCGTTGACGGACGTCGAGCACTTGTGCGCTTTCGCTCGCTTTTGCGATCCGCACGGAAAAGTTTGGAACCTGGTGAATGAGACAGATAATTCCGCTTCAAAGATGAATTTTGTCAGGCAGGTTGCTGACTGCCCGTCAGGACGATTGGTCGCGTGGGACAATGCCACTGGACAGTCGATTGAACCTCGATTCGAGCCAGCGCTTGGGCTCATTGAGGATCCCGCGAATCAATGTGCGGGACCTATCTGGGTACGCGGTGGCGTTCAGGTGATCGGGTCGGACGGTTTCCACTACGAGGTGCGAAACCGCGTGACGTTGTGCCGGTGCGGCGCATCGAAGAATAAGCCGTTTTGTGACGGCACACACGCGGCGATTAAATTCAAGGATCAGTGAACGATCTGGAAGATCCGGAAGCGCTGTGTGCAAGGCTCGGCTTCGAGAGGTTGGGCGCGGCGCACCCACCGCGGGATCCGTTCAATTGGAAATTGTCGAGGCGTATCTGGCCGCGGGGAAAGTGGGGTATGTGAATCCTGGGTAGCGGCGCGGGCAGTTCGCGGAGCCGCCCCGCCGGATCGGGTGGTATCATGGAATAAGTGTAGGTGATCTTCCATGAAACGCCTGATGACCGCCGCTATCGCCTGTGGCGCACTCGCTTCCCCGCTATACGCAGAGCTGAAGCCTGGTGCTGACGCGCCGGATTTCACGACGAAGGCAACGCTGGCAGGAAAACCATTTACTTTTTCTTTGGCATCGGCGCTCAAATCAGGTCCGGTGGTGCTGTATTTTTATCCTGCGGCGTTTACTCGTGGCTGCACAGTGGAAGCTCATGAGTTTGCCGAGGCGACTGACAGGTTCAAATCGCTTGGTGCCACGGTGATTGGCGTATCACACGACTCCATCGATACGCTTAATCGATTTTCGGTAAGCGAGTGCCGTAATAGATTTGCGGTCGCCTCTGACCCTGACCTGAGAATATCAAAGGCCTACGATGCGAAAATTTTCCTGATTTCTTATTCTAATCGCACTTCGTATGTGATTGCGCCGACCGGCAAGGTTATCTACGCGTACACAGCCTTGGACCCGGATAAGCACGTGGAAAACACCATGTCCGCGGTCGCGAAGTGGCAAGCGGAACATAAAAGCGGATCTTGATTGGGACCACAACACCGGCCCGGTGGTCAGGGGCGAACGCAGCCGCACTCTGCCCGACGTCTGTTGCGGCTGTACCATGCACTTGCGCATTCCAGTTCGCGCGATCGCGGCGCGTACCTGGAGCGTATTCTGTTAACCCGCGCGAAGTGTGACGGATTTCATCGTGATGACGCGATGCTTCCGATGATTTCGCGCTTGATTGGGATGTGCGCCTAAGTTTCGCAGCCCCGTGTTTGGCTAAGGTAGATCCATTCAAGAGTGGCTATCTACCAGCATATGTCTACTCAGGCGTCGACCCGCGCGTATCCGCGTCCCTCTTGCCGCTCCGGGTTACCGGCGCTTGGCGTGGTACTTTTACTCGGGTTTGATGGGCAGAGCGCCGCTGGATCAACTGCACTGCCGGAGCGCGCGGATACCATTCTCATCGTCAAACACGAACGTAAGCTGTACTTGCTTCGGGATAGCTATCCGCTGCGCAGTTATCGCATTGCGCTTGGCTTGAGTCCCACCGGTGCTAAAGAACACCAATGGGACTTCCGAACTCCCGAAGGCAGCTACATCATCGATTTTCGCCAGGAGCACAGCCGTTACTTCAAGGCGCTGCACATTTCCTACCCAAGCCCGGCGGACTTGAGGCGATCCTCCGCGCTGCACCAGCCCGCCGGCGGAGATATCTTCATCCACGGAGAGCCTAATCGACTCACGAAGCCGGTCTCTTATTACAAAACACGCGATTGGACCAACGGATGCATTGCTCTCTCCGATGAGGATTTGCAGGATGTGTGGGATCTGACGCGGGTCCCAACCCGGGTTGAGATCGTGCCGTAAGCACGCCATGCACCCGCCCGGCGACGGGCAACCGGCCTTTGAGGACACGACCGGAAGGGGAGCACGGATCGCCCCGAGGAGCGCGTGCTGGCGTGAGCCGCAGAAGTGAGTGGCATTCATGCTGTTTGCGGTTCCTCTTTGCAAACAGCGCTACGGACTTTTGCGTATTTCATCCCCCGGCCGCAGAGCGCACGCTTCTTCTGTGAATTTCGGCGAAGGAGCAGGACATGAACAATGTAGGACCTGCGCGCATCGATCAGTGGTACCTGCGCCAGGACAAAGGCGAGGCGTTTCTGGTTACGGCATACGACGAGAAGGCGCGGACCATCGAAATCCAGACCTTCGATGGCGACGTTGACGAGATTGACCAGGAGGCTTGGGGCAACCTGCCGATCGAGTTTGCGGAGCCGCCTGAAGACTGTACCGGTCCCATCGATGAAGTGGAACCCGATGATCTCGGGTACTCCGAAACCGGCATGACCGAAGCGGACTGGTCGGCGCCGCTGCAGCCGCTGGCGCCGGCGGGCGAAGTTTGGGAAGACATGAGGGACGAGACGGAGCGTGATGAGGAAGGCGACGGTGTGCCGGAGGAAGAACTTGCGCTCGACAATCCGGCTGCCAGGGCCAACCTCGCCTGAGGCTGTTGGCGCGGTCTTGCATCGTTCTCCCGATAGCCGGGACACTGATAATGGCCGGTCATTGGGAGAATTTTCCCCATGAGGCCGACATCGGCGTCCGCGGCTTCGGCGCGACGCCGGCCGAGGCGTTCGAACAAGCGGCGCTCGCCATGAGTGCGGCCGTATGCGATTTGGGCGCGATCAAAACGCCGCAGTCCATCGCGATCGAATGTGAGGCGCCGGATCGCGAGCTGCTGTTCGTTGAATGGTTGAACGCGTTGATCTACGAAATTTCGACCCGCCGCATGTTGTTCGGCCGCTTCTCTGTACGGATTGATGACGGGCAACTGCATGGCCGGGCCTGGGGTGAGCCCCTGGATCGGATGCGTCATGCACCGGCCGTCGAACTCAAAGGCGCGACCTATACCGCATTGCGCGTCGCAAGGCAGGCGGACGATTGGGTGGCGCAGACCGTAGTGGATGTCTAGGCCATGGATCTGACGCTTCTCAAACGACGCTCCGAGTATGAGTGGGAGATTCCCCCGCAGGGCGCGATGCGGGTGCCGGGAGTGATCTACGCCGACGAAGCGCTGATGCGCGACATGGACCACAAGGTCTATGAGCAGGTGGTCAATGTCGCGAAGCTTCCGGGTATCGTGACCGCCTCGTACGCCATGCCGGATGCTCACTGGGGCTATGGCTTTCCAATCGGTGGCGTGGCGGCATTCGATCCCGGCGAGGGTGGCGTCGTGTCCGCGGGCGGCGTGGGGTTCGACATCTCCTGCGGCGTGCGGTGCCTGCATACCGGCCTCGTGCGTGCGGATGTGATGGCCGTTCAGGAGCGCTTGGCCGATATGTTGTCGTTGAGTATTCCGGCGGGGCTCGGCAGCACCAGCGACATCCGCTTGAATGCCGAGGAGATGAGCGCGATGCTCACCGGCGGTGCGAAGTGGGCCGTCGACCGAGGTTGGGGGGTGCCGGAGGATCTCGAGCGCATCGAGGAGCACGGACAAATGCTGCACGCCGAGCCCGGCAATGTGTCCGAGCGGGCCAAAAAGCGCCAGCGCGATGAGATGGGCACGCTCGGCAGCGGCAACCATTACCTCGAGATTCAGGAGGTCACCGCGGTATTCGACGACGCCATCGCCCGCGTGTTCGAGCTCAAAAAAGGCGACATCGTGGTCATGACCCACTGCGGGTCGCGCGGCCTGGGTCACCAGATTGGTACGGAGTTCTTAAAGCGCATGGCCATGGCGGCGGGACAATATGGCATCAGCCTTCCGGACCGCGAGCTCGCCTGTGCGCCAATCAATTCCGAGGTGGGCCGAGAATATTTAGGAGCGATGCGCGCCGCCATCAACTGCGCGCTCGCCAACCGCCAGATTCTCACGCACCTGGTGCGTGAGGTGTTCGCCGACCTGCTGCCGCGGGCACGATTGCCGCTCCTCTACGACGTTTCGCACAACACCTGCAAAATCGAGGAGCATCGCATCAATGGCGTGGCACGCATGTTGCATGTTCATCGCAAAGGGGCGACACGGGCTTTCGGGCCCGAGGATCCGAATTTGCCGAGCGCCTTGCGCACGGTGGGCCAGCCGGTGCTGATCGGGGGATCGATGGGCACGAGGTCCTATGTATTGGCCGGTACCCGGCAATCCGAATCACGGGCATTCAGTTCCGCCTGCCACGGGGCGGGCCGGGCCATGAGCCGTCACCAGGCCCATCGCACCTGGAAGGGGCGAGCGGTCATCGACGAGCTCGCGCAGCGGGGGATTCTGATTCGGAGTCCGTCGATGCGCGGCGTCGCCGAGGAGGCCCCGAACGCTTACAAGGATGTCGCCGCCGTCGTCGATGCCGCGCAAGCCGCCGGTCTTGCGCAAAAGGTGGCGCAACTCGAACCCCTGGTGTGCATCAAGGGCTAGCAACCAACGTGCCTGCCGCACGACCTTCGTGAACGGTCGAGCGGCGCACCGCCCGACCGTTCCCTCCGCTCACGCGGCAAGCTGCCGTTGGACTGGACGGCAAATGGCGGCGAGGGTGTCGCCGACCACCTGTTCTGTGACATCCGATTTGCCTTGCGCGTGCTCGCGAGCGGCCTCGCGCGCCAGATCGGCCAGGGTGATCATCCCGACCAGGGTATCCTTCTCGTCCACGACCGGCAGCCGGCGAATGCGCGCCTCGCTCATGGTGTTTTCTGCCACCGCCAGAGAGTCGCTCGGTCGGCACGCTTTCAGGACTCGCGACATAGCATTCGAGACGCGCAGCTCGTGCAGCGCCTTGCCTTCGAATAGCGCGGACATGCAAATATCCCGATCGGTGACCACACCCACCACATGATTGACGCCGTTAGGCGCGCACACCGGCAGGCACCCGCAATCGTTATTCCACATGAGTTGTGCGGCGTGATCGAGGGTGTCGTCAGGGCCGCACCATTTGACTTGTTTCGTCATGAGCTGATCCACACGCATGGCAGTCTCCTCGTTAGAAAGGTTCCATCGTTTGCCAGATCAAAGAACTCGCTTCTGCAACCGGACCCGATTACCAATCGCCGCGGGCCCCGCGAGACTAATAAGCATCTCGCCCCGGAGCCTTATCGCCAATACGTAGATCCCCACATCGCCTTTTGTGCGCGCGCAATTGGCGGCATCCCGTCACCGTCACTTGGGACGATCCGACACCTTGCGCATCTGCCGGTCCACGAGTCGTGCAAGCGAAGCGAGCTGTTCTGAGATAACGCCCAAGAGATCGTCGGTCGATACGATGCCGACAAGATCGCCGCCGCCCGCGATCACCGGCGCTCGCCGCACCCCCCGCTCGCGCAGACGCTCGATGGCCCCGACAATGGACTCGCTCTCGCGCAGCACGAGCGGATCCGGGGTCATGATATCGGCCACCGGCAGAGCGGCGAGGTTGGTGGGGTGCTCGGGCAAGGCGCGTGCGATATCCCGGTCGGTCACGATGCCCACCGGCACCACGGACTTGCCGTACGTTTCGACGACGATGATGCAGCCGACGTTTCTGCGGCGCATCTCCTGCGCCGCCTGCCGCAGCGGCTCGCCGCGATTCACCATGTAGACTTCGCGCGTACACACTTCACCAATGTTCATGTGACCCTCCGTGGCAGCGAGCGCCGCCGCTCGGCCCAACCATATTTTGAGTGCACCACTCCGTGCGATAAACCCGCGAATGCCGCGGCTTGCTAGGTGAAGCTCCTCATCCGAAGTTCCCGCGCTTCCGTGAGCTCAATAAAGCCGTGGCAGGTTCCATGAAGTTGTCTTGGACAATGACTCCTGCTGCCAACGCGAGTCCTGTTTGCGGCACCGTCACTCTGGTCAATTCCGGCTGACCAGGTGAAAATGCAATACGATACGCGCGTGCCGCGCGCGAGATCGAAGGAGGGTAAAATCGCAGGGTCCGAGCACTGCGGTTGCGCGCCTGAATTCATGATTGAGGGGGAGAATCTTGACTATTCAACGTGTTGTTACCGCCGTCGCGGCGCTGATCGCCATGGCCGGGAACTCGATCATTTGGGCCGACGAGGCTCCGCCACCCCCGTTGAAGAAATTGGATACGGTGGAGACCATCAACTTGCAATTTGCGTTCTGATAAGGAGGGATGTGCCATGGGATTAGTCGACGGATTATTGGGCGGAGCGGTCGGCGCGGAGATGGCGACCGTGGTCAACGGACTGATTGAGAAACACGGCGGCGTACAGGGCATCATTTCCCAGTTGGAACAGCAGGGGCTGGGAGGCACGGTTCGCTCCTGGGTCGGTACGGGGCCCAATCAGGCGCTTAGCGCGGAGCAGATTCACCAAGCCTTCGGTTCCGATACGGTCAAGCTGCTGGCCGCCAAGATCGGACTTTCGCCGGAGGATTTAGCCGCTAAACTGGCGACGGTCCTGCCGCAGGCGATCGACAAACTGACTCCGGGCGGTGTGGTCCCGAAGACTTGATCGCGGCGCCATCGTGTGGTGCAGGCACCGATGCGATTCGACTGATCATTGGCAAGCGTTCTCGGATTAACCAGGGAGTGAATTTCCATGAAAAAGAGTTATCTAGTGGCCGGCATTGCGGCACCGTTGATGGCGTTCGCGCTGATGTTGCCCAGTTACGCGGCCGATTCGGCCAATCCGACCACGTGTAAGGACGGCACGACCTCCGCCGCCACCGGCAAGGGGGCCTGCAGCGGCCACGGCGGCGTTCTAAAGCCGACCAAGACCAAACCTGCCACCGCAGCGGCTAGCGAGCCCGTGCCCGCTGCGGCTACTCCGGCCCCCGCTGCCGCAGCGAAATCGGCTACCGCCACGAAGTCGGCGCCGACTGCCGCGGCCGGCAACACCGATCCGACCGGCGCGACGGCCAAGTGCAAGGATGGGACCTACTCGAAGTCGCAGCATCACAGCGGGGCCTGCTCGCACCATGGCGGCGTCGCCGAATGGTTGACCCCCGCGCATTAGCCGCGCGGCGGTTTGCGTTCGAGCGGAGGATTTGACGGCCTGATCGCGCAGAGCCGATCGTGCCCTCGCGCGGGCGGGGGCGGCCGTCAAATTCCCGTGCGCTGAAGCCCCCGCAGCGCGTGCGGGCTGCCCCTGCGGCGAAGCGGTCGCCATGTCGCGAGATCACGCGTACGAAGTCGCACCGCTGCGCGCCGCGGTCGGCGGGTTTCTCGCTGGTCTGTTCGTCACGGTGTTTCTGATCTGCCAAGTGAAGAACTTAAGTCGACGCGTTCGATGGCGTAAACTCCGGTCCATGGTCAAATTGTTCTCGCGCCTGCCCATGTGGGCGCTGTACGCATTTGCCGGGTTTCTCTACTTTCTCGCGTATTACGTGGTGCGTCACCGCCAGCATGTCATCCGCGAACAACTGGCCAAGATCTTTCCGGCGCTCTCCGAGGCCGAGCGGGAGGCGATCCACCGGCAATTTCTCAGGAATTTTTGCGACGTCATGGTCGAGGTGCTCAAGTCGGTGTCGATGAGCCCGGCGCAAATGAGTTCGCACATCCGTATTCTCAATTTGCAAGCGGCGCGCGACTATCTGGACGCCGGGCAGTCGGTCATGTTCGTGACATCGCATTTATGCAATTGGGAGTGGCTCCTGCAGGGCGTCACGCTGCAGTTGGGGTATCCCGGTGGATGCCGCCTACAAGCCGCTGCACGATGCGTGGGCGGAGCGCTTGATGCTCAAGGTGCGCTCGCGCTTCGGTGCGCGGCTGATTCCCGCCAAGGAGCTGCTCGCTGATTTTCTGCAGCGCCGCGGCGTCGTGCGCGCGGTGGCGATAAACGCGGACCAGGCGCCGGTGTCGACGGACAAGCGCTACTGGACGCAATTCCTGGGGCAGGAAACCGCCTTTTACGTGGGTGCGGAACAGATCGCCCGCGCGACCCGGCTGCCCATCCTGTATCTGGTGATGCGTCGGGTGAGGCGCGGCCATTACGAGGTGGAGCTGCGGCCCTTGTGGGACGGACGCGAAACGCTGCCGGCGAATGCCATCACCGAGCGCTACGCGCGGGCATGCGAGCGCGACGTCCTCGATCACCCGGCCGATTGGTTGTGGTCGTACCGGCGCTGGCGCCTGAAGAAGCCGCTGTACGGCGCCGCCTGATCGGCGGCGGGTGCCCCGGCGGGGTCTCGATCGGCTCAATGCTTGAGCTTTCCCTGAAGATGCGCTGGCGAGCTCCGCGACGGTGGGGTGATCGAAGAGTTCGGTGAGATCAATGAGTCCCGGGAAATCGCGTTCGATGTTCTCGTGGATTTCGATGAGCTTCAATGAGCTCGCGCCGATCTCGAACAGGTTGTCGTTGACCTCGATGCGCTTCCCCGGCAGGGCCGCTTCGCAAATTGCCTGCAGGCGCGCTTCGAGCTCCGAACCCGAGCACATGCGGCCCGGCGTGCGCCTCGCGCAGCGCCCGCAGCTGGGTTAACTCCGCATCGAACTCACCCGCGACGTGGGCCTGCTCCAGGAGGTGCCGCTGCACCTTGCCGCTGGTGGTCTTCGGTATCCGCTTGACGGGAATGACCTGTGCGACCTCGAGTCCGGTGTGCTCGTTGATCAGGCGGCCGACCGCCGCGGCGGTCGGCAGGAATTCCTCGAGGCTGCCGCGATGCAGGACGAATACCACAAGCTCCTCGCCCTGGGCGCCGGGCTTGGCGACGCCCGCGGCCACCACCTTGTTGAGATCGAGCCCCGGGGCTCGCTGCGCGATGTTCTCGAGGTCGTAGGGATAGTAGTTCTGGCCGTTGATGAAGATGATTTCTTTGCTGCGCCCGGTGATGTACAGCGAGCCTTCGTGCAGCACCCCGAGATCGCCGGTGTCGACCCAGCCCTCGGCATCGATGGCGAGCGCGGTCGCTTCCGGGTCGCCGAAATAGCCGCGCGTGACGCTCGGACCGCGGATCAAGATGTGTCCGACCAATTCGTCGGGACCGGCGCGCGCTGGTCGTCCGCAATGCGCAGCTCCGTGTTCGGGACCACCCGTCCCACGCACATCAATTCGAGCGCATCGCGCGGATCCGTCGGGTTGATTTCGATCCTGGAGCCCATGCCGAGTTTGTGCCGATTGGCGCGGATCCAGCGGTAGTCGGTATCGGGCTCCGGGAAGCTCACCGCGAGGCAGGCTTCGGCCAGGCCGTACACCGGATACATGGCCTCTGTGCTTCAGTCCGGTGTAGGCGAGTTTTTGCATGAACTCGTTGCACAGCGGCACCGAGATCGGCTCGGCGCCGTTGTAGATCGAGCGAATGCACGACAGATCGACGTTCTCCAGGCGTCGGTCGCCCAACACTTTGAGGAAATGGCGGTAGCCGAAATTCGGGCGAACAGGTGAGGGTGGCGCGC
The DNA here is from genome assembly GCA_963813755.1 of uncultured Gammaproteobacteria bacterium. GTDB lineage: Bacteria > Pseudomonadota > Gammaproteobacteria > Steroidobacterales > Steroidobacteraceae > Bog-1198. The sequence goes on along the minus strand of CAWEZY010000008.1, from coordinate 46,536 downwards.
CTCTTGGAGGCCTCCTGCAGCCACAAGCAGCGGCCGGCGCACGAACAGGTCCGTGGGCATCAGATGGACGTGGGCGCGATTGGCGAATTGCACCAGATAGAATCCGATCAGACCCATGTCATGGGTGAGCGGCATCCAGCTCAAGGTCACGTCCCGCTCGTTGTATTTGCCGACGGCGGTCGGCGCCCTCGATATTGGCGATGAGATTGCCGTGCGTGAGCATCACGCCTTTCGGCTCGCTGGTCGAGCCGGAGGAGAACTGAATGAAGGCCAGGTCCTGCGGGTTCGGGCGCTGGAGTTTGCCGGGCCGCGAAATGTCGGTGATCGATTCGACCAGGAAGCAACGCGCCTTGAGCCGCTCGAACAGCGCCGTCTCGCCCACCTGGACCGCGAGCCCCGCCAGCCGCTCCAGATTCTTCGCATCCGTGTACAGCAGCGGGTCGCCGAGCTTGCGCGCCACGCGCAGCAGTTTGTGGCGATGCTCGTCGCTGATGCCCGACCGCGAGCGGCACCGGCACGATGCCGCCGCAGAGCGCGGCCCAGAAGCCGTCGAGAAACTGCTCGTTGTTGCTCAGGAAAATGATCATCTTGTCGCCGCGCTGCGCGCCCATGCGCTTGCAGGTGGTGCAATATGCCGAGCGCGCGCGATATACACCTCGCCATAGCGCACCGTGCCTCTCGGAGCCCTCCCCCTCAATGTAGGTGACCGCGCGATCGACCTCGCGGTTCTGCTCGAGAATGTCCAGCAATGTCGTTCGCGTCATCGACGCACCTCTAACCGCATCATGAGATTGGAGCGCGGACGCAGGTTGATCTGCGCCTCGAGTTCGATCGGATCGGCGCCGATGCGCGTCAGCCGAAAACTGCGCACCATGCGATTGACGTGCACCAGCATCTCGAACATGGCCATGTTCTCGCCGATGCAGTGCCGCGGACCGACCGAAAACGGAATGAAGGCGAATCGGTGCCGCTCCTTGGCATCGATGCCGGCGAAGCGTCCGGGGCGAAATTCCTCCGGTTCGCTCCAGAACTGCCGGGTGCCGATGCAGGGTATAGGGGCTGATGAACACGTCGGTGCGCGCGCCGATGGCATAGCCGCCGAGCTCGTCGGCCTCGATCGTGCGCCGCGTGAACAGCCACCCCGGCGGATACAGCCGCAGCGCCTCCTGGATCACCTGGTGGGTGAAGTCGAGCGACTCGGCGGCATCGAGGCGCAGCGTACTCGGCGCCGCTGCGGTCCGCTTCGGCCTCGAGCTGGGCGGCGGTCTCGGGGTGCTGGCTGATCAAATACCAGGTCCAGGTGAGCGCGGCGGCGGTGGTCTCGTGGCCGGCGACGATCAGGGTCATCACCTCGTCGATCAGCTCCTTTTCGCTCATCGCGGTGTGGTGGTCGCGATCGCGCGCCGCCATCAGCATGCCCAAGAAATCCTCGTGAGCCGACGCTCTCGCGCCGCCGCCGGTCGATCAGTTCGGCGACCAGTTTGGTGAGCGAGCGGAAGCGAAAGGCGAATTTCAAATCGCGGTTCTGTTCCTTGGCGACCACCTCGAAGGGATTGGCGCCCAATTGCCGCTCCAAGCGCTCGAGATCGGGGCCGAAAATCGAGTTGCAGCACGATCTCGAGGGTGAGTTCGCTCACATCGTCGGTCAAATTGATCGGCTCGCCGCGCACGCGCCTTGTCGGCCCAGCGCGCCGCGAATTTCTCGTTGACCTCGTGGATCAATTGACTGAAGCGATCGATGATACGCCGATGAAAGCAGGGCTGCATCATGCGGCGCTGGCGCCGCCAGAAATCGCCCTCGCTGGTCATGATGCCGTTGCCGAGCAGGATCTTGACCTGATCCATGCCCTCGCCCTTGGTGTAATTGCGGTGATTCGACAACAGGACGTGCTTGACGTCGTCGGGATGATTGATCACGTAGTTGTAGACGCCGCGGCTGGGCGCAAAGACGCGGTAGACGTCGCCGTAGCGCGCGAAATACTCGCGCAGCCGCGCCAACGATTCGTCGCTCCCGCCCAAGTCGAAGCTTTCGGCGGGTCCCGGAGGAATGGCCGTGGTTTGCATCGCGCACATTGTATAGTAGGCCGGTGAAAAAACCCGCCGACGGCCTTCGCAACACCCTCTACGAACAACAGACGCGCTCGGCCCGGCGCCTGACGCGCAGCCGCCTGTTGCTCTATAAAATACTGGTGCCGGTGGGTCTCGCGGTCGCGCAATTGGTTTGGGATTGGTGCCGGGTGGTGCGCGTGACCGGAATCGAGCACATCACCGCGGCGCTCGAGCGCGCTCCTTCCTTTATCCCGGTCTATTGGCACCAACACCAATTATTCTGCGTCAGGCAGTTGCTGGCGCTGCGCGGCGCGGGCGTGAAATTGGGATTCCTGATCTCCCCATCGGTCGACGGCGAACTCGGTGCCATGATCGTGCGCAGTTTGGGCGGCGAGGTGATTCGCGGTTCCTCCTCGTACACCGGCGCTCGCGCCCTGCGCGACTACTACCAGGCGCTCTCGCAGCAGGGCATCTCACCGGCCGTCACGCCGGATGGGCCGCGGGGACCCCCTTGGAAGTTCAAGCCGGGGGCGCTGCTGCTCTCGCAATTGTCGCAGCGTCCGATCATTCCCATGGCCTATGCGGCCTCGCGCGCCTGGAAGATCAAGTGGGACCGCTTCGTCATCCCGAAGCCGCTGGCCCGCATCGCCATCGTGGTGGGCGAACCGGTCTACGTGCCGAAGGGACTGGATGCCCGCGGGCTCGAGCGCCTGCAGGTCGAAATGGAGCAGAAATTGCGGGAACTGTACCGGCAGGCGAGCGCCCTTGTTAAGTAAATTCCCGGTTCAAGCCCTAAGAATACAAGTGGTTAGCTTGTATTCCTTACAACTTATGCGAGAATCCTGGCCTATGTAGGCCGGGCTGCCCATTTTTGGGAACTGTGTGGCAGATTCGCATTTGAGCCCAGATCGAGTGGCAAACTATTGATCTGCAACCGCAAACGTAATCCGGGGACTCTCGACGGCGCATGGCGATAGCACCCAACGATCCCCGACATCCGGACCTCACCGCGTCGGATGTCCTTGTCGCCGCAGACCTGGAGCAGGAGCGGTCTGCGTACCGCCGTCGGCCTCGACGTCATCTGTACCAAGATGGCGGTGGACTTTCAGTCCATGACCCCGGCGAACGCCGTGGAGTGCATTACCGCGAACCTGGAGCTCTTGCGCGAGGCGACCCGCACCGACACGGCGTTTCACGTGAGCATCGATCCGGAAGTGCCGATGTTTGCCGATGTCCAGGTGGCTCGCGGTTTGCTGGCGACCGGCAATCCGGAGCAGCTGCGCGGTCAGAGCTTGGATGCGCTCCCCTGGCTGCGATCGCGCCTTGCGCCGCTGCGCGTGTCGGAAATACGCGATACCTCCCGTCCCCGCGCCGATCAGGCCGAAGACGCGGCTCTGTGGTCCAACTTGGGCATCGGTTCGGTGCTGATGATCGGCTACTGCATCAAGGGACGCGCGGCAGGCCTCCTCGGTATTGCCGGGGCGCAGCCGCGCGATGACTGGGAAGTTCAGCTGCATCTCTTGATGAAGCTGGTCGGATGCAGCCTCTCGACCGGCCTCGAGCGCATTGAAATCGAAGCGCAATTGAGCGACTTGGAGGAGCGCAATCAACTCGCGCTGCCGAGCGCCAACGATGGGCTGTGGGATTTCGATACGCTCAACAATCGGGTGTATTTGTCGCCGCGCTGGAAACAGATGATGGGCTACGATGAGGTGGGCGCGGCGCCGGCGCCGGATTGGCGCACCCTGGTACATTCCGACGACATGTCGCGTGTTCAGGCCGCCATCCGCGATCACGTCGCGGGAAAGACGCCGATCTTCGAGAGTCTGCACCGCATGCGCCACGCCACCGGCGAATGGCGCTGGGTCATCAGCCGCGCCAAGGCGAAGGTCGACGGCAAAGGCCGCCTGTTGCGCCTGGTGGGCGTCGAGCTCGACATCACCGAACGCAAACTGTATGAAGAAGCCTTGTTTCGCGAGAAAGAGAGCGCGCAAATCACGCTGCAGAGCATCGGCGACGCGGTCATCACCACCGACGCGAAGGGCGTGATCGATTACCTGAATCCGGTGGCCGAGGCGCTCACCGGCTGGCGCCTCGAGGACGGGCAGGGGCGGGCGATCGAGGAGATCTTTCGCGCCTTCCACGAGGAGACCTGCGAGCCGCTCGAGAACCCGTTGGCGGTGGCGATCCGCCGCACCCGCTCGATCAAGTCGGTGCGGCCGATGCTTCTCATCCGGCGCGACGGCAACGAGATCTACGTGGAAAGCACCGCATCGCCCATTCGCGACGGCAGCGGCGCGGTATCGGGCGGCGTGCTGGTATTCCACGACGTGAGCGAGGCGCGCGAGCTGAACCGGCGGCTCTCCTATCATGCGAGCCACGACGTGCTCACCGGCCTCGTCAACCGGCGCGAGTTCGAAAATCGCATGGAACGGGCGTTGAAGAGCGCGAAGGCGCGCGAGACCTCGTATGCGCTGTGCTGCCTCGATCTCGATCAGTTCAAGATCGTCAACGACACCTGCGGCCACAGCGCCGGCGATGCGCTGCTGGGACAAGTGGGCGCGATGCTGAAATCGAAGGTCCGCTGGCGCGATACCTTGGCGCGCTTGGGCGGCGATGAATTCGGGATCCTGCTCGAGAGCTGTACGCTCGATGAGGCGATGCGCACGGCGGAATCGCTGCGCGAGGCGGTGCGCAATTTCAAGTTCACCTGGGAAGAGCGCACCTTCCGCCTGGGCGCTAGCATCGGGGTGGTGCCCCTGTCGGCCGAGAACGCAGACGTGGCCTCGGTATTGAGCGCCGCCGACAGCGCCTGCCAGGCGGCGAAGGAAGCCGGCCGCAACCGGGTGCACAGTTTCGAAGAGAACGACATCGATCTCATGCGTCGGCGCCGCGAGATGCAGTGGGCCGCTCGCATCAACAACGCGCTCGAGGAAGGCCGCTTTGAGATGTTCCGGCAGACGATTCTCCCCCTGCAGCAGTCCGAGGCCGGCGCGCATTACGAGCTCTTGCTGCGCATGCGCGACGAAGCCGGCAAGATCGTCACGCCCGACAACTTCATCACCGCGGCCGAGCGCTACGGCATCACCCCGCAAATCGATCGCTGGGTCATCGATAACGCCTTTCGCTGGCTGGTCTCGGAGGCCGATGAGCGCGAGAAACTCGCGATGTGTTCGATCAATCTGTCAGGACAGAGTCTCGGCGACGACAAGTTCCTGCCGTATGTGATCGATCAGTTTCATCGCAGCGGCCTGGATGCGAGCAAGATCTGCTTCGAGATCACCGAGACCGCGGCGATCGCGAGCTTCTCCCAGGCCAACCGCTTCATACAGGCGCTGAAGGAGCTCGGCTGCAAGTTCGCACTGGACGATTTCGGCACCGGGCTCTCCTCGTTCGGCTACCTCAAGCACTTCCCGGTGGATTTCCTGAAGATCGACGGCAGCTTCGTGAAGGAAATTCTGCACGATCCGATCGATCGTGAAATGGTGCGCTCGATCAACGAGATCGGGCACCTCACCGGCAAGCAGACGATCGCCGAGTTCGCCGAGAACGTCGAGATCATCGACATGCTGCGCAATCTCGGCGTCGACTACGCGCAGGGCTACGGCGTGTCGCAGCCGCAGCGGGTACTAAAGGCAGCGAACATCGCCTGAGCTCACCCGGCGCGCGGCCCGGCCGGTAAATTCAGCGCGGCCACTCGAAGCGCATCGACAGATCGATTGCGCGCACGTGTTTGGTGATGCTGCCGATGGAAACATAGTCGACGCCGGTTTGCGCGATCGAGCGAATCGTTTCCAGGGTCACGCCGCCGGAGGCCTCGATTTTCAAGGGCCGAGGCGCCGCGCGGTTGATGGCGACGGCCTGCGCCATCGTCTCGAGCGGGAAATCATCCAGCATCGCGACGTCGGCGCCGGCCGCGATCGCCTGGCGCAGCTCGTCGAGGCTCTCCACCTCGACTTCCACGGGAACCTCGGCTCCGCTCGCTCTGGCGGCGGCCACCGCCCGGGCTATGGTACCGGCGGCCATGATGTGGTTCTCCTTGATCAGAATGCCGTCATAGAGCCCGATGCGATGATTGTCACCGCCGCCGACCCGCACCGCGTACTTTTGCGCGGTGCGCAGTCCCGGGATGGTCTTGCGGGTATCGAGCAGGCGGCACGCCGTACCCTTCAAGAGCTCCACATGGGCATGGGTGGCGGTCGCCGTGCCGGAGAGCAGCTGCAGGAAGTTGAGCGCGGTGCGCTCGCCGGTCAGAAGCGCACGGGCCGGTCCGGTGATCTCAAACAGGCGCTGGTTGGCGGCGGCGGCGGCGCCTTCGGCCAGCTTCCATTCGATGTGCACCCGGGGGTCGAGGCGTGCGAACGTGCCGTCGACGTACGGGATGCCGCAAATAATCGCCTTTTCGCGCGTGATCACGCGGGCCCGCCCGCTCGAGCCCAAGGGGATCAGCGCCGCGGTCAGATCGCCGCCGCCGATATCCTCCGCGAGCGCCCGTTCGATCTGCTGCGGCAGGTCCTTGGGAACCGGTACCGGCGAATTCATGCATGTCCCTTGGGTCGGGGCGCTCCCCATTGCGCGAACCTAAGAAGAATAGGGATCCCGCCCCAATACTGCAACGATCCCAGACCAGCCGCCCGCGTCCCCTTGCGTCAATAACCGCGTTCTCGATGCAAACGGGTATTGCATCGGCTGTTATCGTACAATCGAGCAAATAGCCGCCTGGGGGCGCTTGAGCGCCTCGGATCAGCGGGCCGAGCTGCTGCTGCTGGGCAAGCGCGCGGCAGAGCGGGCACCCGGACCGCAATGAATCATTTGCTGGAGATTGTCGACCATGAATGCTATCGAACGGATCAAGAATCAGTTGTCGGCCGCGCCGGTGGTGCTGTACATGAAGGGCACGCCTGATTTTCCGCAGTGCGGCTTTTCGGCGCAGACGGTCGGCGCGCTGCGCGCCTGCAACGCGAAGTTCGTCCATGTGAACATATTCGAGGATCCGGAAGTCCGCGAAGCGCTGAAGACCTATTCGAACTGGCCGACCTTTCCGCAGTTGTACGTCAACGGCGAGCTGATCGGCGGCTGCGACATCGCGATCGAAATGTACAAGAGCGGCGAACTGAAGCAGTTGCTGGCGGAAGCCGGTGCGGTGACCGCCGGCTGAGGCTCTCACGAATCCGAGGGGATCTCGGGCTCGATCTCGAGGGGCCCCATGGCCGCCAAGCGGCGGCGGCTGGCCTCGAATACCCCCTGAAATTGATTGCACACCGTGCAGAAGAGGTCCGCCGTGCGTTCAGCGTCGTAGGCGGCCGAATGCGCGGAACCCGAATCCCATTCGAGACCGGCGGCCAAGGTCGCGCGCATCAGCACGGTTTGCCCGAACGCAACGCCGCCCAAGGTGGCGGTGTCGAAACTCGAAAAGGGATGAAACGGGTTGCGCTTGATCTGGGTGCGCGCGACCGCGGCGTTCAAGAAGTTCAAATCGAAGGACGCGTTGTGCCCCACCAACACGGCGCGCGTGCAGTCCGCGGCGCGCACGGCGTTGCGCACCTCGCGAAATACGCGATGCAGCGCGTCGTCCTCCGAAATCGCCGGCCGCAGGGGGTGATGAGGATCGATGCCGTTCACCGCCAGCGAGGCGGGCTCCATATTGGACCCGGGGAACGGCGTGACGTGATAGCGATGAGTCTCGCCGCGCCACAAGGTCCCGTCGCTGCGCATCTCGATCAGCACCGCGGCAATTTCCAGCAGCGCGTCCGTCTGCGCGTTGAACCCGCCGGTTTCGACGTCGATCACCACCGGCAGAAAGCCGCGAAAGCGCGTAGCGAAGGTAATGGGTGGGAGCTGCGTCATGCCGGTTCCGCCGGGGAAAGACGCCAACCGACCGTTTCGCCGCCGCGATAGGCGACCACCGAGCCGCCGCCGAAGACGTAGGATTCCGGGGGCACCCAAGGCTCCTTGGTCAAGGTGATGGTGTCGCTGTGACGCGGCAATCCATAGAAATCCGCGCCGAAATGGCTGGCAAAGGACTCGAGCCGATCCAGGCGGCCGGCTCGCTCGAATGCCTCCGCGTACAACTCGATCGCGGCATGGGCCGTGAACATGCCGGCGCAGCCGCAGGCATTCTCCTTGGCCGAGCGCTCGTGCGGCGCGCTGTCGGTGCCGAGAAAAAAGCGCGGGCTGCCGCCGGTGGCGGCCGCGAGCAGGGCCTGGCGGTCCTGCTCCCGCTTCAGTATCGGCAGGCAATACAAATGCGGCCTGATGCCGCCCGAAAAAATCGCGTTGCGGTTTTCAAGAAGATGCTGAGGCGTGATCGTTGCCACAACGCCCGCGCGTGCGCCCGCCACGAATTGAACCGCGCGCGCCGTGGTGATGTGCTCGAAGACCACCTTGAGCTTCGCGAAGCGCTCGAGCAGCGGCGCCAGCATCGTATCCATGAACATCGTTTCGCGGTCGAAGACATCGACGTCCGGGCGCGTCGATTCGCCGTGCACCAAAAGCGGCATGCCGAGTTCTTCCATGCGCGCCAGTGCGGGGTAGGTCTTGGCGATGTCGGCGACGCCCGAGTCCGAATGCGTGGTGGCGCCCGCCGGGTACAGCTTGACGCCGTACACGAACCCGGAGCGCGCCGCCCGCTCGATCTCCGACGGTGCGGTCGAGTCGGTCAAATACAGGGTCATCAGCGGGGTGAAGCGGCTGCCCGCCGGCAATGCGCCGATGATTCGCTCGCGATAGGACGCCGCGAGCGCGGTGGTGGCGACGGGGGGCTTGAGATTCGGCATCACGATGGCGCGGCCGAAGCGTGCGGCGGTGAATTTCACCACCGAGGCAAGCGCGGCTCCGTCGCGCAAATGGACGTGCCAGTCGTCGGGCCGCCGAATCGTCAGCGTGTTCATCGGTTCGCGGGCGCCGGAGGCCATCCGCGGCGCACGAGGTCGAGCGTATAGCGCACGCCGAATCCGGTGATGTCGGTTTGAATGTGCGCGAGGCCTCCGTGCCGCAAGCCGGCGGCGAGATCCAGGTGCAGCCAGGCGATCGTCTCGGGGACGAAGCGGTTCAAGAAGCGCGCCGCCAAAATGTGGTCGCCTTTCGAGTCGACGCCACACTGCATCACGTCGGCCACCGCGCTCTCCAAATCCGTATCGAAGTCGCTGTCCATCGGAAAGCACCACACGCGCTCGCCGCTGCTCGCGCCTGCGGCCTCGATGAGTTCGCGCGCTCCGGGACGGTTGCTGAACGCGCCGCTGTAGCGCTCGGTGAGCGCATACACGCAGGCACCCGTGAGGGTGGCGTAATTGATCATGGCGCGCGGCTTGTTGCGCGCCGCGAGCGAGAGGGCGTCCGCGAGAATCATGCGCCCTTCGGCATCGGTGTGGATCACCTGAATGGTGGTCCCATTGTGCGCGCGGACCACGTCTTGCGGCTTGTAGGCGAGCGGGCCGATCCGGTTCTCGGTGATGGCCAACCAGCAGTCCACCGCGGCCGGCGAGCGCAGTGCGTGCAGGGCGTACAGGCTTCCGACCGCCACCGCACTGCCTTCCATGTCGATGTGCATGTCGAGCATGCCCTTGTGCGGCTTCAGGTTGGTGCCGCCGGTGTCGAAGCACACGCCCTTGCCGACCAGGGCCAACGCCGGCGCGCAAGCGCCGCGCGGCCGGTACGCCAGACGCACGATGCCCGCATCGCGCGTTGCACTGCCGCGCGAGACGGCGAGGAAGGCGCCCGCGCCGAGGCGGCGCAACTCCCTCTCTCCGTAGAACTTGTACGAGAGGCCCAGTCGGCGCGCGAAGTCCCGAAGCAGGCGGCGGTAAGCCGCCGCATCGAGGGTGTTCGGCGGCAGCGCGGTGAGCCATCTTGCGATGTTGTTGCCCGCGGCCGACGCCAGCGTCCGATTGAGGCCGGGTATTGGTGTCGCCGCGGCGAGGTCGATGCGCGCCAAAGCCGGGCGCCGCTTCGGCTTGCTCTTGAACGTGGCGAAGCGAAACGCCGCGGCTTCGAGTGCGGCGGCGGTCGCATTGAGCGCGGCATCCGCCGCCTCTTGGGCGCAACCCTGCTGCCACACGAGCAGCAAGCGCGGCTCGGAATTCATGACGCTGCGCGCGAGTTTTCCAGCCGTTTGCAGCCGTTCGAAGACGCTCGCCCGGCTGTGGGCGCAAGCGACGGTGAGCAGCGTTTCGGCGCGCTCGCCGACGCGGATCTGAAAGCTATCGCCTTCCTTGCGCACGTTGCGGCCATACAGACTGCGCAGCACCGCGCCGTGGGGCAGCGCCGCCCAATCCGCGCGGGTAGGCTTTAATGGCAGGAGGAGGATCGCGGCCGAATATCGAGCGAGCCTCGAGGGCGCCAGGCGCGCAGCGATCCTGCGCACGGGAACCAGCAGGGCATTGAAGGGCACGCGAGTCGGCATATCTTTGAACGGCGAGCGCATCGTCGGCGTACCGCGAACGGAACGCCCGCCTGCCGGCGGCATAGTGCGAGCTAATCCCTTTGCTTGATCGAGAAAAACCAAACCCCGAAGATAGCGCTACCGAATTCCCAGTGGCAGTTTGCGCAGGGGCGTTGTAACGTGCCCAGCATCTTAACAGGACACGTGGGCGAGTGCATGTGCACGTAGCTCTTCGCAGAGTTTTACCTATGACGCAACATTCGCCGTACGAAGACATCGACCCGACCGAAACACGGGAATGGCTCGAGTCGATCGACTCGGTGATGCGCGCCCAAGGGCCGCAGCGCGCGCACTTTCTGCTCGAAAAATTGGTGGACTTCACCCGCCGGTCCGGCGCCTATCTGCCCTTCAAGCCGAATACCGCCTACCTCAACACCATCTCCAAGGCGCAGGAGCCGGAGTATCCGGGCGATCGCTCGCTCGAGCGGCGCAACGAAGCGTACATGCGCTGGAACGCGCTCGCCATGGTGGTGCAGGCGAATCGAGCGAGCGCCGAGTATGGCGGACATATCGCCACCTATGCCTCGGCGGCGACGCTGTATGAAGTTGGTTTCAATCACTTCTGGCGGGCGCGCAGCGCCGCACATCCGGGCGACATGATTTTCATGCAGGGGCATTCCAGTCCGGGAATATACGCCCGTGCTTACTTGGAAGGGCGCCTCGACGAGAATCAGCTGCAGCGCTTCCGTCAGGAGGTCGACGGCGGCGGTTTGTCCTCCTATCCGCATCCGTGGCTGATGCCGGATTTTTGGCAATTTCCGACGGTGTCGATGGGATTGGGCCCGATGACCGCGATCTTTCAAGCGCGGTTCGTGCGCTATCTGGAGCATCGCGGCATCGTCGCGCCCTCCGACCGCAAGGTCTGGGCGTTCCTGGGCGACGGCGAGATGGACGAACCGGAATCGATGGGCGCGCTCACCATGCCGGTGCGCGAGCAGCTCGACAACCTGATTTTCGTCATCAATTGCAACCTGCAGCGGCTCGACGGACCGGTGCGGGGCAACGGCAAGATCATTCAGGAACTCGAGGCCGCCTTCCTGGGCGCGGGCTGGAACGTCATCAAGGTTCTGTGGGGTTCGCGCTGGGACCCGTTGCTCGAGCGCGATCACGAGGGACTGCTCAAGCGCTTGATGGAAGAGTGCGTGGACGGCGAATATCAGAATTTCAAGTCCAAGGGCGGGGCCTACACGCGCGAGCACTTCTTCGGCAAGTATCCGCAGCTGAAGGAAATGGTGGCCAACATGTCCGATGAGGAAATCTGGCGCCTGAACCGCGGCGGCCACGACCCGCAGAAAGTCTATGCCGCGTACGCTGCCGCGGTCGCGAACAAGGGCACACCCACGGTGATATTGGCGAAAACGGTCAAGGGCTTCGGTCTCGGCAAGGCGGGCGAAGGCCTCAATGTCGCGCATCAACAGAAAAAGGTCGGCGAGCAGGATCTCAAGGCGGTTCGCGATCGCTTCAACATCCAGATCACCGATGAGGAAATCGCCGGCTTGTCGTTCAGGAAACCGGCGGCCGACAGCGAAGAGATGAAATACCTGCAGGAGCGGCGGGCCGCTCTCGGCGGCTATCTGCCGGCGCGCCACTCAACGGCGCCGCCGCTCGTGGTGCCGCCGCTCGAAGCGTTCAACGCGCTGCTCGAAAGCACGCAGGATCGGGAGATCTCCACCACCATGGCGCTGGTGCGCATGCTGACCATCCTGGTCAAGGACAAGAGCATCGGCAAGCACATCGTGCCGATCGTACCCGACGAGGCGCGCACCTTCGGCATGGAGGGCATGTTTCGCCAGATCGGCATCTACTCGTCCGTGGGCCAGCTGTACACGCCGCAGGACGCCGATCAGCTCATGTTTTATCGCGAGGATAAACAAGGCCAGATTCTCGAGGAGGGCATCAACGAAGCTGGCAGCCTGTGCTCGTGGTTGGCCGCGGCGACCGCCTATTCGAACCACGGCGTCAGTATGGTGCCGTTCTACATCTTTTACTCGATGTTCGGTTTCCAACGGGTCGGCGATTTCGTCTGGGCCGCGGGTGACAGCCAGGCGCGCGGCTTTCTGATCGGCGGTACCGCCGGCCGCACCACCCTCGCGGGCGAGGGGTTGCAGCATCAGGACGGGCACAGCCAACTGGTCGCAACCACGGTGCCGAACTGCGTCGCCTACGATCCGACCTACGCCTACGAGCTCGCGGTGATCGTGCAGGACGGCATGCGGCGCATGTATCAAGAGCAGGAAAACATTTTCTATTACATCACCTGCATGAACGAGAATTATGCGCATCCGGCGATTCCGACCGGGGTCACGCAGGGCATATTGAACGGTATGTACCTGCTGCAGATCGGGGGGCGTGGGAAGGTCAGGGTGACCCTGTTCGGATCGGGGACCATATTGCGCGAGGTGCTGGCGGCGGCGGAATTGCTCGAGCAAAGTTTCGGGGTTCCGGCCGATGTCTACTCCGTCACGAGCTTCAGCGAATTGCGCAAGAACGCGCTGCAGATCGAGCGCTGGAACCTGCTGCATCCGACCGAGCCGCCAAAGCAAACGTACATTCAGCAGGCGCTCGGCGATCTCGTAGGGCCGTTCGTCGCCGCCACCGATTACATGAAGACCGTACCGGATCAGATTCGGCAGTGGATACCGGGCCGGTATGCGGTGCTCGGGACGGACGGATTCGGTCGCAGCGATTCGCGGGCGGAACTGCGCCGCTTCTTCGAGGTGGATCGCCACTACGTCGCGATCGCCGCCCTCAAGGCCCTGGCCGATGAGGGCAAGATCGACGCGCAAACGGTGACCAAGGCGATGAAGGCTTTCGGCATCGATCCCGACAAACCGAACCCGCTGACGGTCTAGGCAAATATCGTGGCAACCTCCTTGCAGGTATTGGTTCCGGACATCGGCGGGTTCAAGGACGTGGACGTCATCGAGGTGTTGGTCAAGGACGGCCAACAGATCGACAAGGAAACGCCGTTGATCACGCTCGAAACGGAGAAGGCGACAATGGATGTACCGGCGCCCGCGGCCGGGCGCATCCGCGAGGTCAAGGTCAAGCGGGGCGACAAGGTCTCCGAGGGGTCCCTGATATTGCTGCTCGAGGGCGCAGCGCAATCAGGAGCCGACGCCGGCGTGCCGGCGGTCCCGGCCGCCGCCGCGAGTCCGCCGCCGGCTCCGGCGACCGCACCGAAGGCGACCGCACCGAAGGCGACCGCACCGAAGGCGACCGCTGCCGCGATTCCGCCGCCGGCTCCGAGCCCGGCGAGCAGCCGCACCGCGGTCGACGAATCGGCATTTTCCAGGGCGTATGCAAGCCCTTCGGTGCGCAAGTTCGCGCGCGAGCTGGGCGCCGATCTCGGCAGGATCAAGGGAACCGGACCCAAGGAGCGCATCACGAAGGAGGACGTGAAAGCTTACGTGAAGAAGCTGCTCACGACGGCCGCGGCGCCGGTATCGGCGATGCCCAAGTTGCCGGAGGTGGATTTCGCGAAATTCGGCGCGGTGGAAGTCAAGCCGCTGTCGCGCATTCAACGCATCTCCGGCGCGCGCCTGCAGGCGAGCTGGCTCAATCTGCCGCACGTCACTCAGCATGAGGACGCCGACATCACGGATTTGGAGATCGCGCGGGTCGCGCTCAAGGCCAAGGCATCGCAGGAGGGAGTGCGGCTCACGCCGCTCGCGTTCATCATCAAAGCGTGCGTGTTAGCGCTGAGGAAGTTTCCGCGGTTCAACGCTTCGCTGGACGCGACGGGCGAGAATCTGGTTCTCAAGAAATATATCCATGTCGGTTTCGCCGCGGACACACCCGATGGGCTCGTGGTGCCGGTCATTCGCGATGCCGATCGCAAGAATCTATTTGAGATCGCGCGCACTCTCGCGGAGTTGTCGGAAAAGGCGCGGGCGGGCAAATTGTCGGCGGCCGAGATGCAGGGAGGGTCCTTCACCATCTCGAGTTTGGGCGGCATCGGCGGCACGGCGTTCACGCCGATTATCAATGCGCCCGAAGTCGCGATCCTCGGGGTATCCAGATCCAGCCAAAAGCCGGTGTTCGTCCAGGGCGCATTCGTGCCGCGTCTCATGCTGCCGCTGTCGCTGTCCTATGATCATCGGGTCATCGACGGCGCGGAGGCGGCGCGCTTCGTTGTGTTTTTGAGCAGTACCTTGAGCGACGTGAAGGCACTGCTGTGAGCGTGGTGGAGATCCGGGTCCCGGATATCGGGGATTCGAAGAATGTAACCGTAATTGACGTGCTCGTCACCGTGGGCGCGCGGATAAGTGCGGAAGATCCTTTGATCACGCTGGAGAGCGAAAAGGCGTCGATGGATGTGCCCTCGCCGGTGAGCGGGGTGATCGCATCGATCGACATCATGAAGGGCCAGGAGGTGTCCGAGGGCACGTTGATCGCGACCGTCACCGTGGCCGCGGGGGCTGCGGTATCGCCCGTGCAGGCGGCGTCTGCGCCCGCGGAGCCGAGCCCCGCGCCAATGGCGCAACCGGCTTCGGGGGCGCCGCCCGGGGCGTTTGAATTGATCGTGCTCGGTGCGGGCCCCGGGGGCTATACGGCCGCCTTCCGCGCGGCCGATCTGGGGCTCAAAGTCACTCTCATCGAACGCTGGGCTACGCTCGGCGGAGTGTGCCTGAACGTCGGCTGCATCCCCTCCAAGGCGCTGCTGCATGCAGCCAAGGTGATCGAGGACGCGGCCGACATGGCGGCCTGCGGCATTGTGTTCGGATCCCCGCATATCGATCGCGACCGCCTGCGCGCCTGGAAGAGCCAGGTCGTCGCCAAATTGACCAACGGCCTCGCCTTGCTCGCGAAGCAGCGCAAGGTGGACGTGATTCGCGGCGAGGCTAAGTTCATAGGCCCCTACTCGCTGGAAGTGCGAACCGAGGAAGGCCTGAAGCGGTTGGACTTCAAACAATGCATCGTCGCGGCCGGATCCGAATCCGTGTGCCTGCCCGGATTGCCCGACGATCCCCGCGTCATCGATTCGAGCGGCGCCCTGGAGCTGCCCAAGGATTGCCAGCGGCTCTTGGTGGTCGGCGGCGGTATCATCGGCCTTGAGATGGCGTGCGTCTACGATGCGCTCGGCGCGACGGTGACGGTGGTCGAATTGAGCGACGGTTTGATGCCGGGTACCGACCGCGATCTGGTGCGGCCGCTGCAGAAGCGAATTGGAAAACGCTACGCGAACATATTGCTCAAGACCCGCGTGGCCAAGCTTGAGGCGCACACGGGCGGCCTGCGCGCGACCTTCGAGGGACCCGATGCACCGTCGCCGGAGGAGTTCGACCGGGTGCTGGTGGCGGTGGGGCGCAGCGCCAACGGCAATGCGATCAATGCGGCCACGGCCGGCATTGCGGTCGATAAGCGCGGCATCATCGCCGTGGACAAGCAGATGCGCACCAACCTGCCGCATATTTTCGCCATCGGCGACATCGCCGGGGCGCCGATGCTCGCGCACAAAGCCACACATGAAGCCAAGGTGGCAGCGGAGGTGGCGGCCGGGCACAAGGCTGCGTTCGATGTGCGCTGCATTCCCTCGGTGGCGTACACCGACCCTGAAATTGCCTGGGTGGGGGTCAACGAAACCGATGCGAACGCCCGCGGCATCGAATTCGGCAAGGGCATGTTTCCGTGGGCCGCCAGCGGCCGCTCGCTCGCCCTGAACCGCGACGAGGGCTTCACCAAGATCCTATTCGACAAGGGGACCCGACGCGTCATCGGCGGCGGCATCGTCGGCACCAACGCAGGCGAATTGATCGCGGAATTGGGGCTCGCGATCGAAATGGGCGCCGATGCCGCGGATATCGGCTTGACCGTCCATGCCCATCCGACGCTATCGGAGACCGTGGCCTTCGCCGCGGAGGCGTTCGAGGGGACGCTGACCGATCTTTACATGCCGAAGCGGTAGGATCGTCGCGCGGCGTCGAGCGCGTGCCTCGGATCAAGGTGCGGCGGTGCAATCCTTGATGAACATCGTCTTTTCGTCACCCACCAGCTTCTTCGCCCGCGCCTTCCTGCGGCACGCGGTCCGCTTGGCGTGCTTGGCGGCGGCGTCGTTGTCGGCTGCCGTTGCGGTAGCGGGGGTTGCCGCGGCAGGCGTCGTGGGTGCGGCCGTGGCGGTCGCGCTTTGCGGGGTGGCGGCGTCGGGCCACAGAGGCGAGAGAAGCAGGCAGATAGTGGCGGTAGGCAGCAGGGCGCGCATACGCCGAGAATAGCGTCCACCGGTCGCCGCACCGATGAAGCGCACATGAAGCTTGCTTAACGTCGCGGCGTCACCGCGCGGCGGCGGGCGAGTTCCAGATAGTGCCTTTCATCCGGCGCCCGGCCTTCGCGCTGCGCCTCCCACAGGGTTTCGGCCAGCGCCTCCATGAGCGCGTGCTCGGCATCGTGGGCATCGCCGAACCGCGCTTGCAACGAGTGGTGCAATTCGCGGATACCGGGTGGCCGGTCGATCGATAATTGTTCGCGCACCGCGAGATGCAGCCCCATATGTAAAAAAGGATTCTCAGCGGCCCCGGCGGCCTTGGCTTCGAAGGCGAGTGCGGCCTCAAGGTCGGCGGCGATGGCCTGGTATTCGGGATGCAATTCGATCACATCCGCGATCATGGATTCCTGCGGCGTGAGGGGCGAGCGGGCGAGTCGTTTCCGCCAGGCATCGGCGTAGCTGCGGCGCAACTGCTCGCGCGTGTGGCCGCCGTCCGCCGTCGGGGGTTCAGTCATGATCGGGTAGGAGTTGCCGTGTTCTTACTGCGATATTCGCACAGATCCGCGATATTGCAGCGTGGGCACGCAGGGTTGCGCGCCGTGCACACGTAGCGGCCGTGCAGAATCAACCAATGGTGCGCGTCCTTGAGAAATTCCGGCGGCACCGACCTCACCAGCTTGTCCTCCACCGCGCGCACCGTAGCCCCCCGTGCAAGGCCGGTACGATTGGCGACGCGAAATATATGGGTATCGACGGCAATAGTGCTTGCGCCATACGCGGTGTTGAGCACGACATTCGCGGTCTTGCGACCGACGCCCGGCAGCGCTTGGAGCGCCTCGCGGGTCTGTGGCACCTCACCGGCATGCTGCGTGAGCAGCGCGCGGCAGGCGGCGATGATATGTTTGGCCTTGCTGTTATACAGACCGATCGATTTGATGTACGGCGTGATTCCCCGAACCCCCAACGCAAGCATAGCCGCCGGAGTCGCCGCCGTCCGGAACAGGCTGGCGGTCGCCTTGTTCACGCTCTTGTCGGTGGCCTGAGCGGACAAGATCACCGCGATCAACAGCTCGAACGGAGTTTGGTAATGCAATTCCGTGCGCGGCGCGGGATTGGCCTCTCGCAGCCGCGAAAAAATGGCGCGCCGCTTCGCCGCGTTCACGATCGGCCGGTCATGAGGCCGCCGAGGTATTCGCCGCCATCACGGCGGCCTTCAGGGTCTCGATTTCGCGCTGGCGCTCGAGGGCTTGCCGCTGCAGGCGGCGCGAATGCGCGGCATAGCGCGTGCGGTTCAGCTCGGGCTGATTCGCCCAGGTGACCGGGGCAGGCCGCATTTCGATGCAGTCGACCGGACAGGGCGCCAAGCACCGCTCGCACCCCGTGCAGCGATCGGCGATCACGGTGTGCAGATATTTTGCCGCGCCTGCGATGGCATCGACCGGGCAGGGGGGCAGGCAGCGCGCGCAACCGATACAGCGCTCTTCATCGATCCAGGCGACGCGCGGAGCCGTTTCGGCGCCGTTCGCCGGATTCAGCGGCACGAAGTCGCGGCCCAGCAAGTCGGCGAGCGCGTGAATGGTTGCCGCGCCGCCCGGCGGACACTGGTTGATCTGCGCCTCGCCGCTCACGATGGCGGCGGCGTAGGGCAGACACCCGGGGTAGCCGCAGCGGGTGCACTGAGTCTGAGGTAGCAGGGCATCGATGCCCGCCACCCCGCGCGCCCCGCAATCCCTTTCTGTCATTTGACGCGCATACCGGGCGCAGCGCCCGAATCGGGGGAGAGCACAAATATATCCTTGCCTCCTGGTCCGGCGGCCAACATCATGCCCTCGGACGTCCCGAAGCGCATTTTCCGGGGCGTCAGGTTGGCCACTACGACGATCAAGCGGCCGACCAAGGAATTCGGATCATAGGCGCTGCGAATGCCGGCGAAGACCTGGCGCTCGCCGAGTTCACCCACATCGAGGCGCAGCCTCAGCAGCTTGTCGGCGCCCGCGACCAAGCCGGCCTCGATCACCTTGGCGACCCGCAGGTCGATTCGCAGGAAATCGTCGATGGAAATCCCACCAGCCGGGGCCGCACCGGCGGCGGGCGCCGCGGCCGATGGCGCCGCAGCGGCCGGCGGCGTCTCTGCGGCGTCGGGTGCGACCAGTCGCGCGACGGCCTTCGGATCCAGCCGGGTGGCAAGCGCCCGGTACGGAAGGATCATCGTGCCGAGCAACGGCGTCGCTGCGCTCTGCCAAGTCCAGGCGGGTTCCTGAAAGAAGCGCTGCGCGTGGGCCGCCATGTCGGGCAGAACCGGCTGCAGATACACCATCAGTGCGCGAAAGCAATTCAACCCCTGAGTGCAGATACTCTGGACCTCGGCGGCGCTGTCCGGCTGTTTGGCGAGGGCCCAGGGCTTGCGCAAGTCGATATATTGGTTCGCACGGTCGGCGAGCGCCATGATGTCGCGAATCGCGGCCGCGGTGTCGCGGGATTCGTAGGCGGCGGCAATCGATTCGCCCGCGGCCGCGAACGCCGCATAAAGCTCCGGGTCGGGCAGGGAGTCGCCCAGGCGCCCGCCGGAAATCTTGGCGACGAAACCCGCACAGCGGCTGGCGATGTTCACCAGTTTTCCGACGATGTCGGAATTAAGCCGCGTGGCGAACTCCTCCGTGTTCATGTCGATGTCGTCGATGCCGGGTCCGAGTTTGGAGGCAAAATAATAGCGCAGGCACTCCGGCTGGAAATTATCCAAATAGCGGCGCGCGGTGATGAAGGTGCCGCGCGACTTGGACATCTTCTGGCCGTTGATGGTGAGGAAGCCGTGGGCGTGGACCGATGTGGGGCGGCGCATGCCTGCGCCCTCGAGCACCGCCGGCCAAAACAGCGTGTGGAAATACAAGATGTCCTTGCCGATGAAATGATGCATTTCGGCCTTCGAGTCCGCTTTGAGGAAATCGTCGAAATTCAATCCGCTGCGCGCGCACAGCTGCAGGAAGCTGCCGAGGTAGCCGATCGGCGCATCGAACCAGACGTAGAAATACTTGCCGGGGGCGTCGGGAATCTCGAAGCCGAAGTAGGGCGCATCGCGGGATATGTCCCAGTCCTTCAGGCCCTGCGAGAACCACTCATCGAGCTTGTGCGCGACACTGTCCTGAACCGCGCCGCTCTTCACCCAGGCGGCCAGACGCGGCTCGAAATCGCCTCAAACGAAAGAAATAATGTTCCGACTGGCGCCACACCGGCGACGTGCCGCTCACCACCGAAATGGGATTCTTCAGATCGGCGGGCGTGTAGGTGGCGCCGCAATTCTCGCAGGAGTCGCCGTATTGATCCGCGGTGCCGCAGACGGGGCAGATTCCCTTGACGTAGCGATCAGGCAGAAACATGTGTGCCGTCGCATCGTAGGCCTGGCTGATGATGCGCTGGTCGATATGACCGGCCTCGCGCAGGACGCGGTACATGCGCTCGCAAATGGCGCGGTTCTCCGGCGAGTGCGTCGAGCCGAAATTGTCCAAGCCGATCAGCGTCTCGGCCAAATCCCGCGTGTGCTCGGCGTGGACCCTGCGGATCAGCGCCTCGGGCGTGATTCCTTCGGACTGCGCCTTGAGCATGATCGGTGTGCCGTGAGTGTCGTCCGCGCATACGTAAACGCATTCGTGGCCGCGAAGCTTCTGAAATCTCACCCAGACGTCGGTTTGTATGGCCTCGAGGATATGGCCGAGATGGAGCGGTCCATTGGCGTAATAAAGCGCGCTGCTGACCAGGATTCGGCGTCGTACAGTCATTCCAAATTATGCCATGCCCGGCAAGAATTGGTGGTCGGGCGCGTCAACTCGCTTCGCGAAGCTGCTCGAATCTGGCTTTGTTGATCGCTTTCTTGTAAGCCTCTTTTCCGGTGATCACCCGCTGATCGAGCAGGGATTGAATCGCCGCGTCCATCAGGCGCATGCCGGATGCGGATCCGGTCTGCATTCCGTTTTCCAACTGATCCATCTTGCCCTGGCGTATCAGATTGGAAATGGCCGGGGTGTTGACCAGGATCTCGAGCGCGGCGACGCGGCCCTTTTTGTCCGCCTTGGGAATGAGCTGCTGCGAGACCACCCCGCGCAAGCTGGTCGAGAGCATCGTGCGCACGTGGGATTGCTTGTCGGCGGGGAACGCGTTGACCAGGCGATCGACGGTCGCCGCGGCCCCGTTGGTGTGAAGCGTGCCCATCACGAGAATTCCCATTTCCGCCGCGGTCACGGCGATGCTCATGGTCTCCAGATCGCGAAGCTCGCCGACCAGAATCACGTCGGGATCCTCGCGCAACGCCGACAGCAGTGCGCTCGAGAAGGAGGCCGCGTGCACGCCGATCTCGCGCTGACTGATGAGGCAGTTCTTGCGCACGTGGACAAACTCGATCGGATCCTCAATGGTGAGGATGTGGCCCTTCTCGCGCGTGTTGATGTCATCGATCATGGCGGCGAGCGTGGTGGACTTGCCGGATCCGGTCTTGCCCGTCACCAGGATCAGTCCGTTGTTGATCCTGCACATATTGAGTACGGCCTCCGGGAGCTTCAGTTCCTCCGCGGTGCGCGCTTTGGAGGGAATCGCGCGAAACACCGCGCCCATGCCGTTCAGCTGGCGCATGACGTTGACGCGGAATCTGGCCACTCCCGGAATACTGTAGGCGAAATCGGTGCCGTCTTTCGCTTCGAAGCGCTCGACGGAGAGTTTCGGCATGATCTCGTACAGGGTATTCTTGACCATCTCGGCGTCGAGCGGTTCGTTGCCGAGCGGCTTCAGTTCGCCGTACTGGCGTACTCGCGGGGGATCGCCCGCGAGAAAGTGTAAATCCGAGCCGTCGCGCTCCAGAATCTGCTTCAAATAGTCGTCTATGGCCGGCATGGCGCGATCAGGTGGCGGCGGGCTCGAGCGGCGGAGCGCCGCTCATGTCGGTGACGAAGCGCTGGAATGGACGCTTGTCCACGGCGTAGGAATAGGCTTGTTCCGGATCGATTTCCTTGGCGTTGATCGCCGCGAGCAGCGCCTGATCCATCAATTGCATGCCGTATTCCTTGCCCATTTGCAGCTGGGTCGGAATCTGATGCGACTGATCGGTCATGATCAGTTTGCCGATGGCCTTGGTGAGTACCATGATCTCGCAAACGGCGCGTCGCGAGCGCTGATCGGGCGTCTTAAGCAGGACCTGGGTGATCACCGCGATCAAACTCGAGGCGAGAAAGGCCTTGGTCTGTTCGCGCTCTTCGGTCGGCAAGGCATCGATGATTCGATCGATGGTCTTGGTGGCGCTGGTGGTGTGCAGGGTGCCGAGCACCAGATGCCCGGTCTCCGCGGCGGTCATCGCCATCGTGATCGTTTCGGCATCGCGCAACTCGCCCACCAGTATCACGTCCGGATCCTCGCGCATCGCGGCGCGCACGCCCTCGGCAAATGTCGGCAAGTGCGTTCCCAGCTCGCGTTGGATGACCTGGCTCGACTTGCTGCGATGAACGAACTCGATCGGGTCCTCCAGGCTGATGATGTTGAGGGTGCGCGTGGAATTCAGGTAGTCGATCATGGCGGCGAGCGTCGTGGTCTTGCCGGTGCCGGTCGAGCCGGTGACCAGGATCATTCCCTGGTGATAATCGCAGAGCTTTTTCACGATCGGGGGCAGCCCCAGCTGTTCGATGCTCGGCATCTTCGTGGGAATGGATCGGAAGGCGGCCCCGATGCCGGTCTCCTTGCGATAGACGTTGACGCGAAACCGGCCGCCTTCGGTCGATACGTAGGAGAAATCGAGGTCGTTGCCCTGACGCAGGTGCTTCTGCTGCGACTGCGTCAGGACCTCCGTGATGTAGCTTTCGAGTTCCGCCTCTCCGAGCTCGCGGAACTTGATCGGCATCAGATCCCCGTGCATGCGCAGCATCGGCGGCACGCCGACCGCCAAATGCAGATCCGAGCAACCCTGTGCCACGCCCAACTTGAGGAACGCGTCGATTCTTGCCATAACGCGCAAGGCTACGCGTAAGCACTTGGATTTTCGAGTGTTTGCGCTCCGTTATGGCTCAAAACGTGAGCCATGTCTAAACCCGCCTGTCCGACAGCCGGTCAAATCGCCCTTAAAGGAACTTCTCGAGCGATAAGCGCAGTTCATCCATCGACTGTGCCCGCTTGGCCTTGTCCAAAGCCATGCACCTCATGACCAAGGCGTTCAATTCCGGCGGGATGGAGTTGTTGATCTCGATCGGCGCGCGTGCCTTGCCCTGCACGTGCTGGTACATGACCGACATGTGATCGCCGCGCGAGTAGGGCGGCACGCCGCAGAACATTTCGTACAGAATGACGCCGAGGCTGTAGATGTCGGCACGCTCGTCGACTTTCTTGCCGAGGATCTGTTCGGGCGCCATGTATTTCGGCGAACCGATCACGTAGCCGGTCTTGGTCAATTGCGTGTCGCCCTGGCTTTGTGCCGCGGCCACGCCGAAGTCCACGATCTTCAGCAGGCCGTCGTTGTCGATCAGGATGTTCGCGGGCTTCAGGTCGCGGTGCACGATTCCGACCTGGTGCGCCACCGCCATGCCGGTCGCGATGTCGATGCCGAATTTGACCGCGCGCTTGAGTTCGACCGGCTTTTCATTGACGATCTCGCCGCCCAACGTATGCGACGGGAAGTACTCCATCGAGATGGCGTAGTTGCCCTGTATATACAGAAAATCGTAGATGCGAATGACGTTCTTGTGCGTGATCTTGCGGCTGTAGCGAAGTTCGTGCACGAAGCGCTTCATCATCTCCTCGTCGGAGGCGACGTTGGGGTTCAAAAACTTCAAGATCAATCGCTCTTCGACCACGGTGTCCTCTATGAGCAGCACCGTGCCGAACGCGCCCTTGCCGATTTTTTCGATGAACTTGTAGCGACCCTCGATGACATCGCCCGGCTGCAAGGTATTGATGTCGAGTTTGGCCGCCTGCGCCTCGTTTTGTTTGATGACCTTGGCGAGATCTTGATTGTCGATGAGCAAGGTCTTGGCGGGTTCCTGCATCTTCTGCGCATGCTGATTGGCGGCGATTTGCTGCGCCGAAAAGCGGTTGTCGAGTTCCTGAACGGCGCGTACCACCGCCTGGCTGAGGGTTCCATCGGCGCCGGCCGTGACCGCCTGCAGCCTGTGCCGTATCGTATCGGCCCGGCGCTCGTCGGCCAATTTCGTCAGTGCCGTGACGACTTCCACCTTGATATCGCTCTCGGGCCGCTGCAGCAGCGGCAGCAGGTGTTCGATGCTCTTTTGATCGCCGAGTTTGCCGATCGCGCGCACCACGGTCGGCAAGGATTTCGGCTCGCTGGTCCCCAGCATTTCGACGAATCGAGGCAGCGCCACGCTGCTGCCGATTTCGGCGAGGGCGTCCACGGCGCGCTCGCTCACCCACCAATCGCGATCCTTGGTGGCCTCGATCAATTGCGCCACCGCCCGCTCGTCCTTGGTCTGGTTCAGGATCTCGATGGCCGCGCGCCTGATGTCTTGATTCTCGTCCTTGATCAGGGCGAGGACGGCATCGACCACCCGCGGCCCGCCGATCTTGCCGAGGGCGTCGGCTGCCCGGGTTCGCACCCACCAATCGCTGTCGGCGATCACTTCAAGCAGGTGTTTGACCGATTTGGAGGTGCCGACCGCGTTCAATACTTCGACCGCGGCGCGCCGTGCGTATTCGTTCTCGTCTTTCAGCACGTCGACCAGGTACTTGACCGTGTCGGGGTGATTGGCGCGCACCACCACGTCGACGGCTTTGTTCTGCACTTCGATCTCGGGGTCGCGCAGCATTCCGCAGATCAACGGCATGTCGAACGGGCCATCCATGCGGGCAAGACCCGACAGCGCCGCCGAGCGGATCATTTTGTTGCTGTCCTTGAGCTGCTTCTGCAGGGCTTGCTGCACCTTCGGAAGGTTGAAGCGGGCCAATGTGTGGATGATGTGCAGGCGCGCGACCGGATCCTTGCCCTCGATGCGCGCGATCAGATCGTCGACCGAGGATTCGTCGGCGAGCTCACCGACGATCTTGAAGAGCCCGGTGCGCTCGATGCCTTCCTGGTGGTAGGCGGCATTCAGCAACTCGCGCACGGTGAAGCGGGTCTTTTGCGCCGCTATCACGTCGATAATCGGCTGCTTCGGCATGCCCGATTTGTTCAGCGCATCGAGGAGCGCGCTGGCGGGATAATTGCGGCTCGACGACAAGGCCCAGGCAATGCCTGACATCGCCCGCCCATTGGCATCCCCCATGGTCCTGAGCACCTGCGGCAGCGATTTCGCATCGATCAGGCGCGACAGCGCCTCGACGTACGCCACCGTCTCCTTCTTTTCGGCGCCGTTGAGCGCCGAGACGATCGAATCAATGGCGCTCGGCCCGAGAGCGACCAGTTTCTCCAGGGCCTTTTGCGCCACGGGACCGCCGGGGTTGCCGCTGGACTTGATTTCGGCAATGAGCCGGTCGGCACGGTAGTTGGCGAATAAACTCATTCAGTGCCTTAAGTTTCGCAGACCTCTAGAACATGCATTCTCACCTGAGTTGCAAACGCTCGCCCTGGGCCTGATTCTCAATTTCGAAGTATGCCATACCGCACGGGCCGGGCCGTATGCGTTAGAATCACAAAATATGAGCTTATCGGGCGAATCGGCTGGCGCCATCCATACCAGACTCAGTGCGTATGCGGACCCCTATCTGGGCCAAACCCTGGCCCAGGCGAAAGCGATCGAATCCGTATTGTTGCGGGACAACGTGGCGACGGTAGAGCTCAAGTTCGGGTTTCCGTGCGCGGATTACGGACCCGAATTGCAGCCGGCCCTGCAGAACTACTTGGCGCCGGTCTTGGGGGGCGCGCGCCTCGATCTGAAGCTCAAGACCGAGATCACGGCGCATGCGGTCCAGCGCACGCTCAAGCCGTTCGCCAACGTCAAGAATATCGTGGCGGTGGCCTCGGGCAAGGGCGGGGTCGGCAAGTCGACGACCGCGGCCAATCTGGCGCTCGCCTGGGCGGCGCAGGGCGCGCGAGTGGGTTTGTTGGATGCCGACATCTACGGCCCCAGCCAACCCCAGATGATGGGATTAGCCGGCCAGCAGCCGCAGAGCACCGACGGCAAGCACATTTTGCCGCTGCGCGCTCACGGGGTCGAAGTGATGTCGATCGGCTTTATGGTCGACTCCGAACAGCCGATGGTGTGGCGCGGACCGATGGTCACCCAGGCCTTGACCCAGATGCTGGGCGACACCCAATGGGGGAAACTCGACTATTTGTTGGTCGATATGCCGCCGGGCACCGGGGATATCCAATTGACATTGGCGCAGCGGGTGCCCGTGAGCGGCGCGATCATCGTGACGACGCCACAGGATATCGCCCTGCTCGATGCGCGCAGGGGCCTAAAGATGTTCGAGAAAGTCGAGGTGCGGGTGCTCGGCGTGGTGGAGAACATGAGCGTCCACGTGTGCAGCAACTGCGGCCACATGGAGCACATCTTCGGCAGCGGCGGCGGCGCCCGCATGGCGCAGCAATACGGGGTGCAGCTGCTCGGCGAATTGCCGTTGGACATTCGAATTCGCGAAGAGGCGGACGGCGGTTCGCCGACGGTCGTGGCCGAGCCGGGAAGTGCACGCGCACGCGCCTATTTGCAGATGGCGCGCCGTGCCGCGGCGCGGCTTGCGACGCTGAACAAGGATTACAGCTCGATGTTTCCCAAAATCACCGTGGAAGCGACTTGAGCATCAAAAGCGACCGGTGGATCCGGCGCATGGCGCGCGAACAAGCGATGATCGATCCGTTCTCGCCCGAACAAGTGCGGGTATCCGACGGCCACAAGATCGTCTCCTACGGCACTTCGAGCTACGGTTATGATGTGCGCTGCGCGGACCAATTCAAGATATTCACCAACATCAACTCGACCATTGTCGACCCGAAGAGCTTCGACGAAAAATCGTTCGTCGATTTCAAAGGGTCGGTGTGCATCATTCCGCCCAATTCCTTCGCACTGGCCAGCACGGTGGAGTTCTTTCGCATTCCGCGCAGCGTGTTGACGGTGTGCCTGGGCAAGTCCACCTACGCGCGCTGCGGCATCATCGTCAACGTCACTCCGCTCGAGCCGGAGTGGGAAGGGCATGTGACGCTCGAATTTTCCAATACGACGCCGCTGCCGGCAAAGATCTACGCCGATGAGGGCGTTGCGCAAATGCTGTTCTTCGAGTCCGACGAGGTCTGCGAGACCTCGTATCGCGATCGCGGCGGGAAATATCAGGGCCAGCGGGGCGTTACCCTTCCGAAGACTTAGGCGCCTGTCACGGCCTTAAGCTTTTGATGCGCATGGCGAATTCGAGCTTGCCGCCCCGCGAGCGCTCGGCCTGCATCGGCAGGAAGCCCAGTGAGGGCGCGAACCACATGCGCAGCACGCGATCGTTGCCGGTGCGTCGGCTCGAGACGATGACGGTGTCGAACTGCCCAATAGCCGTTTTCAAGGTGGCCATGCCGTCTTGCGCATAGGCGAAATCCTTTAACTGGTCCTTGTCGATGATGTAATAAACTTTCGACAGATTGCCGTTCTTGAGTGCCAGCATGACCTCGATTTGAATGGACATCAGGTCCTGGGTCCCGGGCTTGAGCACGAGGTCCACCGGCTTTTCTTCCGAGAACCCCCGCGCGTGGCCGGCTGCCCAGTCGAATTCAAAAATAACCCTGGAGGAGCCTTGTTCGGCCAGGTATTTTTCCGGCCGGACGTGATCGTCGATCACAGTGAACCAGCTCTCTTGAGTCACGTCGTTCGAATAGAGCAGACGAAAGATGCCGCGCGCGGAAATGGTCCATTTGTAGACGTAGTGCCCGGGCTCGGCGCCGCGCCTGAGCTGCAGGTCGCTGGTGCCGACGGTGATGTTCTTCCATTCGGCTACGTAATGCGCGGAAAACGGTGCGATACCCGCGTCGGCGGGCGCGATCGGGGCTTCCGCCGGCGCCGCCGACGGTCCCGGCGGCGGCTGCTCCCTGGCGTATGCGGGGCAGGTTATCGCGAGCAAGCCCGTGCACAAGGTTCGTGCGAGCATTCAGTGATCCCTCCACCCTTCGATGTCGGCGTACTGTATTGGGTTTGAAAGCACCTCGCCGTCGAACATTGCCTTGCCGCCCGAGTAGCGCAGGCGGCCTTCGCAGCACCAACGAACCGCCAACGGATAGATGCGGTGCTCCAGGGTCTGTACCCGCGCGGCCAAGCTCTCCGCGTCGTCGTCCGGCTGCACCTTGACGCTTGCCTGGATTATGGCGGGGCCGCGGTCGAGCTGCGCAGTCACGAAATGCACGGTCGCACCGGTTTGCCTTTCGTGCGCCTCCAGGGCGCGCCGATGCGTGTGCAGGCCGGGGAATTTCGGCAGCAGCGACGGGTGTATGTTCAAGATGCGTCCCGCGTAGCGCGCCACAATATCCGCGGACAGGATGCGCATGAAGCCGGCGAGCACGATCAGTGCGGGGGCACATTGGTCGATGGCGGCGGCCAATTCGCGCTCGAACGCGCCGCGGTCGGCGGACCCGGACGAGGTCAAGGCGCGTGCGGGAACTCCGAGGTCGCGTGCCAACGTGAGTCCGGGGGCCGCGGGCGTATCGGACAGCACCTGTGCCACCTCGTAGCCCATCGCCTCCGCACGGCTGCGCTCCACGAGCGCGCGCATGTTACTGCCGCGCCCGGAGATCAGTATCACGATCGGTACGGGATGTCGATTGCTGCTCAAGTAATTACGACACCGCGCACGCCGCTGCGCACTTCACCGATGACGAGCGCCGGCTGTCCCGCGTCGCGCAGCAGCGCGACCGCCCGCTCGGCATCGCTCGCGGCGATCTGAATGGTCATGCCGATGCCGCAATTGAACACTCGGTACATCTCCTCGTCCGCGACCCGGCCTTGCGCCTGCAGCCATTCGAACACCGGCGCGCGAGGCCAGGATCTTCGCTCAAGAACCACTTCCAGGCCCTGTGGAATCACGCGCGGAATATTATCGAGGAGCCCGCCGCCCGTGATGTGCGACAACCCATGCACCGGCAGATCGCGCAGCAGCGCGAGAAGCGGCTTGACGTAGATGCGGGTAGGCGCCATCAGAAGGTCGATGAGGGCGGCGCCGTCGACCACGGTCAGGGCATCGGCGCCGGCGACTTGCAGTATCTTGCGGATCAGGGAGAAGCCGTTGGAATGCGGCCCCGAGGACGGCAGCCCGAGCACCACATCGCCCGCCGCCGTCGCGGATCCGTCGATGATGCGATCCTTTTCGACGACGCCCACGCAGAAGCCCGCCAGATCGTAATCCTCGCCGTGGTACATGCCCGGCATTTCCGCCGTTTCCCCACCCACCAGCGCGCATCCGGCTTGCACGCACCCATCCACGATACCGGCGATGACGCGTGCGCCGACATCGACATCGAGCTTTCCGGTCGCGAAATAATCGAGGAAGAACAGGGGTTCGGCCCCCTGCACGACGACGTCATTCGCGCACATGGCCACCAGATCGATGCCCACCGTGTCGTGGCGGTGGGTATCGATGGCCAGGCGCAGCTTGGTGCCGACTCCGTCGGTGCCAGAAACCAGAACGGGTCTGCGGTAGCGATCGAGGGGGATCTCGACTAGGGCGCCGAAGCCGCCGATGCCCCCCAACACTTCGCGGCGCATGGAACGCTTGACACCGGCTCTGATCCGCTCGACCAGTTCATCGCCGGCGTCGATGTCGACCCCGGCCTCGCGATAGGTCACGGGCGCTCGCTCAGTCATTCGGCTCCTTCAATCTGTGGAGGGTCGACGCGTCAGGTCGGCTGGCTGTGGTATTTTACATCAGGGAACTTAAGGGCTTACGTGATTACACCATGGCACAAGGCTACAGCGACAATTGGCTCCGATATTTGCGTCTTGGAGCATTGATATGCGTAACCTGCGCCGCCCTGTGCCTAGCCGACGCCGGTCGCGCGCTGACCCGTGCCGAGCTTTACCAGGCCACTGCGCCCGTTGCCAATCAATCCGAGGCCGCACGCCCCGCGGCCTTCGCGGCGGCGATGCGGATCGTCCTGGTGAGGGTCACCGGCCGCCGCACGGCCGATGAGGATCCGGCGCTGGCGCCGCTCATCAGCAATGCCGGGCGCTACGTCCAGCAGTACCGGTCGGCGCCCGACAATCAATTGTGGGTGGCGTTCGACGGCGCCGCCATTGAGCGCTGGCTGACACAAAACGGGCAGCCGCTTTGGGGTCGCGAGCGGCCCGCCACCTTCATGTGGCTCGCTGTGCAAAGCGGCCCGCAAGCCGGCACGGTGGTCAGCGCGGACGATGCCTCTGAATTGAAATTGGCGCTGGATGCGGTTGCCGCGGCGCGTGGCGTACCGCTGCGCTGGCCCACCGCCGCCGAATTGCAGCAAGATCACCTGGACTATGCCGCGCTCAGCGGCGCAAGCCCAAGTACGCTTGCGGATCTCGGCCGCCGCCTGGGAGGCGATGGCACGCTGATCGGTCGCGCCACCAACGCCAGCGCTGCGGCAGGGGTGCGCTGGACTTTCCTTTTCCAGGATCGCAGCAGCGAATTCTCCGGTGCCTTGGAAGGCGTCAACCGGGCGGCCGACACCTACGCCGGCATATTCGCCGTGACCGGCGCCCTGGGTACGGTCGATATCGAGGTCACGGGAGTGGGGGACGTTCGAGACTATGCGCTCGTCCAGGGATATCTCGAATCCCTGAGCTTCATCGCTCATGTCGGTGTGGAGGCATTGAACGGCGATACGGTGCGCTTCCGGCTGACCACACGGGGCGGCCTGGAACCGCTGCAGCAAGCTCTTGCCTTGAATGGCCGTTTGCAGCCGATCGCCGCCGGCGATAACGGAGTTCAACGCTTTCAATTGCGCCGGTAGCCCGCCGTGCACCGATGGCTACGCCAGATTCCGAACCTCATCAGCTCCTTGAGGATCCTGTTGGTGATCCCTATCTCGTTGGCGCTCGTGCACCACCAGTTCAGCGCGGCAATGGGGTTGTTTGCGGTGGCGGCGGCATCCGACGCGGCCGACGGCTTTCTCGCCAAGCGCATGGGCTGGCAATCCGCGATCGGGGGAATTCTCGATCCGGCGGCCGACAAGCTGTTGTTGGCCACGCTGTTCGTGCTACTCGCCGCGCTTCGGCTGGTGCCGGTGTGGCTGACGGTGGTGGCCGTGGGGCGCGACATCATCATCGTGCTTGGCGCAATCGCTTACCGGCTGTGCATCGGACCGATCGAATCGCGTCCCTCGGTCATCAGCAAGCTCAATACGTTGTGCCAGGCGGCGTTTGTCTTGGGCGTCACCGCCAAAGAGGCGATCGCCGTGCCGCCGGACTGGGTGGTGGTGATGCTCGGTTCCCTGACCTTCGTGACGGCGGTGACCAGCGGTATCGATTACGTGATGCGCTATGGCAGGAGCGCCTGGCAAGAGGCGGCATCCCGCCGCGCAATCCATGCCGGCGGATCGAAGCGCGCATGAAACAGCTGACGCTGGGTGTGAGACTGCGCACCGCCGCGGTATTCGCGAACTTCTCGCCGGGGCTCAACGCCGAATTGCTGTCCGCCTTGCGAGGCTCCAATCCTGATCCAATCTGGCTGTGGGGCAATCGCGGCTGCGGCAAGACGCATTTGCTGCAGGCTGTATGCGCGGCAGCCGGCGCGGCCGCAGCGTACTTCCCGTTGGACCGTCCCGTCGCGCTGCCGCCGCAGGCACTGTCGGGTTTTGAAAACTGCCGCGTGCTGTGCGTGGACGATGTTGACGCGGTGGCGGGCGACCTGGAATGGGAGCAAGCGCTGTTCCGCCTGTTCAACGAGGCAACCGAACTGCATACCCGCATGATCTTCGCCGCACGCTCGGCGCCGCGCCACATCGACTGGCGGTTGGAGGATTGGCGCTCACGAGCCGCGGCATGCATCGTGTATCAGGTGCGCGAACTCGACGAACCGGGCCGCGCGGAGGCGTTGCGGCTGCGAGCCGCCCAACGCGGACTGCAATTGCCGCCGGAGACCTTGGACTACCTGTTGAAACGCATGCCGCGCGACCTGCGCTCGCTGTTCGACATTCTCGATGAATTGGACGAAGCGTCCCTGGTGGCGCAGCGTCGCCTCACCATTCCCTTCATTCGCGACGAACTCGAGAAGCGCGCAAGAATAAAACCATAGTGCAGATCCAGCCGAAGACCAACAGCAGGCTGATCGATGCCACCCAGCGCGCGGCGGGATTCACCAACAGCTCGGTCAAGGCAAATACGAGGTAGGGGATCGCGAGCACGGTGGCCCAGGCGTACGTGCGGCGCCGACCGCGTGCCAGCCCGTTCAGCGGGGCCAGCATCGGCCCGAACGCCAGCGCGCAAATCGGCCAGGGGTAACCCACGGCGATCCAAGACAACAAGCTCAGCGCGAGCGCTGCCCAAAGGCACAGGGTCAATGTCCGTGCGTGATTCGCGGCCCTCAAGCGCTTCGTTCGAGCCGAGAGGCCAAGGCGGCCACGCGGGCGCCCAAGGCCTGGGCCAGCTCCCGCTCGGTGTCGGACAATTCGCCGTGGCCGCTTATCGACGCGACGTGACTTGCGCCATAGGGCGTACCCCCGCTGCGCGTGTCGGTAACGCCCCGCTCGGTAAAGGGCAGGCCGACCAGATACATCCCATGATGCAGCAGCGGCAGCATCATCGACAGCAAAGTCGATTCCTGTCCGCCGTGCAAAGTCTGAGTAGAGGTAAAGACGGCAGCCGGCTTGTTCAGCAATGCGCCGCTGAGCCACAGTGCGCTGGTGCCGTCCAAAAAGTACTTCAAAGGCGCGGCCATATTGCCGAACCGGGTTGGGCTACCGAGAATCAAGCCACGACAGGACACGAGATCATCGTGGGTCGCGTACGGCGGGCCCCGGTCCGGCACTGATGGCTCCATCGGCACGATGGTGGTGGTCAGCGCGGGCACAGTGCGCAATCTTGCCTGCATGCCGGCCACCGTCTCGACGCCTCGGCACACCTGCCGCGCCAATGCGGCGGTACTTCCTTGGCGTGAATAATACAGAACCAGAATTTCGTTCATGGTTTAGTCCCGTGGGAAATCGTGTCGGTGGTGCGCGGGTGCTGCGCCGGCGCAACGGATTATTTGCAGTGATTTGCGGATTGTCCAGTGGTGTTGTCCCGTGGCACTCGTTTGACGGCCCTGCCGGCTGTTGTTAGTGTCACTGACCGTTATGTTGCGCCTCATTGCCGTGGTTGTCGGTGTCGTTTGCCTCCTGGGCTGCGCGAGCGGGCCTCCCGTTCAGGAAATGAGCAACGCCCGGCAGGCGATCGCGGCCGCCCGCACGGCCGGTGCCACCGACGCGAATTCGCCGGATCTATATGCGGCGCAGGCGGCGATAGCTCGGGCGCAAAAGCACCTGGAAGCGCAGGAGTACGTGCGCGCGCGTCTGGAGGCTCAACAGGCCAAGCATCACGCCACCGAAGCGCTCGAGAGCGCGCAGCGGGGCAGCGCCGGACACGTAGGCGCTCCGGCCTCGCAGTAGCGGGGCCTTCGGGCCGCAGCTCGGAGCGAGTGCATCCTCTTGGCCCATGTGATCCGCCGATTTCGCATTACCGGCAAGGTCCAGGGCGTGTTCTTCCGCCACAGCACCCGCATGGAGGCCGAGCGGCTCGCCCTAACGGGCTATGCCCGCAACTTGCCGGATGGATCAGTGGAGGTGGTAGCTCATGGGCCGGTCGCCGCGGTCGAACGATTGCGCCAGTGGCTGCACCAGGGCCCGAAGATGGCGCGCGTCGAGAGTGTCCTCGAACTCGAGCACGAGCTCGAGCGCGTTACGCCGCCGTATTTTGAAATCCTTTAAATGCCGCGGCCCGTAAACCCGTCGCCGATCAGAAGCGCCAGACGCGCTGCCAGCGCTGCATCACCAAAGCGGGATACGAATTGCGGCCGATGCTGCCATTGTAGCGGGCGAGCGCCCGCGACCAATTGAGGTGTTCGGCGCGCAGGTAGTAGCGCAAGATCTCGCAGCCCAACCGGATATTGGGCGCGACGCGCACCAGCTGATTCTGCACCCCGAGCTGACCCGGCCAAAATGGCATGACCTGCATCAGGCCGACGGCGCCCGCGGGCGAAACGGCCCACGGGTCGAAGCGGCTCTCCACTTCGATCAGAGCGAGCACCAGGTCAGGCGGAAGCTGCAGCGCGGGATCGCGTTTCGCCTCGCAATACACGTGATCGAGAATGTCGACCCGCTCCTCGTGCGATGGCACGAAGTGCTGCAGCCGCGGCTCCATCGTCTTGTACCATACCTCGGATTCGTATTTGTCGATGAAGCAATCCCGGCTGCCGATGATCTTTTGCAGCAGCTCCTTCAGTTCCGGGTCGCGCTGCTGGTCCGCATGCGCCGCGCTCGCGAGCGTCAAACCCACGGCCAGGGCGCCGACAGTGGAAGCCAAGTATTCGCGCAGCCGCCAACGCACGTTTTAGCTCCTTACATGGGTTGAATTGGCCCTTATAAACGCTACGGCATCCGCCATGGGTATTTCCGTCGACTGGGTCTCGCGCCGGTGCCGATATTCAAGATTTCCGGCGGCCAAGCCGCGCTCGCCGATCACGATGCGGTGCGGTATCCCGATGAGCTCCGAATCGGCGAACTTCACCCCGGGCCGGGCGTCGCGGTCGTCGAGCAACACATCGATGCCCGCCGCATTGAAGTCCTGGTACAGCTGGTCGGCCGTTTGTCGCACACGGTCGGACTTTTGATAGTTGAGCGGCACCAGTACCGCCAGATACGGCGCCAGCGGCTCCGGCCAGACGATGCCGTTGGCATCGTGATTTTGCTCGATCGCCGCGGCCACCACCCGGGTGACCCCGATGCCATAGCAGCCCATGAACATGAAGAGCGCCTTGCCTTGCTCGTCGAGCACGGTGGCCTGCATCGCCTCGCTGTAGAGCCGTCCGAGCTGAAAAATGTGGCCGACCTCGATGCCGCGCGCAATTTCGAGGCTGCCGCGGCCGCTTGGACTCGGATCGCCCGCTTGCACGTTGCGGATGTCTCGCGAACGCGGCTCGGGCAGATCGCGGCCCCAGTTCACGCCCGCGAAGTGCGTATCCTTCTCGTTGGCGCCGCACACGAAGTCCGCCAATTGCGCGGCGGCATGGTCGACGTAAGCCGTGCCGGGGAATCCGACCGGGCCGATCGATCCGGGTTCGCTGCCCGTGAACAGGCGCACTCGTTCGGCGCTTGCCATGCGCAGCGGACTGGCGACGCCCGGCAGCTTCTGCGCTTTGACGGCGTTCAGTTCGTGATCACCGCGGAGGACGAACGCGACCAAGCTGCCGTCGCTGCCCTCCACCAACAGGGTTTTCACGCATTGTGCGGCAGCGACCCCGAGGAACGCGCACAGCTCGGCGATGCTGCGCACGTTCGGGGTCGGCACCTTGCTCAATGGCTGGGACGCCGATGCGCGCGGCGTGGACGGCGCCACGCTCGCGGCCGTCTCGACGTTCGCCGCATAATCGTCTGCGTTCGAGAAGGCGATGGCATCCTCGCCCGAATCGGCAAGCACGTGAAATTCCTGGGACACGCTGCCGCCGATGCTGCCGGCATCGGCCTGCACCGCACGGAATTTCAAACCCATGCGGGTGAAAATACGCGTGTAGGCGTCGAACATGGCGCGATACCCTTGAGCCAGGCTCGCCTCGTCGCTGTGGAAGGAATAGGCGTCCTTCATCAGGAATTCGCGCGCGCGCATCACGCCGAAGCGCGGACGAATCTCGTCGCGGAATTTGGATTGAATTTGATAAAAATTGACGGGCAATTGCTTATAGCTGCGCAGTTCGCGGCGCGCAATGTCGGTGATGACCTCTTCGTGCGTGGGACCGTAGGCGTAACTCCCGATCGTGGCGATCCTTGAATCGCAGCAATTCCGGTCCGTACTTGCTCCAGCGGCCGGACTCCTTCCATAATTCGGCCGGCTGGACCGTCGGCATGCACAACTCGAGGGCGCCGGCACGGTCCATTTCCTCCCGCACGATGCGTTCGACCTTCTTCAGGGTGCGCAAACCGATGGGCAGCCAGGTGTAGAGCCCGGCCGCCAAGCGGCGAATCATCCCCGACCGCAACATGAGTTGATGGCTGATGATCTCCGCATCGGCCGGCAATTCCTTGAGTGTCGAGATGGGGTATTGAGATAAGCGCATGGCCGCGTATCTTACATCAGGCCCCCTGGTATTATGGCGGCACATGATAGAGAGCGAAGATCCACAAGAGCGGCGGCGAGGGGTGTATTGGCTGCCGAACCTGCTCACCACCGGGGCACTGTTTGCCGGCTTTTATGCGGTGGTGGCGGCGATCGACCTGAAATTCGAACATGCCGGCATCGCGGTGTTCGTGGCCATGATATTCGACGGTCTGGACGGCCGCGTCGCGCGCTGGACCCACACCGAAAGCGCCTTCGGCAAGGAGTACGACAGCCTCTCGGATATGGTGTCATTCGGGGTGGCGCCGGCCATCGTCACCTACCAATGGGGCGTGGCGCGCATCGCCGAGTACGGCCCGCTGTGGCGCAGGCTCGGATGGCTGGTGTGTTTTTTCTATGCCGCCGCCGCGGCGCTGAGTCTGGCGCGCTTCAACTCGCGGTCCGCGACCCAGGACAAGCATTACTTCGAGGGATTGCCGAGCCCGTCGGCCGCCGCCATCGTCGCCGCGCTGGTGTGGCTGGCGAGCGATCGGGTCAACATCGGGCTGCCGGGCCTCATTCTGGCGTTCGTCGTCACCGCATGCGCCGGGGCGCTGATGATCAGTCGTTTCGCGTTCACAGCTTCAAACAAGTCGATGCCGGAGCGCGCGTGCGCTTCACGACAAATCGTGTTCGTGCCGCTCGCCTTCGCATTCATCTTCTTGTACCCGGCGATCACCCTGCTGCTGATCTTCGGCAGCTATGCCGCGTCGGCTCCGGCCGTGTGGGCATATCGCAAGCTGCGCAGGCGCTGCGCGGTCCGCGCCGCACGCATGAACAGCGTTCGGCGCAAGGATTACCTCGCGGCCCTGGGGCTCGAGTCTTGGAAGCTGCGGCGTGACGCGTCGAAGCGCGCGCTGACTGCCGTTCCGGCGGCCAGCAGCGCCGGGCCGGCGGCGCAGTTGCCGGATTCGCTTTGCGATTGGGAGCAGCTGCGCGCTCGAGTCGCCGCCTGCACTCGGTGTGCATTGAGCCGGACACGCACCCAAACCGTATTTGGCACGGGCAGCCGCCAAGCGCAATGGCTCATCGTGGGCGAAGCGCCCGGCGCCGAGGAGGACCGCCAAGGCGAGCCCTTCGTGGGCCGCGCCGGCCAATTGCTCAATTCCATGTTGCGGGCAATCGGCTTGGCGCGCGAGCAGGTGTACATCGCCAACGTCCTCAAGTGCCGGCCGCCGGGCAACCGCGATCCGGCGGCGAGCGAAAGCGCCGCATGTCGGCCCTATCTCGAGCGGCAGATCGACTTGCTCGATCCGCGGATCATGCTGGCGGTGGGCCGGATCGCGGCGCAGAATCTGCTGTGCACCGACGCGCCGTTGGCGCGGCTGCGCCAGCAGGAGCACCGCTTCGGTAAATCGCGCGTGCCGCTGGTGGTGACGTATCACCCGGCCTATTTGCTGCGTACGCCGGCGGACAAGCGCAAGGCCTGGGAGGATTTAAAGTTTGCGCGCGAGGTATGCGCACGTGTCGAGCGTTAAGCACGAGCGCGATTTCGCGGCGGTCGAAATTCGGCCGATGCACGAACTGGACATTCCGGCGGTCGGGGCGACCGAGCGCGCCGCCTATCAGTTTCCTTGGAGCGAAGGGATTTTTCGCGACTGTTTGCGCGTGGGCTACGTATGCCGCGTGATCGACGTGGGCGGCGACATGGCCGGCTACGGCATCATGTCGGTCGGCGCCGGCGAGGCGCACGTGCTCAATGTCTGCATCCGCGACGAGTACCGCTGCCGCGGACTCGCGCGAAAAATGCTGCTGTATCTTTTCGATCGCGCGCGCAGCGCCGGCATGTACGAGGCTTTTCTCGAGGTCCGGCCGTCGAATACCGCCGCGGCACGGCTGTACCACTCCCTTGGCTTCGAGCAGATCGGCATACGCCGCGGGTATTACCAGGCGACCGCCGGTCGCGAGGACGCCGCGGTGCTGCGCAGAACTCTGACGCCCGACGCCAGGCCGAATCCGCCTGAAATGAGCGCCGCCATCCCCGATCTCGCGCGCGAGATTGCGCGCCGGCGCACCTTTGCGATCATTTCCCACCCCGATGATACCCTCAAAGACAGCCCACGTCATATCGCGTAAAAAATGCGAGCAATCCCCTTGAAAAATGGCCATTTCATGATTTTAGCTGCGACACCCAAAGTCATTGAAAGACACCCCGAGACACACGTTTTGTGTACACATTTGTGTACATGAAATGAGCTTTCGTCGCCTATAATGCCCGCCATGTACACAAGGCGTTTCCCATGGCGATCACCGACGCGTGGCTGAAGTCAAACAGCGGAAAACCGGGCGATAAGATTCGCGAAAAAGCCGATCGCGATGGCTTGGGAGCGCGCGTCACCCGTAAGGGCAAAATCGTTTTTCAGATGCGCTACCGGTACAACGGGAGCGCGAATGCGAGAAGGCTTGACCTAGGTACTTACCCGGCGATGTCGCTCAAAAAGGCGCGCGCGGAGCATCTGAGACTGCGCGAGAAACAGGAGCAGGGGCACGATCCGAAGGTCATTCGATCGACCGAGAAGACGGCAATCGTCGAGGCTCCACTCGTCGAGGCGTTGTTTCGGCTTTGGTACGAGAAGTACTGCAAGACGGCCAAGAAGGGGCATCACGAAGTCCTGCGGACGTTCGAGCTCTACGTCTTTCCGAAGATTGGCAAGCTGCCAGCGCAAGAAGTGACTCTTCATCACTGGCTCGAATTGCTCGAGGAACAAGCAAAGTTGCGTCCGCACATCGCGGAGCGAATCTTGGTGAATGCCAAGCAAATGCTGAAGTTCGGCGCTTAAGCGCAAGCTCATCTCTGCGAATGCCTTGTCGGATATTTATGCGAGAGGCGACTTGCAGGTTATAAAGCGGGAGGACCTTCGCGCTCTCTCTGATGAAGAAATTTCGTACGTGTGGAAAGCCATCGACCGCTCACGCATCGCGAAAAAAAACAAACTATTCCTGAAGTTATGTTTGTTCTTTGGATGTCGAAATGGCGAGCTGCGTCTCAGCCGCAAAGCCGACTTCGATCTCAACAAGGAGCTCTGGACGGTGCCTCCCGAGCATCACAAGTTGGGAAAGAAGACGGGCAAGCCGCTGCTTCGTCCGATCATTCCGGAGATCAAGCCCCTCATAGAAGAGGCGATGAAGCTAAGTGGCATCCATACGCATATGTTTTTGAATACCCAGGATAACGAGCCCATGGGCAAGGGAGCGCCGCTCGCGCTGCCCTACAACATCATGCAATGGTTGAGGCGACACGAGAAGTACGAGATGGCGCATTGGTCGGTTCACGATCTTCGGAAGACCGCGCGCACCAATTTTTCGACATTGACGCAGCCACACGTGGCGGAAGTGATGCTTGGCCACAGGTTGCCCGGGACATGGCAAACGTACGATCACTACACGTACCTCAAAGAGCAGGCTGCGGCATACAGCGCCTGGTGGCAGCGCCTTACCGAGTTGACCCGGGCTTAGGCTTCGGCGTACGTACGCTCGCGCTCTCTTTCCTCCCACGCCGCAATCTCATCCGCATCCCAGAGATTGAAGCTTCCCGAATGCCGGATGCAGGGCGTAGGAAATGGGTTCTCCGGGCGCTTCATGCGTCGGAAAATCGTCCGGCTCGAGCAGCGAAATCGTTGCCGAAGATCCTTTGTCGAGTGGTAAATGTTTGTCATGATGCATCTCTTCGGCGGATGTATCGTGTTGAGCGTTTCATCGGCAGAGTTTGCTGTCCGGAGCGGTTAGATTTGCGCCGGCGACAGGGGATGATGATGTCCGTCTGATGTTGTCGCAGTCCTGTCCTAAACCGAGAGCTATGCGTCATCCACTCAAGGATATCCGCCTTGAGCCATCCAATGTTTTTGCCGCGAAATCGCTGTTTTCGAGGAAATCTCCCGACTGCCGCCATGCTGCTAAGCACCCAAGGTGGCCGGCGGATGACCCGAGCGACATCATGGGCGGTGAGAATTTGATCCCACGCAGGATAGGGTTCATTTACCCACCGGGAAATCGAGACTCGCTCACGTACGGGGACGCCGCCCGTTTCGGTGCCGACTTGAACAGAGTTTGCAGGCATAAACGACCTTCAACGTGTGGTTCCGGTCGTTTAGGGTCAAATTGTCACGCCTGGCGCCATGATGCGCCTTACGCCAGGTGAGTGGTGCGCGAGTTTCGCGGAAAATTCAGCGAAACTCTGCCCACGATTCGCGATCTAATGCATGAGTTGCGAGAGAACCTCGCGCGGATCGATGCGCAGAGCCCGTGCTAAGTCAATGAATTCTATGACGTCGATGCGGCGTTCGCCGATTTCGATCCTCGCGATGACGGTTTGCGAGGTTTTAAGCCGCTTTGCGAGCTCGTGCTGCGAAAGTCCTGCTGCTTTCCGTCGCGGCAACTAACGTTGCACAGAGCGTGCGGTGGCGGCGACTTCGAAGTGCTTTCAATGGTGATGCTCCCGGTTCTCTTGAGAGCATCTACATATAATGCGAAAATTGACTTATGCGATTTTTAACTAAGAGCTAGAATGTGCTGGGAGCGGCAGTTGAGAGACAAGGAGGAGGTATGCTTATCTTGACGCGGCGCGTGCGTGAGACGCTGATGATCGGGGACGATGTCGCCGTCACCATTCTTGGCGTGAACGGAACCCGGGTGCGTGTAGGAATCGATGCACCCAAGGCAAAGCCGGTCCATCGTTGGGAGATCTATGAACGTATCCGTTCCAAGGGACCGACCGGTGCGCGTCGATAGCTTAACATTTTGGCAAATCATCCGATGGATCTGGCGGGTGGCCTGCTTGCCGGTTCTCATGTTGCTCGTCATTCTGGAGCCTGTAGTCACGTTCGTTCTGGCGCGCGCTCGCATTATTAGGCGTCTTGACGACCCTATTCTTCAAGCTCGTTGGGCCGCCAGGATTCCCCGTGTGGACGATGCTCGCGTTGTCTCTAGGTTTTGGGATCGCCTTGGTACCCTACCATGCATTGATCCGAGCGCTGTCGAATCATTATCACTAAATACGTGCGCTGCGAATCGACCGCTCGGTCAAGACAGAAACTCTCGCAGTTCGATCTCAGCCGAGGCTTGCAGGGCTTCTGGTCCATTATTCGTTCATGTTCATTGCCGTCATCGCAGTGCCAACAGGTGCGCCGATAGCGATCCGATCGATTGTTCATGATGAGGGCCTTACATAGGCGACAGAGCTTAAGTTCGATGAGATCTCGCTTGGCAAGGCTCTTCCGGAGGAGCATCAATTCTTCGAATTGCACTTGCGATTGAGGGTAACAGGCTAGGTAGGCGTCATAGATTTCACACAGCTGCTCCGCCTCGTCGAGAGATGTCATGGGTTTGGCGCTAGTGGGTTTGTTGAAAAGAGGGAAGAGCGCTGCGAGGGCGGCACCTTCTGTTCGCCCTCGGGCGGTGCGCAATAATACCTCGAGCGAGCACGGCGGCGGCCCGCGATGGCGAGCGTCCTCCGGAACCATCAGCCGTTGTCGCAACGTCGCGAGCCGATGGCGCGAAAGGCCCGTGAGTTTGCTGATGGTCTGGGTTCTGACCTGGTGGAAAATCAGCCGCCTGGCTAATTCAAAGCGGCGAAGTTCGCGGATGACCGAATCGTCTTTGCGATGAGCGTCCATTGCTTGATTCCAGGTGGGCGGTGAATACGGGCGGTGTCCGTCAGCCTCGGGTCTACATTTCGCAATCTCGATGCAAGTTGATCATTGGCAATCCAGCGCGCTCACGATCGCCGCGAAGTCTGCATTGCTTACTTCCTTGTGGAAGGATCAGGGTGAAAACTTCTTGCCGACATTCCAATCTTTCGGTCTCGCAGCGCTGCCAATGCACCGCCGGATCTGCTATCGTAGAGCCGCTGAACTTGGCACAACGTAAATGCTCCAATCGCTAGTGCTTTGCGGGACATGGCGGCAGCATCAGTCCGGTTGAGCTAATCCTCTTCCCAAGAGAACACACTGACGCCCATCCGTTTGGTCTCTGCATCGGGACGGGTAGCACTCCGAGCCTGACACTCACTCTCCACGGCGGCGATCGTCACGACGGCCACGGCCAGCACGGCAAATGCGAAGGCGTCGGGGAACCACCGCACGGACCAAGCGCAGCTACGCATCGCGATCGCCATGATGCTGAGCTTGTTGGGGCACCGCTAGTTCGAGCGTTGAGGCGACTACGAATCGGCAGAATCTCTTCAGTGCTTGTTGCGGTTGTGGCGCCTGCCGTCGGCTGGAAGGCGAATTTTTTCCAGGATCACCTGCGTACCAGCCTCGGAGGGTTTTTCAACATAGCGCCAGGATAAGCCTGGGAGAGGAGGAAGTCCGATGTATAGGACGGAAACTTTTCGGTGGAATCCGAGCGTCTCCGCAGCCATCGCGAGGCCTAGCACCACAATGGCTACTGATGTCGTTGTGGCCTTGGCACTCGAACGGGCTCGTCTTTGCGGTGTTACCCTGTGATGCAACGCGGCGCTCAAAGCGGGACTTTTAGCATCAAATGCACGCGGAGGGATTAATGAAACTGGCAATTCCTGACCGCGAATTTAGCGGCTACATTTTCGATTGTGACGGAACGCTGGCTGACACCATGCCGCTGCACTACCGCGCATGGACGCGGATCATTGCGGAACTCGGGGCGTCATTCGCGATTGAACTTTTTTATCAATTGGGTGGTTCACCGACTGCGCAAATCCTATGTCTGCTGAGAGAAGAGCACGGGTTGAAGGTCGGTGACGTGCAAAAGGCCGCCAAGCGAAAGGAGGAGTACTTCCTGGAG
Organism: uncultured Gammaproteobacteria bacterium; assembly: GCA_963813755.1. GTDB lineage: Bacteria > Pseudomonadota > Gammaproteobacteria > Steroidobacterales > Steroidobacteraceae > Bog-1198. The sequence goes on along the minus strand of CAWEZY010000008.1, from coordinate 3,881 downwards.
ATGATCGACGAAGTCAAGCCGATTGAGGAAGTGGTGCGGGTCGCGCGGAGATTGCACGGAATCAAACCGTTGGCGGTTGCCTCCGGGGGTTTTCGCCGGCAAATCGAGCGGACTCTGGATGCCCTAGGAATTCGGTTGCTCTTTAGCGCCGTAGTGTGTGTTGAGGATTACGCGCGGGGAAAGCCATATCCGGATCCGTATCTGGAGGCGGCCCGGCGATTAAACGTGCCTCCCACAGAGTGTCTGGTATTCGAAGACAGTCCGCTCGGAATACGGGCCGCAGAAGCCGCTGGGATGCAGTCTGTGTTGGTGCCGCATACCCGCAGCTAGTCGATTCGGTTAGACGCCTCTTCGTGGCTCGACAGCAGAGCCGCCCAGAGAGGTTGGCACGGAGCGAGACGTGTTGGTGGTGTGCGACAATCGAGTTGCAGATTGCGACAAGGATGTCGCAACGGATTCGAGGGGCTCCGCCCGAGAATCCGGGAGGCGAGGCGCGCGCGCATGACTCGCCTCCGCCGGGCGAGTGCAGGATGCCCGAACGGCCTGGGCCGAGAGCAATGGTATTTCGGCCCCGTGGTAAGGAAAGGGAAAAAATTGGTAAGATGGACTCCCCCTGAATGGCAGTACGGCATCAATGTGCCAAGCTGAAGTTTGGGGTTACAGCTGCAACACCAGTGCATCGCAAAAGCTGATTACTCGTCGGATTGCCGTCCTTTTTCAGCTTTTATTCCGCCGCGTTCTCTTGGTGGCCGCCGAATCCGAAGCGCATGGCCGATGACAGCTTGTCCGTGAACGCCGCGTTCCCGCGGGAACTGAACCGCTCTTGGAGTGCCGCGGTGAGCACCGGTGTCGGAACTCCCTCATCGATGCTCGCCTTGATGGTCCAGCGCCCCTCGCCGGAATCGGATACTCGGCCGGAGAACCTCGCAAGCTCGGGGTCCGAGAGCAGCGCGGTGGCCGTTAGATCCAGCAGCCAGGAGGCGATTACACTGCCGCGCCGCCATACCTCGGCGACTTCGGGCAGATCGATGTCGAACTGGTAGTGCTCGGGATCGCGCAGCGGAGTCGTTTCGGCGTCCATCTCGCGCGCCTGCTTGCCGACATTCGCCGCTCGGAGCACCGCCAGCCCCTCGGCGTAGGCGGCCATGATGTCCGTACTCGATGCCGTTGTGAACCATCTTGACGAAGTGACCGGCGCCGTTCGGGCCGCAATGCAGGTAGCCTTGCTCCGCGGTGCCGTCGCGCAACTTTTCGCGGCCCGGCGTGCGCGGAATGCTCGCCGATGCCCGGCGCGAGCGTCGCGAAGATGGGATCGAGCTGCTGCACGAGTCCCGGTTCGCCGCCGATCATCATGCAGTACCCGCGCTCCAGGCCCCAGACCCCGCCGCTCGTGCCGACGTCGACATAATGGATGCCCTCGCGGCGCGAGCTCCTTCGACGCGGCGGATGTCATCGACGTAGTACGAATTGCCGCCGTCGATCAGGATGTCGCCCGTGTGCGAGGTACGGCAGCAGCTCGCGCGATCGTCTCATCCACCACGGCGGCAGGCACCATCAGCCAGATGGCGCGCGGCTTGCCGCAGCTTTTGCGACCGAAATCTTCGAGCGACGCAGCCGCCCGCGCCTGCTCTCGGATGAGCGCCTCCACCGCTTGCGGGGCTGCGTCGAAGACGACGCACTCGTGGCCGCCGCGGATAAGCCGGCGCACCATGTTCGCGCCCATTCTTCCCAGACCGATCATTCCCAGTTGCATGCGCGACTCCTTGAGGATTAACGCGGCGCCCGTCGCCGCCGGCGAAGCGTTATCGCTTGAGGCTCCGAATCCGCCGAATGAGGGCATTGGTCGAGCTATCCTGCCCCAGCGCCCCCTCGGTACTCGCGGATCTCCGGCAGGATCCGTTTGGCAAGCACCTTGCCGAGCTCGACGCCCCATTGGTCGAATGAATCGATCTGCCAGATAGCGCCCTGCGTGAACACGCTGTGCTCGTAGAGCGCCACGAGCCTGCCAAGCGCCGCGGGCGTGAGCCGCTCGAGCAGGAGCGTGTTGGACGGTCGGTTGCCCTCGAAGATCCGGTGCGGCACCAGAGCGTCCGGTGTGCCTTCGGCCTTGACCTCTTCGGCCGTCTTGCCGAATGCAAGCGCCTCGCCCTGCGCGAGCACGTTCGCCAGCAGCAGGTCGTGCTGTGCGCCGAGCGGGTTCAGCGGCTTGCCGAAGGCGATGAAGTCGCAGGGAATGAGCCGTGTGCCCTGATGGATCAGCTGATAGAAGGAATGCTGCCCGTTGGTTCCCGGCTCGCCCCAGTAGATGGGCCCGGTGTCGTAGGCGACCGGCTGCCCCATCGAGCGTCACGTGCTTGCCGTTGCTCTCCATCGTCAGCTGCTGCAGGTAAGCAGGAAAGCGCTTCAGGTACTGCTCGTACGGCAGCACGGCCACGGTCTGCGCGCCGAAGAAATTGTTGTACCAGACGCCGAGCAGCCCCATGATCACCGGCAGATTGCGGGCGAAAGGCGCGGTGCGAAAATGCTCGTCCATCTCGTGAAAGCCGTCGAGCATTTCGCGGAAGTGATCCGGGCCGATCGCGAGCATCGTCGACAGTCCGATCGCCGAGTCCATCGAATAACGGCCGCCGACCCAGTCCCAGAAACTCGAACATGTTCGCCGTGTCGATGCCGAATTTCGCGACCTCCGCGGCGTTGGTGGAAACCGCGACGAAATGCTGTGCGACCGAGCGACTGTCGCCGCCCAATCCCTGCACCAACCAGTCGCGTGCGGCGGCGGCGTTTGTCATGGTCTCGAGCGTCGTAAAGGTCTTCGAGGAGATGATGAACAGCGTCTCGGCGGGATCGAGGTCACGGACCGCTTCGACGATGTCCGTGCAATCGACGTTCGAGACGAAGCGAAACGTCATGGCGCGCTCGCTGTAGTGCTTGAGCGCCTCGTACGCCATGACCGGGCCCAAGATCGGATCCGCCGATGCCGATGTTGACTACACTTCCTGATCGGTCGGCCGGTCCGTCCGCGCCAGGCGCCGCTGCGCACGCGCTCGGCGAAGGCGCCCATCTGGTCGAGCACCGCATGCACCAGGGATACCACGTTCCGTCCATCCACAAGCATCGATGCGCCGCGCGGAGCGCGCAACGCGATGTGCAGCACGGAGCGATTTTCGGAGACGTTGATCTGCTTGACCGCCGAACATGGCATCGATCCGCTCGCGCAGGCCCGATTGCTCGGCCAGCTGCACGAGCAGCGGGAGCGTTTCCGGCGTGATGCGGTTCTTCGAATAATCGAAGTAGATCCCGGCGGCCTCGAGCATAAGACGCTCGCCGCGGTCCGGATCCTCGGCGAAGAGCTCGCGCAGGTGTAGCGGGGCAATCGCCTTGTGATGTTCCTGCAGAAGGGCCCAGGCGGGGCGCTGCAACAGAGGGGCAACGGGCGTGCTCATCTCACCCGCCTTCCTGAGCGCGTCGCTCTTCGAGGTGATCACGCTCAGCAGTTCGTTCCACGAGGCCACGAAGGACGCCGCACCCTCATCTTGCAGTCTCGCCGCAAGCGCGTCGAGATCCACGCCGGCCCGCGTGAACTTCTCCAGCACTATCTCCGAATTGCCGCCATCGGGGCGCAACTCGTCGCCGACTTTGCCGTGATCGGCGAACGCCTTGAGAGTTTTCTCGGGCATCGTATTCACGGTCAGCGGCGCGATCAGTCCTTCGACGTAGAGGACGTCGGATGCCTTTGGATCCTTTGTACCGGTGCTCGCGAAGAGCAGCCGCTGCGGACGGGCCCCCGCATTGAACGCGCGTCGCCATCGCGCCGACGACATGAGTTGCGAATAACTCTTATAGGCTCGCTGACCCATCGCGATGCCGAGCGTATTGACGAG